>NZ_FRBC01000037.1 GCF_900142515.1 Pseudoselenomonas ruminantium | reverse complement strand
ATTTTATCGGTAACATCGGATATGAACCCTTCTGAAGCCTCGAAGCCGTAAATGTCTTCCAAAGTTTCAGAGATCTGTCTGGTGGTCATGCCTTTGGCATACATAGAGATAATTTTCTCGTCAATGGCGGAAATATCCTTCTGCCGCTTCTTGACAACCTGGGGCTGGAAGGAGGACTGACGATCCTGCGGGACATCAATCTGAAAACTGCCATAACTGCTGTTGACACGCTTGGTTTTGTATCCGTTGCGGGCATTCTCACTATCGGAGCGCTCAGACTTGCTGTAGCCTAGATGCTCATCCATTTCCGTTTCCATCATTTGCTTGATGGTGCCGCCCAGCAAGTCTTTCAGGGCGTCTTGGATATCAGTAGCGCTCTCGATGTTGTACTCTTGGAACAACTGCTGGATGATGGCACGCTTGCCATCGGTCATTTCTACCTTGTGAATCTCTTTTTTCTTTCTTGCCATGATAAAAGGCCTCCTATGATTTGATTATAGTTTATCATAGAAGACCTTATGATTTCGAGGGGAACTTAATTTACAGAGATTTTTTCATACTCTCTCCAAGCCGTTGGCTTTGCTGGTTTCTACTATGCTATAAACGGCAGCGCTGGCGGCTGCGTGGCTTTTTTCATGCCTCCCATTTTCGTATTTAACCTTTATTTACCAATCGTTCTCTACATAAAAAATTTATGTAAAGACAAAATTATCAATCTGTTATTTAGATATCGAATGATTAAGATATTTCAGTGTATAATCGCATACCTCGCGATATATTTTCCCTAACAAACCTGATGGAAGTTCTTCCCAAGTGTAATTATTAGTACTTGCCCCACCAAATTTAGCATAGTTTTCTGGTGACAATACTCTTATCCATTTACCATTACTAGTCAACGCAAAAGTCATTTTTGTAATAATAAAATCTTCGTTTTTATTATGAATTTCAGCCAGATGACTTCTTACATAATCATCACTATAATGTGGAAATATATAATAATAAAATAAAGGGGAAATAACTTTCTCTGTTGACATATAATCTTTCATCGTTGCGGAAATGTCATTTATTTTAATTATCGCTAGTCCATCTCCGTATTTTGCACGGTATTCTAAAGGCATGTTTGGAATGTACCACACATAATCACTAGAAAAATTAACATAACCACCGAATATGTCTATTGAGCTAATTTTTCCATTAGTCTGTTTTTCGATTTCTTTTATAAAATCATAGTATAAGTTACCAAGCTTTTCTTCGCGAGTATTTTCACCATAGGTAATTTCTATAGATCCATAATTTAATACTCCTCTTTCAATTTTGAACACGCTTATAGGAAGTTTTATCCTTTTTATTGAAAAAGTTGATTTATTCTCTATATTTCCACTTGGGTCTATACCATAACAAAGAGCTGTAAACTTAATATTTGAATTAGAGTTTTCTACTACAACTATTGAAGATATATCGATTATAGAATATCTTCCACTACTCCCCCCAGATAAAGGTATACAGATAAAATTCTTATTCCCACACCAGTAATAATTATTATTAATTTCTACGAGTTTATTATTTGCTGATACATAAGATAAATTGACCATCATTAATATAGCAATTATTGTCAAAATGAGTCTTTTCACATTGTCATCTCCTTTGTTTTCTGACAGTAAACATATCATACAAGAACGCTGACAATTTTGATACTATATTTTTATCAAGTCGATTGATTGCCATAGCTTAGTTTAGGAAGAACTTTTACCGACTATAAAAGAATCATCATTCTTGTTATAATTACTTATTTGCTCTTATTATCTGGCAAAGAGAATTCTTCTCCACATCTCATACACTTGTATCCATTTTTCCAAAATTTAATATTTTTTATGCATGCATTGTAATTTTTATCATGTTCTTTTTTATAGTATTTGTATCCTATCCAAAATCCTGATGCCATAAAACCCAAGGATACCAGTCCCCCTACGGCATTTTCTTCACCTTGAGGTAACATTATTATCCCCACGCTGAAAAAATTCACTACACACATACAAAACAATATTAAAAATACAATATACTTCCCCTTATGTGATTCGTATGTAGGCTTTTTCTGGATAAGTTTTAGTGCCTTTATATCATCCGATTTACATTTTGGACATTGATAGTCTGGTCAAATCATAGGCATGGTCACGCGCCACTTGTTTGAGAGCTGTGTAACTTCTAAGGTAACTCAAGCTCGTGCAGACACGGTGGTATGAGGTACCGGGTTTGAGAGCTGTGTAATGTAATTGTGTAAATACTGTATATGTATTTACATTGTATGTCATTAATGCTATGATATAGGCAGAAAGAGGTGATAGCATGAAAACCGTATCTGTAACCATGAGAGTAGAACCTCAGCTCAAAGCACAAGCGGAATTTTTGTGTGAACAGATGGGGCTGACGCTTTCCACTGCCTATACGATGATGTTGAAAGCTATTGTCCGTACCGGCTCCATTCCTTTTGAGATTAAGGCAGACAGTTTTTACAGTGAAGCCAATCAAAGGCACTTGCAGGCGGCTATTCGTAGGCTGGAAGCAGGTGAAGGGGAGGAGCATGAGCTGATAGAATGCTGATAACGTGGGATGAGGAAGCTTGGGCTGATTATGTCGAGTGGCAGAATCAGGATAAGAAAACGCTCAAAAAGATCAATCAGCTAGTGAAGGACATTATGCGCAATGGCGTACTGGAAGGGACAAGGAATCCGGAAGCTCTAAAAGGGAATCTGCAAGGTTGGTATAGCAGGCGTATAGACAAAAAGAACAGGCTGGTTTATAAAATCGTAAATGACAATTTAAAAATAGCCCAATGCAAGGAACATTACTGATCATCTGCAACTGCTCTGTTGCCGAATATCACGCCGCCGTGGATAAGGACTGGTGTGCTGTTGCTGGCGATGGTGGTGGGGAGCTTGGCGGAAAGTTTGCAGGGGGTATCTAATAGAAAGGCGGTGGCGAGTATGGCATCGTCTTTTATTTTGCGGTAGTCTTTGCTGTTCAGTTCGGCTTTGTAGACTTCAAAGCTATGCGGGGCAATGGTGGTGGTGCATAGTGCCTGGGTAAAGGCCATGCCATCGGACCATTGCCATATTTTTTTGCCGTTTTTGTCCGTGATGAGAAAGTCATATACCTGTCCATCACGGTGGCTGATGGTGTAGGGCGCATCGCCGTTGTTGCAGACTTTCAGTTCCATAAGCAGCCGTCCGTGGCGTTCCTGCAACGTCAGCTCCTCGGTGATCTGCTCGAACTGCAGGGCGGCATAGGTGTTAATGGGCGTTTTCGTACTGGACCCGGAGGCTGGGAAGGTGATGCCGATACCTGTGCCGAAGCCGGCATGGGCAACAGTGGGAGTAAGAAGGCAGGAAGCAAGTATAATAGGGATTAATATTTGGCGCATAAGAAATCATCCTCCTGACGTTGTTTATTCGTAATGTAATTCAATTCTGTCAGACTGTATTCCTGCTGGGAGGGCAGGATTTGCTTGTTTGTATGACGAAATTTTCATTGGGAAAGGATTGATGCAGATGGAAGAACTGACATACCATTATCATTATGATTCGCCCTTGGGTACGTTGCTTATGGTCAGTGATGGCAAGGCTTTGACTGAATTGGATTTTATGGATTATCCTTATGGCGGAGATAAAGCCGATATGCAGAATGTTGCTCCGTGTTTACCGGTTTTTGCAGATACCTGCCGTTGGCTGGATTTGTATTTTGCTGGCAGGGTACCGGATTTTACCCCGCCGCTATCTCTGAATGGCACGGCATTCCAAAATGCTGTTTGGGATATATTGCGTATGATTCCTTATGGACAAACGACAACCTATGGGGAGATCGCTGGGCAGATTGCAAAGTTGCAAGGCGTGGCTAAGATGTCGGCGCAGGCTGTGGGCGGCGCATTAGGATATAATCCGATCGCCATCATCGTTCCCTGTCATAGGGTTATTGGGAAGGACGGCAGACTTACCGGATATACGGGCGGCTTGCAGCGAAAGGAATGGCTGCTCAGACATGAAGGTTTTTTGGCGTAATTTTGACTTGAGCAGGATTTAGTGTTGTGCAGCTAGAATGATACAACAGTTAGATTTATTGTGGATTATATAAGGAGGAAAAAGGTATGGCAAGCAAATTCTATCGTTGCAGTATTTGTGGAAATCTTGTGGGTCTGATTCATGAGGGACAGGGGCAGATGATGTGCTGTGGGCAGCCAATGACGGCACTGACGGCCAACACCACGGATGCGGCGCAGGAGAAGCATGTGCCGGTCGTGGAGTTTGACCAGGCTGCGGGCGTGCTGAAGGTAACTGTGGGTTCCGTAGCGCATCCCATGACACCGGAGCATCTGATTGAGTGGATTCATGTCCAGACGAAAAATGGTGGCCAGATGCGTCATTTGACGCCAGACGACAAACCGGAAGCAGTGTTCAAGATCGCGGATGGAGATGCGCCGGTGGCAGTGTTTGAGTATTGCAATCTCCATGGTCTGTGGAAGGCTGATATTTAACCTAGTACGCCAGAAGTCCTCTACCTCTTAGGTGGGGGATGAAGGCGGGTCTGGCGAATTTACGTAAGTAATTGAGCCAGACAATTGCTCCGTAGATAGTTTTGTGGTACAATCTTAGCAACGAATATCGGAAATCTTCTAAGAAAGGAGAAGACCTGCGAAATTCTATAGACTGTTATGCTACGGTCTCACGGAGTCTGAAACGTCGATAACCAAGGCAGTAAGCTCCCAGCAGGTACGAACAAGGGTTTTGTGATTATCCTCTCTTTCCCGTAACCATTCGGGATGTAACATGTGCGAAGTCAGATTAGCCGACAAATCACAACTACCGTAGGAACTACGGGAAGTTACGCCTGTGGAGAGTGTGTAAGACGAATATATTCCTCGGAATATATCGCAGTTCTCGTTGAAGCAGGAAGCTCCAGCCTCTATAGGCGGGAGTAGTTCACTCTTTAAAGGGTACTTTCCATGCTTCTTCCAGCATTTCCATCTTCCAGCGGGCGTTGGCCGGGCTGGTGGAGGGAAGTTTGTAGAAGTGGATGTCCTGGCGGCTTAGGAGTTCCTTGTTATACTTCTTGAAGCATTGGAAGGATTTGCCGCCGTTGAAGCAGATGGTATGGATATGAGGATATTGTGCGAGCAGGGCAGTGAAATCATTGCCCTGCTCGTTTTTGATATCGGCATCAAGGCTGCCTGGGCGTTCGCAGCTGGCGATGGAATCCCAAAGGGCGATATGGTGGCGCAGCAGCATGGCCAGACGTTCTTTATATATTATCGGGGGTGTGGTTTGTTCCAGGATGCGGGCCATCAGTGGCCAGAAGCGGTTCTGGGGATGAGCGTAATACTGTTGAGCGCCCAAGGAAGCTATACTGGGCATGGAACCGAGGATAAGATGGGTGCAGTTTGCATCGATGCTGGGAGCAAAGCCGGTGCAATAGGGATTGGAATTTGGCATGGGATTACCTCCGTATATTTTAGGATGTTTCTATCATACCACGCCTGCTGGGAAAATATCATGCTATTTTTCAGGCAGATATGCTAGGATGAGACAGGGAATGCGGGCTGGGCTGTAGAATAGCAAGGTAATGGCGATGTCGTGTATAAGGGGAGGGAGGCGTGGCGTATGAGGAAGTGGAAAAAAAGCCTGTTGGTGATGGCGGCAACGATGGCCTTATGGGGGCCGCACAGTTTGCAGGCGGTTCCTTTGGCTGTGGTGCAGGAAAGCAATTTGTGCGGTGTGATCGATACACAGGGAAATTTCCGTATACCTTTGGCTTATGACAAGATTGTGCCGTGGTCGAATGGTGCCCTGATGTTGAAGAAAGGGGAACTCTGCGGTGTCTTGGGGCAGGATGGGCAGGTCATCGTACCTGTGGAGTATCTGAATATCCTCATCCCCAGTCATGGAAAAACTTATCTCGTGGAAAATAATGAAGCCCATTGGGGCGCGTATAGCAGCGAGGGAAAATTGCTGTTGCCCGTCATCTATGATGAGATAACGGCGGTTACAAAGGAAAATGATTGTTTTGGTGTGCGGCAGGGGACCGTCTGGAAATTCGTGCGCAGGGATGGCACGCCTGTCAGTGCGGAGGAATTTGCTTATATCGGCGAATTTGATGAAGATGGGCTGGTGGCCGTAAAACAGCAGGACAAGTGGGGCTATGCTACGGCAAATGGTGAAATTGTCATAAGCTGTCAGTTTGATGCTGTCCAAAACTTTTCCCAGGGTTTGGCGGCCATCAAACAGCAGGGGAAATGGGGGTTTGTCGATCCGCAGGGCATTATCCGGATCAAGCCGCAATACAGTGACGTTTTCTCGGGCTTTTCCGAAGGTCTGGCAGCGGTGCAGTCGCCACAGGGAAAGGGCTATATAGATAAGCGGGGACGTTTGCTGATTCCGCGCGATTCGCGTTATATTGGCCCGTTTCAGAATGGCGTGGCAGAAATCCATGAAGTAAAGAAAAAAGTGAATGTATGGCGCTCATTGACTTATGGAGCAAGCATTGCCTTAGGCGGGATCGGCCTGCCACCCAATAACTTGTTGAAGAGCAATGAAAAGAGGGGCTTTATCAGCCGGCAGGGCAAGGAAATCGTATCGACCAGCTATGATGAAGTATTGCCCTTTGCCGATGGGATGGCACTGGTACGCAAGGATAAGAAGTGGGGGGCTGTGAGCATGGATGGCAGGACGCATATCCGTCCCCGTTATCTGGCCATGCGTCCTTTCGGCAGCGGCGTATCAGCGGTTCGCACGGAAGCTGGCTGGCAGCTGATTGATAAATCCGGTCAGGTGGTGAAAGATTTGCCAGCAACGGTTACGGATGCTGGCATTATGGCTATGGGACTGCTGCCGGTCTGCATAGGTGGGAAATGGGGATACCTCGGCAAAGATGGAGAGCTCGTGGTGGCACCACGTTTTACGCAAGTGAGCAGTTTTTATGAAATGAAATGAGCAGAAAAAAATATTTTGCGGGTAGCCGCTCGATAAGGCTTTTGTCGCTGGGCTGCCCGTAATTTCTGTTTCGGGGGATTGACACATTTGCTAGAATAGGATTATAGCGAATTTTAGATAGAGGACAGGTATATGATTGCGATAGAGAACTTGACCAAAAAATTCCCCCATCGTACCCAGTCGGGGACGCAGGGAGAAAAGACAGCGGTGGATGGGATTTCCTTCCGGGTAGGGCGGGGGGAAGTCTTTGGCTTACTGGGGCCGAATGGGGCGGGCAAGACCACGACCATCCGCATGCTGACTTTGCAGCTCGCGCCGACCGCTGGGCGTATTGCTTACGAAGGACAGGATGTGCGGGAAAAGGCGCAGGCAATCAAGAAACTGATTGGCGTGGTACCCCAGCATGTCAATTTCGATCAGGATCTGACCGTGCGGGAGAATTTGGAACTGCATGCACGCCTGCATCATATGGGGGCGAAGGAGCGGAAGGAACGGATTGATGAGCTTTTGGCGTATGTGGAGCTTGAGGATGTGGCCAATGATGGTGTGCGGCGCTTGTCTGGGGGCATGAAGCGGCGTCTGCTGCTAGCCCGGGCGCTGATTCACCGTCCGAAGATCCTGTTCATGGACGAACCGACGGTGGCGCTTGACCCGCAGGTACGCCGCAAGATTTGGGACTTGATCCGCCAGCTTTCCCGGGAGCAGGTGACGGTGTTTTTGACCACGCATTATATTGAGGAAGCGGAAGCGCTCTGTCAGCGGGTCGCAATCCTGGACAAGGGAAAGCTGACGGCTCTGGATACCCCGGAAAATCTCAAGGAGCGGCTGGGAAAATTCACGGTGGAGTGGGATGAGGAACAGGGACGTGCCTATAAGTTCTTCGCCCAAAAAAAAGATGCCGCAACCTTTGCGGCAGAGCAGGAAGCGGTGGGCGGCATATTGATCCGTCCTACCAATCTTGAGGATGTATTTATTGAGATTACCGGGCGCAAGGAGGGGCTGTGATTGTTATATGATGTTTGGACCGTCTTTTGGCGGGACTGGGTGGTCCTGAAGCGGCGGCTGACGAAATTCATCCTGGCCCGGATGGTCGCACCCATGCTTTATCTTGTGGCCTTTGGCTGGGGCTTAGGGCGCAGTATTCAGGTCAGCGGAGGAAGTTATTTAGATTTTCTGGTGCCAGGAATATTGGCGCTCAATTCCATGAATATCAGCTTCAACAGCATCACGCCGGTGCATGCCGAGCGCATCTACCATAAGAGTCTGGAGGAGTATCTGATTGCGCCGATTGTGCCGGATGCCTTTGTCTTAGGCAAGGTATTGGCAGCGGTGCTCAGAGGGCTGATTTCCAGTGCGATCATTGTGTTATTGGCGTTCTTGTTCGGAGCGAATCTGCAATTATCGCCATCGTTATTGTTGGTATTGGTTTTGAACTGTATCATCTTTGCAGAAATCGGTTTTTTGGCGGCTATGAAGATCAGCACTTATGAGGAAATGAGTCAGGTGAATACCTATATCCTGCTGCCGATGTCATTCTTGTGTGGGACATTCTTTTCCACTCAGGCCCTGCCGGATCTGCTGCGATATTTCATCGAGTTGCTGCCCTTGACGCATACGAGTTTCCTGCTGCGCAGCCTCGCGGGCGGCAATGGGGCAGATATGGTCTCTTTGGCGGTGCTGGGCGTTTACGCCATCGGCGGCTTTTATCTCGGCAGCCGGGCTTTCCGCAATCTGGTGCGGTGAAAGGAGTAAGAGGATTTGTTTAGGAATATCATGCATCATAAGGCTTCGTCCTGCTCGGATTGTGCCAAGCTCTGCTGCACGAAAATCGAGAATTTCAGCGTGCAGGCGGGGAGCCTTACGATTTTCAAGGATGTGAATATCCATCTGCATTGTGGTCAGTTGACGGCCCTTATCGGCCCCAATGGAGCAGGGAAGAGTACCCTCTTGAAGGCCATACTGGGGGAAGTGCCCCATAAGGGAACCCTTCACTATGCTGATGCTGAAGGCCGGCGGGGGAATCAGCCGGTGATTGGCTATGTGCCGCAATATCTGAACTTCGATGTGAGTGCACCGATAAGCGTCAAGGATATCTTCCTGGCTTGTCTGGGGGAGAAACCGGTCTGGCTGACCTCTGGCCGCAAGCTCAATGCCCGGATCATGAAGAGTCTGGCCCGGGTGCATGCGGAACACCTGTTGGAGCGGCGGCTGGGCGCACTGTCGGGCGGTGAGTTGCAACGGGTGTTGCTGGCTCTGGCCTTAGATCCATTGCCGGATTTGCTGCTGCTGGATGAGCCGGTTTCTGGTGTCGATCAGAATGGGCTGGAACTCTTCTATGAGATTCTGGCAGAGCTGCGGGAAAAAGAGGATATGGCCATCCTGCTGATTTCTCATGATCTCAATATGGTAGCCAAACATGCCGATCAGGTGGTGCTTTTGAACAAGGCAGTAGTGACCAGCGGTACGCCGGAGGAAGTCTTTGCCGATAAGCGTACCCGGCAGATTTTCGGTATGCTGGCCAGTACAGGAAAGGAGGAGGACTGATGACAGAAATCTATAGTATCATGGATATATTGCTGCCTTTTGACTGGGCGCATTATACTTTCATGAAGAATGCCTTTCTGGCCATCCTGCTGATCACGCCGTTGTTCGGCCTGCTCAGTACCATGGTGGTGTCCAACCGCATGGCGTTCTTCTCGGATTCTTTGGGGCATGGTGCTTTCACTGGTATCGCCATCGGCGTTTTGCTGGGCATGACATCCCCCTTGCTGTCTCTGGTTATTTTCTCCATTGCTTTTGCGGTGTTCATCACCTATATCAAGAACAGGAGCACAGCTTCTACGGATACGATCATTGGCGTCTTTTCGTCCACGGCCATTGCTATCGGTCTGATGATCATGAGCCGTGGGGGTGGCTTCAATAAATTCTCTTCCTTCCTGATTGGTGATGTGTTGAGCATTACGGCGGATGACCTGCAGGCCTTGCTGCTGGTCTTTGTCCTGGTACTGGCTGGTTGGGGCTTCCTGTTCAATCGGCTGCTGGTCCTCTCCATCAATTCGGCTTTCGCCCGCAGCCGGGGCATCAGCACGTTCTGGGTGGAAAGCGTATTTGCGGCCTTATTGGCTGTGGTGGTGGCCATCAGCATTCAATGGGTGGGCATTCTGATCATCAATGCCCTGCTGGTACTGCCCGCAGCCGCTGCCCGCAACGTGACCAATGATGTGAAGGAATATCAGCTTGTTTCCGTTATCGTGGCTATGGCAGCCGGGTTCAGCGGTTTGCTGCTGGCCTATTATTTCAATATGGCAGCCGGAGCGACCATCGTGGTGCTGGCGGCGTTGATGTTCTTTGTGACTCTGCTGCTGAAGGAGCGTTTCGTGCGCTGAATAAAAAAAGCGCTGCGAACGAAGCCGCAGCGCAATGCAGAAGGGGAACGCCGTGCATTAACCTTCTTTACTGTGTTTCAAGGGGAAGAAGGATTAACACACATTCGATTGGTAACCTGAGTATATATTTCGCGATATGATTAAAAAAATCCTCTTTTTCATGGAAAAAGAGGATTTTTATTATCGCTGTTTATTATTCGCGGCCCAGACGATCGCGGAGGATTACGTCATGAGAACCGCCTTCGACGATACTCGTAGCGGATACGAGCGTGAGTTTTGCCTTGTCGCGGAACTCAGGCAGGCTCAGGGAGCCGCAGTTGCACATGGTGCTGCGAATCTTGGCAAGTGTCGTGCCAACGTTGTCCTTGAGCGGGCCGGCGTAAGGAACATAGGAGTCAACGCCTTCTTCGAAGGAGAGCTTCTTGGAGCCGCCCAGGTCGTAGCGCTGCCAGTTGCGGGCACGGTTGGAACCTTCGCCCCAGTATTCCTTGTAGTAGGTGCCGTTGACTTTGACTTTGTCCGTCGGGCTTTCATCGAAGCGGGAGAAGTAACGGCCCAGCATCAGGAAGTCTGCGCCCATAGCCAGTGCCAGCGTCATGTGGTAGTCGTGGACGATACCACCATCGGAGCAGACCGGGATATAGATGCCGGTTTCTTCATAATACTTGTCACGCTCACGGCAGACATCGATCAGAGCCGTAGCCTGGCCGCGGCCGATACCCTTGGTTTCGCGGGTGATGCAGATGGAGCCGCCGCCGATGCCGACTTTGATGAAGTCAGCGCCAGCTTCAGCCAGGAAGCGGAAGCCTTCGGCGTCAACGACATTGCCGGCGCCGACTTTGACATCTTCGCCGAAGTTTTCATGGATGTATTTGAGGGTGATGCGCTGCCATTCGGAGAAGCCTTCGGAGGAGTCGATGCAGAGGACATCGGCGCCAGCTTCCAGCAGGGCAGGCACGCGTTCAGCGTAATCGCGGGTGTTGATACCAGCACCGACGATATAGCGCTTCTGATCGTCAATGAGTTCGAGCTCATTGTCTTTGTTGGCATTGTAGTCTTTACGGAAAACCATGTAGAGGAGACGCTGATTCTTGTCGATGATCGGCAGCATGTTCAGCTTGTTTTCCCAGATGATATCATTGGCCTGGCCAATCGTAGTAACTTCCTCAGCCTTAGCATAAACGAGGTTTTCAAAAGCCGTCATGAATTCGCTGGCTGGCGTGTCCATGGACATGCGGGAAACGCGGTAGTCGCGGCTCGTGACGATACCCAGGAGCTTGCCATTGGCCGTGCCGTCTTCCGTTACAGCCATCGTGGAGTGGCCCGTATCCTGCAGCAGATCGAGAATCTCGCCCAGGGTCGTGGACGGTTTGATGTTGGAGTCGCTGCTGACAAAACCGGATTTGTAATGTTTCACGCGGGAAACCATAGCGGCTTCATTTTCGATGCTCTGGGAACCGTAGATGAAGGACACACCGCCCTCTTTGGCCAGTGCGATAGCCATGTTGTCATCGGAAACCGCCTGCATGATAGCAGAGGTCATAGGGATGTTCATGGAAATCTTCGGTTCCTCACCCTTGCGGAACTTGACCAGCGGTGTTTTCAAGGAAACATTTGCTGGGATGCATTTGTCCGAGGAATAGCCGGGAACGAGGAGATACTCGCCAAAAGTGTGTGATGGTTCTTCAAAATAGAATGCCAACTTAACCCCTTCTTTCTTGATACTAGTGAATCTACATAAAGCCATGAACGGCGTGTGCCGTCATGTATATTGTTTTATATCTTAATATAAATGCTAACCTCGTGTCAATCAGAAAATTAAATTCATGTTACAACTTTACACTTATATAATAAGGAAATGCAACTAGCAGCTTGCCTTATCCGGTCAAGCTGCTAGTTAATCATCACGCATTCTATTTTCATTATCTTCATGGGAACCAGTCTTACGGGCCCATTGGACTCCCCTCCTTCACGAGCCAGTTCTACTATTAGATGAAACAATCTCTACGGCTAGCTATTACCTTTTTCGAGTTGCTTCTCTCTAATTACAGATATATTATCACAGAAGAGACTTAAAGTCAACAATTTTCTGAAGGTTTTAATAAAGAAAGGCGGTCATAAAAAAATGTCATTTGTCCCTTGCATTTTTAGGAGGTACAACGTATAATAGGCAATGTTATGAGGACGTAATAGCAGGTACTAAATTAGGAGGGAGGTGTACGAATGGCAAGAGTGAAGAAAAAGATCCGGCAAGAATTATTGATTGAAAAAGTTAAAAGCAAGCCTTTTCTGACGGATGAGGAACTGGCCAGACAGTTAGATGTCAGTGTGCAGACGATAAGGCTGGACCGGTTGGAATTGGGCATCCCGGAACTGCGGGGACGCATCCGCAAGATGGCCGAAAATGCTCAGAATAAGGTAAAGGCTATCCAGAGCAATGAAGTGGTAGGTGAGCTTATTGATCTGGAACTTGGTCATTCGGGCATTTCTCTGCTGAGAATAACGGAAGATATGGTCTTTGGCAAAACGCAGATTGCCAAGGGGCATTTTATGTTTTCTCAGGCGGATTCTTTGGCAATGGCCATCGTAGACGCACCAATGGCGGTTACTGGTGTGGCCAATGTGAAGTATAAGGTGCCTGTTCATGTAGGTGAAAAACTGATTGCCAAGGCGGAAATTGTCAAGGTGAGAGGTAATAAATATTTTATATGGGTAAAAACCCATAATGAAACCCAAGAAGTTTTCCGCGCGAAATTCATCGTGGTTTCCTGGGGAGACAGATAAGGGGGAAATAGATTCGTGAAAATTGCAGTTGATGCAATGGGAGGCGACTTTGCTCCTGAGCAGATCGTTTTCGGTGCTGTACGTGCGGCGAAAAAATACGGCTGTGAGATTGTTCTGGTCGGTGATGAAGATAGAATCCGCGAGGTACTCAAGCGGGAAAATGGCTGGGAAAATCTCGGCATTACCATTTATCACACGAGTCAGGTCATTGAGATGGATGAGCATCCTGCCGATGCTGTGCGGACGAAGAAAGATTCTTCCGTGGTAGTAGCGACCAGACTGGTAAAAGAGGGTGAGTGTGATGCTGTGCTCTCTGCTGGCAGTACGGGAGCAGCGGTGACGGCAGCTCAGCTGATCCTGAAGCGTATCAAGGGGATTGGCAGGCCGACTATCGCTACGCCAATCCCGACATCCAAAGGCGTGACGATGTTGCTCGATTCCGGTGCTAATGTGGATTCCAAGCCGATTCATCTGGTACAGAGCGGCATGATGGGATCGATTTATGCGGAATATGTCTTTGGCATCAAAAATCCGCGGGTAGGGCTTCTGAACATCGGTGAGGAAGAATCCAAAGGAAATGAGCAGGTAAGGGAAACTTATCCACTGCTCAAAGAGATGCATACCATCAACTTCTGCGGGAATGCCGAAGGCCGTGATATCCCGAAGGGAAACTTTGATGTTGTAATTTGTGATGGATTTGTGGGCAATGTTGTGTTAAAATTTGCAGAGGGCTTAGCAAAGACCATCATGAAGTTGATCAAGGAAGCCATCAAGGAAGGCGGCATCCTGGCGAAGCTGGGAGCACTGCTGCTGATGCCGACGCTCAAGAAGCTGGGCAAGCGGCTGGATGCTTCTGAATACGGCGGCGCACCACTTTTGGGTGTCAATGGCGTATGCATCATCAGTCATGGTTCGTCAAATGCAAAGTCCATTTGCAGTGCTATCGGAGTGGCTAATGATTATGTGAACGGAAAGGTCCTGGAGCATATCAAGGAAACTTTGGAGCAAGAAGAAGTGTTAATGAAAGAGTCTTAATCGTGGCCGGACGAGGAATCCAGCATTGAGAGAGGCTAAGGAGGACGTATTTAATGTTTGAAAACAATGCAATCTGTAAGTTACTGAACATAAAGTACCCGATTTTCCAAGGCGGCATGGCTTGGATTGGTACGGCAGAACTGGCTTCGGCAGTTTCCAATGCCGGCGGTCTGGGCCTTATCGGTGCTGGTCACATGCCCCCCGATGTTCTGCGGGCAGAGATTCAGAAGTGCAAGGGCTGGACGGATAAGCCGTTTGGCGTGAACATCATGCTGATGAGCCCGTTCGTCAAAGAAGTAATGCAGGTTGTGATTGATGAGCGTGTACCGGTCATCACTACGGGCGCCGGCAACCCTGGCGAATATCTGCCGGCACTCAAGGAAATCGGCACGAAGGTTATCCCCGTGGTAGCTTCTGTAGCTTTGGCCAAGCGTCTCGTGCGCATTGGTGCAGATGCCGTTATCGCTGAAGGTACGGAATCCGGCGGTCATATCGGCGAGATCACGACTATGGCACTGCTGCCGCAGGTAGTGGATGCTGTTGATGTACCGGTAATCGGTGCTGGTGGTATCGCAGATTCCCGTGGTATGGCAGCGGCTTTCGCTCTGGGAGCACAGGCTGTGCAGATGGGTACCCGTTTCGTATTGAGCGAGGAATGCATCGCGCATGAAAACTACAAGAACCTCGTGCTGAAGGCCAAGGACCGCTCCACCGTGGTTACGGGCAAGAGCCTGGGTCATCCGGCCCGCGTGATTGCCAACAAGCTTTCCCGCAAGTATGAAGAAATGGAAGCTGCTGGTGCATCTGCAGAAGAACTGGAAAAACTGGGCGTAGGCAGCCTGCATCGTGCAACCCATGAAGGCGATGTAGAGAACGGCTCCGTGATGATCGGCGAAATTTCCGGCATGCTTAATGACATCAAGCCGGTGAAACAGATTATTGAAGACATTGTTGGCGGTCTGCCAAATGTTATAACTGCTATTCAGGGAAATTGCAAGTAATTGGGGGTTATCGTCTTGAATAAATTAGCATTTGTATTCCCAGGACAAGGTGCTCAGGCTGTAGGCATGGGCAAGGATTTTTGCGAGCAGTATGAAGTGGCTAAGAAGCTGTTCAAAGAGGCTGATGAAGCACTGGGATATTCCATCAAGGATATGTGCTTTGAAGGCCCTGCAGAGGATCTGAAGCTGACGGCGAATACGCAGCCGGCTATCCTGACCATGAGCGTGATTGCCAACGAAATCCTGAAGGAACATGGTGTTCAGCCAGACGTGGTTGGCGGCCATAGCCTGGGCGAGTATTCTGCACTCGTTGCTGCTGATGTACTGGATTTCCAGGATGCAGTCCTGCTGGTGCACAAGCGCGGCCAGTTTATGCAAGAGGCTGTGCCGGTAGGTCAGGGTGGCATGGCAGCTATCATCGGCCTGGCTGATGAAGTCATCATCGATGCCTGTGCCAAGGCTACGGAAGCTGCTGGTGAAGTGCAGGCCGTGAATTTCAACTGCCCTGGCCAGACGGTTATTGCTGGTACCACCGCAGGCGTGGAAGCAGCGGTAGAGATCCTGAAGGAAGCTGGTGCCAAGAAGGCCGTTATCCTGCCGGTATCTGCTCCGTTCCATTCCACTCTGATGAAGCCGGCTGCTGAGAAGTTGGCGGCTGAGCTGGATAAGGTTGACATCCGCGATGCCAAGATTCCTGTGGTTTCCAACTTCACGGGCAAACTGGAGAATACGGCAGCGGAAATCAAGGCTAACCTCGTTGCTCAGGCTGACCATCCGGTCAAATGGATCGACTGCGTGAAGACCATGCAGGAATTCGGTGCTGATACTTTCGTAGAAGCTGGCCCGGGCAAGACGCTCTGCGGTTTCAATCGCCGTATTGACAAGAGCCTTACGAGCATGAACGTAGAAAATCTGGAATCCTTGCAAAAAACTCTTGACTATTTCAAGGAGGTTCGCTAATATGCTTTTAGATGGAAAAGTTGCCCTCGTAACGGGTGCTTCCCGCGGCATTGGCAGAGCCATTGCCCTGAAATTAGCAGCTGAAGGAGCTAAGGTTGCCATCAATTACGCTGGCAACACGGCTAAGGCTGAAGAAGTCAAGGCTGAGATCGAGAAGAATGGCGGACAGGCCATTCTCGTGCAGGCTGATGTGGCAGATGCTGTTGCTGTAGAAGCCATGGTAAATGCCACGGTTGAGGCGTTTGGCCAGATTGATATCCTGGTCAACAACGCTGGTATCACGCGTGATGGTCTCTTGATGCGTATGAAGGACGAAGATTTCGATGCAGTCATCAATACGAACCTCAAGGGCGTGTTCTACTGCACGAAGCTCGTGTCCAAACTCATGATGAAGAAGCGCAGCGGCCGTATCATCAATATGGCATCTGTTGTTGGCCTGATGGGCAATGCCGGCCAGACCAACTATGCGGCAGCCAAGGCTGGTGTGATTGGTTTCTCCAAGTCCGCAGCCAAAGAGCTGGCAGCCCGCGGCATTACGGTGAACATGGTAGCACCGGGCTTCATTGATACGGATATGACGGCAGCTATGACGGACAAGGCACGGGAAATGACGCTGACGGGGATTCCCTTGAACCGCATGGGCACGCCGGAAGACGTAGCGAATGCTGTGGCATTCCTCGTATCGGACAATGCATCCTATATCACGGGCCAGGTCATCAATGTAGACGGCGGCATGGTTATGTGATATAACTATAGATGGACATCAATTTAAGGAGGTGAAACTTCATGACTTTTGATAAAGTAAGAGATATCGTTGTTGAGCAGTTAGGTGTTGAGGCTGACGAGGTTGCACTCGAGTCCACATTCATCGATGATCTGGGTGCTGATTCCCTGGATATTGTTGAGCTGATCATGGCTTTCGAAGAAGAATTCAACATTGAAATTCCGGACGAAGCTGCTGAGAAGATCAAGAGCGTTCAGGACGTAGTTACCTACATAGACCAGAACAAATAAGTTTGAGCGTCTTACCTGTTTGAAAATCCCGTGAAACAAGTTTTCGCGGGATTTTTCAAGGTAGGTAAGCTTGATTGGAGGAGTAACATTGAAACTTCCAGAGCTGAAAATCGGCAATAAAGTCGCCCGTGTACCTATCCAGCAGGGCGGTATGGCGATTCGCTTGTCCACAGCCCGTCTGGCGGCAGCAGTTGCCAATGAAGGCGGTATCGGCCTCATTGCAGCATCCGGCATGAGCCATGACGAACTGCGGTATGAAATTAGGCTCGCACGTTCGCTTACGTCTGGTATCATCGGTATCAATATCATGGTGGCAGCCAATGACTTTGCCGAAGTGGTCAAAGTGGCTATTGAGGAAGGTATTGACCTTGTCGTAGCTGGCGCTGGTTTTTCCCGTGATATGTTTGCACTGGGGAAGGAATCCGGGACACCCATTGTTCCCATCGTTTCTTCCGTTAAATTAGCTAAAATTTCAGAGCGTCTTGGCGCTACGGCAATTGTCCTTGAAGGAAAGGAAGCTGGCGGTCATCTGGGTACGGATACGTCCGTGCGCGATCTGATTTCGGATGTCAGCTCCGCTGTGAATATTCCGGTTATTGCAGCCGGTGGCGTTCTTCATGGCCAGGACATCGTTGATTTGATAAAGATGGGCGCCGCTGGTGTCCAGATGGGTTCCCGGTTTGCTGCCTGCGAGGAGAGCAATGCAGCACCAGCCCTCAAAGAATATTATCTGAAATCCAAACCGGAGGATATCGTGGTTATCCATAGTCCTGTTGGCCTGCCGGGCCGTGCTGTGCGCACCCCGTTTTCGGCCAGGGTCATGGAAGGCCCCGTGCCTCCGAAGCAGTGTGATGCCTGCCTGAAGGCGTGCAAGCACAATTTCTGCATCATCCGGGCGCTGACCCGCGCTCAGCAGGGCGATGTGGAGACAGGTCTGGTCTTTACGGGCGAATACATGCCCCGCATTGACAAGATCATGACCGTGCATGAAATTTTCGAGCAGCTGAAAGCGGAGGCTGAAGCTGCCAACTAAGCATAGTACATCGCTATGAATAGATGAGAGGAGTTATTCATTTTGAGTAATCGCGTAGTTATCACTGGTGTAGGTGCCATTACCCCAATCGGTATCGGCAAGGATGAATTCTGGAACGGCCTGATGGAAGGCCGCAACGGTATTGACAAGATCAGCCGTTTCGATGCTTCTGACTTCACGGCACAGATTGCTGGCGAAGTAAAGGACTTCGATGCTACCCAGTATATCGACAAGAAAGAGTCCAAGCGTATGGACCGTTACACGCAGTTCGCTGTAGCTGCTGCTGATCTGGCTATCAAGGATGCCGGCCTTGATCTGGAACAGGAAAACCTCGACCGCATCGGTACGTTCATCGGTACGGGTATCGGCGGTATCGAGACCATGCATTCCCAGTACGAGAAGTTCTTCGCTAAGGGACCTTCCCGTATCAGCCCATTCTTCGTACCTATGATGATTGCGAATATGGCAGCTGGTCAGGTGGCTATCACTTACAAGCTTCATGGTCCGTCCAGCTGCACGGTGACGGCTTGCGCTACGGGTTCCAACTGCATCGGTGATGCCTTCCGCGTGATCCAGCGTGGCGATGCTGACGTGATGGTAGCCGGTGGTACGGAAGCTGCTGTTTCCGAGGCTGCTGTGGCAGGTTTCGCTGCCATGAAGGCTCTGTGCATGGATCACAATGATGACCCTGCACATGCTTCCCGTCCGTTTGACAAGAACCGCAGCGGTTTCGTCATGGGCGAGGGCGCAGGTCTCGTGATTCTCGAAAGCCTCGAACATGCCAAGGCTCGCGGCGCACATATCTACGCAGAAGTTGTGGGCTACGGTGCTAACTCCGATGCTTACCACATGACCAGCCCGGCTCCGCATGGTGAGTTCCAGGCTAAGTGCATGCAGCTGGCTCTTGATGATGCTGGCATGAAGGCAGAAGAAGTGGACTATGTGAATGCACATGGTACGTCTACGCACCTTAATGACCAGGGTGAGACGGAAGCCATCAAGGCTGTATGGGGCGAAGCTGCGAAGGAAGTTTCCGTTTCCTCCATCAAGTCCATGACGGGTCATATGCTCGGTGCTGCTGGTGGCGTTGAAGCCATTGCTACGGCTATGGCTATCGAGAACGATATGCTGCCCCCGACCATCAACTATGAAACGCCGGACGAAGGCCTCGACCTCGACTATGTGCCGAACAAGGCCAAAGCCAAGACGGTTCGTGCCGCTATGTCCAACTCCTTCGGTTTCGGCGGCCACAACGCCTGCCTGCTCTTGAAGAAGTATGCAGAATAAGAGGACTACGGGCGATGGGAGAAATTTTATCGGCGAAGCGTAAGGCAGATCTTCAAGAGTTGGCCGCACGGCTGGGTGTGGAGTTCCAGGATTTGACTTTGCTCCACAAGGCTCTGATTCATTCTTCCTATGCGAATGAAGCCAAGGAAAAAAACATCGTCCATAATGAACGTCTCGAATTTTTAGGAGATGCGGTGCTGGAGCTTGCCTCCAGCACCTATCTTTATATGCACTTTCCGCAAATGCCCGAAGGGCAGCTGACCAAGACCCGTGCCAGTATTGTCTGTTCTACCAGTCTTGCGGAACTTGCTCGGACGCTTCATTTGGGCGACTACCTGTTATTGGGGCACGGCGAGGAAATGAGTGGCGGCCGTGACCGGCAAACCAATCTGGAAGATGTGTTCGAAGCCGTGATCGGTGCGATCTATCTTGACCAGGGCTGGGATGTGGCTCAGGATTATGTGGTCCGCCAATTGATGCCGCTGTTCAGGCAGGTAGAGCAGGGGGCAATCCTCAAGGATTACAAGACCATCCTGCAGGAAGTGGTCTATCAGGAAGCGCAGCAGACCGTGAGCTATGAACTGGTCAGCACCTCTGGCCCTGACCACGACAAGAAATTCACTTTCAACGTGCGCATCACCGGCAAGGTCATGGGCACCGGTACCGGCCGCAGCAAGAAAGAAGCCGAACAACGGGCAGCCAAAGAAGCGCTGGAAAAGATAACAACAAAGAAGTAGGCTGACGAAAGGGACTAAAGGAGATATTATGCGAAAATTAGTGATCCTGGGCACTGGCTTTGCCATGGCCACGAAATGCTTCAACACCTGTTTCTTTTTGGAACTGGAAGATGGCAGTCTTTTCCTGACGGATGCCGGCGGCGGCAATGGCATCCTGCGTCAGCTGGAAGTAACGGACTTCGATTACAACAAATGCCATCATATGTTCGTGACCCACGGCCACACGGACCATGTTCTAGGCGTGGTCTGGATTATCCGCAAGGTGGCTGACCTCATGAATAAGGGCAAATACGAAGGTCAGTTCCATATCTACTGCCATGATGTGGTCAAGGACATGCTGGAAAAGATGTCGGCAATGACCCTGAAGAAAAAGGACTTTGCCCGGGTAGGGACGGATATCCTGCTTCATGAAGTGGTAGACGGCCAAAGTGTTGACCTGCCGATGTTCCAGATGACAGCTTTTGATATCATGTCCACCAAGGCCAAGCAATTTGGCTATGAACTCCAATTTGCCGATGGCCTGAAGTTTACCTGTCTGGGAGACGAACCTTATAACGAACACGCCCGGCAGTATGCGGAAAAAGCTGATTGGTTGCTGGCTGAGGCTTTCTGCCAGTACAAGGACAGGGATATCTTCAAACCCTATGAGAAGAATCACAGCACGGTCAAGGAAGCCAGCGAGCTGGCAGAGGAACTGGCCGTGAAGAATCTGGTGCTTTATCATACTGAGGATAAGCATATTGCCACCCGTAAGGCCGATTATACGGCTGAAGCGCGGGAATATTATCATGGCAATATCTTTGTGCCGGATGATTTGGATGTAATTGAATTATGAAGGCATGAACAATAAAACCCGGTATAAGCGTTCCAGGAACACTTATACCGGGTTTTTATTTTCCATGCAATAAGAGGGTCATGCTGTATTTATAAACAAACTTAGCAATATATGTTAAATATCTTTATAAATTTTGTTGCTCATTAACTGCTCTCGACAAGCCGAGTATCGGAT
>NZ_FRBC01000035.1 GCF_900142515.1 Pseudoselenomonas ruminantium | reverse complement strand
AACGTCGTGAGACAGTTCGGTCCATATCCATCGCGGGCGTAAGATACATGAGGGAAGCTGCTCCTAGTACGAGAGGACCGGAGTGGACGGACCGCCGGTGTACCAGTTGTTTCGCCAGAAGCATAGCTGGGTAGCTGCGTCCGGAAGGGATAAACGCTGAAAGCATCTAAGCGTGAAGCCTGTCCCGAGATGAAGTATCTCATGGAGTAATCCAGTAAGATTCCTTGAAGAAGACAAGGTAGATAGGTTGGGAGTGGAAGTGCCGTAAGGCATGCAGCGGACCAATACTAATAAATCGAGGGCTTATCTTTCAAGAGACTAGAATGTTCGACATTGAAATTTCTTCTGTATAGTTTTGAATGTATGGAGAAGAGCAGGCAGAAAGCCTGCTCTTTTTTGTTTTACAGGTATGGGCGGATGCTTACAATTTTTCACAGCCTATAGCAAAATTCCTTCGTTTGCGCTATAATGTTACATTGTAGTGTAATATAGTAAGGAAGGCAGTACATTGAAAGAATTACTAAAGAAAATGCATACATGGATGGACGAGTACATGCATCGTTTCATTACCGACGACGAAGAGGTCATGCAGGGCATCCGGATAAAAATGGAGCATACTGGCTATGTGACTGCTATTGCCCGGGAACTGGCGCAGCATTTGCAGCTTAGTGAGCACGATGTGCAGCTGGCTGAAATCATGGGGCTATTTCATGATGTAGGGCGATTCCGGCAGTATAGTGTCTACAAGACCTTCAATGATGCGCAGTCGGAAGATCATGCTGAGCTGGGGCTCAAGGTTTTGGCAGAAGAAATGCCCTATATGGATGAACTGGCCGTAGAAGATGCAGACCTTGTGCGATATGCCATCAAATATCATAATAAGAAGGAAATTCCTGCTGACGCAAAGGGGAAAAGGTTATTGTTCGCCCGCTTGTTGCGGGATGCAGACAAGCTGGATATCTATCGGGTGCTTGCGCCGTTCCTTGATCCGGATAAGGCCGAGCAGGCGCCGAAGTTCATCAAGGCTGATGCCAGCCAGCTGATCAGCCCGGATTTCATGACAGCATTCAAGGAAGGCCAGCAGGCTGATTATCATATGCTCAAGACGTTGGGGGATCGCAAGCTGGTACGCCTTCTGTGGGTTTATGATATAAACTTTGGCTGGACGCTCAAAAAGATGGTGGAACGTGGTTATATCCAGAAGGTCATTGACCATCTGCCGGAGCAGGAAGGTGTTGACGTGGGCGTAAAGCGCATGTGGAAATATATTGAGGAAAAATGTGCGGCTGAGGATGTAATCTGACCGCATTTTATAAAGGAGAGAATATCATGGCAGAGAATACGACAATCGCCAATAATTTTGTGCAGAATGCGATTGAGGAAGACCAGAAGAACGGTAAATACACGGAAGGAATCCATACCCGTTTCCCACCAGAACCCAATGGCTATCTGCATATCGGTCATGCCAAGTCCATTTGCCTGAACTTCGGTTTGGCAGAATATAATCATGGCCTTTGCAACCTGCGTTTCGACGATACGAACCCGACGAAGGAAGATACGGAATACGTAGATTCCATTCAGGAAGATATCCGCTGGCTGGGCTTCAGCTGGCAGAAGCGTATGTTCTACGCTTCGGATTACTTTGACAAGCTTTACGATTATGCGGTAGAACTCATCAAAAAGGGTCTGGCCTATGTGGATGACTTGACGGCAGAGGAAATCAAGGCATATCGCGGTACGCTGACGGAGCCGGGCAAGGAAAGTCCTTACCGTAATCGCAGCGTGGAAGAGAACCTCGACTTGTTCGCTCGTATGAAGGCTGGCGAATTTGCTGATGGGGCCAAGGTGTTGCGCGCTAAGATTGATATGGCCTCTCCGAATATGGTCATGCGCGATACAGTCATCTACCGTATTGCTCATGCACATCATCATCGCACGGGGGATAAATGGTGCATCTATCCGATGTACGATTTTGCCCATCCGTTGTCTGATGCCATCGAAGGCATCACGCATTCCGTCTGCACGCTGGAATTTGAGGAGCATCGCCCCTTCTATGACTGGCTGCTGGAGAATCTGGATTTTGACGTGAACACCCGTCCCCGCCAGATTGAGTTTGCCCGTCTGAACCTCACGAACACGGTGACCAGCAAGCGCAAGCTGCGTCAGCTGGTGGAAGAGGGCCATGTACGCGGCTGGGATGACCCCCGCATGCCGACCATTTCCGGCCTGCGCCGCCGTGGTTTCACGCCGGCATCCCTGCGTAATTTCTGCGAAGAAATCGGCGTGGCCAAGGGCAACAGCCTGGTAGATGTAGCCATGCTGGAATCCTGCGTGCGTGCTGACCTCAACGAGAATGCTGACCGCATTATGGCGGTTCTGCGTCCGCTGAAGGTTGTAATCACGAACTATCCTGAAGATCAGGAAGAATGGCTGCTGGCTGACAACAACCCCATTCATGGCGGTCATCGTTTCGTACCGTTCTCCCGGGAACTTTATATCGAGCAGGATGATTTCATGGAAGAGGCTCCCAAGAAGTTCTTCCGTCTGAAACCGGGCGGGGAAGTGCGTCTGAAGCACGCTTATATCATCAAATGTGAGGAAGTCATCAAGGATGAAGCTGGCAATGTGGTAGAACTGCGCTGCACGGCTGACCTCGAATCCAAGACCGGTGGGGCAACGGCTGGCCGCAAGATTAAAGGCACTATTCACTGGGTAGCAGCGAAGACTGCTGTGCCTGCCGAAGTACGGCTCTATGATTATTTGCTGGAAACCGATGAAAACGGGAATCTGCCCGCAGACTTTATCGGTGCATTAAATAAAAATTCCTTGGAAATCATTGAAAATGCCTTAGTGGAACCCAGCGTGAAGCTGCAGGCTGCAGGCAAGCATTATCAGTTCCTGCGCACGGGCTATTTCGTGATTGACCCGGATACCACGCCGGACAAGCTGGTCTTCAATCGCGTGGTCGGTCTCAAAGATACCTGGGCCAAGGAGAAGAACAAATAATCTAGTGAAGAAAGAAGTGAAGAGACTTTGGAAAGCAGTACAATGATTGCCGTAGTTATCTTCGTGGCGGCCTATGCTTTGATCATCTCGGAGAAGGTACACCGGACTATCGTGGGGATTTTCGGTGCCATGCTGATGATTCTCTTTGGCATTATCAGCCAGGAGACGGCTATCCATCACATTGACTTTAATACGTTGGGCCTGCTCATGGGCATGATGATTATCGTCAATATCACCAGTGAAACTGGATTGTTCAACTTCCTGGCCATCTGGGCAGCGAAGAAGGTTAAGGCAAAGCCGGTGGCTTTGCTGGTGGCACTGTCGGCTATTACAGCCGTTTGCTCAGCCCTGCTGGATAACGTAACCACGGTGCTTCTTACTGTGCCCATCACGTTCAGTATCACGTCGCAGCTTAAAGTAGATGTGAAGCCCTATCTGATGGCGCAAATCATTTCCTCCAATATCGGTGGTACCGCCACCCTTATCGGTGATCCGCCAAACATCATGATTGGCAGTGCTGTGGGTTTGAGCTTCATGGACTTCCTTCAGAACATGACGCTGGTATCCGTAGTGATTTTCATCGTGGTGCAGGCAGTGCTGGTGGCCATCTATGGCAGCAAGCTGAAGACGACGCCGGAACTGCAGGATAAGGTTATGCGTCTCAATGCCAAGAGCCAGATTGCAGATAAGGCGCTGCTGAAAAAGTGTCTGGCGGTTATCTTCTTTACCATCACCCTGTTCACTCTGCATGGGGCTTTGGGCTTGGAAACGGCTACGGCGGCGCTTACGGGCGCAGGTTTGCTGTTGCTGATCACCTATACCCGCAATGAAGCTATGATTGCCAAGGTACTTTCCAAGGTAGAGTGGCTGGCCATCTTCTTCTTCGCTGGTCTGTTCGTGCTGGTTGGCGCTTTGGTGGAGACAGGCGTCATCAAGGCGATGGCAGCAGAGGCACTGGCCGTGACCAATGGCAATGTGCCCATGACGGCTATGCTGATTCTCTGGATGAGTGCGCTTGCTTCCGCGTTCATTGATAACATTCCGTTTGTTGCCACCCTGATTCCGCTGATTCAGGATATGGGGCAGATGGGCCTTTCCAATCTCGAACCCATGTGGTGGAGTCTGGCACTGGGTGCCTGCCTCGGCGGCAATGGTACGCTGATCGGTGCTTCGGCTAATGTAGTGGTAGCATCTCTGGCGGCCCAGCATGGCAAGCAGATTTCCTTCATCGGTTTCATGAAGGTAGCCTTCCCGGTGATGATCCTGACCATCATCATGGCCAATATCTATATCTGGATTTGGCATCTCTAAATTTTTCATAAAAACATGAAAAAAGTTTAAAAAAGGGGTTTACAAGTCCCTGGAGATGTTGTATTATATTACTTGTTCGGGACGTAGCGCAGTTTGGTAGCGCGCTTCCTTGGGGTGGAAGAGGTCGTGGGTTCAAATCCCGTCGTTCCGACCATTTAGTAAATTCGAGAGCTGTTCTTTGGAACAGCTCTTTTCTTTTAATGAATTAGGTGAGGAGAAAGCAGCAATGAGTATTTTGAACGTTTCCCATTTATCCCACAGCTATGGCGGCCGGGAGATTTTTGAGGACGTTAGTTTCCGTTTGCTCAAAGGAGAGCATGTGGCGCTGGTGGGAGCCAATGGTGAGGGGAAATCCACGTTCCTTTCGATTATCACGGGCCAGCTCACGCCGGATGCCGGTAATGTAGAATGGGCGCGCAGGGTAAAGGTTGGCTATCTGGACCAGCATGCTGTCCTGAAGCCCGGCATGACCATCCGTGACACCCTGCGCACGGCCTTTGACGATATGGTGCAGGCGGAGCAGGAAATGCTGGCGGCCTATGACAAGATGGGAGAGGCCACGCCGGAAGAAATGGATGCGCTGATGCGGGATGTAGGCGATATCCAGGATATGCTGGAGGCAGGCAGCTATTATACCATTGATGCGCGCATTGAAGAAGTGGCGGGGGGGCTGGGCCTGCGGGATATCGGCCTCGACAAGCAGGTGGATGAGCTCTCAGGTGGTCAGCGTACGAAAGTCCTGCTGACGAAGCTTTTGCTGCAGAATCCGGAAATCTTGATTCTCGACGAGCCGACGAACTACCTCGATGTGGAGCATATCACCTGGCTGAAGAACTATCTCATCAATTATGAGAATGCATTTATCCTTGTATCCCATGATGTGCCGTTCCTCAATGCTGTGACCAATGTGATCTATCATGTGGATAATCTGCATCTGGACCGCTACACGGGCAGCTATGAGAAGTTCGAGGAAATGGCGGCGCTGAAGCGCAAGCAGGAAGAAGCGGCCTACGAGCGTCAGCAGGCGGAAATCAAGAAGGAGCAGGATTTTATCCAGCGCAACAAGGCCCGTGTAGCCACCCGTGGCATGGCTAACAGCCGCCAGAAGAAGCTGGACAAGATGGAAGTGCTGACCAAGCGTCAGGAAAAGCCGAAGCCGCATTTCAACTTCCAGTCTGACCGCACGCCCTCACGCTTCGTGATTGAAGCGAAACGTCTGGTGCTGGGGTATGACACGGCGCTGACGAGCCCTGTGGACATCCAGATTGAGCGCGGCAAGAAGATTGCCATCCGCGGTACCAACGGTCTGGGCAAATCCACCTTGCTGAAAACCTTGCTGGGCATGATCAAGCCCATCAGTGGCAAGATTGAGCAGGGCGAATTTGTCAGTGTGGGTTACTTTGAGCAGGAAAGTGCTGCTGGCAACAACAATACGGCGTTGGAAGAAGTCTGGCAGGAATATCCCGGCATGACTAATTTCGAGGTGCGGGCAGCGCTGGCTTCCTGCGGCCTGACCAATGACCATATCACGACCAAGATGCTGGCCTTGTCCGGTGGCGAGGCTGCCAAGGTACGTCTCTGCAAGATCATGCAGAAGCCGGTGAACCTGCTGGTTCTCGACGAACCGACCAACCATCTGGATGTGGAGGCAAAGAAAGAACTCAAGCGGGCCATCAAGGAATATAAGGGGACGGTGCTGCTGGTTTCCCATGAGCCGGAATTCTATGAGGACTTCGTGGATTCCGTCTGGAATATCGAAAAATGGACGACAAAAATTATTTAATTTATAGCTGACGGTAATACAGCAGGAAAAGAAATCGCTGATAGAGAATTTACAATGTAGATATCTATCAGCGATTTTTTGTGCCCTGACAAGGACGGTGTGAAAAATGCTTCTGGGACGAAGGCTAGATACAAGAAAAATCGTTAGACTTTTGCTAATATTCCTTATAGTGATAGGGGGAAGCCAACTGACGATGCAGACAGCTGACGGGATGGAATTCTTTCCCCAGCGTCAGACCGTACGGGTGGGCTTTTACCGGATGTCTGGCTATCATGAGATTGCGCCGAACGGTCATCGCTATGGCTATGGCTATGATTATCTGCATCTCATCGGCCGTTATACAGATTGGCATTATGAATATGTAGGCTATGAAAAAGGCTGGCTTGATATGTTTGCCATGCTGGATGCAGGACAGATTGACCTGATCACGGCGGCGCAGAAGACGCCGGAACGCGAGGCGAAATACATCTTTTCGGATAAGCCGATGGCGTACAGTTCATTGATGATGACGACGCTGGAGACGAATGATAAATATCATCCTGGCCGCCCGGATACATATCATGGCATGCGCGTTGGCCTTTTAAGAGGAAATATGCGCGGGGTGGAGTTCAGGAAATTTGCTGAGGAAAATGGCATCAACTATACACCTGTTTATTATGAAAGCGTGACGGAAGAAGAGAATGGCCTGAAAAGCGGAGAGGTGGATGCTATTGTCACCAGTAGCAAGCGGATACTGCATGGGGAGAAAATCCTGGAGCTGCGGAGTCCTACGCCACTTTATGCGGTATCGACACCGGATAAAAAGGATATCATCAGGGGAATCAACATGGCCCAATATAAACTGTCCAGTCTTGATCCGGGCTGGGAAGTGGCACTGTCCAGCCGTTACTATGCGGAGGTTTCTGGCAGAATGATGGCTCTGTCGCCGGATAGTCAGGCCTTTTTGCAGGGACTGAAAAAATCCGGACGTGTTTTCCGTGTCGCGTTGATGCCCAATGCCAATCCCTATGCCTATTTTGATAAAAATGGCCAGGCACAGGGAATCTTGCCGGATATTTTCGTGTTGATTGCCAAAACGGCCGGTATCCGTTATGAAATCGTGCCGGCCGCCAATCAGGCTGAATATGAGGCACTATTGAAGGACAAGAATACGGACATCGTATTGGGCATGAGTTCTAACTTCTACGAAGCGGAAAAAGTGGATTATAAGCTGACACAGGCTATTTTACGTTCATCTATAATCCAGTTGTCGCTGAAAAATGAAGAGGCTGAAGGGCCAATCGCCATGACCGCTAATCTGAAACGGAAATTGGCCATGGTAGGGCGCCTGCCGGAAAATGTGGACCAGCAGGATTATGATACGCCGGAGGAAGCTGTGGCAGCGCTGAAAGCGGGCAAATGCTCCAGCGTTTATATGCTGGGCTTCATTGGGGAGAAATATGTCAATACGGACATGCATAACAGCTTGCGTATCAGCATCGTGCCCAATCAGCATCTGGATATGCGTCTGGGGATTCGCGCCTCGTATGACCATCGGCTTTTTGAGGTGCTGTCAGCAGCTATGCCTCCCGTTGGCTCTCCGGCAGTGCAGGAAATCATCTATCGTCATACGGCTGTGCATGCCCGGGAACTGAGCTGGGAGGAATTGGTATACAGCTATCCGTTGCAATTTATTTTGCTGGCTATCCTGCTGGTTATGATAGCAGGGCTGGCTATCATTACGCTGGTGCGCAATAATGCTGCCCGCCAGGATGAGAAGCGGCGTCAGGAAGTGGATGCTGTGATGAGCTATATCTGCCGCATGCATGAAATGGTGGTGAAGGTCGATCTGCGTACCAGTACGGCTACCGAGTACCATATTGATCAGGATGGCCGTGTCTTTGTGGATATTTTGCCGCACAATTTGGAGCGTTACATCAATTATCTGCATCCTGATGACCGGGAGAAGTTTTTGGAAGGCGGTGTCTGCGATAAAGAAATGCATGTTGCGTTTCAGGAAAAGCGCATTTATTACTGTGAGGTGCGCAAGCAGACAGAAGACAATGATTACCGCTTTTTCTCCTGCCGCTTCCAGCCTTATTTCCAGAATGGTGAGCTCGTAGGTTTCTATTTCTATCGTCAGGATATCGATGATGAACGGCGCAAGGAAATCACCCAGCGGGAGGTGTTGACCAATGCGTTGAATATGGCCCGTCATGCCAGTGAGGCCAAGGGGGATTTCCTTTCTCGTATGAGCCATGAGATACGCACGCCTTTGAATGCCATTATCGGCTACCTAACGTTAGGTGCGCAGAAGAACAATACAGAGGAAGATTTACGGCAGGTCATCGGCAAGAGCCAGATTGCGGCCCATCATCTGCTGGGCTTGATCAATGATATCCTGGATCTGTCTTCCATTGAGCGGGGCAAGCTGCAACTGGCGCAGGAAGAATTCTCCTTGAAGGACATGGTGACGGAAATCCAGACCATCTTCAACGGTCAGCTGCAGCAGAAAAATATAACGCTGACCATTGATGAACAGAGGGTGCAGCATTTCTGTCTGCAGGGGGATTCCCTGCGCATCAAGCAGGTACTCATGAATATCTTCTCCAATGCGGTGAAGTTTACCCCGGAAGGGGGCTCGATAAGTCTTGTCATGAAACAGATCTTGCGGCCAAATAATGTATATATCACCACCTTTGAGATTACAGACTCTGGCATTGGCATGAGCAAGGAGTATCTGGAGAATATCTTCAAGCCCTTTGAGCAGGAAAGTGCCAAGGTGGCACGGCGTTATGGCGGCAGTGGCCTGGGATTGGCTATCAGCCAGAACCTCGTCAAGATGATGCAGGGTTCTATTGAAGTGCGCAGCACGCAGGGCGAGGGAACCAGCTTCTATGTTTCGCTGCCGTTGCAAGGCGTGCAGGAATTGCCAGAGGCGGCGGCAGGTACAGCTACTGAGGAGATATCCTTTGATGGCGTACGCCTGCTGTTGGTGGAAGATAACGAAATGAACCGGGAGATCTCGGAGACCATTTTGGAACAGCATGGTTTTGTCATTGATACCGCGGTTGATGGTCAGGATGCGGTGGATAAATTCATGGCGGCAGCGCCCGGTACGTATAAGGCAATCCTGATGGATGTGCAGATGCCGGTCCTGGATGGCTATGGTGCTACTCAGGCCATCCGCCGCAGCAACCATCCGGAGGCAGCCTCCATACCAATCATTGCGGTGACGGCGGATGTATTCACTGATGATGTGGCCAGAGTCATGTCTTGCGGGATGAATGATTATCTGAGCAAGCCCATTGACTTTGATAAATTGATTGCAACGTTGCGGAAGTATATGTGAATGGCAAAAAGGTGACCAGTCAGGAATTGACTGGTCACCTTTAAGAAGATGCGTTATCTTATTCGCCGAAATATCTATCCAGCAAACCCTTGAAGCCACGGCCATGACGGGCTTCATCCTTGCACATCTCGTGAACCGTATCATGGACGGCATCGAGATTGAGCTGCTTAGCCAAGGTTGCCAGCTCTTTCTTGCCAGCGCAGGCACCATGTTCAGCGTCTACACGCATGGTCAGATTCTTCTTCGTGCTGTTGGTCAGGACTTCGCCGAGCAGTTCAGCAAATTTTGCTGCATGTTCGGCTTCTTCCCAGGCATAGCGCTTGAAGGCTTCGGCAATTTCCGGATAACCTTCACGGTCAGCCTGACGGCTCATAGCCAGATACATGCCAACTTCGGAGCATTCGCCCGTGAAGTTCTGGCGCAGACCTTCGATGATACGGGGATCTACATCCTTGGCCGTACCTACATGATGTTCATCGGCGTAGTTCATTTCACCGCTCTGTTCCACAAACTTGGAGGCAGGCGCTTTACAGATCGGACAAACTTCCGGTGCTGCATCGCCTTCATGAACATAACCACAAACCGTACAAACAAATTTCTTCATAACATAAACCTCCTAAAATATATTACACATTAATGATACTCAATTATATGGTGTGCTCATCACCATGCCTTAATTATAGGGGACAGGCTGTAAAAGATAAATAGCCAGATTATGCGATTTAAAGAAAATAACTCATGTTTTCTACATAAAATATCGATTTTCTAAGAATTACATAGTTTATTGAGATTATTATCAACGGATAATGATTATAGATTAGTGCGCCTAAATTTATATGGTAAAATGGGCACAATAGTGTTACAATGAAAAAGATAATGTTTAATTCTTATACAAGGAGAAAGGAAACTATGTTTACCTGTATGACAAGTTCTCCCGAGGAAACTGGTCACCTAGCCGAGCTGGTGGGGCAGAAAATCCGGGAAGGAACCGTGCTTTGCCTGGAGGGCGACTTAGGCGCAGGCAAGACTTTGTTCGTGCAAAGCCTGGCCAGAACCCTGGGCGTCGAAGGGGATGTGACAAGCCCGACATTCAATCTGATGAATGTATATGAAGGGATTTGCCGCATCTACCATTTTGACCTCTACCGGCTGGAATCAGAAGAAGAACTGGATGATATCGGCTTTTATGAATACACGGAGGAGCCGGAGGGAATCGTGGTCATCGAATGGCCGGACAAGTTCCCGGAATCACTGCCTGACGATTATATTGAAGTGCGCATTCGCAAATTGGGCGAAGACAGCGATGAACGGCAGATTGATTTCTCCAGTATCGGCGAGAAGAATCAGGAGTTTATAAAGGAGTTGGAAGACTTTGTCCATACTGGCCATTGATACAGCTACGCAGGTTTCGAGCGTGGCAGTGGCTAAAGAGGGGCGGCTGCTTTCCGAGCTGACCATGCAGGGCAAGCTCACCCATTCGGAGACGCTGCTTCCCCATATCGAAAGTGTCTTGAAGATGGCCGCAACGGCCAAAGAAGATTTAGAAGGGATTGCCATCAGCATTGGGCCAGGTTCCTTCACGGGCCTGCGCATCGGTCTGGCAGCAGCCAAGGCTATGAGCTATGCGCTGAATATCCCGCTGGTGGGCGTTTCGACGCTGAAGGCGCTGGCCTATCAGCTGCCTGTGCCGGGCGTGCGACTTGTGTGCCTCTTGGATGCCCAGAAGGGCAATGCCTATGTGGAAAGCTATCGCTGGGAAAATGACGAACTGAAAACCGTAGAAGCGGTCAAGGTGGCAAAGATCAGCGATATTATAGCGGATTGCGGTGCGCTGGGCGAGCAGGTGATCCTCTTGGGGGATGCCGTGCAGAAGAAAATCGCGGGCAAACTGGAACTGCCGGAAAATGTCTGTGTGGCGATGCCGCATCTCGTGATGCCGCGTGCGGCCTGCGTGGCCATGCTGGGACAGGCAGAACTGAAGGCTGGCCATGTGGATAATGTGATGGACTTGGAGCCGGTGTATATCCGCCGCAGTGAAGCGGAAGTGCTCTGGGAGAAACGCCATCCGGAAGAAGCCCAGGCCACGAAGCCGACGGAAGAAATGTAAGCAGAAGAGTTTAAGCGGATAAGAATGCGAGGAGATGTAATGGACGCTGTTCCTTTAGATAGTATCAATACGGATCATATCGAATTTCGGGAGATGGCTCCCGAGGATGCAGATGCGGTGGAAATCGTGGAAAAGGCCTGTTTTGCCATTCCTTGGTCAAGGGAGTCCTTCTGGAAGGAAGCCCAGAACGAGAACACTTTATATCTGCTGGCGTTGGATGGTGAGCGGGTCATCGGTTATGTGGGCTGCTGGATTTCCTACGAGGAAGCACAGGTCACAAATGTGGCTATCCTGCCGGAGTACCGGGGCAAGCGCATCGGCACTCGGATGTTTGGCGAACTGATCCACCGCATCAAAGAAAAGGGCGTTACGGCGCTGACCTTGGAGGTGCGTCCCACCAATGCGCCAGCGCTGGCGCTTTACAAGGGCTATGGCTTCAAGGAGGCGGGCCGCCGTCCGAAATACTATCAGGATAACGGCGAAGATGCCATCATCATGTGGAATACGAAACTTTGATATAAAGGTGACGAGTAGTTTTTATGGAGAAGAAAAATGAAGAACTGCTGACGCTGGCTATCGAGTCCAGCTGCGACGAGACTTCGGCAGCAGTCTTGCGGGGCGGGCGGGAGATCCTGGCGAACATCATCTCCACCCAGATTCCCATTCATCAGAAATTTGGCGGGGTGGTTCCGGAAATCGCCTCCCGTAAACATATCGTGAATATCATGCCGGTGATTGACGAGTGCCTGCGCGAAGCGAAAGTGGAACTCAAGGATATCGATCAGGTGGCTGTGACCTATGGGCCAGGTCTGGTCGGGGCGTTGCTCGTAGGCGTTTCGGCGGCGAAGTCGCTGGCGTTCTCACTGGGCAAGCCGCTGATTGGTGTCAATCATCTGGAAGGGCATATCTTTGCCAACTTCCTGGCTGCACCGGATTTGGAGCCACCTTTCATGGCGCTGGTGGTGTCCGGCGGTCATACGGCACTCGTGGATGTGCAGGGCTATAACCGCTTCCGTATGATGGGGCAGACGCGTGATGATGCGGCTGGCGAAGCCTTCGATAAGATTGCCCGGGTGATGGGCTTGCCCTATCCTGGCGGCCCGCGCATCGATGCGCTGGCCAAGGAGGGCGACCCCATGGCGATTGACTTCCCGCAGGCCTTGACAGAAAAGGGCAATTATGAATTCAGCTTCAGCGGCCTCAAGTCAGCAGTGCTCAACTACATCAACAGCGAGAAGATGAAGGGGCATGAGCTCAACAAGGCCGATATTGCCGCTTCCTTCCAGCGCTCGGTGATTGAGGTGCTGGTGGGCAAGGCATTTCAGGCGGTCAAGGAAGCCGGCCGTGATACGCTGGTACTGGCTGGCGGTGTGGCGGCCAACAGCGGCTTGGAAGCACGTCTGCGCGAAGAAGCGGAAAAACGCGGGGTAAGATTCCTCTATCCCAGCAAGATACTGTGTACCGACAATGCGGCCATGATTGGCTGCCGTGGGTACTATCAGGCTTTGGCGGGCGGGTACAGCGATTTGTACCTCAATGCAGTGCCGGGGCTAAGTTTGACCGATAAGTAAGATAGATAAATAAGTTACGTTCCAATGGCGGAACAGAGATATTTTTCACGCTGCGCTGCGACGCAGGGCTAAAAATATTTTTGCTTTTCAATTGGGTATCTGGAAAAGCCAAAACTCGCTGCGCTCAGACAGCAGACTTTTCCAGATATTGCAGCGGGAAGCAAAAATATTTTCTTCACGCCCTGTGTCTGACGCTTCCCTTAGAAAAACATCTCTGTTCCGCCATGTTACTTTATGACCTTCCGTCATGGAAGGGAATCGTGATAAGTCTCCCCGTCTGGGGGAGGGGGCCGCGATAGCGGTGGAAGGGGCTGCAATATGAACATGACCAATCACAATAACACCTATCTGACCAAAAAACAAATCAATACACTGGACCGTCTCAAGCAGATCCTGCCATTCCTGGCCGATCTGCTGCATGGTCATGGGCTGATCTATACCAGCGCCGCAGAGCCGAATCGTCTGCGCATCATTGCTAGTGCCAAGCCGCATACGGTCTATGTGCAGGAAGCGGATGATATGGCGGAAACGGTGGTGGACACGCTTTCGGAACCATTGGTCACGGAGGTCTTTCATTCCGGCCAGTTTGTTCATGGCAAGCGGGAGCAGGATTATGGGCATTTCGTGGATATGTATGTGTTCCCCATTATGGACAATAACACGGTGATTGCAGTGTTGAGTGTTGAAGTGGATAAGGAGCATCTTAATATTGACGATTTTTCCTATCTCATCAAGACCACGCAGGATGTAATCCGCTATGCTGTCAAAGATGTGGATTTATCACCCTTTGCACCATTGTCAGCCAGTGATGGGTTGCTTATCACGGACCAGTTCAGCCGCATAATCTTTGCCAATGATGCAGCCCAGCGGATTTATCGGGTGTTGGGCGTGGGCAGTCTCAAGGGCTGCCATCTGTTTGACCGTCAGTTGACACGTCATGTGACGCGGGAGGCATTTGAGCGGGAGCGTCCTTGGCAGAAGGAACTTACGGCGGGCGGCTTGTATCTTATCCGGCGGCAGATCGATTTGCAGGCGGGGGGAACGTTGCTGCGGCGGATCGTGGTGCTCTCGGATATGACGGAAATCCGGGCCAAGGAGCAGGAAATCCGCATCAAGTCAGCGGTAATCCAGGAAATCCATCACCGTGTCAAGAATAATCTGCAGACTGTGGCCAGCCTCCTGCGGCTGCAGGCGCGGCGCAGTGGTTCGGAGGAAGTCAAGTCAGCGCTGTCGGAAAGTGTCAATCGGGTGCTTTCCATTGCTGCGGTGCATGATTTCCTGTCCCGGCAGCGGGATGAGAGCATGGACTTGAAGCAGGTGATGACCGAGATTTTTGCGCAGGTCAAATCCAGCATGGTGGCATCGGATTTTGAGCTGCAACAGGAGTTTTGCGGCGAATCCGTAAGCCTGCCGCCGAAGTATGCCAGTTCTCTGGCACTGGTGCTCAATGAACTCATCATCAATGCCATCGAACATGCCTTTGCCGGGCGGCAGGCGGGGCTGGTTGGCCTGCGGGTGGAACTTGCTGACGAGTTGAAGCTGGATTTTTATGACGATGGCTGCGGCCTGCCAGCGGATTTCCATACACAGAAGCGGCGTTCTTTGGGCTTATCCATCATTCGCACGCTGATTGAAGGGGATTTGGGCGGCAGTTTCTGGCTGGAAAATGATGCCAGTGGCCGGGGAACCCATGCCTATATCGTATTGCCGAAGCCAGAATTGTCAGGACAGGTTGTAGCTAGTTTGGAGGAATGAGTTATGCAGGGGAAGAATAAGTCATTGCGTGTTGTCGTTGCCGATAATGAATCGATTATCCGTCTGGATATCCGGGAAATGCTCGAAGATGCCGGCCATGAGGTGGTGGGGGAAGCCATCAATGGCCGCAAGGCGGTGGAACTTACCCGGCAGCATCATCCGGATCTCGTGCTCATGGATATCAAGATGCCGGAGATGGACGGCATCACGGCGGCGAAGAAAATCTACGAGACAAAGATTGCGCCGGTAATCCTGCTCACGGCGTTCAGTCAGGCCGATATCGTGGAAAAGGCCAAAGATTCCGGTGTGCTGGGCTATCTGGTGAAACCGGTGCAGGAAAGCCAGCTTTTCCCTGCCATCGAGATTGCCCTGTCCCGTTGGCAGGAAATGCAGGGGCTGGAAGATGAGCTGGAAAAGCTCAAGGATTCCCTGGAAACTCGCAAGCTGATCGACAGAGCTAAAGGCATCATCATGGCGGCACACAAGTTGGGGGAACAGGAAGCTTATCGCCGCATCCAGCAATACGCCATGCAGAAGCGGGTACCCATAAAGGATGTGGCGCAGTCCATCATCAAGGCGGCAGGGGGAAAAGCCTGATGGAAGCGCCCGTAGTAAATGTGCAGGAAGTATTGCATTCCCTTCGTGATGTCAAGTATCGGGATTTCCAGGCTAAATTGATCCCTACGGTGTCGCAGGAAAATATTATTGGTGTGCGGACGCCGGCTTTGCGGCAGTTAGCCAGAAAACTCTATCAGTCAGGGCAGGCAGAAAGCTTTTTGTCCTCGTTGCCGCATCGTTATTTTGAGGAAGACCAGCTGCATGCCTTCATCATCAGTCTGTTGCCGGATTACGGGCAATGTGCGGCTGCAGTTGGAGCATTTTTGCCTTATGTGAATAATTGGGCGACCTGCGATCAAATGTCACCGAAGGTGTTCCAAAAACATCGGCAGGAGCTGGCGGAGCAGATAAAATGCTGGCTGGCGTCTGAGTCTGTGTATAGCAGGCGCTTTGCCATCAAGATGCTGATGGATCATTTCCTGGATAAGGATTTTTCGCTGGATTATATGAAACTGGTGGCGCAAATTCGTTCTGATGAATACTATATCAACATGATGATTGCCTGGTACTTTGCAACAGCTTTGGCCAAGCAGCCTGAAGCGGCCATGCCGTTCCTTGAAGGGAAGTGCCTGTCAGACTGGACGCATAACAAGGCTGTTCAGAAGGCTATCGAGAGCCGCCGTATCAGTCTGGAAATGAAGAATGCCTTACGGATGTTAAAAATTTGATTCGCAGTTGCAGAAAGATAAGAGAGCAGTTGACGCTCTCTTTTATTTGTAGTAAACTTGTCTAATGAGTGTTTAGAAGCAGATTGGGGAGGTATCGGCGTGGCCGAAAAGATTGATATATTGGGCGTCAGAGTTGATTCTGTCACGATGACTCAGGCGGTAGCTCAGGTTGAGGGCTATATGGATGAAAAGAAGAATGTTCTGATTGCCACGGCTAATGCCGAGATGATCATGCGGGCAACCCATGACACAGAGCTGAAAGACATTTTGAATGCAGCGGCGCTGGTTGTGCCGGATGGCGCCGGAACGGTATGGGCTGCACATCATCTGGGCTATGAGATGCCGGAACGGGTGGCAGGCTATGATCTGGCGCAGGAGCTGATGCGCATAGCGCCGTCCAAGAAACAGAGGGTGTTCTTCTTTGGCTCGGCACCTGGCGTGGCGGAAAAGGCCAAGGCCAAGGCTGAGGCGCTTTATCCTGGCATTGAGATCGTGGGTACCCGGGATGGTTACTTCAAACCTGAGGATGAACCGGCCATCATCGAGGAAATCAAGGCAGCCAAGCCGGATCTGCTGTTGGCAGCTCTGGGCGTGCCCAAGCAGGAAAAATGGCTCTACGCTCATCTGCAGGAATTGGGCGTGCCGGTGTCCATTGGTGTAGGTGGTACGCTGGATGTCATGGCAGGCGTGATGAAACGTGCTCCATACTGGATGCAGAAGGCCAAGCTGGAATGGTTGTTCCGCGGGCTCTTGCAGCCAAAGCGGGCAGGCCGTCTGATGGCTTTGCCGAAGTTTGTGTTGAAGGTGCATGGCTATAAATCCCGCCGTGCGTAATTTATTGATTCATAATCAGGAGGTGGGGGCTTGACTCCTATTATTTCCGAGGGTTATCCCTTTATTGGTGCCTGCTTCTTCTTGGCAGTCTTAGTGGGCTTTTCCATCAGTCCTTATGCAGCGGTGATTCCCCTCGTGCTGATGTTTTATTTTTGCTATTTCTTCCGCAATCCCAAACGGGAGATCACGCAGGATGAGGACGTTATTCTTTCTCCGGCTGATGGTACGGTAACGGATATCGTGCCGATGGAGACGGATGAATTCGTCAAGGAACCCTGCAACAAGGTCATTATCTTCATGTCTGTGTTCAATGTCCATGTGAACCGCAGCCCGATTCGCGGAAAAATCAAGCTGCAGAAGTATTTCTGCGGGCGGTTCCGTCCTGCCTATAAGGATACGGTGGGCTTTGAGAATGAGCATCATGTATTAGGTATTGAAAATGAGCGTATCCGCATCAGCGTGAAACAGATTGCGGGTATCCTGGCCCGCCGTATCGTGTCCTTCGTGACGCTTGATGATGAGATGCAGCAGGGTGAGCTCTATGGTATGATAAAATTCGGTTCCTGCCTGGAAGTCGTTATGCCGAAGAATGTAGAAATCACCGTGACCAAGGGGCAGAAGGTTTCTGGCGGTTTGACTGTTTTGGGGAGGATTAAAGACTGATGGATTACAGACGTTTTTTACCGAATCTATGCACGTCCATGAACCTGGTGTTCGGTATGTGCTCCATACTCGCAACCTATGAGAAAGACTTCGTTTGGGCTTCGATTTTCATCCTGCTGGCTTTGGTAGCCGATGGCCTTGATGGCCGTACGGCCCGCTTCTTCGGCGTGTCCAGCGAGATGGGCAAGGAGATGGACTCGCTCTGTGACCTTGGCTCCTTTGGCATTGCCCCGGCATTCCTGGCCTGGGCCTTTGTGCTGCAGAATCATGGTCTGCTGGGCGTGGCTGTGGTGATCATCTTCGCCGTCTGTGGCATGTGGCGTTTGGCCCGCTTCAACGTCAACGCCGATGTGGTGCATGGCTATTTCATGGGCCTGGCCATTCCGGCGGGCGGTAATATCGTGGCGATGACCACGTTGCTCTTTGTGAGCCTGGGCGTTGACCCTATGAGCTTTGGCATTGCCTATCCCATCATCATGGCCATCGTGGGCTATCTGATGGTCAGTCATGTGCATTATCCGAACTTCAAGGGCGATGGCGCTGAGCCCATCTATATGGTTACGAAAGTGTTTGCCCTTGTGATGTTTGCTGCTATCCTCTGGCTGGGGAAAGATGCCCTGCTGCCGGCGGTGGCTGTGGCCGTATTCTGCACCTATGGCGCGGCAGGCATCCTCAATACAATAATTGCTTTGTTTGCAAAGGAAGGCTGATGATTTTTGACACATCCATTTGACATCATCATGGTGCCGATGCAGATTATGATTTTCCTCTTTACCCTGTATTTCTTCATCATTGGTTTCTGCGGCATGTGGCGGCGGAAAGAGCATAAGGTCAAGACGCCGAAAAAGACCTTCGCTCTCGTGGTGGCAGCTCATAATGAGTCCGCTGTTATCGGCCAGCTGGTGGAGAATCTGGGCCATTTGAACTACCCCAAGGATATGTACGATATCCATGTGGTAGCCGATAACTGTGAAGACAATACTGCCGAAGTGGCAGCCAAGGCCGGTGCCATCGTCCATGAGCGCACCCATCCCACGAAAAAGAGCAAGGGCTACGCGCTGGACTGGATGTTTGACCGCCTGTTCAAGATGGACAAGGAATATGATGCCGTCTGCGTCTTCGATGCCGACAACCTCGTACATCCTCAGTTCCTGATGGAGATGAACAACCGTCTCTGCAAGGGCGATAAGGTCATCCAGTGCTACATGGATGCCAAGAACCCGTATGATACCTGGGTGGCCGGTACCTTTGCCATCGCTTTCTGGGTTATCTGCCATATCTCCCATCTGGCAAAATCCAATATCGGCCTGTCCGCCTGCCTGGGCGGCACGGGTATGTGCTTTGACATGGAGATCCTCAAGCGCCACGGCTGGCAGGCAACTTGCCTGACCGAGGACATGGAATTCACCATGAAGTGCATGGCTGAAGGTATCAAGACCAGCTGGGCTCATGATGCCATCATCTATGATGAGAAGCCCTTGACCTTCAAGCAGTCCTGGAACCAGCGCCGTCGCTGGGCACAGGGGCAGTTCGACGTGGGCAACCGCTTCATTCCCAAGATGCTGAAAGCGGGCTGGAAACACAAGGACATCCGCATGTGGGATGAATGCATCTATCTGATGCAGCCCCATTTCCTGATGATTTCCACCATCTTCATCATCATCAGCTATATCCAGCTGGCGTTCCCGCCCTTCTATACCAATATCTACAACTTCATGCCTTCCCAGCTTATGACGGCGATTATGTTAGGTCAGTATATCCTGCCCATGATCATCCTGATCAAGATTCGGGCCAAATGGAAATCCTGGCTCTACATGCTGCTCTATCCCGTGTTCATCTACTCTTGGATACCCATCATCTTCCTGGGCTTCATCCATCGCAACGAACACGAATGGAGCCACACCAAGCACACCCGTGCCATGAGCATGGATGACATCGTGGGTAACGTGAAGAATACCAAGGACATCCTGAAATAACGCAAAAGCCTTCCACAAAAGTGGAGGGCTTTTGTGCTATAATAAAAGTGATGATAATATGCAGGGAATGTGACAACTTTCGGAACTTGCCGATAGTTTGGCCGGAACTGCTTGGGGATAGTCATTTTTCGGTCTGTTTAGAAGAAAGTGAGTCTGATGACAGTGCAAATATTTACCATTGAGAATATAACAACTTTGGTTAAACCCTTGGCCAAAAAGTATCAGGTCAAGGAAGTGTATCTGTTTGGTTCCTATGCCCGGGGAGAAGCTGATGAAAATAGCGACTTGGATTTTTTGGTTATCGGTGGAGAGGGCTTTAAGCTTACCCAGATATTTGCCTTTGGCGAAGAATTGCGTGAAATCCTTAACAAGCGGGTGGATGTCTTTGAAATCAACGAAATCAATCAGGATAGCGAATTCTATAAAACGATTATGAGAGAAAAGGTTTTAGTAGCATGAAATATTCAGATGAACAACGGATAAACAAAATATATGATTATGCTACTCGTCTGCAACAATACATTGTTGATAAAGAGATTACTAAGGAAATGCTGTTGACGGACTACTCCTTGCAATGGCTGGTGACAACCCCGCTATATAATATCGGCGAGCATGCATATAATTTATCACAGAAATATAAAGCGGAGCATAGCGAAGTACCATGGGCGATGATATCAGGCCTGCGTCACCGCCTAGTCCATGATTATGATGGTACGAATTGGAATATCATTGTGGAAGTGGTGTTTGAGGAAATACCTGCCCTAATAGCGCAGATAGAACAATTTTATGTAAAGAAGTAAGTCCTTAGCTGTGTTTTTATCAAACATAAGTGGTGGAATATAATGGAATGAGTTATAATATTGGGCGGGGGGATTTTGTGCCAGGAAATATAGAAGTTTGGCAAATATTTATAGGTTGTTTTATGCCAGGATTTATTGCCATTAAAGTGTATGGATTATATCGAGCGATAGATGCTAGGGATTTTTCCAAGAAATGGTATGATGCAGTAGGGTTTGGGGTAGTGTTTTTTACTCTCTATCAAGTGTGTGGTAAACCATTGGTAGATTATATCATGAGTTGCCTATCATATGATGTAGTGGCGTTAGCGGTTCAGTTTCTTTTTTTGTATTGTTGCCAATCTTATCTGCTTACATAATGGCTAATCATGGATATCGATTTAGAGAAAATAATAGTAAAATGTTGATGCCACAGGAAACTCCTTGGGATTATGTATTTTCAAAAGGTGAGTGCTTTTTTGTAAAAATCCATTTAAAAGATGGTGATGTAATATGTGGAAGATATGCGGGAAAGTCTTTTACGTCAGCATATCCTCAAGCGGCACAGATTTTTATTGAAGAACAATTTATTTTAAAGAAGGATGGGGATGAAGAAAATTTATGTATAGTAGATAATTCAGCAGGAATATGGATATCAGAAAATGAAATATCATGGATTGATTTTAGAGTATGTGATTTGTGAGGATAAATATTTATGAAAAGAAATTATGATGCAGATTCAAAAGAGCCTCAACAGAGATTTACACAGGATGGATATCAGCCATGTAGGTTTAGAAAGGGATATCAACCTATGGAGTTTAGAAATGGGTATCAGCCTACAAAAAATCAAATAGGTGTAAGCTTGCATAATAATCCTTTTAGTAATAGTCATGTGATTCCAGTTAAAACGATAAAAACGTCTGGAGAAAATAATAGTCAATCAACAACCAAAAAGTAGAGCATGTGTGAGAATATCTTCAATTACTACTACAGAAAATGAAAAATGGTGTTAGGTGGTGGAGTGACTAAGGTTTAACTAAAAAGCAAGGCTTCGCCAGATGTCCGGGCGTTTCTTGATTATGTTGACGGCAGAATCAATGATGATGCCTTTGTGCAGGAGATTGACCAAGAAATTCGTGATGTCAAGCAGATTGAAAACGAGAGGGTGAGTTACATGACTTTAGCTATGAAGATGATGGAGGAACGCAAAGAAGGACGCAAAGAAGGAATAAAAGAATGGTCCTATGTCAAGATTTAGTACAACATAAAATGAGAAATTTTAATTATTTTCAACTTACCAATCGTGATTCTCTAGCAACGCTCGCATTGTAAAGTTTTTCAAAGTCATCTGGCGAAAGATATCCACAATGGCTGTGAATCCGCTTTGTGTTATAAAATGCTTCAATATACTCAAAAATTAGGCTGTGAGCATGATTAAAATCCCGGATTCTAAAGCGGTTCAGCCATTCACGCTTTATCAATGCGTGAAATGACTCGATACAGGCATTATCCCATGGATAAGCTTTCTTGGAATAGCTCCGCTGCATTCGTGCGGTGGCCTTCTTATATTCTTT
>NZ_FRBC01000034.1 GCF_900142515.1 Pseudoselenomonas ruminantium | reverse complement strand
AGTGATGACTACAAAGAACTGCTTCGTAAACTCAACATCCGTCAAAGCATGGATGGCCGGAGCCGCTGGGCTGACAACATCATGATTGAACGCTGGTTCCGCAGTCTCAAAACGGAGCAGCTCTATCCGAACGAATACCGAACGCCAAGAGAGCTTCGCCGTCTGATTAACCAATATGTAGATGATTACAACAACATACGGCCCCACGAAGCATTAGGCTACAAGGTTCCTAACGAATTCTATTTTGGTTGCTTCGCTGCGTAGGATAACTCTGTTCACTGACACTCTTAAAATTTTAGAATGTGGTCTTGACAAGGGGCCCATTATATTATTATTGTTTTCTTGACATAAACACGTTAAAATGGTAACTTTTGATAAGAGTATGTTAGTGGATAGGAGGCTTTTCAATGGAATTTTTTCCCGAGTTTGCAACGATAGAAGAGTTTGGTATGACGGGGCAATTTGATATTGCACCAGTGAGTTGCGAGATATTGGCAGATTTCATTACCCCCATGGAAGCATTGCGGATTCTTAAAAATACCAGTGAGCATTGTTACTTGCTGGAATCGGCTCAGGCTAGTGATAAGTGGGGACGATATACATTTCTGGGATTTGCTCCCCGGATGGAGATAACTTGTCTTGATGGCGTGTTCAAGGCAGGGGAAAACGTTTTGACGGAAGCAGATCCTGCTGCGGAACTCCGGAAGATCTTAGCTGGGTATCGCAGTCCGCGTATTGCCGGCTTGCCTCCTTTTACCGGTGGGCTTGTGGGGTACTTTGCTTATGATTTCATTGGTTACAGTGAACCAAAGGCCAAGGTGGAAGTGGAAGATACGGAAAACTTCCGGGATGTGGATTTGATGCTCTTTGATAAGGTGATTGCCTTTGATCATGTGCGGCAGAAGATTGTGTTGATTGTCAACATGAAGCTGCAGGATGGCAGACAAGGATATGAGCAGGCTGTGGAGGAACTGCGGTGCATGGTGAAACTCCTGCGCAGCGGACAGAAGAGCAATCGCGAGCGGGGCAGGCTGTTGGGGGAGGTACAGCCGCTGTTTTCCAAGGATGAATTTTGTGCCATGGTGGAAAAGGCCAAGTATCATATCCATGAGGGAGATATTTTTCAGATTGTGTTGTCCAATCGGCTGTCAGCGGCTTTTCAGGGCAGCCTCCTGAATACTTATCGGGTACTCAGGACAATCAATCCTTCGCCATATATGTTCTATTTTTCTGGTCTGGATGTGGAGGTAGCTGGTGCTTCGCCAGAGACTCTGGTAAAACTGGAAGATGGCATCCTGCATACGTTCCCCTTAGCCGGAACCCGTCCTCGTGGGAAAAGCGTTGCGGAAGACCAGGCTTTGGAACAAGAACTTCTGGCTGATGAAAAAGAATTGGCAGAACATAATATGCTGGTGGATCTGGGCCGCAATGATTTGGGGAAGATCAGTGAATTTGGTTCTGTGGAAGTGGAGAAGCTGCATTCTATTGAACGTTATTCGCACGTGATGCATATTGGTTCCACCGTACGGGGGAAGATTCGTGAGGATAAGGATGCGCTGGATGCTATTGCGGCAGTCCTTCCTGCCGGAACATTATCTGGGGCGCCGAAGATTCGAGCCTGCCAGTTGATTGGTGAACTGGAGCGTAATAAGCGGGGAATCTATGGTGGTGCCATCGGCTATATTGACTTTACTGGCAACATGGATACCTGCATTGCTATCCGCATAGCCTATAAGAAAAATGGCCAGGTTTTTGTGCGCAGCGGTGCCGGAATCGTAGCGGATTCCAATCCGGAGAAGGAATATCAGGAATGTATCAATAAGGCCAAAGCGGTGGTACGCTCACTGGAATATGCGGAGGATGATGATTTATGATTTTGCTGGTAGACAATTACGATAGTTTTTCTTATAACCTGTATCAGCTGATTGGCAGTATCGATTCGGATATCAAGGTGATCCGCAATGACGAGATGACTGTCTCTGAAATCGAGACGCTGAAACCTGCACGCATTATCCTGTCGCCGGGACCAGGATGGCCGGAAGACGCAGGGGTTACCATGGAAGTGGCTGCGGCTTTAGGTAAAACGATTCCGGTATTGGGCGTCTGCCTGGGGCATCAGGCAATCTGTTCTGCTTTTGGCGGTGTGGTGACCTATGCGAAGGAACTGATGCATGGCAAGCAGTCAGCCATCAGCTTTGATGAAGATTGCCTGCTCTTCCAGAATTGCCAGCAGGGGATGCTGGTGGCGCGCTATCACTCTCTGGCCGCGGAGGAAAACACATTGCCGGAATGTTTGCAGGTCACGGCAAGAACTGCGGATGGAGAAGTCATGGCTGTGCAGCATCGGGATTATCCGATTTACGGGGTGCAGTTCCATCCGGAGTCCATCATGACGCCATCCGGGAAAATCATATTGGAAAACTTTATCCGGCAGTGACAGAACCTTTTGGCCGCAGCAGGAAAAATCCTTTTGCAGAGCGAATTATACACTAGGTGACAGGAGGTGTGGTTGCTTATGTGGAGGGCGGCAAAAGGTTGGAAAAAGGCTGGCGTGGCATTGGCTTTGAGTGGATTGTTGCTGGTTGGCAATGGTCATGCCTGGGCAGCAGCGGCAGAAACAACAGAGGATGGTATGTGGGCCTTTCGTGAGGCTTATCTGGCAATGAAGCAGGATGATCGGGTCTTTAAGGAGATGATCAGCTTTTTTGGCCCTGCGTTTCATGCTAATCTGGACATGCAGGGGCAGATGCTCCGGGATGGGTCTTTGCGGCTGGCTGGCAAGCTGAATTTTGAGGCTACGGAAGAAAAAAAGAGCAAGACAACTGTGGTTGAGGTCCCGTTTTATGTGGAACAGCTGCCTAAAGATCTGGCTTTTTATGCCCAATGGGAAAATCAGTGGTATAAGCTGATCTTGCCAGGGGTTCCCCCACAACTGGCCAACAGCCTGAAAACTACAGATGCCAAAGAGTTGGCGGCCAATATGGCGCTGGTGAAATCTGTGAAGCTTTTACAGGAAAATGATAAGCAGCGTCAGATGGATATTATTCTGGATGGTGGCAAGGTAGCGGAACAGATCATCAAGTTCAGTAAGGAAACCATGCAGGATGTAAAGCCGGAGGAGCAGCAAAAACAGCAGGAATTCTTGACCCGCCTTAGCCGGGTTATGCAGAAGATGGACGTTCCTTTGAGCTGGACCGTGGATAAAGAGACCTGGCGTACGGTAACGGTGAACTTGAATCTGACCGAACTCATGCGTGCTTATGCGCAGGAAGTTTTGCAGGAAGCTGCAGATGGAAAGACTACGGTGGGGGAAGAAGAACGAAAAATACTGGAGTCGCTGGGGTATTACAGTGAACTGCATATGTATATGACTTATTTGGGCGTAGAAGCGGCCAGGTTGGAAGTTCCGCAGACGGTAAAAGCGTCTGCGCAAGAGGTGGTTCTGCCAAAAGAAATTCAGGGCGATGATCCATTGGCAACAAAAAAATAAATGTCAAAAAATTTCTTGCCAAACCCCATCTTGCTATGCTATTATGTATGTTAGATTGTGAAAACGGGGTAAAAGTATACCGTTTTGGCATGATTTAATATGATGGTGGTTGATGTATGGAAGTCTTTTTGGCAGATTATCTTGGCTTTTGTTACGGTGTGAAACGTGCTGTGACGATTGCGCAGGAAAATGCTTCCGCTGATGGCACAGCTTCGACTTTGGGTCCGATAATTCATAATCCCCAAGTGGTGGATCGATTGAAGGCTGAGGGTGTGGGCACGGTGGATACCTTGTCTGCTATGGAAAAAGGTACTGTGATTATCCGCTCACATGGCGTGGGGCCGGAAATCTATGCGGAAGCCGAACAACGTGGCCTGGACTTGGTAGATGCTACTTGTCCGCATGTGAAGAAAGCACAGTTATCGGCGAAGAGGCTGGCAGACGAAGGTTATCGTGTTGTTATCGTTGGCGAGAAGAAACATCCGGAAGTGCGCAGTATTTTTGAATGGTCGGATGGCAAGGCTGCTATAATTGAGACAGAGGAAGAGGCAGATGCCTTGGAATCCTGTGCGAAATTGGGCGTGGTTTGTCAGACAACATTCTCTGGGGATAAGTTCAAGCGCATTGTGACGCGCCTGTTGGAGAAATCCCGGGACATTCATATACAGCGGACTATTTGCACAGCAACGGATCAACGCCAGGCAGCAGCTTTGGATTTAGCAGCTAAAGTTGACATGATGCTGGTGATTGGCGGCAAGAACAGTGCCAATACCACAAGGCTTGCTCAGATCTGTGCCGAAAAATGCTTAACTTACCATATCGAGACGGCTGCAGAGCTCAAGGACGAATGGTTTGATAAAATTGAAAAAATTGGTATTACAGCGGGCGCATCCACGCCTGACTGGATTATCAAGGAGGTATATAAAAAGTGTCAGAACAGATGAATATGGAAGAACTCTTAGCAGAGGCCGAAAACGCAATGCCGGATATCCAGGAACGTACCGTTGTTACGGGTGAAGTTATCCAGGTTTCCCGCGACGAGGCTTATGTTGATATCGGATACAAGCAGGAAATTGCTATTCCGAAGCGCGAGCTGGCTTACCCGGCTCCGGAATCCGCTGAGGATGTAGTAAAAGTTGGCGACAAGATCGATGTTTACATTGTTTCTCTGGGCGGCGACAACGGCGGTATCCTTTCCAAGGTCAAGGCTGACCGTATGGTTGCCTGGAAGGAAATGGAAGCTGTCATGGAACGCGGCGAAACGGTTCAGGCTACCATCAATCAAGTTGTCAAAGGCGGCCTCGTAGCTTCCGTTAACGGCCTGCGCGGCTTTATCCCGGCTTCCCAGATGGAACTCCACTTCGTGAAGGACCTCTCCGTTTATGCTGGTCAGACGGTTGAATGCGAAATCATCGAGATTGATGTGCACAAACAGCGCCTCGTTCTGTCCCGTCGCAAGCTCCTCGAAGCTGTTCGCGCTGAGAAGGAAGACGAAGTATTCTCCACGCTGCAGGCTGATACGGTTGTTCGCGGTACCGTTAAGCGTATCGTCGACTACGGTGCATTCATCGATATCGGCGGCGTAGATGGTCTGGCTCATATCTCCGACCTGGCTTGGAACCGCGTGAAGCATCCGTCTGATGTCCTGGAAGTTGGTCAGGAACTGGATGTATACGTGAAGAGCATCGATCAGGATGCAAAGCGCATTTCCCTGTCCGTAAAAGACACGATGCGTGATCCTTGGCTCGACAATGCTGAGAAGTACGCTGAAGGCGACATCATCGAAGGCAAGATCATCAAACTGACGGACTTCGGTGCATTCATGGAAATCGAACCGGGCTTCGATGGCCTGATTCCGATGGGCGAGCTGGCTGAAAAGCGCATCGAACGTGCTGATGAAGCTGTTCATGTTGGCGATGAAGTGAAAGTAAAGGTTCTGCGCATCGATACGAAGCGTAAACGCATTTCGCTGTCTATCACGAAAGCTAACTAAGAGCTTCGCTAAATAACAGAATAAACTCAGGGGAGTGATGTTTTCCATCACTCCTTTGTTTTAGTGAATGACAGTATAGGACTGAATGAAAGAGATATAGATATATGAGTAAGGAATATGCTGGGATTATCTCCAGAGTGAATGAAGGGAGTCTGGCAGAGGAACTGGACCTTGTGCCCGGTGATAAGATCATCGCCATCAACGAGCAGCCCCTGCGGGATATTATCGATCTGAGCTTTGCCATGGCTGATGAAGAGATTGACCTGACGATAGAGCATGCGGATGGCGAGCGGGAGATCATTTCCTTTGACAAGGACTTTGATGAGGAATTGGGCGTGGAGTTTGAATCGGCAGTGTTTGATGGCATCCGGAACTGTGCCAATAACTGTTATTTCTGCTTCGTCAATATGATTGCTCCCAATATGCGGGACAGCTTGTCCATCAAGGATGATGATTACCGGCTGTCCTTCCTCTATGGCAACTTTGTGACCATGACCAATATGGGACCGGCAGATTTCAAGCGCATCGAGCAATTCCATCTGTCACCGCTCTATGTATCGGTACAGTGCATGAATCCCGAGCTGCGGGCGCAGATGCTGCGCTGCAAGGGGGCGGCCCGGATTGCCGAGCAGCTGGATAATCTGGAAAATGCCGGAGCAGATTACCATACCCAGATCGTGCTCTGCGCGGGCCTTAACGACGGGGAGGAGCTGGAACGCTCCATCCGGGAAATCGCTGCCCGCCGTCCGCATGCCCTGTCCATGGCCATTGTGCCTGTAGGTATCACCAAGTACCGCACCGATCCGTTCCCACTCAAACAGTTTGACCGCGAAGGGGCGGCCAAGGTCATCGATATGGTGGAGAAATGGCAGAAGAAATTCCAGCAGGAAGAGGGACGCACCTTCCTTTATCTGGGGGATGAGTTCTACTTCCTGGCTGGCCGGGAAGTGCCAACCACGGATTTCTATGATGGTTTCCCGCAGCTCGATAATGGCATAGGCCTGACCCGCAGTTTTATCAATGATTGGGAATCAACTGGTCAGGATGCTGATTCGTCAAAGGGCTATGAGGAACCCTTTGTCATTGATGTGGTCACGGGGACAGCTGTAGCTCCTGTGCTGGAGCAGCTGGCCAATTCCCTGGAAATCAGGAATCTGCAGGTGCGTATCGTACCTGTGGAAAACAAGCATTTTGGCTCTACGGTCAATGTTTCTGGCCTGCTGACGGCTAAGGATATCCTCGAAACGTTGCAGGGAATGCCGGAAGGAGATAAGCGGCAGGCCTTGATCATCCCCGAACCGGCTCTTAGGGCTGGGGAAGATATCTTCCTGGATGATATGACCTTACAGGAATTTGCTGCCCATTTTTCTGGGATTCGTGTGGAACCTGTGCAAGGGGGCGCGGATTTCTTCCGGGCGCTCACGGACTGGTCTAATTATCATAAGAACCGCAGCAGTGAAACTGCCTATACCTGGCAGAGCAATGCAGGCTATACGAAACCTGCAGAGTGAATAAAGAAAGAAGGTAAACAATGAGCAAACCTATCGTGGCCATCGTCGGACGCCCGAATGTGGGTAAGTCCACCCTGTTCAATCAGATTGGCAAGAAACGCGTTTCTATCGTTGACGATATGCCGGGCGTAACCCGGGACCGCATTTATCTCGATGCAGAATGGCTGAACCATGAGTTCACCATGATTGATACTGGTGGTATCGAATTCGATGAAAGCAATCATATCCTGAAATCCATGCGCAGCCAGGCGGAAATCGCCATGGAAGAGGCTGACGTCATCCTCTTTCTCGTGGATGGCCGTGCAGGGCTGACGACCTCTGACGAGGAAGTGGCCAAGATCCTGCGCAATACCAAGAAGCCCGTTATCCTGGGCGTAAACAAGATTGACAGCCCTCAGCTGGAAATGAACATCTATGAATTCTATAATCTGGGCCTGGGTGATCCGATCCCTCTGTCCGCCACGAACGTCATGAACTTAGGCGACCTGCTGGATGCCATTGTGGCAGCATTCCCCGAGGAAGTGCCAGAAGAAAAGGACGAGGACGAAATCAGCATTGCCGTTATCGGCCGTCCGAATGTGGGCAAGTCCTCTCTGGTCAACCAGCTCTTAGGTGAGGAGCGCGTTATCGTCAGCGATGTGGCTGGCACCACCCGTGATGCCATCGATACGCATTTCGTCAAGGACGATATGAAGTTCATGCTGATCGATACCGCTGGCATGCGCCGCCGGGGCAAGATTGACGAGCCGGTGGAGCGTTACAGCGTGATGCGTTCCCTGAGGGCCATCGACCGTGCTGATGTTGTGTTGATGGTCATCAATGCCTTTGAGGGCATTACTGAACAAGACAAGAAGATTGCCGGTTATGCCCATGAGTCCGGCAAGGGCGTGGTCATCGTGGTCAACAAATGGGATATTTTCCCGGACAAGGATGACAAGTCAACCCTGCGTTTCACTGAAGAACTGCGCGAGGAAATCGGCTTCCTGCAGTATGCACCGGTGCTTTATGCGTCGGCCCTGACCGGTCAGCGTGTCGGCCGCGTGACGGAACTCGTGAAGTATGTAGCGGAACAGCAGTCCATGCGCATCAAGACCAGTGTCCTCAACGAACTCATCCGTGACGCTGTGTCCATCAATCCGCCGCCGATGCATCGCGGCCGCCGCTTGAAGATTCTCTTCATGACGCAGGCGGATGTCAAGCCGCCGAAGTTCATCATCTTCGTCAACGATCCGGAACTCATGCACTTCTCCTACTTGCGATTCCTGGAAAACCGCCTGCGGGAAATGTACGGTTTTGAAGGCACGCCCATCCGCCTGATCGTCCGTGCCCGCGATGAGGAGGAGGATTATTGATGGAGAATATGCTGATTGCAGGTATTCTTTCCTACATTTTAGGCTCGATTCCCAATGGTCTCTGGCTGGGCAAGACTGTCTGGCATACGGACCTGCGGGAACATGGCAGCCATAATATTGGCGCTACCAATGCCTGGCGTACGCTGGGCAAAACGGCAGGAACGGCCATTTTCCTGTTGGACTTTGCCAAGGGGGCCTTGAGTGTTTATTTAGGCTCTTTGTTGGTGGGCACGCCGCTCTTCATGATCGTCTGCGGCATCCTGGCCATCGTGGGACATTCCTGTTCCCTGTTCCTGAAGTTCAAAGGGGGCAAGGGCGTGGCTACGGGCCTTGGAGTCATGGTGATGCTGATGCCCCTGCCGGCGCTGGTGGTCTTCTTGATCTGGCTGGCTATTGTCAAAGTGACCGGTTATGTATCTTTAGGTTCTATTGTGGCGGCAGCCTGTGTGCCGGTGCTGGCCTGGTGGCAGGGATATTCTCTGGAATTCATCCTGTTTGGTATTCTGGCAGCAGTGTTCATCATTGTCCGTCACCATAGCAACATTGGCCGTCTTTTGAACGGTACAGAGAGCAAAATTCAAGCGGCAAAACGCTGACGAGTGGACAAAAGTAAAAAATACAGTGACAATGTATACAAAGTGTGCTATACTATCTTTTGTCAGTAGAATATTATCCATTGGAGGCGTAATATATGAACGAACAGAAAAGCGGTTTTTTCCTTGTCCGTGAAGAGATCCTTCCGGAAGCAATCAAGAAAACCATCAAAGTAAAAGAAATGCTTAAACGCGGTGATGCTCGTACCATCAATGAAGCAGTGGAGAAAATGGAACTGTCCCGCAGTGCTTATTACAAGTATAAGGATTATGTGTTCCCCTTCTATGAAGCCAGCCAGAACAAGATCGTCACGCTGACGTTCCTTCTTGAGCACAAGAAGGGCGTTCTTTCCAGCGTGCTCAACACCATTTCTCAGGATTCCGGCAGTGTCATGACCATCAATCAGGGTATCCCTTTGCAGGGAGTGGCTAACGCTACCGTATCTATCGAGACCATGAACCTCAGCGTAGATCTCGAAGCTTTGCTCGATAAGCTGCGCATGGTGGATGGCGTCAAACGTTTGGAAGTTCTTGGTCAGGCTTAATTGAATAGAAGAAGGGGTGTACCGTATGCAGAAAGTGATTAAGATTGGCGTGCTCGGAGCTGGAACCGTAGGTTCCGGAGTGATTAAGGTGCTGGAGATGAACCAGCCGCAGATTACTGAGCGCGTGGGAGCAAGACTAGAGGTTAAGCAGGTCTTAGTGCGGGACTGCAGTAAGGTGCGCCCTTTTTTAGAAGGAATCAAGGTAACAGACAAGATAGAGGATATCCTGCAGGATGAGGAAATCCAGATTGTCGTAGAATTGATGGGCGGGCTCAAACCAGCCAAGGAATATATGCTGCGTGCCATGGAGGCGGGCAAGAGTGTCGTGACGGCTAATAAGGATGTCGTGGCTCAGTTCGGCAAGGAGATGTTTGCCAAGGCTGAGGAAAAGAATGTGGACTTCCTCTTTGAAGCCAGTGTCGGCGGTGGTATTCCCATCATCACGCCGCTCAAGCAATGCCTGACCGCCAACAAGGTGACGGAAATCATGGGCATTGTCAATGGCACGACGAACTATATGCTCACGAAGATGACGGAATGTGGCAGCGATTACGACAGCGTGCTCAAGGAAGCACAGGAAAAGGGCTATGCTGAAGCAAATCCGTCCGCAGATGTGGATGGTCTTGATGCAGCGCGCAAGGCGGCAATCCTGGCTTCGCTGGCATTTAACACGCGTGTGGAACTCAAAGACGTGTCCGTGGAAGGCATCACGAAAATCACCCCGGATGATATCGAATATGCAAAGAATCTGGGCTATGTGATCAAACTGTTGGCCGTGGGCAAGGATACGGCTGAATTTGGCGTGGATGTACGGGTGCATCCTGTATTCCTGCCCAAGGATCATCCGCTGGCTGCGGTCAACGGCGTGTTCAACGCCATCTTTGTGCGGGGCAATGCCATCGGCGATGCCATGTTCTATGGTCAGGGGGCTGGTTCCCTGCCGACGGCTTCGGCAGTAGTGGCCGACATCATTGATGTGTCCCGCGATATCCTGCATGATAACTTTGGCCGGGTACGCTGCACCTGCTATGAGGATAAGCCGATCTGTCCTATCGAGAAGACGAAGTCTTCTTATTATGTGCGCCTGCTGGTTGACGATAAGCCCGGTGTACTGGGCTATGTGGCTACGGCCTTCGGCAATGCTGGCGTCAGCTTGGAATCGGTTATCCAGACGCATCGCAATATCGTGGATCATGCGGAGATTGTCGCGATTTCCCATCGCGTGGAACATGCTCAGATTGAGGCAGCTCTGGCAGCACTCAAGGCTCTGCCGGTAGTGGATGAGATTCGCAGTGTCATTCGTGTAGAACAGGAACGGGGGTAAGTCATTGGATAGTCGCAGTATCTGGGTGAGAGTCCCGGGAACAAGTGCCAACTGCGGTCCGGGATTTGATTCTATCGGCCTGGCTTGCACGGTCTACAATGACTTGCAGTTGAGATTGACGGAAGCGCCGGGCTGCAAGATTACCATCAGCGGCGCCGGTGCCGAGAATATTCCCTGTGACGAGCGCAATATCGTCTGGCAGTCGGTGCAGTATGTCCTGAAGAAGGCTCATATGGAGGACACCTATAAAGGTGCCGTGATCCATATGGAGAACAACGTGCCACTGTCCCGGGGGTTAGGCAGCAGTGCAACGGCAATCGTGGCAGGCCTTAAGGGAGCCAATGCGCTTTTGAATAATCGCTTTACCCGCAAGGAACTCCTGCAGTTCGCCACGGCCATTGAGGGACATCCTGATAATGTTGCACCAGCCATCTATGGAGGTTTTACTGTCAGTACGACGACTCGCGGGGATGTGGAGTGCTTTACGTTGATTCCCAAGATGAGACTCAAGCTGGTCGTAGCCGTGCCGGATTTTCCCTTGTCCACGAAAAAGGCCAGGGAAGTCCTGCCCAAGGAAGTATCCATGAAGGATGCTATCAATAATATCGGCCGGGCAGCGATGATGACGGCAGCACTTTGCAAGGGCAATGAGAAATTCCTGCGCAATGTGTTTGAAGATGCTTTGCATCAACCATATCGAGCTTCTCTGATTCCGGGGATGTATGAAGTGTTCGATGCAGCGAAGAATGCTGGTGCCTTAGGTGCAAGCCTCAGTGGTGCCGGCCCCTGTCTGATTGCCTACTGCCTCCAGCGCCGCCATGTAGAGGATGCGGTGGGGCAGGCGATGCAGGAGACCTTTGCTCGGCACGGTGTCAATGCGGATATCCTGATCATGGATCTCGATACCCGCGGGGCACATATCATAAACGATAAATAAGATCATGAAAGAAATAGAATTTGTAACTACAGTCCGCGCCGCAGGCGCCCGCGTGTTTATCGTGGGCGGCTGGGTGCGGGATTTTTTGCGTCAGGTGCCGGCTCATGACAAGGATTATATGGTGGCGGGCATCGATGAAGAGATCTTTCAGCAGTGTTTTCCCCATGCGCTGCGAGTGGGCAAGGCGTTTCCTGTGTATCTGGTGGAGATTGACGGCCAGCATGCGGAAGTGGCCTTTGCCCGCAAGGAGGAGAAGCAGGGGGAAGGCTATCGGGGCTTTGCCGTGGAATATGGCAAGGATGTAACCCTCGAAGAAGATCTGTACCGTCGAGATACCACCATCAACAGCCTGGCCATGGAATTGCCAGGCGGGGAAATTTTTGACTTCTATGGTGGTCGCCAGGATATTGTGCAGGGAATCATCCGGCCCGTATCCCATCACTTTGCCGAAGATCCGGTGCGGGCCCTCAGGGCGGCGCGTCAGGCGGCAGAATTTGGCTTTACCTTGTCAGACGAAGCCAAGGCAGCTATGGCGGCCTGCCGGGAGGAACTGGCGAAAGAACCAACAGAGCGTCTGCTGCAGGAGCTCAAGCGGGCTTTGATGACAGCAAAGCCGTCGGTCTTTTTCCGTGCCCTGCAGGATACCAATCTGCTGCAGGTGACATTCCCGGAGTTGGCGGCGCTGCTGGGCAAGACTCAGCCGGAGGCCTTCCATCCGGAAGGGGATGCCTTTGAGCATACCATGCTGGTAGTGGATGAGGTGGCGGCAGAAACAAACGACATCATGGCCCGTTTCTGTGGTCTTGTCCATGATTTGGGCAAAGGCTTGACACCTGAGGAAATGTTGCCGCATCATTATGGACACGAAGAAAAGGGCGTGGATGTGCTGCACAGCTGGAACCGTCGTATGACCTTGCCGAAACGCTGGGTGCAGGCGGGGAAATTTGTCATTGGACAGCATATGCGGGCCGCACGCCTGACCAAGCCCGGGAAGATTGTGGAATTGCTGCTCAAGGTGGCAGCGGTACCGCTGCCTGTCGAGGGTTTTCAGGCAATCATCCGGGCTGACCATCACAGCTTGCCACCTTATCTGGAAGAAGCGCCTGCCATTATTCACCGTCTTTTGCAGGTGGATGGACATCAGGCGCCGAATACATTAAAGGGACCGGAAATCGGTACCTGGGTGCGGAATCAGCAGATCAGGATTTTCCGGAATTATCGATTTAAGGAGATTTAAATTGTTATGACCTGGTTGCGTCAGAGACAAACATATATATTGATCATAGCCCTGACTATTTGTGTCATTGGCGGGGCTATGGGGGGCATCCTTTATTATCAGGCACAGAAATCGCATCTGGTGGGGATGGACAATAAGCTGTCGGTCACTACGGAACACACGCCGGTGTCTTTTTCGCCGATTTTGGAATGGGAAAAAGACACGAATGCCGTTTTCTATGAAGTGGAATTCTTTGCCTCGGTGCCGTTCTTTTTGGATGCGGATAGTGAATCGACTTCGGCAATCTATCGCACGCGGCGGGTGTATCAGAACCGCTACAATCCGCCGTTGCAGGAATTTGCCAGGGATTATCTGGGAAAGCGGCCGCTTTACTGGCGGGTGCGTTCCATGGATTTTGACGGCAATCCCATGACACCGTTCAGCAAACCGGCGGAACTTTGGACCAGTGCAGATATTCCACCCATGAATGCACCGGAAATCGTCACGGATTATTCTGGTGAGCGGGGCACGGCATTGCTGTATCCGGTCTATCATTGGGTACAGCAGTATAATGCCAAGCGTTATGAAGTTGCACTTTATCATGAAAATCCTGAGGTCAATACTAATGCCCAGCCTTTTGCTACCTTGTTTGCGGATATGTCGGAAATCTATGATCCTGCGCCGCGCCCTTTAGTCAATGGCTTCTATTGGCGGGTATTGTCCTTTGATAAAGAGGGGAATACCATAGGCAAATGGTCGAAGGTGCAGTATTACAAAGTTTCTCCCCAGGATAATTGGGATGTGGGCGTGCTCGGTGACAGCATCAGCCATGGCGGCGGCCGCTTTTCTTTTGGCCCGGCAGATTTTGAGTTCAGCTACTTGAAATATCTGGATTTCCCTGCCGTAAACCTGTCGCAGAGCGGTGATACCGCGCAGATGACACGAGACCGCTTTGACAAGGATGTATTGCCGTTCCATCCGCATTATCTGCTGATCATGACGGGCAGCAACAGCCTGCGGGCCGGGGAGGATCCGCAGGTGGTCATTGACTGTCTGAAGACTATCCAGCGCAAGTGCCTGGAAAACAATATCGCGCCGATATTCCTGACCTTGCCGCCAGTAAATCCCGATAATATCCAGCATATCTTCAAGGAACCTACCGCACCGGATTATTTGGAACGCTTCGCGGTGGTCAATGCTTATATCCGCAGCCAGGTCTATATCGATACGGCAGCCGCCTTTGATTGTCCGGATGGCATGCTGCCAACTCAATATGCTTTGGATGGCCTGCATCCTGATGTCAGCGGCAAGAAGTTGATGGGTGAGCGGATCAATAGTGAATGGTTCAAGGCCAAAGCAATGGCTGATAAGTTGTTGATGCGCTATCAGAGCGAAGAATAAAGCCTTCCACAGTGGGGAAGGCTTTGCGGAGGTGCCATTATGTTGTCATGGCTTCGTAATCATTGGCGTAAAGCCCTGCTGATATCCATAGCGGCGATTTTCATCGCCATCTTCCTGGTATTGGAAGTATTCAGCCGTGGTGCAGCTGCTATCTTCAATCAGGCCATGATGGAACAGGATATGCTCAAAGGGACTGTAACGGCAGAGAAGATTGTGGCACATATCACTGGTGATGTGAATTTTACCAATTTGGAATGGCGTGATCCGGAAGGGCGGCTTATCCTGCGTGTGCCAGAGGGGCATTTCCATGCGCGCCCCTGGGATGTCGTGACGGGGCATATCAAATCCACCACCATACAGGAACTCACGATCAGAAATGCGGAGGTTTCGGTGCATCTGGCCGATGATATGAGTGTGGATTTTGTGCGTAATTCTCCGGATATGCGTAAAGTCAAGGAAGATGAGGAAGATTGGCAGAAAAAGGTCAGTCTTGTAGGTAAAAGCGAAGAAGAACGCAAGCGGATTGGCGAGTTTCGCCGTCGCAAGCGGGCAGAAAAAATGGCTAAGCAATGGAAGAATTTCGATCGGGCGGGGAAGAAAATCCGCATGCAGCTGAAATTTGAGGATTGTCGTGTGGAGGTATTCTTCAAGGCTCGTCACTATCTTCTATCCCGGGCAAATCTGACAGCTGATATCAATACAGACAGAGCCATGAAAATCGAAGCTTATACCGGTAATTTTGGCGGCACCATGATTGGTAATGGTATCCGTGTGCAAGGAGAAGTGGATTTTGCTGCGCAGGATGTGCCAGTGGGAGACCTGCAGGTCAGCTTTATGGATGTGGACCCGTCATCGCTGGATTTAGGGATCAATATTCATGATAAGATGACCTTGGATTGTCAGCTGCAAGGGGCTTTGAACAATATCAGTGGAGATGGCAATGTATCCATGAGGGAACTCAACATTCCCGGTCTGCAGTTCCAGAATGTGCAGGGGAAGATTCACTATGATGGTGAAAAACTCCTGTTTACCGATGTAATGGCCAATGTCTATGATGGTCAGTTGGCAGCTGAAGGAGAATATGATTTAGATACCCGCTATTACCACATCCATGGTCAGGGAAAAAATCTGCAGACATCCAAGGCGCTGCCTGGAAGCCATCTATACTGTGGTGTGGATTTGGACATGGATTTTGTCTCCAAAGGTTCCAGCCGCGAGACTACGGCAAGCGGCAATTTCACATCAACCCAAGGGCGGTATCGTATGGTGCCTTTTCAACGTATCAGTGGTAAATTCAGTCAGGCCTACCGTGATCTGCAATTCCGTGATGTCATCATCGAGTTTGCTGGTTTTACAGTGTCTACGGATGCTTTGCGTATCAAGGATAAGAAATTGACTTTAGCGCCAATCAATATAACGGACAATAGGGGGGAAAACATCTCTACTATTGACATAAACAAGAAATAGAAGCCGCGATGAAAGCGACTTTTTAAGAACGTATTTTAGAAGGATGGATTGTGTTGGCCAAAAAGAAAAAGACAGTTTTCGTTTGTCAGGATTGTGGCTATGAGGTGCCCAAGTGGCTGGGGAAGTGCCCAGGCTGCGGGGCGTGGAATACCATGGTGGAGGAAGTGGTCGCGCCGGAAACGGGGAGCGGCAGCTCGGGCAGTGGCGGTTTGCGGCTGGGGCTTTCAGACGCGCAGAAACCACAGCCTATCGGTGAGGTGGCGATTGAGGACCTGCCACGTTTTGCTACAGGTTCTGAGGAACTAGATCGGGTATTGGGCGGCGGTGTCATTCCCGGTTCGATGGTACTCATCGTAGGTGATCCCGGTGTGGGCAAATCCAGCTTGACCTTGCGTGTCTGTGCGGATGTGGCCCGGGCGGGCCGCAGTGTGCTCTACGTTACGGGCGAGGAAAGCACCCGGCAGGTGCGCATGCGGGGAGATCGCTTGCAGGCTATCGCGGATAAGCTCTATGTGGTCAGTGAGACCAATATAGAGACCATCGAAGCCCATATTGAGAACACCAAGCCGGATCTTTTGGTTATCGACTCCATCCAGACGGTGTTCAAGCCTGAGGTACAGAGTGCTCCGGGCAGTGTATCCCAGGTGCGCGAGTGTGCCGTGGACATCCTGCGCATTGCCAAAGGCAAGGGGATTGCCGCCTTTGTGATCGGTCATGTGACCAAGGAAGGCAATCTGGCAGGGCCGAGAGTTCTGGAACATATTGTAGATACTGTTCTTTACTTTGAAGGAGAGCGCAATGCCGAATACCGGGTGCTGCGGGCGGTCAAGAATCGCTTTGGCAGCACCAATGAGCTGGGGCTCTTTGAAATGCGCGATATTGGTCTGGTAGATGTACCGGATGCCTCCAAATTGTTTTTGTCGGACAGGGAGGGGGATAGTGGTACGGTAATCATTCCGACGGTAGAAGGAACACGTCCGCTGTTGGTGGAACTGCAGGCACTGGTAGCGCCTACGCCCTATGTGCCGCCAAGGCGTACCGCCGATTCCGTGGATATCAAGCGGATCCAGCTGCTTCTGGCGGTGTTGGAAAAGCGTGTCCATCTGCAGGTAGGCGGCTGTGATGTGTATGTCAAGGTCGCAGGCGGCATCAAGATTGATGAGCCCGCTGCCGATCTGGGCATCTGCGTGGCCATGGCTTCCAGCTTTGCCAATCGGCAGATACGGCCCAAGACCATTGTCTTTGGCGAAGTGGGCCTGTCTGGTGAAGTCCGGGCCGTAGGCCAGGCCGATGTGCGCATCAATGAGGCCAAGCGGTTGGGCTTTGAACATGTGGTGCTGCCCATGAAGAATTATCGCCAGCTGTCAGGGGAGACCCGAGGAATCAAGCTTTATGGTGCGGAAACCATCGGTGATGCCCTGAAATTGGCTATGCCGCGTAGCTGAATGTGATATTTGTCAGCGAAATTTGAAAAATTTTATCAGGTGCCAAGGAAAAACACTTGACAGGCTATTGTGCCTTCGCTATAATAGCTATGTCAAGGAGAAAACCTTGGCACCTAATTTTTGAGCAGGTGATTGTCATGATGGAGCAGTTCTTATATTTGTCCACGCTTTTTGACTTGTATGGGGCACTCCTGACGGAGAAGCAGCAGGAATGCTTGCGCCTGCACTTGTTCGAGGATTTTTCGTTGTCGGAAATCGGCGAGGAGTTGGGGATATCCCGGCAGGCAGTTTACGATAACATCCATCGCAGTGAGAAGGCAATGGAGTCCTATGAACAGAAGCTGGGGCTGGCGGCCCGTTATCAGGTGGAACGTCAGGAACTGGCAAGAATCTACGAGTCAATCAAAGGGCTAAGGCGGCCGGATAACAGCAAGGCTGTCGATGAGGTCCTTGACCGATTGGAACCCTACATAGGACAGGGACTCGGTCAGGAGGTATCCGTTTGATATTTGAGAGTTTATCCGACCGGTTGCAGGAGACATTCAAGAAGCTCCGCGGTCATGGCAAGCTGACGGAAGATGATGTCAACGAAGCCATGCGGGAAGTGCGGATGGCACTTCTCGAAGCCGATGTCAACTTCAAGGTCGTCAAGAATTTCATAAAGACCGTCAAAGAACGGGCTATTGGTCAGGACATTCTCGAAACCCTGACACCAGCTCAGGTAGTGGTGAAAATCGTTGATGAAGAGCTGACCAACCTCATGGGTGGTACTCAGAGCCGCATCAACATGAGCCCAAATCCGCCTACCATCATCATGATGGCTGGCCTGCAGGGGGCTGGTAAGACCACTTCCGCTGGCAAGCTGGGTCTGTCCCTCAAGAAGCAGGGCAAACGGCCTTTGCTCGTTGCCTGTGATATTTACCGTCCGGCTGCTATCAAGCAGTTACAGGTAGTAGGAAAGCAATTGGACATCCCCGTGTTCTCTATGGAGCAGGGTACGGATGCGGTGACCATTGCCAAATCATCCATTGCTTATTCGCAAAGCCATGCCAATGATGTCATCATCATCGATACGGCAGGCCGCTTGCAGATAGATGAAGCCCTGATGCAGGAGCTTCGCGATATCAAGGCAGAAGTCAAGCCTCACGAGATCTTGCTCGTTGTGGATGCCATGACCGGTCAGGAATCGGTCAATGTGGCGCAGACTTTCAATGAAAGCCTTGGCTTAGACGGTGTCATCATGACCAAGCTGGACGGCGATGCCCGCGGTGGTGCGGCGCTTTCTGTCAAAGCAGTCACGAATGTTCCCATAAAATTCGTCGGTGTGGGCGAGAAGCTGGAACCGCTCCAGCCTTTCCATCCGGACCGCATGGCTTCCCGTATCCTTGGCATGGGCGATGTGCTTTCCCTCGTGGAAAAAGCCCAGCAGACCTTCGATATGGAAGAGGCCAAGAAAATGGAGAAGAAACTCCGCAAGGATGAATTCACCCTTGATGATTTCCTCTCTCAGATGCAGCAGGTCAAGAAGCTTGGCTCGCTGGAAAACATCTTAGGCATGATTCCCGGTATGGGCGGTCTCAAGAAGCAGCTTGAGGGTCAGGATATTGACCTTGACGGCAAGGAAATGCGCCAGATTGAGGCCATCATCCGCTCCATGACACCGAAGGAGCGCGCTGATATTTCCATCATCAACGGCAGCCGCCGCAAGCGTATCGCCATGGGCTCTGGCACGAGAGTGCAGGATGTCAACAAGCTCTTGAAGCAGTTTGGCGAGATGAAGAAGATGATGAAGAAGATGAAAAAAATGCAGAAGGGCAAGGGCTTCCCTGGTCTGGGGGCGCTTGGAAACCTGGGCGGTTTCCCGAAGATGCCGTTCATGCGTTAAATTTTAAATCATTACACTTTCGAAAGGTGGTGAAATTTCATGGCAGTAAAGATTCGTTTGAACCGTATGGGTGCAAAGAAGAACCCCTTCTACCGTGTGGTAGTAGCTGATTCCCGTGCTCCGCGTGATGGTCGTTTCATCGAGATTCTCGGTAACTACGATCCTTCCAAGCAGCCGGCAGTTGTCAGCCTCAATGAGGAAAAGGTTCTTGATTGGATGAACAAAGGTGCTCAGCCGACCGATACCGTTAAAAATCTGTTCAGCAAGCAGGGCATTATGGCTAAGTTCGCTGAATCCAAGAAGAAGTAATTGGAGAAAAGCGACATGGAAAAACTTGTTGCAGTAATCGCCAAGTCCCTTGTGGAGCATCCAGAGTCCGTGGAAGTTTCTTCACGGCAGGAGGATGGGCAGACCGTGCTCAGCCTCCATGTGGCAGAGGATGACATGGGTAAGGTCATCGGACGTCAGGGGCGCATCGCCAAAGCCTTGCGCACCGTGGTCAAAGCCGCGGCCACTCGGGAAAATACGAAAGTCACGGTTGAGATTATTTAAATGAAAAGCGGCAGGATTACCTTTGGGGGTCTTGCCGCTTTTTTCTATGGAAAACAAAAGAAAAGAGGAACTGTCATGGATTCTATTTCACTGAAAGTGCCTGTAACCATCAAGGCAAAATTAACGGAAAAACTCAAGAACAAGATTCTCACGGATCTGACCGAGGGCATTAACCGCGCTGAACTCGAAGTGCAGCAGCTCAACATTCAGGAAAAGCGTGTAATGCAGGAAAATCAGCCGGCAGATGCAGAAGCTCCTACGGCTGAAGAGATTCAGCGCTTGCAGGCCATTCAGGCTCATTTTGGCGAAGAGCGCAACAAGCGTCTGCAGTTCCGTGAAGAGTCCCTGGCCCGCAAGGAAGAGATGGAAAAGATGGTGCTCGGTGCGGAAATCGTGCAGGGCACGCTGGAACATCAGGTAGAAGTTCGTGTAGGCGATGATATGCGTGAAGTCATGAACGTGGAAGTGCTGGTGGAAGATGACAAAGTTATCGCCATTCGCAGCTAAGAAAAACAAGCGCGACAAGAATCGCGTGACCATCGGCAAGGTTGGTGCACCGCATGGCATCCATGGGGAAATGCGCATCATCCCGCTGACGGATTTCGTGGAACGCTTCGAGACCATGAAAGAAGTCATGGTGGGAAGTGAAATACTTCATATCGAAAGCTGCAAGTATCATAAGCAGTATGTGCTGATGAAATTCAAGGAATATCCCGTCCGTGAAGCCGCCATGAGTCTTACGGGCAGGCTGTTGACCGTTGACCGCAGTGAAGCTGCTCCTTTGAATGAAGGGGAGTATTATACGTTCGATATCATCGGCTTGACTGTCTACGATATGGAAGGCAAAGAGCTGGGAAAAGTGGAAAATGTCCTGCGCACGGGCAGCAACGATGTGTATCAGGCCCGGCGTACAGACGGCGGCGAACTTTTGATTCCGGCACTCAAGGCTGTCGTCAAGGAAATTGACGTGCCTGGTGGCCGTATGGTGGTCGAGATGCCTGAGGAGATTTCCGATGCGCATTGATATGGTGACCATCTTCCCAGAGATGTTTGCTGGTCCCTTTGGTGACAGCATTACCAAGCGGGCTGTGGATAATGGTATCCTCGATATCCATTTTACAAACTTCCGGGACTTTGCCGAGGACAAGCATCATCATGTGGATGACAGCCCCTTTGGGGGCGGTGCGGGCATGGTCTTGAAGCCGGAGCCTATGTATAAGGCTGTGCGGGATGTGCTTGCTCGTACGGAAGAATACGCCGATAATCGCCGGGTGCTGATCATGGACCCTTCCGGGCCGGCCTTCAATCAGGCCAAGGCCAAGGAATTGGCAGGTTATGACCAGCTGGTGTTTATCTGCGGTCACTACGAAGGTTTCGATGCCCGCATCTATAAACTGGCAGATGAGGCCATTTCCCTGGGGGATTTCATCCTTACAGGCGGGGAACTGCCCGCCATGGTCATAACCGATGCGGTGTCCCGGATGCTGCCCGGCGTGCTGGGCCATGAGGATTCAGCGCCTACGGATTCCTTTTATGCGGGGTTGCTGGAATTTCCCCAGTATACCCGCCCGCGGGAATTCGAGGGCATGGCTGTGCCGGAGGTGCTCCTGAACGGTGACCATGCCAAGATTGCCCAGTGGCGCCGTGAGCAGTCCCTGCTCGTGACAAAAAAATACCGCCCTGACCTGTTGGACAAGGCGGAGTTATCGGATAAAGACAAGAAGTTTTTAGCGGATAATGAATGAGATGAAGAGGCTCTGCGGAGTCTCTTCATTTGTTATACATGCGGCTGAGAGCGTTATCCTTGAAGATATTGCCCTGTTCGATATAGCGGTGCACCATCTTTTCGGATTTGTGTCGTGTCTGGCGCATGATGGTCAGGGCGTCGATATCGTGCTGGGCAGCGCTGGTGGCAAAGCCACGGCGCAGGCTGTGCCCGGCGAAGAGGTGTTCATCAAGGCCTGCCAGACTTACATACTTCTTGACAATCAGGGCCACGGATTTATCCGAGAGCTGGGTGTTGCGCAGGCTCTGCACCTTCGTGATGGGCCGGAATATCGGCCCACGATGGATCTGCGCTGCGGTCAGCCATTTGCGCAGTGCCCGTACTGCACAGATTTCGGATTCAGGTGCGAAAGGAATGGCGATTTGTTCACCATGGCCCAGCTGGTCGCCCTTGGAGTGTGCCATAAAGATGATGACACCCTGCGGGGTAAAGGTCAGGTCTTCGCATTGGATATGTACGAGTTCCGAGCGGCGGAAGGCACCAGCGAAGCCAAGGAAGATCAGGGCTTTATCACGCAGACCGGTCAGTGTCTCTTCATCGAACAGATCAGCCAGCAGATAGAGCGTTTCCATCAGGATGGGGGATTTGCCTCGCTGGAAGGTGCCTTTTTCGCGGCGGATGGCAGACATAGCTGCCCGGACCATGCCATCCTTGGCGGGATTATGGCGCCCGCTGAAGCCGGCGGCGATATGATTCTCGGAGATGGCCGTCACCCGGCGGGAAACGGTGTTGGCCTTGGCATCATCGGCCAGGTCATTGATGTAGTTGACGATGGTTTCCGGCGTGGCGGGAAGATCCGTCACTTCATGGTACTGGCACCAATCGGAGAAATCATTCCAGTCGCAGGCATAGGCTTTTAGGGTATTGTCGGCCTTGGATTTTTCCAGACGGCGTTTTGCCTTCAGGGAAAGGCGCTCATTGTTTTCAATGCGGGCATTCTTTATCAGCATAAAATTATCTTTGATCTTCATGATGAACCTGCTTTCGTAAAGATATATAGTAAACAAAAATAAACAAACTATTCTCAAATATTAAATATTTTGTTATAATGTACGTAACGAACCTACGGGAACTGCACTTTAGAAAGGTTGAGCCGAGAAAAGAGCCTCGTTTCTACGTATTCGAGGAGACATCGCCCTTACGGCTTGTAAAAATGTCCAAGGTTGACGTAGACACCTCGTTCAGCGGCAAAGCCGCCTACATGAAAATAGCAAAAACAAGTAACCTCAAATAGCATAAGCCTATGAGGTAGAGGGCGTAGTGCTGCGTCCAGTTGTGGTAGTTGCTGCGTAGACCGCTTGCTTGGTTCGGACTAATCCGATACTCGGCTTGTCGAGAG
>NZ_FRBC01000057.1 GCF_900142515.1 Pseudoselenomonas ruminantium | reverse complement strand
TGGAGTTAGAATATAAATAGTACAAGTCAAAATGAGAAATCCTAAATGAGCCCATAACATGGTACAATGTACGTACCTAATCTTGAGGAGGATTTCAGAATGGCTAAACAACATGACAAACAGTTTAAACTTGACGCAATTCAATATTACGAAGATCATAAGGAGCTTGGCTTGCGTGGCTGCGCCAATAACCTAGGCATCGGTTACAGCACTTTGACCAAGTGGCGCAAAGAACTTCGTGACTCCGGCGATATCGTTGTAAGAGGTTCCGGCAACTACGAATCAGATGAGCAGAAAGAAATTGCCAGATTACGCCGTGAATTGCGGGATACGAAAGACGCGCTTGACGTGTTAAAAAAAGCCATCAGCATTCTGGGAAAATAACAGAGGCCATTTATCTTCAGGTCTCTGAACAGGCGGAAATTGCAAAAGAAGAAGGACGCCCTATTTCCGTCTCCGGAATGCTGCGAAAACTTGGCGTTTCACGCTCGGGCTATAACGCTTGGCGCCATCGTCTGCCATCAGACACATCAATAAGACGACAGGAAGTAAAAGAACAAATCCAGCGAATCTACGATGAATCTCATCAAAATTATGGTGCGCCTAAAATCACATCAGAACTGCGTAAAGCCGGAGAAATCATCTCTGAAAGGACTGTAGGTCAATATATGCGCCAAATGGGGCTTCGTGCTCAATGGGTTAAGCCCTGGGTTCCAACTACCGTTGAGCCAGACTTCAGTGACAGTCTGCAGAACATCTTGGATGAACAATTTAATCCAGAACGGCCTAATGCGGTTTGGTGCTCAGACATCACTTATATATGGACAATTGACGGATTTGTATACTTGACCAGCATTATGGACTTGTACTCTCGCAAAATCATCGCATGGACGCTTTCTGACAGCTTAGAAGTAAGCTGCGTAACGGAAACAATTCAAAAATCGAAATTACGCCGCAACCTCGATTTACCACTGATTATCCACTCAGACCGAGGCAGCCAATACGTAGCTAAAGAATATAAGAAGGCCACCGCACGAATGCAGCGGAGCTATTCCAAGAAAGCTTATCCATGGGATAATGCCTGTATCGAGTCATTTCACGCATTGATAAAGCGTGAATGGCTGAACCGCTTTAGAATCCGGGATTTTAATCATGCTCACAGCCTAATTTTTGAGTATATTGAAGCATTTTATAACACAAAGCGGATTCACAGCCATTGTGGATATCTTTCGCCAGATGACTTTGAAAAACTTTACAATGCGAGCGTTGCTAGAGAATCACGATTGGTAAGTTGAAAATAATTAAAATTTCTCATTTTATGTTGTACTAAATCTTGACATAGGACCA
>NZ_FRBC01000041.1 GCF_900142515.1 Pseudoselenomonas ruminantium | reverse complement strand
TTGAGCCGAGAAAAGAGCCTCGTTTCTACGTATTCGGGGAGACATCGCCCTTACGGCTTGTAAAAATGTCCAAGGTTGACGTAGACACCTCGTTCAGCGGCAAAGCCGCCTACATGAAAATAGCAAAAACAAGTAACCTCAAATAGCATAAGCCTATGAGGTAGAGGGCGTAGTGCTGCGTCCAGCTGTGGTAGTTGCTGCGTAGACCGCTTGCTTGGTTCGGACTAATCCGATACTCGGCTTGTCGAGAGCAGTTAATGAGCAACAAAATTTATAAAGATATTTAACATATATTGCTAAGTTTGTTTATAAATACAGCATGCAGGTGGGAAGAACCATCATGTGGAATTAGAATACTATCAATGATTGACCTATAAAGCCAGTCCATGCAGAAATCAATGAATAATCGACCCCAGTCGGAATCGGATAATCATCCTCCCCTAATGATAAAAAGGAGCGGAAAAGCTATGCTTCAGAAAAAATATGTATTCCATACATTTGATGAGCTAGAAATTATTGTAGCCGAAATAACTTCCAGCGATGCTTATAAAAATGCAACCGGTATTCTTTTACAGCTCTATAATCCCAAAATTGATGTCGATGACGAAAGAATCATCGCGTATATTCATACCACTTGTGAAAAAGCCTGTCTCGCAGGTCTTACCAGCAGCAATATCGCAGATCAGGAATTTGACATCAAGGATAACCCGATTGAACTGAATGTCACTTATTTTCAAACCACAAGACTAATGGCCCTTGATTTTGACATGAATCAGGAAACTGGTTTTGTGGCAGGACGCATCGTTAATAACACGCTGGAAAACATCTATGATACCAGATGCATGCTGATCTGCTATTCCTGCAGCAGCGCCGTCATCAATACCTTCATCAACGAGTTCAGACATCATAAACTTACCCTCTTTGGCGCTAAGGCCGGGTGCAGCATAAGGGCATTGAATCCAGCACTGGTATATGGGCAAAATGCCCGGACAAACGGGATTACTGCTATTATATTTGCAGGAAAAGATCTGCGGCTGTATATGGACAACTGCCTTGGCTTTAAAGAAATCGGCTTGGAGATGCTCGTGACCAAAACAGAGGGCGATAATATCATAACCGAGATTGACCACCAGCCGGCTACCGAAGTTTATGCTAAGTATCTGAACGTAAAGCCAAACCAGTATTTTGTCCACAACGTATGTGAATTCCCCTTTATCTTTTCTCGAAATGGCTGTGCCCTTGCCCGCGTCCCTTTGGCCTATGGAGAGAATGGTTCTATCCATTTTACTGCCGATGTGGAAAAAGGAGAGAGATTTCGGCTTTCCTATGGAAATCCGGACAACCTTTTCAACATCATTGACCAATCAGTTCAGAACCTGAACAACTTCAGGCCCGAAGCCGTATTCTTATTTGAATGCGGAAACAGAGTTCGCTTCCTCAAAGATCAAGCCAGCCGCGAAACGGACAAATTTCGGGAGTATTCGCCAGAGTTGTCCGTAGCGGTAGGATATGCCGAACTGTTCTTCTCCCCTGCTGGCGGCATCTTAAACAGTGCATTGGTAGCTGTCGGCCTCACAGAAGACGCATCTTCCCAGGACGAGTTTCGCAGCTGCATAGCGGTTACCAAAGATAATACGAGCCCACAGAACGTGGAAAACGCAGTTATTCCCTTTATGGACAGGATTCTGCATTTCCTTGAGAAAACATCACTGGAACTTGAGCAGCTCAACAAGGAATTGGGAAAAATTGCTTACACCGACCGCCTTACGCGGATCTATAATCGTTGGGAGCTGGAGCACAAGATTACGGAGGCGATAAAACTCAGCGAAGACGATCACACACCAATTTCATTGATTTTTATGGATATCGATCATTTTAAGCACGTCAATGACACCTATGGCCATGATGTGGGCGATATGGTCCTGCAGGCCACTGTGAATTTAATCAAAGATAATCTACAGCCTCAACATGTTTTCGGACGCTGGGGTGGAGATGAATTCTTATATTTACTTCCAGACACGGACCTGGAAGAAGCCAAAGAATTTGCAGAAAAACTGCGCATGCAGGTGGAAGAGAACTGTTATGTAGTGGTACGGCATATAACGATGAGTTTTGGTGTTACCACTATCATCGAAAACGATGATATAAATACCTTTGTAAAAAGAGCTGACGAGGCGCTTTATATTGCTAAGAAAAACGGCCGAAATCGTGTGGTCAGTAAAACGACGGCATCGTGATCTGCAATCCCAATGTGCCCACCAGGCTGACAGCCAATATGGCCGATATTGAAACGGTCATTGCGGGAAATCAGAATCAAGCACAAAGCAAAAGCCTCTGCTGTCCCCTTAGGGGAAGGCAGAGGCCTTTGTTACAATGGAATCGCCTGTCAGATGATTATCCCCAACCATTTCCAATAAGTAGCTGCCATCAGCATGATCAAGCTGTAAGCAATGATGGTCAGGGGAATACCAGTCTTGATAAAGGTTCTGGCCTCAAAAGTTTCCGTGCCGAAGGCCACCATGTTTTGTGGTGCATTCACCGGCAGGATAAAGCCAAAACAGATTACATACTGCAGGATAAGAGTCATGCCCACCACATTGAGATGGGAATATTCCGCAGCCCCCTGCAGTACCGATATGACGATGGGAATCATGGCCGCAGCCAACGCTGTGGCACTGGCAAACCCCAGATGGATCACAATGAGGAAGAGTGCCAGAATGGCAATAATCATAAAGGATGAGGTGTAATAAAGGCCAAAAATGTTGACAATCACATGGGCAATCCAGGTGGCCGCCTTGGTGGACAACACCGCCGAGCCCAGACTGATCCCCACGCCGAAGAGCACCAGCGTGCCCCAGCCGATTTTCGCCTGCGCTTCCTTCCAGTTCATGATGCCAATGCCCGGCAGCATCATCAGGGTGATGGCCGCCATGGTGGTCGATGAGGTATCGAAGTTATGCAGGATCTTTTCCGTAGACCATAGGAAGAGCAGCAGGATGGAAATCCCCATCAGTTTCTTTTCGCTCAAAGTCATTGGCCCTAGTTCCCTCAATTCCCGGGCCACGGTCTCCTGACCGCCCTCAATCTCATCCATTTCCGGCGGTACCAGCTTCAGGAGCAGGAAGTAGAGCACCACGCTCATGATGGCCGCAAAAGGCGCCGCCGTGATGAACCAGTCCAGCCAGCTCACCGTGGTGCCCAGCTGCTTTTCGATAAACTCCAAAGCAATCATGTTCTGGGCCGCTGCTGTCTTGATGCCCACATTCCAGATGCTGTCAGCCTGAATCCACAAAGCCATATGCCCCCAGGCACAGGGCTGCTGCCATCAGGACGGCCGTCAGTGCCTTGGGCGCCTTGTTCAGGCAGGGGCAACGCCGCAGGATATTCTCCTTGAGATATTGCCAATGAAAGCCGATATGCATAGCCACCAGCAACAGGGACAGCGCCCCTAAGAATTTATGCCAGGGCTTCAGGAAAGGCAGCTCCAGCCCAAATTGCTTTGCAGCCAGCACTCCCGTAATGACCAGTGCCAGCCAGACCACCAGCAGAAGTACCGTCGTCCAGTCCCGCCAGTGCTTCTGCCGCTGCCAAAGGCCTGCCAGCCATTGCCAGTTCAGCCACAGATGCCCAAGGGTAAAGGCAAAAAATATCAGCCCGCCCCAAACATGATAATCTGCGGAAATGACATGGCGCTTGAACAAAGTCGTGAGGAAAACAAACAACCCGATATCCAGATAAAACCGCATCTTTCCTGCCATAAGCCCCACCTTTCACCTATACATTCCGACGTTTATACGAAAAAATTCGCTATCCGGACTTCAAGTCCTGCCATAAGCGGTCTTTTCCGGAAAATCAGCAACCAAAGACAGGGACTGCATTTCGCCCAAGGCAATCCGGATACGCCAGAAATCTTCCCAGGAACGGCCCTCTTCCCAGAGGCGGATAACCTTCAGCACACCGCCATGGCTGACCACCACCATATGGGCCTGCCGCTTATCAGCATATGCCCGCCACTTCTGCCAGGCCGCAATAACACGCTGGGAAAACTGCCGGAAGCTCTCCCCCTGCGGATAGCAGAAATTCTGCCAATCATCACAGAGCTGCTGGCAGGCAGCGGGGTCTTCTCGCTGCAAATCAGCAAAGTTGCGACCCTCCCAAGTGCCAAAGTCGATTTCCTCCCAGGCAGGTTCCAGAACGATCTTTCCCGGAAGCCCGGCCATGCGCTGCACAATCACGGCGGTTTCCCTGGCCCGCTGCAAGGGACTGGAAAGCAGCAGGATTTCCCGGGCCGGCTCTGCCTGCAATGCCATGCGCAAGGCTTCACCAGCCTGCATGGCCACCAGCCGGCCGGCAGAGGTCAGGGGGCAGTCCGTACGCCCATAGTAGCCGCCCCGCACATTGCCCACAGCCTCTCCATGGCGCAGCAAAAAGGCCTTCAACGCCGCTTTACCAGCCATGATAAGCGCCTATGCAGCAAAGGCCCAGGAAGACCATCTCGCTGAGTTCATCCCCTGCGCCCAGGGTGTCACCGGTCATGCCCCCCAATATTCCGGTGATATAGCGGCAGAACAATGGCTGAAAGGCCGCCGTCAGGGCGTAGGCTGCCAGCAGCCAGGCCTTGCCCGTCAAGCCAAAGACCAGCAGGCCCCCCAAAAGCACCGACAAAGCCACCCGTTTCCTGGAAACCTTGCCGATGAACAGATTGCCCAGCCCCTCCTCGCGGGCATAGCGGGAGAGCATCAGCAGGGGATTGCAGGCTCTGGCGGCCACCGGCATCAGCAAAACAGCCCAAGGAATAAAATCCTCAGGCAACATAGCAAGGCCGCTGTAACGGGCCAGAAACACCATAAGCAAGGCGCAGGCCCCATTCGTTCCCAAGCGGCTGTCCTTCATGATTTCCAGCATACGCTCCCGTTTGCGGCTGGAGTAAATGCCATCACAGGTGTCGGCCAGTCCATCCAGATGAAAGCCGCCGGTCAAAAAGAGATTAGCTCCCATAGCTGCCAGGATTCCGGCCATAGGCCCCGCCAGAAGATGGCCCGCTTCATAGGCCAAAGCGTTGATACTGCCGATGACCAGCCCCACCACCGGCAGCCAGACAACAGCCCTGGCCAGTATCCCCTCCGCAAAGGGAATCTGCCAGGGCAGAGGCAAGCGGGTAAAGAATTGTAACATCAAGACCAGTGAATGCAAGCACTTCATTTTGCGGCACCACAACCTTCCATCATCAGTTCGTCCATGGTTTTCATGTTATATACAGTATATAACATGGTGCGCAGCAGGGACAAGCCCAGGATAGCGCCGGTTCCCTCCCCCAGACGCAGCTCCGCCTGAATAGGCACCTCTTTAGGCGCTATACCGCTTTTTTTCAGGGCATAAAGCATCCCCGGTTCCTTGGACATATGGGTGGGGATGGCCAGACAGGAAACCTTCGGCTGGATTGTTGACGCACAGGCCAGGGCCACAGCCGTGATAAAGCCGTCCAGCATAAAGGGCAGTTTCTTTTCATAACAGGCCACCATGGCACCACAAAGGGCAGCAAGGTCAAAGCCCCCCACACAACGGATGATGCCCTGCGGGGCTTTCATCAGGGGAGCATAAAGCTTGCAGGCCGTCGCAATGACTTCCCGTTTCCGCAGGATGACCTCGGGATGCCCGGGATTGGCACCACAACCGGTGATTTCCACGAGACTTGCCCCGGTCAGGGCATGGAGCACCGCCGTGGAGGTGGTGGTATTGCCAATACCCATCTCCCCGAAGGACAGCAGGTTGCAGCCACCTATTACCGCCCGCTGCACCATTTCGGCGCCAGCATCATAAGCCTGCCAGAATTCCCGCTCCGTCATGGCGGGCTGGTGCAGGAAGTTCTTCGTGCCCCGGGCCACTTTGCGGTCAAGGCCCACGGCGTCCTCGCTGTTGATGCCCACATCCACCACGGTATAGGGCACCTGCTGGCACTTGCAAAAGCAGCTGATGGCCGCACCCCCGGCCACCATATTGCTGGCCTGCAGGTAGGTGATCTCCTGCTCCTGCCGCACCACCCCTGCCGTCACAATACCATTATCGGCGGCAAAGATAAAATGATGGGGCCTGATTTCCGGATAAAATTCCGGCCAGGCCATAAATAATTTCTGCACCTGCTGTTCCAGCAGTCCCAGGCTTCCCGGCGGGATAGCCATGCTGGCTGTGATGCGCTCTGCTTCTCCCTGCATCATATCTTCAATTCCACCCCGCTTTTCTTTTCCCGCATGAGCACTTCCGTCAGATGCACCACCTGTGCGCCGGCCTCCAAGGGCGGTATGCCCTGCTGATAGATATTGGATACCACCGTGCGCTGGGATTCCGGCTTCTGGCTGCTGGCCTTGTAGGCCATATAGACGCTCATGCTCTCGCCTGTGGCCAGTCCCGGCCGCTCCCCGATGAGCTGAATGGTGACCGTGGCCCCCAAAGCCTCGCTGATCTTGTCCATGGTGGCTACCCGGCTGTAACGCACGAAAATCGGCGTGCCTACGCGATAGCCCTTTTCGGCAAAGCCATCCATCATGATGGCGTAGATATCCTTGAGATTGGCATTGATGGCAAAACCGCTGAGGCCATCCGCCACCACAATCTGCACATCAGGATCATGGATGCAGTCCCGTTTCATGGCTTCCATGGTTTCCGAAGAGAATACGCGCCCCCTATCCGGCCGCCGCACGTATTCCTCCTTGTCCTGCACCAAGGTCTGAACCTTATAGAAGCCCATTTCATCAATCAGTGTCTCGTCGATATCCGTCCAGATGGCATCCTGAGCAATGGCATGGTCCGCCCGGAATTTCAGCAGCGTTTCCGTCTTATAGCGGTCCCCAGCCCGGCCAACACCCAAACGGGCATTGGTGCTTTTCTTCAGCCGCTTCACCATCTCCAGACTTTGGGGACTTTCGATGAGTATCTTGTCCTTGATTTCCGGCTGGGAAATATCCCGGACAAATCCTGCTTCTTCCTTCTCCCTCATACGGCGATACCTCCTGCCAATTTTTTATCCAAAGCATAGAACAGGGACGGATCTCCGGCAATCTCCGTCAGATGCCCCTGCTCGTCAAAAATCCCCAGTTCCTGCATGCGCCGGGCAAATTCCGCAATGGGCCGCTTGCCTGTGATGCGCCGCAAAGCTGCCACATCATGATAACTGGTGGTCTGATACATCAGCATCACGTCATCCCCGCCAGGAATGCCCATGATGTAGTTGCAGTCCGCCATCGCCAGCATCATGGCCAGATTTTCCAGATCATTCTGGTCAGCCCGCATGTGATTGGTGTAACAGACATCACAGCCCATGGGAATCCCCGTCAATTTCCCCATGAAGTGGTCCTCAAGGCCCGCCCGGATCATCTGGCGGCCATCATAGAGATATTCGGGGCCGATAAAACCCACCACCGTATTGACCAAAAAGGGATGATAGCGCTTGGCAAAGGCATAGCAGCGCGCCTCCATCACCAGCTGGTCGGCACCATGATGGCCGTCAGACGACAGCTCCGAGCCTTGCCCTGTCTCGAAATACATGAAGTTTGGCCCCGCAGAACTCTTTTTCTCCTGCATGATGGCATAGGCCTCATCCATCAGCGCCACATTGATGCCGAAAGCCCGGCTGGCCACCTCGGAACCCGCCAGGCTCTGGAACATCAGGTCCATAGGGGCCAGATCCTTTTCCAGCACCTTCATCTGGGTGGTCACATGAGCCAATACACAATTCTGGGTGGGCAGCTGCCATTTTTCCATGAATGCCTTGAACTCCTTCAGGACATCGGCCACGCTGTCGAGGGTATCCACGGCCGGATTCAGGCCGATGACGGCGTCCCCCACGCCGTAGCTGATGCCTTCCAGCACCGAGGCCATGATACCGGCGGGATTATCCGTGGCATGATTGGGCTGCAAGCGTGAAGACAGGGTGCCCGGCCGGCCGATGGTGGTGTTGCAGGTAGCTTCTACATGCATTTTCCTGGCAGCATAGACCATGTCCATATTGGACATGAGCTTGGTGACCGCAGCCACCATCTCCGCCGTAAGGCCTGGCCGAATCGCAGCAATCTCTGCCTCCGTGGCGCCCAGCAAAAACTCCCGAAAATCCCCCACGGTATAGCCCTTTATCTTCTGATAGGCAATATCTTCCACCGCATTCTGGTCAGCTCTGGTGATATCGTCTTCCTCATAGGGCACCACGGGATTTTCCCGCAGCTCCTGCAAGGTCATCTCTGCCAGCACCACCTTAGCAGCCACCCGCTCCACATTGCCGCTGGCGGCAATACCGGCCAGCATATCGCCGGATTTTTCTTCATTGGCTTTGGCCAGCACATCCTTCACATCCCGGAAGGCATAAGTCCGGCCAAAGAGATTCGTCTTTAATTTCATTTTGCGTTCCTACCTTCAACTCTTGAAAATCAGCGTTTTCACCACCACTGGCACCGTGCCGGCCACTGGCCTGCCCACATCGATATAATCCCCGGGCAGGGCCCGGATGCGGTCCAGACAAATGATCTGCCGCCCCTTGCCCAGGCGCTGCATCAGCAGGCCCAAGGCCTTGGCCAGATCCTGCTCCATAATGACCAGCAGGATATTGTCCTCCCCCGCCGTCATTTCCACCAGAGAGCGGGCCAATGCATTCAGCTCTGTATAGCCGCCATTGCCGGGACCAGCCATGGCAATGGCTGTCTGCTGGCTGGCAGGATAGATATCCCGTTTCAGCCGATATTCAGCAGCAAGTTTCTCCGTCCGTTCCGGATGGTCCAGCCGGATTACGGGAATATCCTGCAGGGGAGCCAACTCCTCTGCCATCATCACGGTGCTGCCGCTCAGGTGCACAGCGTAGCTGCCAGCCCCGATAACCGTAGCCCGGATGCGCTCCCGGGGCGTCAGGAAACGGACTTCCGGATTATCCGCAAAAGCGCGCCGGAAGGCCGCTCCCACCAAAGGGCCAATATCTCCATGGCGCAGGACATCTGCCCAGCAGTCTTCCTGCACCGTCTTTCCATAGATATATTCAGCCACCCCGCCAGAGAACATCACCGCAGGCATTTTCCCCCATCGTTTGCCATGCCCCAGGAACAGTCCCCTTTCCCCCATTGACAGAGGCCGTTCCAAACAGATACGCAGGCAGATATCGGCAAAACGCCGGGCCAGCATTTTCAGAGCCTTCAGGTCAGCGATTTCCCCTTCGCATAACCCAAATTCTTCGGCCAGAGGCTGAATCCGCGGGGATATATACAGAACCTGATGATTTTCTGACAATCGCACCAGCCTTCCCCCGATATCCAGCGCAAAGGCATCCTGCAATTCCCCTCCAAGAAACACCGCTACGTTCGTAGTGCCACCGCCAATATCGAAATTCGCCACCGGAAAGGGGCAACGCTCAGACCAGGCAGCAGCCCCGGCACCATAACCGGCCAATACGGATTCCAAATCGGGGCCGGCGGTTGCCACCACAAAATCCCCGGCAACAGCAGATAATCGCTCCACTGCCAGCCGGGCATTTTCCTTGCGGGAACTCTCCCCAGTGATGATGACGGCACCGGTGGCAATATCTTCCCGGCGGAGATGAGCTTTCTCATACTCCGCCAGCAGGATATGGTCCAACGCCTCTTCATCGATATTGCCATCCGCACACAAGGGCGTGAAATGAATGGGACTTTTATAGATGACTTCCTTTTTGGCGATGCGCACATTGGGCACCGCCGTATAGGAACTGTTTTCCAACTGCAAGCGGCTAAAAATCACTTGCGAAGTGGTCGTGCCGATATCAATGCCGGCACTGATGATTTCCTCCGCCATGATCAGCCTTCCTCATCGAGTTCGTCCAGCACGCCGAATTCTTCCTCGAAGGGACGGATATGCTTATTGCCGTAAAGGAAGTAGTACGCAATGGAAACAGCATAAATGCCAACTACATAGGGCAATACTTCACTGGAAGCCATCAGCAGGCTCACCAGGCAGAAGATTGCCATGATCACGCTGATGACCGGAATGAGCATGCTGGGCACACGGAAGGGGCGCTTCAATGCCGGCTCCTTATGGCGCAGGATCAGGAAGGAAACCAGGCTGGTCAGATACATGACCACAGAGCCATAACAGGCAATGGTGATGACCAAATCCGTAAGGCCAGTCAATGCCGTAAAGAGACAGACAATGCCGGGCAAGACCAGGGCCCAGACTGGCGTATGATGCTTTTCGTCCAGACGGGCCAGGAATTTGGGCAGATAACCCGTGCGGGCCATGGCATAGGTCTGGCGGGAATAGCCCACGATAATGCCATGCAGGGAGGCCACCAGACCGAACAACCCAATACCGCTCATCAGAAGCACCGGCAGGGAACCTTCACCATAAGCAGCACGCAAGGCCAACGGCAGCGGAAAGTCCACGGCAGAAACGGCATCAATGTCAGCAATGCCCGCCGTCAAAAACAAAGTCAATACCGCCATGACCAGCAGCGTGGCCATACCGCTCAGGAACCCTTTGGGAATATCCCGCTGCGGGTCCACCATCTCCTCGGCACTCATGGCACCACCTTCAATAGCCAGGAAAAACCAGATAGCAAAGGGCACCGCCGCCATCAGCCCATCAAAGCCATGAGGGAGAAGCGGCATTTCCATCACCCGGGCTGCATCAAAATGCGGTGCCGCCAGCCCCCAGTAAATCATGAGGCCCAACAGCGCAATGACCGTCACCGCCAATTCAAAGGTGGCCGAGGTCTTCATGCCCAGATAATTCAGGAAAATAAAGAAGAAGAATGCCGCTACCGTAGCTGCCATGGGGTCAATAGCCGGCAGCAGGGCATGGACATAACCGCCTACCGCCAACGCAATGGCCGGCGGGGCAAAGACGAACTCAATCAGGCAGCTGATGCCATTCAGGTAGCCGCCGAACTTCCCCATAGCCCGGCGGGCATAAGCTGACGGGCCGCCAGCATGCGGGATTGCTGTCGCCAGTTCTGAATAGGACAGGATAAACGTCACATAGAAAATCGTTACCGGGATCAACGCCAGAGCGAGCCCCATAACGCCGCCAGCCGCAAAGCCGTAACTCCAGCCAAAGTAATTCCCCGAAATGACCAGCCCAACCGCCAACGCCCATAAGTGGATGGGCTTCAGCACCCTGGTCAGATTCTCTTCCCGTTTCACATCCCCCGATGGCGAAACGGCCATTGTTCCATGATTCATGCTCATACCTATTCCTCCTATTACAAAAAGCCAGTCTGTCCGGCGGGTTTCCCCACCAAACAAACTGGCTCCGTTGCCTGAAGTATCGATTATCTGCTATTCATCATCAAACAAAAAAGCGCCTGCAAGAGACCGGGCCCAGCCTCTTCACAAGCGCCATTGCTATCTGAATGATGAGGTAAGTATACCATATAAGAATACGCGTTGTCAATAAATTTCCCGCACTGCCTCCTATCCCCTGCTAAAAACAAAGGCACCAAACGACGTTGGTGCCTGAAATTGTCTTCACTTCTCAGCCTACTAATTCATAGCCAGCTTCCGTGATGACCTGCGCGAATTCCGTCCGGGGAATATCCCGTTCCGTCGTCACGGTCGCCGTGCCTGTTTCCAGATTCACTTCCACAGACGTAACCCCTGCCATTTTCGACAGGGCATCATTTACATGCTTCTGGCAATGGGCACACATCATGCCTTCAATTTTGAGTTCTTTCTGCATAGTTTTTTCATCCTTTCTGACAGTTTCCTGTCCATCCTGAATATCTTCTCTATCTGCAGCCCTGTCCGCTGGCGGCGTAATTGAGAAGGTCTTAAATGACCGCAGCCGCAAAGCATTCAGGACAACACATACACTGGACAAACTCATGGCTGCTGCACCAATCATGGGGGAAAGTTTAATGCCAAAGGCGGGGTACAGAAGACCTGCTGCCAAGGGAATCCCAATGATGTTATAGATAAAGGCCCAGAAGAGATTTTCCTTGATATTGCGGATCACCGCCTGGGACAGCTTTATCGCACTTACCGCATCCAGCAAATTGCTGCGAATAAGCACCGCATCGGCACTGTCTATGGCTACATCCGTACCGGCACCGATGGCAATGCCGATATCAGCCCGGGTTAATGCCGGGGCATCGTTGATGCCGTCACCAATCATGGCTACCTTATGCCCCTGAGCCTGCAAGTCTGCAATATGCGACTCTTTGGCAGCAGGAAGCACCCCCGCAATGGCGCGGGTAATTCCCAGACGACGCCGTACTGCCTCAGCCGTACGCTCGTTATCTCCGGTCAGCATGATAACCTCCAGCCCCATAGCCGTCAGTTGCTTTATCGCTTCTACGCTGGATTCCTTCTCCTTATCAGCAGCAGCAATAATGCCGATAATTGTTTTGCCTTTGGCAAATAACAAAGGGGTCTTGCCTTCTGCAGCCAACCGTTTTAAATCCTGCCGATATGCTACTATATCCACGCCCTGTTCCTGCATAAAGGCCTCGCTTCCGGCAAGGCAAAGTTCCCCTTGTACCTTCCCTTTCAGCCCCAAGCCAGGCACCGCCTGAAAATCATGGACTGCCGCTGGTTGTATGGCTTTTTCCCTGGCAAAAGCCAGCACCGCTTCAGCAAGGGGATGTTCGCTACTGTTTTCCAGCCCGGCCGCCAAGGCCAGGAATTCTGCTTCCGGCATGGACAAGGCCAGCAAATCAGTAACTTGAGGCCTGCCCTCCGTAATAGTACCTGTCTTATCCAGCACCACGGTATCCACCGCCTGGGCAATTTCCAAAGCCTCACCGGATTTGATGAGGATGCCATTTTCTGCGCCTTTGCCAGTGCCTACCATAATAGCTACCGGTGTAGCCAGTCCCAAGGCACAGGGACAGGAAATGACCAGTATGGATATGGCAATGGAAAAAGCAAATTCCACGCTCTCTCCCATGGCCAGCCATACACCGCCTGCTGTCAAAGCGATAAGAATGACGACCGGAACAAAAATGCCCGCAATGCGGTCCGCCAGTCTGGCCATAGGCGCCTTGCTGGCACTGGCTTCATCCACCAGCCGGATAATCTGGCTGATGGCCGTATTCTCGCCTACTTTATCTGCCCGGAAGTGGATAGCTCCCGCTTTATTCAACGTAGCAGCAGTCACTTGGTCCCCCGGTTTTTTGAACACCGGCAGGCTTTCGCCTGTAAGGGCCGATTCATCCACGCTGGTCTGACCGGAAAGAACCGTGCCGTCTGCCGGCAGGCGCTCGCCGGGGCGCACGATGATTTCATCACCTGCTACCAGTTCCTCCACTGGCAAAGAAATCTCCTGCCCATCCCGCAGGACAGAAGCCTTTTGGGGAGCCAGTTCCATAAGTCTGGCCAAGGCTTCACCAGTTTTGCCCTTGGCTCTGGCTTCCAGAAACTTGCCCACGGTAATCAAGGTGACAATCATGCCTGCCGATTCAAAATAAAGGTTGCGGCTGTATTCTGTGACCAAAGCCAAATCGCTATGTCCCAGTCCCCAGCCCATGCGGAATACGGCAAAGGCACCGAAGAGTGCGGCCGCCATAGAGCCCATGCCCACAAGGCTGTCCATATTGGGCGCTCCCTGAAAGAGATTGCGGAAGCCGTTGATATAATACTTCCGGTTGAGGTACATGATGGGCAGTATCAGGAGAAACTGGGCAAACGAAAAGGTAATGGCATTTTCCGGCCCGGCAAATAGTTCCTGCAGGAAATCCGGCACCGGCAGACCCAGCCAGCCAAAAATCATCTGATGCATGGCGATGAACATCACCGGCAAGAGAAATACCACGGACCAAAGCAGACGCTTTCTCATTGCTGCTGCTTCCTTTTCTAAAGGAACGGTTTCCCTTTGCCCTGCCGGTTCGGCTTTTACGCCTTTAACACTTGCGCCATAGCCTGCCTGTTCTACCGCTTGAATGATCTGCTCCGGATTGAGCATAGCTTCATCATAGGAAAGCTGCATACTATTGGTCAGGAGATTGACACTGACCTCAGTTGTTCCCTTTAGCTTTGTGACAGCCTTCTCCACCCGTGCGGAACAGGCGGAACAGGTCATGCCGGTGATGTCAAATCGTTCTTTTCTCATAAGTCACACCACCTGTCAATGTACCATTTTTCCCAGAAGTGTTATTAGTTCATCTACCACCTTATCATCGCCTTCGCGAATATCATGAACCACGCAGCTATGGATATGCTGCGCCAGGAGTTCCTTGTTGAATGCTCCCAATGCCGCCTGGATAGCACTGACCTGGGTCATGATATCCACACAATAACGGTCATCTTCCACCATACGGCGGATACCACGCACCTGCCCCTCAATACGGTTCAGGCGGGATATCAGCCCTTTATATTCCTTGCCATCTTTATCGCGATGTTTATGTTTCACTTCTGCACAACAACATTTTTCCATAGGTACCTCCTCGTGAATAAAATATACCCCTTATAGGTATGTATATTATACCTATAAGGGGTATATGTCAAGAAGGCATTCCCGTATAAATCTGTATCCTTACCATACGCGCGTGAACGTACCCCCGTCTATAGAGGCGGGAGCTTCCTGCTTCAACGAGAACAGCACTGCATACTCCGAAGAGTTGCGGCGACTTACACTCTCTCCACAGGCGTAGATTCCCGTGCGACCCACGGTATTTTATGAGTTACGTTAGGCAGATATTCGCCTAGCTTCTTCTCGAATGTTTATTGCGGCGTTCTTGTCACGGTTATGGTGACTACCACACTTAGGGCAATCCCACTCCCGCACTGATAAGTCTCTGGTTTCATTATTTTGGTAGCCGCAAATATGGCACATCTGGCTGCTGGGATACCATTTGTCTATCTTGACAAGCTGTTTCCCTTGCCATGCAAGTTTATATTCCAGCATATTCGTGAACATATTCCAGCCATTGTCTGCTACGGATTTACCAAAGCTGAACTTGCCACCTTTCTTGCGTTTTGCCATGGCTTTGACGCTGATATCCTC
>NZ_FRBC01000003.1:130431-202353 GCF_900142515.1 Pseudoselenomonas ruminantium | reverse complement strand
ACCAAGAAGTTGTGGATAACTTGGAAAGCATCCACGGAGCACTGCTGAGAATGAATCGCTCCATACAATCAGAAGGTACTTTTGGCGTAATGAAATATGATCGCTGGTATAAACGAGTCGTAAGAAAAGGCATGGAACAGGTAAGACTGGAAATTTTCCTTGTTTCTATAGGGCATAATCTTTATAAATACCATAATAAAATCAATCGAGTAAAATTAGCCGCATAAACAGATAATAAGCTACTTTATGGGGAAAGGGGCATTGCGCCCTTTTTTAGATTATAATGGTATAAGATACAAAATCACGCAATAAAAAAGCGCTGTGGATAAAATGCTTTCGCATTTCATCACAGCGCCTTTTTTGGCCTTGCATGACAAAGCGGCTAAAAATATTTACAGATGCTCAGGATGTTTTGTCCGTCCTGATACGCATACTTTATGGCATCCACATTCTTTTTGACCAGGAAAATTCCCAGGCCGCCAATACCACGGTCTTCCATGGCGGCATTGACATCGGGGTCCGTGCGGGCCAGAGGGTCGTATGGTGCCCCCTTATCCATGAAGATCAGTTCCAACCCCAGCGGCGCTTCGAGAATCCTGCCGCGCAGGATGGCCTCACCCTCTCCGCCGCCATATGCGTAACTGGCGATATTCACAAAGATTTCCTCCACCACCAGCTCAATCTGCATTTGCGTTTTCGACGAACAGTCCGTATCCGCCAGCAGTCCCTCAACAAAATCATTCACTGCCGCCAGATTCTCCACCTTAGCCGCCGTAATCAGTTCCTTATACATCGTCCCCCTCCTTTGCCATATCGCCATAATACGACAAGGCCAGCATGGTAATATCATCGGACTGTGCTGCCGTTCCCACATGCAATGCCAATGATTTCTGCACCATAGCCAAAAGTTCCTGTAAATTCACCTTATCTGCTCCAGCTGCATCCAGTGTATCGATCAGCCGTTCCTCGCCATACAGCTCATCGCTCTCATTCAGAGCCTCGGTTACACCATCCGTATAAAGGAACAACTTATCACCCGGTTCAAGGGTCAGATCCTGTCCCTTGAACATCAGCTCATCCATTCCGCCCAGGACAAAATTACGCTTCACATCCATATAGGAAAATTTATTTTCTTTCTTCCGATAGATCAGCGGCGGATTATGCCCCGCATTGACATAGGTGAAATGCCCGGTCTTGATGTTCAGGAGTCCTACAAAAGCGGTGACAAACATCATGGCATCGTTGTTCTGGCAGAGCTGATCATTCGTACAGGACACCAGCGGTGCCAGATCTTTGCTGCCACTCATGGTCAGCGCGAAGTTCTTCAGGATGGTCTTGGCGATCACCATGAACAGCGCCGCCGGCACCCCCTTGCCCGACACATCCGCAATGGTAAGCATTACGTGATTCTCATCCAGCATATAAAAATCATAAAAGTCACCGCCGACCTCTTTTGCCGGATGCATGCTGGCGTAGATATCAAACTCCTTTTTCTCCGGGAATGGTGGGAAAATACGCGGCAACATGCTTTCCTGAATGTTCGTTGCCACACTCAGCTCCGTAGAGATGCGCTCCTTGTCCGCCGTCACCTGCGCCAGATTTTTCATCTGATTCTGTAATTCATCCGTCATCGCGTTGAAGCAGACTGCCAGATGCTCGATTTCATTGCCGGTATTGATGGAAAGTTTCTTCTCCAGATTGCCGCTGGCTATCTCCCGCACACCATCAGCCAGCTCATGAATGGGGCTGACAAAGCGCTCAGCCACCCGGCTGCTGACCAAAGGTACCGCCATGAGGAACAATGCCGCCAGCGCCAATACAGCCAGAAGCGTCTGCTGAATGGACTGGTTCAACACGCCGATGAAATCCGATGTAGTCTGCTCAATCACTTCTACATTGGCCTGAACCGGGCGGTTGACTTCTTCCGCAGCCATGACAATGCCATAGCTGGCATTCATTTCCTTCACAGGAGCATAAGCCAGATAGCAGGGAACACCATCAATCATGACCTCGCTGATCCCGTTTTCTCCTGCTGCCATCTGCCTGGCTATCCGCGCCAAGGATTCATCCTCAACATCAAAAAGACTTTGTCCCTCTGGCCCCGCAGCCTTCAACACACCATCCTCCTTGCCCGAGAAGATGATACGTCCCTTCTGTCCCATCAGGAAACCGTAACCCGTCTCGCCCAAGCGGGTTCCCTCTATGACATCACTTACCTGTGTCAGGAACATTCCCATGCCCACGACACCAGCCACTTCTCCCGCTTCGTCAAAATACGGTGCAGCGCAGGTTATCCCCAGATTCCCACTATATAGATCATTGAATACGCGGGAAAAGACCAGCTTCTTTTGCGATGCTGCATCCTGATACCAGGGACGCGTCCTGAAATCAATGGCAAAAGGCACGTTCTCGCCAGCTTTGAACTTCTTGTCCGAACGGTCATCCACGGTGATGCCAAAACCACTGCCAGATGCCACATAAGCCGATGCCACGGCGGGCTGGCTGGCATTCATCTGGAACAGCCAGTCCTGCAGGTTCGCAGTAAGACCGATTTCCCGCTGCAAGGCTGCACTGCCTTTAGCGACGTCGGGTGCATACTGCAGTTGTGCCGCGAGCTGTCCCGCCTGCGCACGGTCAGGCTCGGAAACGTGGCGCACGGTATAATCCTCCGGATGCTGTCGGATAGCCGTCATTTCTCGTGACAGCATGGTCACGTTCTGACTCAGATTGGCAAATATCAGCTCGATCTGCTTGCCCCGGTTCGCCAGCATACGCATCAGATCGCCCTTGAGGTCCTCACGGAGGATCTCACTGCTGTTCTCCGCGGCAGATTGCCCTATGCTCTGCCCGATCTGCACCGCACTGTTGCGAATATTCACCATGCCATAGAGGGAGATGCCTCCTACCAGGAGCAGTGTAACCAGGCTGCATAGCAGCAACAGCGTCAGCGCTTGCTTTTTTATCCCCATTTTAACCATAATAATTTCCCCTGTTCTCATAACACGTGGCTACATATTCCCGCAGGTATTCCCCCGCCTCTGCAATGACCAACGAAGCAAAGTCCAGCTGTACCCGGCCGGGATTATGCAGCACCATGATTTCCCGCCGCCCGCAGACAGGCCGCCAGCCGGCGAAGAAATATCCCAGCTTACGCAGTTCCTGATAAGCTGCCACCGCCCGCTCATCACTCACATTCAAGAATATATTGAACGTTTGATTCACCTGCTGATGTTCGCTTTCAATATCCGTTATCCGTTCGGCCAGGTCTGCTCCGCTTTCCTCTACCCAGATGGTACAGCTGGCCTGCCCCGCATCATTTTCCACCCGGCAACAGCTTTTCCCGTATAAGGGGACAAAATCGCGGACAACCACCACGGCCACCCCTAAAGATGCATACACCCTCCGGGCTATGTCCTCATGCTCAGCAGGCACGTAGATCGTTCCCGCATCCTCTTTCTCCTGCCGCCTGACTATGATGATATGATGATGCTTCATGTTCCGGTCCCGTTCATAGGAATGGGCAATATTCTGTATGGCCAGCACAGACAGCAGGAACCCGCAGGGCATAAAGCCCAGCCGCCCCATAGCCCGTTGCGATATATCATGATACGTGACGGAAAAACCATATCCCGCCGAGATGCCCGGCATCGTCGCCATCTTATCCAAAGCCAGCTGAAACAGGACATTCATGATGCCGAAGCGGCGATATTCCTTCAGTACCACGCCAGTTATCCACTCGCACATCGTGTCATAGGGAGGATTCAGCTTCAATCCCAAAGCCGCTGCTATCTTCCCCTCAGCCTCAGCCACCAGGAAATGAAACGCCCCACTGGCCACTCCCTTCAGGATAAAACCGGGATCATAAAACTCCGGCTTCAGGTAGGTACCTGCATACTCGTCCCGGATGCAAGCGATAAGACCAGATACATCTGCGGGGCAGAAATCACGATACCCCACGCACAGTTTCCGCCCTTCACGCTCAGCGACCCTGTATTCCATACATTCCCCCCCTTTATTTTCTGTATATCATCACCATCAGGTTATTTATGCCGAAAGTTGTTTTGTAATGTATGACATCAGCGGCCTTCATCACCATAGCAATGCCCAGTGCATCCTGGAGCGCCAAGGGGTCTTTCTCCTGCACCCGTCCGTAATATTCCAAAGGATTGAACATCCTTCCCGTGTTCCGGATGCGCAGGACAATAGCCTTTTTCCCCGCCTTTTTCCCCGCCTTTTCCATCAGCAATACACGCCCATCCATCACCGCCTCATCACTCTGGCAGGAATGGTCCTTGATGCTCAGCAGCATCTCCTCCATAGCCATGCGAACCAGCATCGTTTCCTTCCCCGTCAAAGCATTGGTTTCACAGAACGCTTCGACCTCATCCATCTTCGCCACGACAGCCTCCGTATCGGCCTTGACGGAAAAGGAAAGGTATGTTCCCGTACGCTCAGCGGTCAGATCCTGCAATAAAAAGCCCGCGTAGCCTCGCCGGACATAAAACGGCTTGACCAGCAGCATGATGATGATCGGGCTCAGGGATGCAATCGTAAACGACCACCAGATGCCCTTCATCCCATAGACAGAAGCCAACAGCCAGGCTGGCAGCAGGATGAAGAGGAACGACCGGGAGAACACCAGCACGTTTGCCAGTCCCGTGAAGCCTGCCGCCTGGTAATAGAAAAACATCAGATAACAACATACAGAAGGCAACAAGCTGAAGGCAAAGATGCAGACTGCCTCGGAAGCAGCTGCCAGTTCCGAACCTTTCAGCCCGAACAACGAAACAATTTCTGCGGGGAAAAGCAAAATCACTGCGGTCATGAGGCCAATCAGAACCAGTCCGATCCTGTGGACCTCATACTCAATGCGCCGCACGCTGACGGTATCAAATTCCCGCGTCAGTACGCTGATAAAAGAAGCGGAGCCCTGCGCCAGTCCTGAAAGGATGATCAGCGAGAAATTTTCCAGCGCCGTAACCACCGAGAAAGCGGCCAAACCAACTTCTCCAGCTGTTGCGAGCAACAAACGGTTCAAGACGATCAAACGGAAAAACGTCAAAAGATTGTTCGCTGCCGCCGGACTTCCTAACTGCATGAGCCGCAAAGCCAGACTCATATCCAGCTGCCGCACCAGATGAAAAGCGGATTCCCCTCTGAGCACGGCATGGAGCCCGAGCCAGGAAATCAGGATTGAGGCCAGCACCGTTCCCCAGGCAATGCCCGCTATCCCCACAGCCAGAACTTGGATAAAAAACAGATCCAGGACGATATTCACGACCGCCAGTGCCAGGAACAAGCCTATGATCAGGCGGAGCCGGCCTGACAGCCGCAAGAAATTGAACGGCAGATAAAAGAGCGCCGTGCCAAAGCCCCCCCAGAGATAAACCAGTCCATATTCATAAGCCGCTTCATAGATTTCATCCGTCGTACCGAAAACATATAATATATCCTGCAGCCATATCGAACCAATCAGCCCCAGCAGGAAGGAAAAGAGCAGCCCCAACCAAACGGCCAGGGAAAACGAGCGATCTGCCCCCTCCGTATCATCACGGCCCAAGAAATAGGCAGCTGTCGTAGCGCCCCCTACGCCCACCAGTGAGCCCACAACGGAGAACAAAAAGTAAAAAGGCATCACCACGCTCATTACCGCTAAACCTGCTGCTCCGAAAAACACTCCCGCCAAAGCGCTGTTTGCGAGACTGCCCGCCATAGCTCCCAGCATGGCCAGGATAGAAGCACTCACATGACGCACGATCAAGGCTGCATCCATATCGTCAGCATCCTCCTTAACAAATTTTTTCAGGATACCATATTTTTATATTCTCTCAGCAAGACCACGACTCCTGCCAAACAAAGCAAAATAGCGATGAACAAGGAACTTCCTCGTTCATCGCTATTTCTTACACGCTTATGCACCGAAAAATTCATTTTCCACCGCAATACACAGCATATGATATACCGGCAAGTGCAGTTCCTGGATCTTGAACGTCTCGTCCTCCGGCACGCAGATATTGATATCAGCCAGGCCACGCGCCTTGATCTTGCCACCGCTACGGCCTAAGAGTCCGATGGTTTTCACGCCCTTGACCTTGGCCATTTCCAAAGCGTAGATGACATTGGTGCTGTTGCCGGAAGTGGAGATGGCCAGCAGCACATCCCCCTCATTCCCCATGCCCAACAACTGCTGGGCAAAGGACAGGTCCGGTGCCTGGTCATTGGCAAAAGCTGTATTGAGTGCCACCTGATTCACCATGGACAGTGCCGGCAGAGCCCCCTGCAAATTATCAATGAGGTACTGCGCATCATCACCGCAGTGCTGACGGATCTTATCCGCCAGTTCCCCCTTGATTTCACGCCTGAGCAGAAACCCTTTCATGAGCTCCCCGACAATATGCTCGCTATCCGAAGCACTGCCGCCATTGCCACAGGCAATCAGCTTGCAGCCCCTGCGGTAACTCTCACAGATTGCCTCCACAGCCGCCCGCAAATCATCCCGGCAGACAGAAAGCTGCGGATAACGGGCAATCAGATCATCTATACACTTCAATGTTGAATCTTTAACCAAAATAAAACTTCCTTTTTACACACTTATAAGAAAATACGAGGCAACAGTCCCTCCCCCGCTACGAAAAAGCGGTGGTCTATCGTTACCCAGCGCCCACGGAAGGGCGCAGGCGGACGTAAATCCCCGGATGGGATTTCAGTCCGCGTTTTCTTTTTGGTACTTTTTCTTTGCGCCAAAGAAAAAGTACATAACCACGAATTACCGATTACGATATTTATTAGCCTCGGTACGGGCATCGTACCCTTCCTGCGGCCCACGAATATCCTGGATCTGCTGCGGACGCGGCGTAACATCGATTGGCTCATTGCTGCGATTATAATGATTCATCTGCGATGCATACTCATTTTCCTTGCCGCGGTTCCGGAACTTGTTCCAAGCCCAGCGGATCAGCATGAATACAGCCACCAGCATGACGACATTGGCGATCACGCCAAAGATATCGCCCAGCATGCTGCTGCCAAAGAGATTACCCAGCATGGAACCCAGCAGCATACCACCAGCCAGCAGGCCTACCGTACGCAGGGCATTACCCCAGCGGCTGCCGCTCTGGGTATTGGCAGCCGTATTCGCATTGGCATTGGCATTGCTCTTGCTGTTGGCTGTCGGTGCATTCTTGTCCAGACTCTTGGCATCCTTGGAAGGCTTGTACGTCTCACCGCTGCCCGATACGGATTTATGCGTATCATTATTGGTCTTGGGGGCAGCTGCTTTCGGTGCAGCAGACTTCGGCGCACTCTTGGCTCCGCCGCCCATCTTCGCACCGCCCTTGGCGGCATAGGCCGTGGTGGCCATATCCACGGACACCACGGGCATCGTAGTCATAACCATAGCTCCCACCATCAGGGAAGCGAGGATTTTCTTCATCTTCATGTCAATTCTCCTTTGACTCGTCATTATTCCTTATAGGATTTGATATCTTCGGGGAAAGCATAGATTTCCCCTACCGTGTCCAGCTCACCGGACAGATAGCGGTCGATATCGTCCACATCGATATAGAGCTTGCAATCGATATCCAGATAGCCCTGTTCCGCACCGTTTGACAGGTCACGGATGGCCATCAGTTTTTCCCGGAGCTTCAACAGCTCGCTGCGGGTGGCGTGGATATCCAGTTTCACCTGGGGTACGCCGTACTCTTTCAAGACTTCGTCCATGGTCATACGCTGTGACATAGTGTTCATCCTTTCAACTTTGACTTTTTGATGTTTATTATTCTAGCAAAGTATGCTGAAAATAATCTGATAGATTTACCTGTTATCCATTTTTTCCTTCATGCGGTCCAGAATCTGCTGCAACTGTCGCTTCTGCCGCAGATGGGTTTCGTAATCCAAATCATTGGAATCGATGGCCAGCCGCTTGTTGATGGCATCGATACTCGCCTGCAACCGGGACATAGCCGCTTGTTTCTCATCCATATATTATCCTCCAACGCTTTCAATTATACCAAAACAATAGATAATGCACAACAACAGACCAGCCAAATGCTCTACGATAGCACGATCCCCCCAAAAGACAAACGAAACTCGTCTTAGATTTTCCCGCTTTTACAGACCATACCGAATCGCGGTATAATGAAGGCAGGCAATTCGTATTGGAGGAGGTTTGTTATGAAGAAAGACTTCTATATAAATCTGCAGGCTGAAGAACAGGATCAGCTGGCGGCCTGCGAAAAAACTGCCGGCCACTATACACTCTACCGCACCATCTGCTTCTTCGCCCTGATTTTCGCCTTTGCGGCCGCATATGACGGGCTGTCTATTGCCGGGATCATGGGCGTGCTGCTGCTTGTGCTCTTTGGCTGGCTGATCCGCCAGCACAACCATATCAAGAAGCAGATTCGCTTTTTCCAAAATGCCCTGGCCGTAACAGCAGATTATCTCTCACATTTCGATAAGACATGGCAGGACTTGCCGGATAAGGGCGAGGATCTCTGCAAAGCCAGCCGCCCGCAGGATGTTGACCTGCATATCTTCGGCAAGGCTTCCCTCTATCAATATCTTTGCTGCGCCCGCACAGCCTTAGGCAGAAAAGAACTGGCCCGGGCGTTGAACATCATGCCGCCGCCTCCCGCTGACATCCTCAAACATCAGGAAGCCGCCGCCGAATTGATTGGCCGCCAGCGGCTCTGTGTAGAACTTCTGGCCCTCAGCCGCCAGCTGCCCGCAGGCCACGATACGGTCCCCCTGCTGAAAGAAATCACCACCGACCGCCAACAGGATATCAGCCATACGCTGCAACGCACCAGCTGGATACTGCCCATCCTGACCTTATGCAGCATCATACTGGCAGCTGCTGACCTGCTGAGTTGGCAGCTGCCCGGCCTGTTGGTACTCCTGCAGTTCACCATTGCCATGATTTTCCAACAGCAAAACCATGCCATCCTCACCCCCTTGCTAGCTCTCAATCAGGAGCTCCATGCCTATCAAACCCTGTTCATCCGTCTGAGAGAGACAAACTTTACAAGCACCGTATTGACAAGATTAGCTGCTGACCTGTCCCAAAACGGCGCACCTGCCTTGCAGAAACTGGCCCGGCTCACAGACCATGTGAACCTCTGCCGCAATCTCTTCTTTTACGTCCTGGGCAATGCTCTGTTCCTTTGGGACTGCCACTGCGCGGCCCGCTTTGCCCGCTGGCAGGATGACGCCGCCCAAAACCTGCCGGACTGGCTACAGGAATGGGCCGAAATGGAACTCTATCTCTCTCTGGCCATGGTGGGGCATACCCGTGAACAATATTGCTTCCCGCAGATCCTGAGGGGGGATCCCCAGTTGAAAGCCACAACCCTGGCCGCCCTGCTGCTGGACGAAACGAAAGCCGTGCCCAACGATACAACACTTGCCTCCGAAACCCGCATCATCACCGGCTCCAATATGTCCGGCAAGACCACTTATATGCGCACGCTGGCCAGCTCGCTTGTGCTGGCCTATGCAGGGGCCCCGGTCTGCGCCAAGGCATTTGCCTGCACGCCTATGCACATCTTCACCTCCATACAGGTGCATGATGACCAGTCCCAGGGAATCTCCACCTTCTATGCCGAGCTCCTGCGCATCAAGCAGATGGTGGACTTCAGCCAAAAGGAACTGCCCATGTTCATCTGCATTGACGAGATTTTCAAGGGTACCAACTCCGCCGACCGGATCATCGGCGCACGCGAAGCCATTTCCCGCCTGACACAGCCCTATGCCATCACATTGGTATCCACCCATGATTTTGAACTCTGCGATCTGCAATCCCCCAACAATATTCCGGTAACGAATTATCATTTCGCGGAATACTACGAAGAAAACAAGATAAAATTCGACTATAAAATAAAGAACGGCCGCTGTCAGACGACAAATGCCCAATATTTATTAAAAATGGCGGGAATCCTGTAGACAAATGTCTTTTCGTATGATATTATAGGGACTATCTTATTTGAGATGTACCTGTGTTTACTCACAGTAGACACAATCTGTTTTGTATCATGCGAGGAGGACACTGTCTATGGAATCATTTATCCCGATGTTGAATGCTATCGACTCCTTTATGTGGGGGCCGCCGCTTATCACCTTGCTGGTGGGTACAGGCATCTATCTGACCTTGCGCCTGAAGCTGCTGCAGGTAGTCCGCCTGCCCAAGGCTCTGTCCTTGATTTTCAAGGCCAAGAACCACGGCGAAGGCGATGTTTCCAGCTTCAAGGCTCTCTGCGTGGCACTGGCCGCCACTGTCGGTACCGGCAATATCGTCGGTGTAGCCACCGCCGTGAAGATTGGCGGTCCCGGTGCCATCTTCTGGATGTGGATGGCCGCCTTCTTCGGCATGGCAACCAAATATGCCGAAGGCCTCCTCGCCGTGAAATACCGCAGCACCGATGCCAATGGCAATATCGCCGGCGGCCCGATGTATTACATCCGCAAGGGCATGGGCGAGAAATACAAGCCGCTGGCTACCTTCTTCGCTGCCGCTACGATTCTCGTCGCTTACTTCGGTATCGGTACCTTCCCGCAGGTCAACGCCATTGTGGATAGTGCGGAAATCTCCTTTGGCCTGTCCAAGGTACTGACGGGCGCTGTGTTGACGATCCTCATCGCCGCTATCACCATCGGCGGCCTGCAGAGCATTGCCAAGGTTGCCTCCAAGGTCATCCCCTTCATGGCTGTGATGTATATCCTCATCAGCCTGGGGCTGATTGCCATGAATATCGAAAACCTGCCCGCAGCCGTGGCCCTTGTCTTTGAATCGGCCTTTACCGGTACGGCAGCTGCCGGCGGTTTTGCCGGTTCCACCATCATGATGGCTATGCAGAACGGTATTGCCCGCGGTGTGTTCTCCAATGAATCCGGCTTAGGCTCTGCACCGATTGCAGCAGCAGCAGCCAAGACCAAGGAGCCGGCTGAACAGGGTCTGATTTCCATGACGGGTACCTTCATCGACACGCTGATCATCTGCACCATGACGGGCCTGGCCCTCGTGCTGACCGGCGTATGGCAGGGTGATGCCGCTGGTGCCGCTATGACCAGCGCCGCCTTCGCCGCCACTTATGGCCATATCGGCAGCATGCTGTTGACGGTTGCCCTCGTGCTCTTCGCGTTCACCACCATCCTGGGCTGGAACTACTACGGCGAACGCGCCTGCATCTATCTCTTCGGCACGAAAGGCGTGATGCCTTACCGCATCATCTTCATCGCCCTGATTGCCAGCGGCGGTTTCCTGAAACTCGAAGCCATCTGGATTTTGGCAGATATCGTCAACGGTTTGATGGCAATCCCGAACCTGATTGCCCTGATTGCCCTGTCAGGCGTCGTCGTGGCAGAAACCGAAAGCTACCTCTCTCGCAAAGGGGAACTTGACGAACCCGAAGCCCACCATTCGGCTGTTGCAGAATAAAGCAAGATGAAAGATTTCTCGATTTTTCATCAGCCCTTACACGAAATCTAAACCATTCTGCACCTTGCAGGCTTGACTTGCAAAGATTTCACAGCAAAAAACAAAGGCAGACTCGCTTGACAATGGCGAATCTGCCTTTTGCTTTTAGATCAATATGCCCTGACAGTGATCGATCTCATGCTGGATGATCTCTGCCGTAAAGCCGGAGAAGCGCTGTTTCTGCGGCTTGAATTTCATATCCTGGTACTCCACTTCGATCCATGCATAGCGCTTGGCCGGACGTTCTCCTAACAAAGAGAGACAGCCTTCCATGACTTCACTGCATTCCTCGGCATGCTTGACGATTTTCGGATTGAACATCGCCACATTCTGCTTGCCCACCTGTACGGCGATAATGCTCTTGGCCACGCCGATCATATTGGCGGCCAGCCCGACACAGATGGCACGGTTTGCCTTGAGCGTGTCCAACAGATCCTCTGCCACGGCCTTGTCCTTGCGGGTTGCAGGCTCTGCTTTCCTTTGCAGGAACTCCGTATCCTTGATAATATTCTTGACCATAGATCTCTCCCCATTTCTGACATGATTTTCCGCTTCTAATTCTACCACAATTTTTCCTGCCTCAAAACCTTTACATATATCCCCTGCTGTCCTACAATAGTTTACATACATTTACAATCATGTTTACACAATAGAGAGAGGATCGGGATAGTTTGAGTGACGACAAGGATGAGATATTGAACAAACCCTTCGCAGAGATCGGCGAGAAACTGCATCTGCTCCTGCAGACCGGGGCACTGCTGATGGAAAACGGAGCGGACAGCGACCGCACGGTGCGGGATATGCGGCGGGCAGCAGCCTATATGGGCATCGACCAGGAACATATGCACCAGCATGTGCTCTATACCACGTTGATGCTCAATGTCAGCGACAGCCGCCATTCTTATACGGAGTTCTGCAAATACCAGAAACTCGGGGTCAATATGACCACGCTTTCTGCGGTGAGCAAGCTGACCTGGCGGGCGCTGGCCCAGAATTACAGCCTCGAAGCCTTCCGGCGGCAGCTGAACAATATACGGAACCTCCCCCGTGCCTATCCCGTATGGCTGACAGCCCTGGGCGCAGGCGCGGCCTGCGGCGGCTTCTGCAAGCTCTTCGGCGGCAGCTGGCTGGATTTCCTGTTGACGGCCATCTGCTCATTCCTGGGCTTCTATATGCGGCGGCTCTGCACCCGCTATGCCTTCAATGCCTACGCCACCATTGCCATCACGTCATTCGTGACAACCATACTGGCCTGGAGCACGCAGTTTTTGACCGGCGGACTCAACTGGTATCCGCTGATTGCCTGCACGCTGTTCCTCGTGCCCGGAATTCCGCTTATCAACGCAGTGGATGATCTGCTCAACAACTTCATCGTAGCAGGCATGACACGGGCCATGCACACGCTGCTCGTGGTCGGCAGCATGACCTTCGGCATCGTCATCGCCATCCGGCTCTGCGGCGTAACCGACTTCACCAGCGTCCAGCTTACGCCGGACACGCATTATCTGTCACAGGCCATCGCCGCAGCCGTTGCCGCCGTGGGCTTTTCCATCATCTTCAACGTGCCCAAGCGGATTCTGCCCGTGGTGGCCGTTGGCGGTATCATCACGGTGCTCCTGCGCAATATTTCCGTGTTGGAGCTGGGGCTTTCCCAGACTGCCGGTTCCTTTATCGGCGCAGCTGTCGTGGGACTGATTGCCCTGCGGGCCATCCACTGGTTCCATACGCCCAATATCGTCATGACCATCCCTTCCGCCATTCCCATGATTCCCGGGGTACTGCTTTACCGTCTGCTCTTTGCCGTACTGAACATCCAGTTCATCACGGGTGAAGAATTTTTTGCCAGCTTCCGCATGGGCGTGGATGCCGTGACCATCATCATCGGCATAGCCGTGGGTGTCGCCATTCCCAATATTTTCATCCATCGCCAGATTGAACGCCGCAAACAGAACAATGTTGCGAAATTGTTGGCGAAACGATATGCCGAAGCTGAAGATTAAGAAAGAAGGTATTTTATGACGCTTACTACGACTTCTTCTCCCCGGCGGGAAGCTTTCGTGGAGGGAGCCCGTGACGGCTTCCCCATTGCGCTGGGTTACTTCGTCGTGTCCTTCACGCTGGGCATTGCCGCCCGCAACGCGGGACTGACCCCCTTTGAAGGCTTTCTCGCCAGCTTTTTCAACAACGCATCAGCAGGAGAGTACGCAGCCTTCACGATCATTGCCGCCGATGCACCTTATCTGGAACTGGCACTGATGACGCTCGTAGCCAATGCCCGCTACCTGCTCATGAGCTGCGTGGTCAGCCAGAAGTTCTCCCCGGATACCAATATCCTGCACCGTGTCCTGGTAGGTTTCGATATCACCGATGAAATCTTCGGCATCACGATTGCCCGCAAGGGCCCACTGAATCCTTACTATAATTACGGCGCCATGAGCCTGGCCCTGCCCGGCTGGTCCGTGGGCACGGCGTTAGGCGTCATGGCGGGCAATATGCTGCCGGAAGCCGCCGTCAGCGCCCTGAGCGTGGCCCTGTTCGGCATGTTTATCTGGGTTATCATCCCGCCTGCCCGGGATAACCGCGTTATCGGCGCGTTAGTAGCCGCCAGTTTTGCCGCCAGCTTTGCCTGCACCTATCTGCCCCTTGTCAGCGACCTGTCCGGCGGCACCCGCACCATTATCCTGACCGTAGTCATCGCCACGATTGGTGCGATCCTGCATCCTGTAAAAGAATGACATACGAAAACGCCCCCCGGGTAGTCAGTCCGGGGGGTGCTTGAACCATTGACAGAATGCCTTTTCGCTAACTTCGCACTTTCTGTTCTTGCAGGTATTGCTTAAGTAGCTCGACAGACAGCGCCCGCAACGGTAAAGAGCCTTCAAAACTCCGCTGATGACTAGTCACCATCAGCACCGGCCGGCCAGAAAACTGGCCGGCCTTTTAATTTTTATTCACATAAATTATGCTTATCCAACACTAAGGGTAATGACAGTTTTATTTTTTACTGTCTCTCATAGGGGAGCATATCCATACTTCACTGTCCCTTTTCTTCTATTTATTCAGCTGCCAGCGTAACTTCTTCCTCGGCCTTGAGCTGAACCATATCTTCACGCACGGCACCGTTCCAACGATATTTCACCGTCAGGACCAGCACAGCTGCGGCCAGCATGAAGGCGGCCATGATATAGTAGCCCCATGCAAAACCACCTGTGGTGGTATGTACCCAGGCCATCATGTTAGGGCCAACCCAACCACCGATATTGCCACAGGAATTGATGAGGGCAACAGATGCCGCGGCTGCCGGCCCCGTCAGGAAGGTCGTCGGTATCGTCCACCATACGCCCATGGCAGCGTAAATGCCGATTGCCGACAGGCAGACGAGGAACAAGGCCATGCCCATGCTATCCACCAACGGCGAACAGCCCAGGCCCACAGCACCTACCAGCAAGGCACCAGCCACATGCCAAACCTTGTCACCCGTACGGGTAGACGTATGGCCGATGATCACCTGCACCACCAGCGCAGCCAGCATGGGGATGGCGATAGCGCCGCCCAGCAGGCTCGTAGACCAACCGGACATGCCTTTAAGTACCGTCGGCATCCAGAAATTGAACCCCCAAAAACCGACAACCCAAAGGAAATAGATCAGGCAGAGTTTCAGAACCTTCGGTTCGCAGAATGCCTGCCAAACCGTATATTTCTTGACGCGGTGCATAGCGGCCTGCTCGTCCTCATAGACCGTATTCAGATAAGCCTTCTCTTCAGCCGTAAGCCAATGCGCCTGCTCGGGACGATCTTTGACCGCAAAGAAGAAATATACCGCAAAAGCCAAAGCCGGCAGCGCTTCCAGGATAAAGAGTTCCTGCCAGCCATGCAGTCCGAACAGAGACGTTTCCAACAGCACGCCAGCTAACGGCGCACCGATAATGGTAGAAATCAGAAGCGACGTGAGCATCAGGGAAGTCGCTCTGGCCCGTTCGCCAGCAGCAAACCAACGCGGGAACAGCACGGAATAGATGACCGGATAGAGACTTGCTTCTGATGCCCCCAGCAGGAACCGGCACAGATAGAATTCCGACGGCGTTTTCACGAAGGCCATATACACGCAAACCAATCCCCAGGTGAACATGATACGGGCAATCCACTTCGTTGCCGAAAACTTCGCGGCCACCAGCGAACCTGGCACTTCAAAGATCAGATAGCCAACAAAGAAGATGCCCGCGCCCATGCCAAAGATTTCCGGCGTCAGCCAGGGCATATCTTCCGTCATCGTGAGCTTGGCATACGCCACGTTCACGCGATCGATACAAGCAATGATGGAAACCAGGAACACCGGCAAAATGATGCGCCAATCCCGTTTCCGTTTCAATCGTTGCAAATCCAAAGCTTCCATAATGATTCCTCCCTAAAATGATTCCTATAAAATAAAAAAGCCCGTCCCCCGAAAGGGACGGACCCATCGTCCGTGTTACCACCCAAATTCCCTGCCATACAGCAAGGCACTCTACTGCGTACCATCATACGCGGCTTCTGTAACGGGAAGCCCCCGTGGCCGCTTACTGGACTTTACAAAACCAAGTCCGTTCAGCACCATATCTCAAGGATGATTTTCCACTTCCGCTGGACTATCGGCTTACACCAAACCCGACTCGCTGCCAATCCGCTGCAAAATGTACTCTTTCCTCTCATCGACTGTTTTCATGATATGGATTATTGTGTTTTCGAATACGAGTATTATATTAGCACCCCTATGTAAAGTTGTCAACCTGTTATTTTCCCGAAACAAACTTTACAATTCCAGAACATGCGCCTAAAATAGATAACATATATCAGACAGAAAGGACTGCTCCCATGAACCACGATATTTATATTTACCTGCTCGTTATGAGCGCCGTCACTATCGCCATCCGCCTGCTCCCTGTCACCCTTATCCGCCGCCCCATCAAAAATCAGTTCCTGCGGTCGTTTCTCTTCTATGTTCCCTACGTCACGCTGGCTGTCATGACGTTCCCCGCCATCCTGTATGCCACTCGGAGTCCCTATGCAGGACTTTCGGCCCTGCTTATCGGCATCTGGCTGGCCTGGAAGGGTTTCAGCCTGTTCAAAGTGGCCGCCGCCTGCTGTATTGTTGTGTTTGGCGTGGAGTTCGTACTGCTGTAAAAAAAGAGCTCCTGAAGCATCATCCCGGCTTCAGGGGCTCTTCGTCCACTCTATGCAATCTGATACACACGTGCATCAAAGTTTTTCCAATAGCTCACAGCATCATCATAGGACAACAGGTAGCGATCCTCAGCTTCACTCTTGCCCAGTTCAATGCCATAACAGCATTTTGCAAACACCGTTGCTTCCTTGCTGGCCGCCTCGCGAAGAATCTCCTGCAACGTATCTTCCACAAACGCCGTCCGCGATTTCCAGGCCGCCTGCTCCTTCAGATTATACCGGCCATTCTTGAACTTGAACAATTTATTTGTCGCATTATTCACCGCAACAATCATCTTTCTTTCTCCTCTCTGATTTTTCCCATTGCATAAATGCTTTTTATAGATTCCCTTAACATACATCTATTTTATAAATTTACACCCTGATTTTACTCCAAAAGTCCCAATTTATCAAGATATTTTTCCCGAAAATACCTGCTTTCCCGAAAAACTTTTCCGCCAGCTTATCAAGGCTCCCGCTGGGGGAAGAATTCGTTCAGCACCCGCTCATCCTGCGGCTTGCCGAGATATGTGCCCAACAGGAAGAACAACAGGGAAGCCGTGATCCCGATGGTGATCTGATGCAGGCCCATGACCTTGAAGCCCATCCCCTGCGTCAGGCAGTACACCAGCGTGCCACCGCCCATGGACAGGATAGCGCCCAGCTTATTGGCGCGCCGCCAGAACAGGCCCAACAGCAGCATCCAGAAAAACGCCGTTTCCAGGCCGCCGAAGGCAAACATATTGATGATCCAGATCAGGCTCGGCGGCGTCAGGGCAATCACGAAGACCACTACACCGATGACAGCCGTGGCCAGCATGGACAGCAGGCGCAGCTGTTTCGTTCCCGGTTCTTTGCCCTGCTTATGCGCGTGATGCAGATATACATCCTTGATGATGGCTGAAGACGCCACAATCAGCAGGCCGGAAATCGTCGAAATCGAAGCTGCCAGCGGGCCGATAATGGCCAGCCCCACCAAAGCCGGCGGCATAACCGTGACTATAGTCCTAGGAATGATATTATCCACGCCGCCATAAGAAGCCAGATCCCCCGTCAGCACACCATGAGCCAGAATCCCGGTGAAATTGATGCCGATGTTCATGAAGCCGACGACCACCGTGCCAATCAGCATGGCCTTGTGCAGGCTGGCAGTGTCCTTGTAGCTGATACCACGCACAACCGACTGAGGCAGGGCAATGGTACAGATACCGACCAAGATCCACTGGGTCAGATAGAGCCCGGCCGGCATATGTCCGCCAGAATACGGTTCGAACATTTCCGGATGGTTGGCATGGAGATTCGCCATGATCGCCGTATAGCCGCCGCCCGCATCCAGCACATGGTAGAGCAGCAGTACGATTCCCACCATCATGATGACCGCACAGCAGGTATCCGTGAGCGCCACAGCCCGGAAGCCGCCCACTGTGGTATAGACCACCACGGCCAGGCCGAAGAGCAGCAGCCCCATCTCATAGCTATAACCCGTGACCGCCGCAAACAGCTTGGCACCGCCGACGAACTGCGCCGTCATGGTCGCACAGAAGAACAAGACGATAATGAACGCGGCCAGACTGGCCAAACCATCGGATTGGAATCGCTCACGGATGATATCCACCACCGTCACCGCATCGAACTTGCGCGATAGCAACGCCACCCGCTTGCCAAAGATGCCCAGCACGAGAAAGATCGCCGTGACCTGTACCACCGCCATATATATCCAGCCAAAACCAATCTGCCAGGCCATCCCCGGCCCGCCCACAAAGGAGCTGACCGAACTATAGGTCGCCACCGTGGTCATGGCCAGCACAAAACCGCCCAAATCATGATTGCCGATAAAATACTGTTGGACAAAATTCTTGCCAAAGCCTCTGGCCTGTACCTGCCGCACATAGAACCCAATGCCGATCATCACCGCCATAAAGATAAGCAGCGGCAAAAGGGCTGCCGGATTACCGCCATTACTCATGGGAACCTGCCTCCTTTTCCTGCTCCAAAGACATGTCCCGGAAAACAAACTTCAGCAACACTCTCACCAGCACAATGGCAAAAAGCCAGACGCCGATACTGGAGGTAACCGCCCATAAAGGCAAACCAAACAATTCCACCTGCACATCGCTGAGGCCAAATCCCGCCCAGCACCAAAATAAAATAAGGACCAGCAAAGCCAGCCCCGTAAACGCGGCTTCCCGGCGAATCTGCTGATACTTTTCCCACTCTGTCATTTCTAAATCTCCTTTCGTACAGTTGCACCCTCTTCCGCGCATACCGTCAACATCTAGTGTACCGCAAAATTTCCGTGCAGGCAAATACAGCAGGAATTTTCCCCGCCAAGGCGAAAACTAATGGCAAGGATATTGATTCACACGACTCAGGAAAGGATGATGCTATATGAAACACGTTATAACGTTACTGCTGTTCGCGCTGTTGCTAAGCAGCAGCCTGGCGGCTGCCAATGGCACCATAACAGGCACCGTTTATCTCCCCAATACCGAACGGGGCGTGCATGCAGGCCCTGGCGGCATGATGTGGGATATAAGTGCCCCCAAAAACCGCAAGAATGCCGAAAGGGCAGAGGTCTGGCTCATTGAACAGAACATCAACTTCCATGCGCTGCCCTATGCCTCCGTACAAAAATGGTATCAGGAAGGAAAGATTCCCGAAGGCCAGCCCATCTATCATGTGGAAGTGAACGAAAAAGGACACTTTACATTCCAAGATGTGCCCGCGGCTGATTATTATGTCATGATTCTCGACCCCAATGGGCAGGAAAGCACCCAGAATCTCACCGAAAAAATAAGCCGCGATGAGCTTCTGCAAAAACTTCCGCATACCGATGAATTTGAACTATTCATGATTGGGATGCGCACCTGCCTGGTGCAGAAGGTCAGCCTGAAAAATGGGCAGAACATAAAGATCCGCCCAGGATTTCTTTAAGAAAGGAGTTTTATCATGACCATTCTCGATAGCATGCTGGCAGCCAATGCAGAATTCTGTGCGAATCCACCCACGGACTATACGCAGGAAGATCACAAAAAAAGCAAGCTGCCGCAAAAGCAGGTAGCCCTGATCACCTGTATGGATACCCGGCTGGTGAATTTCTTAGAACCAGCCTTGGGGATCGGCCGCGGCGAAGCCAAGGTAATAAAAACCGCCGGCAATGGCATTACCGGCGTGTTTGATGGCACCATCAGGAGCCTTCTCGTATGCATCTATGAATTAGGCGTCAAGGAGATCATCGTAATCGGCCATCATGAATGTGGCATGGCCAATACCACCTCTGAAAGTCTCATAAAATCCATGCTGGAACGCGGCATTTCCAAAGAAGCCATCCATATGGTAAAAAAGGAACTGGCCGAATGGGCAGACGAATTCCACCATCCCGAACAGAACGTCATCGACACAGTGGAACGCATCCGCCTCAACCCGCTGATTCCTGAGGATGTCCCCATCCACGGGCTGATCTTCCACCCCCGCACAGGTAAGGTGGATGTGGTCATGAATGGCTACCACTAGGCGCGCTCCCAGTGCCATATTTCCTGGCTTTCCATTCCCATACCCGGTCATGGATCCTGGCCTGGCGCAATGCTCCGTCCATCGCCTCATAAGCCAGATTATCGACATCTCCCTGCAGGGAAATCTCGTCATCATAGCGGCGGGATACGGTCTTGCTGAAAACCTCATCAGCCACGCGATCATACCCCACGATCCGCACTGAGGCATAACTGTGGAGGATATACCGCCCCCAATGATGCCAGCTCATACTTTGATATTGTTCGTATCCCGCCAGCACAGGCATGACCACCAGATCCGCCTTCAATTCCTGCGCCAACGGCCGCATCAGGTCTTTGATCCGAACCTTATCACCACCCGCAGCACAGACCTTATCCCAGGCCGCAAAACATTCCCCTTCGGGAATGAAAGACAACACCTGCAGAGAATCATTGAAGGGAATATGAAGGCTGCGGTCAATCAGCCGTTCCAGCTTATCCTGGACATGGGGAGCAGGCTGCATCCGGCCTTGCATCTGCAAAGGAAATTGCGCGACCCGCAGCGGAGGCAACGGTGGAAGTTCCCGCGTTGCTTCCGCCGCCCCCGACAGGAGGCAAAAAACTGCTAACATACAAACCAGGCTGAGCAGCTTTTTCATCATCATTCCCTCCTAAAATTCAATGAATGGATTTCTTCTTGAAGCGCCCGCCCACAATGTCATGCACGGCATTGATGGTTACAAAGGCGCTTTCATCTTTGTCCAAAACGATTTCCTTCAGCTTATCCACTTCCAGGCGGGTCACTACGCAGTAAAGCACTTCCTTGCTCTCCCCAGTGTAGCCACCTGCACCGTGCAGCAAGGTCACACCACGGCCCAGGCGGTCATTCAGGGCAGAAGTGATTTCCTCATGCTCGTTGGTCACAATCATCACCGCATAGCTTTCATCCAGCCCTTTGATCACCACATCAATCATCTTGGAAATGACGAAATAGGCCACCAATGAGTACATGGCTTTATCCCAACCATAAAGCAGGCCGGCACTGGACAAAATAAAGAGGTTGATGAACATAACTACTTCACCAACGGAAAACACAGATTTCTTATCCATGATAATGGCCACGATCTCTGTGCCATCCAGACTTCCCCCTGCCCGAATGATCAGCCCTACGCCCAGACCGTCAATAATGCCGCCAAAGATAGCCGCGAGGAAAGGGTCATCCGTAACCTTGGGCACAGGGCCAAAGACTTCCGACCAAAATGACAGGAAACAGATGGCAATCATGGTGGCAATAGCAAAATTCTTGCCGATCTGCTTATACCCCATGAAGAGAAAGGGGATATTCAGCAAAACCAGGAATACACCCAGGCTCATGCCCGTAAGCGTCTGCATCATGATGGACACGCCCACGATACCGCCGTCGATTACATTGTTTGGAATCAGGAATAATTCCAAGCCCAGGGCCGCGATAATCGCACCGACAAAGATCATGGCATATTTTTTCAAATAGAACGATGCCTTGCGATGCTGTACGATTTTCTGCTTACCGTCCTTATCCTGCATTGCTTTTTCTTCCATACGCCTCACGCTCCCATTTTACAATCATATCTATTATCTATTATACCATCTGCATAGCGAATAATCCTCTTTTTTATGTTTATCTCTGTACTATAATAAAGTACATTCGTATTTTGTCGGTGGTTTTTGACGAGATTTAGCACTTTTTTGCTTGTTTTTTCGTGGCTTTGATTGACTTTGGCTGACTTTAGTTGTATTATATAAAAAACATCACAATTTTGGAGAGTGATAGCCATGCTGACGGAAGAGCGTTATGCGACCATCCTGCGCATCCTGGAAGAGAAAAAGGCTGTTACCGTCCTTGACCTCACCCGCGCTTTGGATGCTTCTGAGTCCACGGTGCGCCGGGACCTCACCGCTTTGCATAAATGCGGCAGGCTCTACAAGGTGTACGGCGGGGCCACTTCCATCGACAACAATTACACGAGTGCCGAGGAAGACATGAAAACCAAGAACGATCTTTTCCCCGAGGAAAAGATTGCCATTGCCCGCAAGGCGGCTGGAATGATCAAGCGTAAAGATTTTGTGTATATCGACGCTGGTTCCACCACCTTGCATTTGATTGACTTTCTGACTGAAACCAGTGCCGTATTCGTCACGAACGGCATGCAGCACGCAGCCAAACTGGCCGCCAAGGGCTTCAAGGTCTTTATCATCGGCGGGGCTGTAAAGGCTGTGACAGAGGCAGTGGTTGGTACAGAAGCTTTGAATAATTTGAAATGTTACAACTTCACCAAGGGATTCTTTGGCACCAATGGCATCAGCCCCAAGTCCGGTTTTTCTACGCCGGATGCGGATGAGGGCACCATCAAGAGTGCAGCCCTGGCTCGTTGCAAGAATGCCTATGTTCTGGCTGACCAGTCAAAGTTCAACAAGATTTCCCCGATTACCTTTGCCAATATCTCCAGTGCCACCATCATCACGGGTCGTCTGGAAGATAAGAAATATCGTGATTATACAACTGTTATTGAAGGAGAATGAAACATGATTTACACCGTAACCTTCAATCCATCTCTGGATTACATCGTACGCTTGGACAGCTTCACGGCTGGTGAGATCAACCGCGTGAACTACGAGCAGGTACTGGCGGGCGGCAAGGGCATCAACGTGTCCATCGTGCTCAAGAACCTCGGCCATGACAACAGCGCCCTGGGTTTCGTCGCAGGCTTCACAGGCGAGGAAATCAAGCGCCAACTCAAGGACTTCGGCGTCAAGAGCGATTTCGTTCAGCTTGATGAGGGTTTCTCCCGCATCAACGTCAAGGCAAAAGCCAGCACGGAAACAGAAATCAACGGCCAGGGTCCGGACATAAGCGTTGCAAAACAGCAGGAACTCTTTGCCCAGCTCGATAAGCTCGTGGAAGGCGACACGCTGGTGCTGGCAGGCTCCATTCCCAAGACCCTGCCGGATGATATCTATCAGCGCATCATGGCCCGCCTCGACGGCAAGGGCATCCGCATCGTGGTAGATGCCGAGAAGAAACTGCTGCTCAACGTACTGCAGTATCATCCGTTCCTGATCAAACCGAACAACCATGAACTGGGCGATATGTTCGGCGTGAAGCTGACCACGGATGAAGAAATCATCACCTATGCCAAGAAGCTGCAGGAAAAAGGTGCTCAGAACGTACTGATTTCCATGGCTGGCGATGGTGCAATCCTGTTGACGGCTGATGGCCAGTCCTTCAAGTGCCCGGCACCGAAAGGCAAGCTCATCAACTCCGTCGGCGCTGGCGACTCCATGGTAGCTGGTTTCATCACGGGCTATATGGAATCCAATGGGAACTTCGAGAAGGCCTTCCATATGGGTGTGGCTACGGGTTCTGCTTCTGCATTTAGTGAAAATCTCGCTACCCGTCCGGAAGTTGAAGCACTGCTGGCAACCATCGAATAATTGGGATCTCGCCTTTTAGGCATCATAAATATAATTTTTTTACAAAGGAGAGAACATTATGCGTATCACTGACCTGCTCAAGAGCGAGAGCATCGTTCTTGGCGCCTCCCCCGCGGACAAAGCTGCCGCCATCAATCAGCTGGCTGATCTGATGGAAGCTGGCGGCAATCTGTCCGACAAAGAACAGTACAAGAAAGACGTATTTGCCCGTGAAGAATCCGGCACGACTGGCCTCGGCGATGGTATCGCCACTCCCCATGCCAAGAGTGCTGGCGTTAAAGCCGCTGGCCTTGCTGCTATGACGGTTCCGGCTGGCATGGACTTCGCTTCCATGGACGGCCTGCCAAGCCGCCTGTTCTTCATGATTGCCGCTCCGGACTCTGCCAATGATGACCATCTGGCAATCCTGTCCAAGCTGGCTACCATGATCATGGACCCGGATTTCAAGGAAGCCCTGATTGCTGCCCAGAGCAAAGATGAGTTCCTGAAGCTCATCGACGACAAGGAAGATGGCAAATTCGTTGCTCCGGCTGCCGCAGATAGTGCCGCTGAAGAAGCACCGAAAGCTGACCATATCCAGGTACTGGCTGTAACTGCCTGCCCCACCGGCATTGCCCATACCTTCATGGCCGCTGAAAGCCTCGAACAGCACGCCAAGAAACGCGGTATCACCATCAAGGTTGAGACCAACGGCTCCGGCGGTGCCAAGAATGTACTGACGGCTGAAGAGATTGCCAAAGCTGACGCTATCATCGTCGCTGCTGATAAGAACGTCGCTATGGCCCGTTTCGATGGCAAACCGACCATCATCACCAAGGTTGCTGACGGCATCAACAAGGCGGACGAACTCCTCGACCGTGCCCTGTCCGGCAACGCTCCCATCTATCATGCTTCCGGTGCTGACGAAAGCGACGGCGCTGCTGACGTATCCGGTGAAAGCCTGGGCCGTCAGATCTACAAGCACCTCATGAACGGTGTCAGCCACATGCTGCCCTTCGTCGTTGGCGGTGGTATCCTGATTGCCATGGCCTTCCTGTTCGATGATTATTCCATCGACCCGAGCAAGTTCGGCTCCAATACGCCGCTGGCTAAGTTCTTCATGGATATCGGCGGTGCTTCCTTCGGCTTCATGCTGCCAATTCTCGCTGGCTTCATCGCTATGTCCATCGCTGACCGTCCAGGCCTGGCTGTTGGTTTCGTCGGCGGTGCTCTGGCTGGCACCACGGGTTCCGGCTTCCTCGGCGCCCTCGTAGCTGGTTTCGTTGCCGGTTACGCTGTTAACTTCCTGAAGAAAGCCTTCTCCTGCCTGCCGGAGTCCTTGGACGGCATCAAGCCCGTTCTGCTCTATCCCTTCTTCGGCATCCTGATCATCGGCTTCATCAGCATGTTCATCATTGCTCCGCCGGTCGGTGCCATCAACACCTGGCTGGTTGATACCCTGAAGAACATGGACCCGAATGCCCGTATCTTCCTGGGCATCGTCATGGGTGGCATGATGGCTATCGACATGGGCGGCCCCATCAACAAGGCTGCTTATGTAACGGGTACAGGCCTCTTAGCTTCCGGCGAATACCATGTCATGGCCGCTGTTATGGCTGGCGGTATGGTTCCGCCTCTGGCTATCGCGCTCTGCACAACGTTCTTCAAGAACCGCTTCACCGAAAGCGAACGCAAAGCTGGTATCACCAACTACGTCATGGGCATGTCCTTCATCACGGAAGGTGCTATCCCGTTTGCTGCTGGTGACCCCCTGCGCGTGATTCCGTCCGTATTCATCGGTTCCGCTACGGCTGGTGCCCTGTCCATGGCCTTTGACTGCACGCTGCGTGCTCCCCATGGCGGTATCTTCGTAGTACCGACCATCGGCAACGCTGCCATGTATCTGGCCGCAATCATCATTGGTGCTGTAGTTGGCTGCCTTGTGCTGTCCGTACTGAAGAAGCCCATCAAAGAATAAAATCAAAAGAATACCATAAGATAAGCAGCTCATCGAGTTCGTTGATGAGCTGCTTATTTGTAAATTTTAGGAGGATGTATGATACGCTGATGGCCCTTGGCGATGTCACCCAGCCTGCTCCTGTCTTTGCCATGTTCACCCTGGCACTCACCATTATCCTCATGGTGCAGGGCGCTATTTTGATCAGCATTGGCTTGACCACGCTTCTTTCCATGGCTTTGGGCTATTCCCCTGTGCCCCACGGCATTGACGATATCATCAGCTTCAATATTCCCTCGCTGAGCGGCTCCTTCGCCCAGCTCGATATTGCAGGGGCCTGGGATTACGGGATCATTTCCATCATCTTCACCTTTACCATGGTGGAACTGTTCGATAATATACTTTATGCAATGCCAACCACTCCTATTAGACTGACTAGAAAGATCAAATCCCCAAAAACGAATTAAGCTGGTAGTTCTTAATGCTGGCCAGTACAGTGGTTTGCAGGGCCGTAGTTAAGGCTTTGCTGGTGGCCTGGGCGGCTTCGGTGTCGATACTGCCATTCAATAAGCCACTGTTGTTGAGCTGGTTGAGCCAGGCAATATTCTGGGTAATCTCATGGATGGCCTGCTGGTTCAGGCTGCGTTGCTGACGTTTGTAATAGCTATAGAGATAACCCTGTGTCTTATGATTATCGGACCAGAAACTATCCATCAGACCCAATTTATATTTCGTCAGGTCATATTCATTGAGCGTTTTATCCCATTCTTCTTGCTCTTTCCGGACCTTGTCCCAGACATCCTGATAGCTTTCCTCTTTATCCTTTTCCCTGCTCTTGCTATTTTCCGTACGCTTATATTTCTTGTCGGCTATGCTCTGCAAAGCCAGCAATTCCAATCCCATAGACATGATGATGCCCCCTTTCTGCTCTATATATCGAGCGAAAGGGGGCAAAACTTTAACGCTGCATTTCAGTTTCCAGCAAATCCCCCACTTTGTTGGCCATTTGGGACAAATCCTGCAGCTGCACAAAATTCTCGCCGTAGATTTTGTGGGCGGTCTCCGCTGCCAAAGCTGCACATGCGGCACTATTCACCAACGCCAGCACATGAAAGCCTTGTTCTTTCAGTAATTTCACGCCCTGTGCAGCATCTGCCAGTGCCGGCTTGCCGCCATAAAGATCATCCATTCCCCAGGCAGCGGGGATAGGCTGTTCATCACTGGGATTGGCATCGGTCAGGAGCAACACCAGCTTCCGCCCCTGCCGCTCTCCCCACAGCTTGGCAACGGCTCGCAAGGCTAAGCCGTCCCGATTCCAGCCCTGTGCCTTATACGAAAAAATCCCTTCCGCAGTGCAATCCGCAAATCCCTTGAGCACCTGCAGCACGGTACAGCCAGCCTGGCTGAAAAAGGAAACCGCAGCCAACGGGATTCCTGCCTGCCCCAAAGCCATCGCAATCAGATAAGCTTGGCTGGCTATGACGGCCTGCCGGTTTTTCCGGGAGTCTGAGGCATCCAATAGCAGCATGACAGAAAAATCTCCATAGCTTGCTTTTTCCGTAGCAGAAAATATCCGGCTGTCCTGCAGCACCACCCCGCGCCATACCCGTTCTGCGGTCAGCTGACCGTGGCGGGCCGGCAGAGCCAGTGGCTGCCGGTGTACCAGCATGACATTTTGCAGGCGGCGGGTCAGGGTCTGTAATTCCGTACGGAAACGCGCCTGCTGTTGTTGGAAGAAAACTAGATTTTCCCTGCAGGCCTCGCCTTTTTCCTGCGTAAACCAGAGCTGTGACTGGCAATGGATGTCCTGACACATTTCCCCTTCTATCTCCAGCAACTGCTCCTGGCGGAACAAGGACGCCCCGTAACGATCTGTCAGCTCTGACGCAGGGATTTTCGCCCATTGTCGGCCCGGCAGGAGAGATTTGCCGCCAGTCGCCATCTGCCCCTGACAGGGCTGCCATGAACCCCCAGCATCTGCCTGCCCATAGCGGGAATGGATGGGCAGCAATCGATACAAGCAAGCATGCAGCCAGGATGGCAGGGAAAAATGCAGCGCTTTCCGCGGCGTGACGTACCAATGGCAGCAAAAGAAATCTTTGATGATGCCTTCCATAGCCGCAATGAGGTCCGCCGTATCCATATCGCCCCGAAAGCATAAGGCCTGATAGATTTGCCGATCCCAGGGATTAAGCAAGCCTGCCCCTTTCCCCAGAACCTCCCGACAACGGGCACAGTTGAGCGTATGCGCCAGTTCCTGCCGCATCATCAACTGCTGGAAGGACAGGTCCACATCTTCCCGCAAAAAACGCTCCGCATGGCAATGGCGCAAATCTGCCAGGACCGGCCGAAAGGGCAATTCACGTTCATAGACGGCCGACTCCAGCCCCAGCCAGAATAAGTCCGTATAGAGTTCCCCCAGCAGGGATCCAGCCAATCTTTCCCGCAGATAAGCCGTCAGTTTTTCTGCATCATAATGACGGTGAACCAGACCGACAATAGAATTGAGGTAACGATCCGGTTCACCGTCATGATAAAACGCCAAAAACTCCGGCCGGAAATCATATTTTCCCGCCGCTGTCCAGACAATATTGAGCGCCCGCTTCTGCCGCTGGGCATGCAGGGATTCACTTGCCATTGCCATCACCCCACAAAGAAATCCTTGCTGCGCCAAGCAGCAGGCAGGCGCAGGGCAATGATATCTTCAACCAGTGCCTTTTCCTGATGGTCAAAGCATTTGCCAGTAATCCCCATAGACAGAGCCTGTCCGGCATCCAGCCCCAGACGGATAAGGCGCAAAGATTCTAAAAGCCCCCGCAGATCCAACGCCCGGCCAGAGATTTCCCTGGCCTCATATTTCTGCCGCAGGTCGAGGAACAATGCCGCCAGGAGACCTGCCCGATCTGCCCGCAGATCCGGGAATTCATATTGCAGCAAGGCGATGAGTTCCGTTTCCCCGGGTACAGGCATCTGCAAGACCACAAACCGGGACAGCAGGGCTTCATTCAGTTCCCTGGTGCCGCCATAGCCATAGTTCATCGTAGCAATAAACCGGGCAGCTGGATGCAGCTGCAAACGGTCATACCCTGGCACTTCCAACTGCCGCCGATGATCCAGCAGCGAATGCAGCACCGCCAAAGCCTCATTGCGGGCCATGTTGATCTCATCAAGGATGCCAATGCCACCAGCCGTTGCACAAGCATGGACAGGCCCTGGACGGAAGCAGACCTCCCCACTCTTGAAGGTATCCATGCCAATCAGGTAAGCGGCATCTACGTCAATATGAAACGACACATTCCAGACCGGCCTGCCGAGCAGGAAAGCCAGGCTCTCCGCCAGGATGTTCTTGCCCGTGGCTTTAGGCCCTGTCAGCAGGAGATTTGCCCCCGCCAACAGAGCTGCCAAAGCTTCTTCCAATATTTCCTTGCCAAAGTAGGGATAGCGGGGCGGAATCAGCGTCCGTTCCCCCTGCCAGGGATTCTGGCGTCGAAACTCTGCCGCCTGCACCAGCAGTTCCTGACGAATCCCCTGTTTACCGAAAAAGGCCTGCATATCCTCAACTGTCAATGCACTCACCTCTCAAAGCGTTTCAGCCCTTGGCGGAAACCTCGTTATAGACGTCCTTGAGCAGGGTTTCCTTGCGCAGGGACAGGCATTCGCAAGCGCGCTCGTCTGCATCCACATTACGGATGGTTTCGAGGATGATTTCACCGATCATGGGAGCATCATCATAGAAGATATCCGCCATGTCCTGATGGGACCATTTTTCCTTGATGCCCTCACCATAATTCACCGTGAAGTACAGCCCCGCATAGCAGGCACCGATTTCCCGGGCCAGATAGACTTCCGGGCAGATACTCTGTCCGACAATGTCGGCATGGCCGTTCATCATGGCCACCTCCGCCGGGCTTTCAAAATGCCGGCCATCGGTCACGGCATAGGTTCCGCGGGTAAATACACGGCCATCGAAGCGCTTTTTCGTGGCCGCAATCAGGGCCTTGCGCATTTCCGGGCACAGGGCGTCTCTCATGACCAACAGATAGCGGCCATCGAGCATAACATCCTTGCGCACGGATAAATCGAGATAATCGTCGGGAATGATGAAATCCCGCAGATCCAACAGTTTGTTGACCGTGCCTACACCGCCTTCGGAGATGATGCGCTTGACACCGGCTTCCCGGAACACCCAGAATACCTGCCGGGACGCATCCGCTCGCGTGACACCGCTGCGCCAGCCATGCATCTTCACGGTAAGCACATGCTTTTCCCCTACGCGGAACAGACGCATGGCAGGGCTCGTGCCATAAGGCGTATCAAATCGCAGATTATCTGCGAGGATCTCCACATCCTCATCCGGCACGTTGGCCGGGAAGTTGCTGGATAATGTGCCCGAACCGCCTACGACAGCGTAACTGGCGGCGGGAATCTTATTTTCACTCATATATACACCTCATTTATGTCGCCCCTTTCGGGCCTTGGAGGCCCACTTCCCCCTGAAAGGGGCAGCTTTTAATACCGTTTTATAACATTATATTCTGTATCACGTTGGGCGGGCTGTTTGCCTGCGCCTTTTATCATATCCACCATTTTCTGGATGGACATTTCATACTGGGTGCCGGCGGCCCGCACTACGTTTTCCTCCAGCATGATGCTGCCAAGGTCGTCAGCGCCGAAGCCCAGAGTCAGCTGGCCGATACGCTCGCCCTGGGTTACCCAGGAACCCTGGATGTGTTTGACATTGTCCATGTAGAGACGGGTGACAGCCAGCGTCTTCATATAATCCCAACCGCTGGTCTTTTCGCCGCCCAATTCCGTATTGCCGGGCTGGAAAGTCCAGGTGATGAAGGCCCGGAAGCCGCCGGTCTTGTCCTGCAGTCGACGGATTTTTTCCATATGCTCGATCCTTTGTGCCATGGTCTCGCCAAAACCGATGACCATGGTGGCCGTGCTTTCCATGCCGATGCTATGGGCGCATTCCATGACATGGAGCCAGTCCTCCGTCATGATTTTCTTGGGGCTGACGCGCTTACGCACTTCATCCACGAGGATTTCTGCCCCGCCGCCGGGCAGGCTGTCGAGGCCCGCTTCCTGCAGGCGTTTCAGCGTATCCAGGATGGACAGCCCTGCCTGCTGGGCAAAATACTGGATTTCCGTAGCCGTAAAGGAATGGATGGTGATCTGGGGATATTTGTCCTTGATGCTGCGCAGCATATTTTCGTAATAATCCAGCCCCAGATCCGGGTAAAGCCCCCCCTGGATCATGACCTGTGTGCCGCCTGCCGCCACGGTCTCACCGACTTTGGCCAGTATCTCCTCGTTGGTCAGCAGATAGGCATCCTTGGACTCCTTGCGCCGGAAGAATGCACAGAACCTGCATTCATTCTTGCATACGTTCGTATAGTTGATATTGCGGTCCACGATGAATGTCACCGTATCGTCAAAGAGCTTTCTCCGGGCAGCATCCGCCTGTATGCCCAGCTCGATGGGGTCGCCGCTGGTGAGCAGCTCTATACCCTGTTCTTCACTAAGCCGCATCAATCCTGCACCTCCCGATAGAAAGTATCCCGTTGTACCGGTTCATAGCCCGTTTCCCGGATGAATTTCTCCAAATCCGCACGGGTAATGCCCGTATTAGTCTTAGCGCCGGCCGCATGGATGATCTTTTCCTCGCCGATCGTACCATCCAGGTCATCGGCACCAAAGCCCAGGGCCAGCTGCGCAATGGGCATGGTCAGCATGATCCAGAAAGCCTTGATGTGGTCGAAATTATCGAGGATCAGGCGGGACAGGGCCAGCATCTTCATATCCTCCCAGGAGCCTGCGCGCTTGAGGCCGCGTTCTTCGCCCAGCTCCGTATGCTCAGGATGGAATGGGAACAACATGAAGGCCTGAAAACCATTTGTCTCATCCTGCAAGTCCCGCAGAGTGAATAGGTGCTGCAGACGCTCCTCGATGGTTTCCACATGACCATACATGATGGAAGCATTCGTGCGGATGCCCAGCTTATGGGCAGTGCGCATCACTTCCAGCCATTCCGCTGTCGTGGCCTTTTTCGGGCAGATGATTTCCCGCACCCGGTCAGAGAGGATTTCCGCGCCGCCGCCAGGCAGGCTGTCAAGCCCAGCCTCCTTGAGCTCGGTCAGCACTTCCAGGATGCTCTTGCCGCTGATCTTGGCAAAATTGACGATTTCCACCGGGGTGAAGGCCTTGACATCCGCCTCCGGCAACGCTGCCCGCACCTGCCTGACGATATCCTTATAGTAAGCAAAATCTTTGTCCGGATGCAGAGCGCTGACAATATGGATTTCTGAAAGGTTCTTCAGTTCTTTGGCCCCAGACAGGATCCTGGCCACGTCATCCGTTTCCAGCACAAAGCCCCGCTTGTCCCCCTCCTTTACCTGAAAGGCACATAGCGGGCAGTTGGCACTGCAGATATTGGTGAGATTGATATGGCGGTTCACGGTGTAAAAAACCTTCTTGCCGCTTTTCTGCTCCTTCATACGGCGGGCATATCGGGCCAGGAAGAGCAGGTCATTATCCTGATAGAGCGCCAGAGCATCTGCCAGTGTCAGCCTTTCACCAGCCTCCACCTTTGCCCGCGCCATTTTTGTCTTATCCATACGCCCTCCTCAATCAAATGTCCGCAGGATATTGAAGTTACAGTCACAGGCTGCCGGAATCCGGCCCGCCTCCCGGATGATGCGGATGATATTGTCTTCCGACAAAGCCGTTGGACTCGTCGCGCCCGCATCATGGAGTATCGTCTCCTTGTGCACCGTCCCATCAATATCGTTGGCGCCAAAGCCCAGTGCCACCTGCGCCACAGGCACCGTCAGCATCACCCAGTAAGCCTTGATATTGGTGAAGTTATCCAGCATCAGACGGGAAATGGCCATGGTGCGCAGATCATCCCAAACGGAAGTCTGTTTGACACTCTGCCCCAGTTCCGTGTTCTTGGGCAGGAACGGGAAGCAGATGAAGGTCTGGAAACCACCGGTCTCGTCCTGCAGATCCCGCAGGCGCAGGAGATGATCCACGCGTTCCTCCAGCGTTTCGATATGTCCATAAAGCATGCTGGCATTGGACTTGATGCCCAGCTTATGGGCGGTGCGTGCCACTTCCAGCCATTCATCAGCCGTAGCCTTATTGGGGCACAGTTCGTCCCGCACCCGGTCAGCCAGGATTTCGGCACCGCCGCCTGCAATGGCCTGCAGACCGCCTTCATCCCGCAGGCGGATCAGCACTTCCTCCACAGACAGGCCAGAAATCTGCGCAAAATGCGTGATTTCCACACCCGTGAACCCTTTCATATAGAGCTGCGGATACGTTTCGTGGATGGCTTTGACAATCCCCAGATAATGGTCAAAGCTCCAGGTCGGATGAAGCCCGCTGACCACATGCAGCCCTGCAAGGTTCGGATCGTGCATGGCTTCAGCCACCAAGGCCAGCGCCTGTTCCTTCGTCATTTCATAGGCGCCCTTCTCATTGCAATCCCGGCCAAAAGCACAGAATTTACAATGGGACGTACAGATATTGGTCAGATTCACATGACAATTCACATTATAATAGACGATATCCCCGCATTTACGCTTCCGCACCATGTCGGCCATAGCTCCCAGCCAGGCGATATCGCTGCAATGAAAGAGACGCACCCCATCTTCCCGCGTGAGCCGCTCTCCCCGCTGAATTTTCTCTTCTATATCCCGATATTCTTCCGAAGCTAACATTTCGTCCTCCAACTAATAAATCATATCATATTATTATAACGCCATTGTTCAGATTTTGTCGATAGACAAAATTTCAGCTTAGCGTTTCGACGTCAGTCCTAACGCATTTGTCCGGATCTTGCTGCCAGGCAGGCGCAAGAATTGGGACCACTGCAATTTTTTAATGAAAATTTAATCTTAATCTTCTTGTATTCTAATCTTCGCTTTTTATAATTATCCATGTAGTCAAGATTTAACAACTGAAAGGTTGAAGCAAAGGAGAGATGCAACATGCTTAGCAAAAAAAATGTTAAGATGACTGCTATCGCCCTTGCCGGATTCGTAAGCCTGGGGATTGGCGGGATCATGGCAAGTGCAGCAGAAGCCAGCCCCTTCCATACGGGCCATGATTATGAAGTGCAGGAGCTTGCTAACAAGCACCACAGATATCACCCGAAGAAATATTCCGAAGGTGACCGCAACACTGCTGCTATCGTTGGCGCAGTAGTCGGTGCTGTGATTGCCAAGAATACCTGACGGCTACCACGATAATTCTTCTCTTCCCTAAAAGAAGAATTAACATACATTCGATTCCTGAATTCTCTAATTCTCTAATCTCAAAAAAGGACATGCCCCCACAGCATGTCCTTTTTGCTATGCTTTTCTCTAAAAAAATGCCGAATAAGACAAATGTCTTGGTTTTTTCGCGTCTAAATATGATATAATAGAGTTTAACTCATAATGAGCAAGGAATGAATGTAAGAAGAAGGCAATGTGTATCTAGGAGGAATGAACAGCATGGACATTAAGTACGACGTAGCAATCACGGCCATCGGCAATCTGGCCAGAACCTTTCTGACCAACAACAACAGTGCAATCCTGTTGGATGAAGGTATCCGGCCCAATCTTTCCGATATGGTGCTTGAGCACACTCCCGGCAAGCTGGAAGAAGATATCAAGAAAGGTGACAAGCTGCTGATGGGCGGCATCAAATACACCATCGAAAAAGTTGGTGACGCCGTGAACGACAACCTGCGCGAAGAAGGCCACTGCACGCTGGTATTCAACGCCGAAGGCTCCATGCCCGGCCAGATCATCGTCAAAGGCCCGTCCCTGCCAGTCCTGACTGTAGGGGCACACATTACCATCACGAAAAAATAAAACCCGGCTGTGAGCCCTCCCTTTGGGGAGGGCTTTTTCTTTATGCCTGGCAGGATTATAGGCACTTCAAGGCGAAGATAACTCCTAGCTTGTGTTATCGGATAATTTTGATTTGTATAGCGAATATGGAGGCGGGAGCATGGAGACTTCGCTGCGGACAAAGGCACTTTATGTTCTGCTGTTTTTCTTGCTGCTGGCCTTGCTGCCGGCACGCAGTTTTGCCATGGAAGAATTGAAAGTCGGCTATGTGCCGGGAACGGGCTTCCTCGAAGAAAACCGCCCCGGACATATGCAAGGCAACGGCTATGAATACATGGAATTCCTGTCTGGTTTCTTAGGGGCAAAATTCATCTATGTGCCCTGCATCAACTGGTGGGAAGCCGGCGATAAATTGAATACGGGGGAGATCGACCTGCTGCCCGCCATGCCTGGCAATTACAAGACCTTGCCCTTCGCCCAGCGCACCGACCATGTCATCGCCCGCTTTCCGATGGAACTCGTGGTGCAGGACGATTTTTCCGGCGGGCAGGTAAAGATCGGCACCCTCGACTATAACTATCCGATTCCCAGCCTGCCTCAGATTGCACAGGAGCACGGCTTCCATTATGAACTCGTCACCTTCCATGACCCGGCTGAGATGAAAAAAGAATTTGCCAGCCGCGCCCTTGACGGGTATATACAGCCATTGCTGCACCCCGATAAGGAAGAACGGGTCCTGGCCCTCTTTGACCGCGTAAGCTATCGCCTGCTCCTGAAGCAGGGACGCCCGGAACTGTTCCGCAGAGTCAATGCCGCCATGGATGAACTGCTGCTCAACCAGCCCAATATCCGCAACCGCCTCAATGACAAATATGAGCGATCCAAAGGCTTCCCACTGGTACTTTCTCCGGCAGAGACCGCTTACCTGCAGACAAAACCGACACTGCGCGTGGCCGTATTGATTCAGGAAAAGCCATATTTCTACCAGAACGAGAACGCTGGCTGGTGCGGTGCCACAAAAGCGCTGATGGAACAGCTGGAAAAAGACCTGCATGTGCAGATTGAAATCGTCGAGACGTCCACTCCCGCCGAAATCCAGCGGCTGATCACCCGCGGCACCGTCGATCTGGTAGCGGATGTCCCCAGTGATTTCAGCTGGCTGGATGGACTCGGGCTGATTCCCACCCAATCCTATCTGGATATCGGTTTTGTGCCCATCACCCGCCACGGCGCAGACCTGCCGGAAAAGCCCAGAGTAGCTGCAATCGCCGGCCTGTATGAGACCACCACTTTTGTAAAAGCGCAATACCCCGAAGAACAGATCATCTATTTCCCAAACTGGACGGAATGCTGCCAGGCTGTCAGCAACAATCTGGCTGACATCACCTACCTGCCGCGGGCAGCCGTCCCGTATCTGCTGGAGGCGACCTCCGCCTACAATCTTTCCGCAGGGACTGAGCAGATATTCTCCAGCACGATCAGCATTGGAGTTTCCAAGAATGCCGACTTACGGCTCTGGCAGATCATCAACAAGGAAATCAACCATCTGCCGCCCCGCCTGCTGACCGATGCCCTGACCCACGGCGCCCAAGAGAGCATCCGCTTCAGCCCGCGCTACCTGCTCTACCACTATCCATTGCAGACCGCACTATTGATCATGATGGTCATGGGTACCATCATCGGGTTGTTCTATTACCGCTCCCGCACCTACAACAGGCAATTGGCGAAGATGGAAAAGCTTGCCTGTACCGATGCGCAGCTGCAGATCCCCAATATGCGTTACCTGGAACACAATATCCAAGCCCGGCAGCAATCAAATGACAAAGACCATCCCTCTTACCTGATGGCCCTGTCCATAAGCTGCCCGCAGGAAAACAATCACAGCCGCGCGCAATGGACGGAATCGCTGCAAGCAGCCGCCCGGGACTTGAACAGCAAAGACTGGGTACAGATAACCGTGGCAGGAGCCATCACAGGCGAACTGCTTTGCCTGTGTACGGCAGCCAACAGCCAGCAGATCCTGAACTTTGCCGCCGAATTCATCACGGATTCCGAACAGCCGGGAGACGGACAATGGCAAGCCGGCCTTTGCCCTCTGGCAGGTCAGAACCTCGCCACAACAGCAGAAAAAGCCGCCTTAGCCTGCCAGGCCGCCAAAGCAAAAGGAGCCAAAGCCAAACTATGGGATGCCCAATTGGAAAAATCCCTGTCCCAAGATTAGCATGAATTGAGGAGGATATTTATGAATAAGCTGCCCGTTATTTTAATCGTCGATGACGATGCAATGAATCTGACCATGGCCAAAAGCATTCTGGAAATGAAAGTGCGGGCCGAAATCCTTACCACCGAAAGTGGTTCCGGCTGTCTGGACATTTTGCAAAAAAGACAGGGAGCCATCGACCTGATCCTTTTGGATATCGCCATGCCCGGCATGGATGGCCTGCAAACGCTGGCTACCATTCGGAAAAATCTGCGCTATCAGGACCTGAAGGTGATCTTCCTGACCGCAGCTGCGGATAAAAACACCATCATCAAAGCCAGCCAACTGAAAATAGCGGACTATGTGAAAAAACCCTTTGTTCCGGAAGACCTGATTGCCCGGGTGGAAAAACAGATTTTCCCGCCCATCGAAGATCCGGAAATCAACGACATCTTCAAATCTCTGGATAATTTAGGGTTATAACCACCGAGAAAGGAGCAGGCTATGGGCAAGCATCTTCAGTGGGGCGGCATTCTGGACAGCCTGATCATCCCCATAAGCCACCGGCTGCGCAAAATCTCTTACCTGCGGGCTATCCGCGACACCTTCTGCCTGCTGATGCCTGTAATCATCGTCCTGACACTGCTCCATATGATCGGCTTTCTCCTCTGCAATCCCAATGGTCCCCTGCTGGGAGCCGACGGACTGGGACTGGGCAGCCTGCTCACCGGAGGACTCCACGATCAGGCTTATCGAGAATCAGCCTTTTTTGCCGAGTGCAACCGCCTCAAAAATTATCTGGAGGTCACCAATATCCTGGCGTCCCTGCTTTTTGCTCTGGTGCTGACGCTGAAATTGGCCGCACTGTGGCAAGGGGAAAAAATCCTCGCACTGATCTGCACCGTCTCATCCTATCTGTTTTTGATCACGGCCTTTCCGGGCAACGCCCATGAACTGACGCTCTATTTCAGCGTGCGCGGCTTCTTTCTGGCCTTGCTGATCTCCACCTTCAGCACCCTGCTCTTCAGTTACCTTTCCCGCCTGCCCAGGCTGCAACTGACCGTCATCCCCGGGCTGCCTAAAGAAATGGCTGTCACGCTGAGATTCCTGCTGCCACTGACCTTTACCCTGCTTGCTTCGCTTATGGCCGCCCTCAGCTGGATGTCCATAGAAGAATCCGCCCTCTCACTGCCGGCGGTACTGGCAAACGTCATGGGCGAGAACATCCCCCAAAGCCCTGTAGCGGCTGTTTGCTATGAATTTGTCCGTCGTTTTCTGTGGTGGCTGGGCCTCAACGGCAACAGTCTGACCTGCTTCTGGAACGAGGCCTTCTATATCCCTGCCCAGCTGGCCAACGAACTGAACGGCGGGCATTTCGTCTTTACCGCAGAATTTTTTGATGCTACTTCCGTCTCACTCCTGGGGCTGGCTATTTCCATCTGGGTATTTGCCTCCCAGGAAAAACTACGGAAACTGTCCTCCTACTGTTTTCCCACTCTGCTGGCAGCCATCAATGAGCCCTTCCTTTTCGCGCTGCCCATCGTACTGAATCCGCTGCTTCTCATTCCCTATCTGCTGGCCCCCATGCTCAATGTCTACGTGGGATATCTGGCGATCCACTGGGACATCGTGCCACTCTTCCGCTATACGGTGGAATCCTGTGCCCCGGTGTTCCTGCAGGGCTGGCTGGCTACCGGCGATGTGATGGGAGCCGTATTGCAGCTGGTCTGGCTCAGTCTGGATATTGTCATCTATACACCATTTGTCATCATCTTCAACCTGCTGACACAGGATGATGACTGGCTGGAGGAGGTCAATGCCCATGAAGCTTAACAGCCATGAACGCCTGCGGCGGCGTTTTATCGCCTTTGCCCTGCTGCAGGCAGCCCTCATCTGCCTGGCCATCTTCCTCTCCATCAACTACTTCGGTTCGGCCATCTGGGAGCGCAGAGATGCCATCGGCCTGATCCTGGCCAGTTCCCGGGAAGCGCCCGGCTGGCCCCGGGATATGGCACAGGGACTGCAGCGAACCTGTGATGAACACGGGTATAATCTCTATATAGAAGACGGGGTAAAAAGCGATGATAGCAGTCTGGACCAGATTACGGAAAAACTGGTCAAAAAGGGCGTCAAAAAAATATTTCTGGCTAATCCCGGCTATCAGCAGAACTTAGAAATGATTGCCCGGAAATATCCGCAGGTGGATTTCTATGCCAATTCCGTAGGGGAAACCGTCTCCAACCGCATGTATAACTATTCCGTACGCTACTATGAAGTCCGCTATCTGGCAGGCATCCTGGCAGGCATCCATTCCCAAACGGGTATTGTCGGCTATATGGCCCCTTTCCCCGCACTGGAAACCCGCCGTGATCTGAACGCCTTTGCCTTGGGCGTACAGAAAGTACGCCCCGATGCCCGCATCCTGGTACAATGGACCGGCCAGTGGATTTCCACCGACAAGGAAAACAAAGCCCTCTACCTCCTCAAACATGCAGGTGCCGATGTGATAACCTATTTTGCCGCCTCCCAGCATCCCGCGCAGGAAGCAGCCGCGCTGGGCCTGGACTATATTGACTTCCACGGCAGCGGGAGGACTCTGCCGCCCCATTGTCTCGGCGCCATTGAAACCGACTGGCAGGCAGTCTATGGGAAACTGCTCCATACCAGTGTCAAGAGATCCGCCTCCCGGGTATACTGGCAGGGCATACTGGATCAAGTCATCACACTGCGCCTTTCGCCGGATCTGACACCGCAGGAGGAAGCCTTGGTTCTGCGGGCCCGTCAGGAACTGTTGATGGGCTATCCTGTCTTTTCCGGAAAGATCTATGACAAAGACGGCAACATCCGCTGTCAGGAAGGAACCGTCATTGCCAATAACAGCCTGCGGGAAAAAATGGACTGGCTGGTGAAGGGAGTGGAAATCATTGAAGCAAGATAATACCATAAATGCGGACAAGCGGATGCTGGATTTCACCCTGCACCTCTTAGGGAGGTTTCTCATCTTCTTCGCCATACTCCTGGTGATTGGCCTCGCCCTGCAGAGCAAGATGAATGACTCCCTGAACCGCGAGGTGGAAAAATTCAGCACCCATCAGGGAGATATGCTCTCCATTGTCTACCACAATCTCCTGCAAGCGGAAATAGCCGGCATGACCAAAACGGCCAGCCTGATCACCGCGGGAAAACTCACCCCTGCCGATGGAGTCATGGCAATGGACGGCCAGGGTGTACAGGGCGGCCTTCTGGACATCAACGGGCAAAGCATCCTGGGTGTCTCCCTGCCCGGAGAAGCCCGCCTGCAATGCGCCCGCACCCTGCAGGGAGAACCCTGCTGGCGTTATTACAAAGGCTTGGGCCTGGTGGGCATGGTGCCGGTTTACGAAGGACAGAATATCCGCTATATCCTCTGCAAGCTGCATACCAGCAGCGGCCTGCAGGACAGCAGCTCCCCCTTCCACTTCAGCGCCCAGCGGCATGATGAAAAAGCCCTGCTCTATGACAAAGATACCCAGCAGGTGATGGTGCCCTTCGAAAACTATCCACAAAGTGATTTTTACGAACCTGCGCAAGATGCGCCCTTAGGGGTGGACAAACTGCTGGACAAACTGGAAAACAGCGATGAAGCCGCTATCTTTGACCCGGAAATCAGCAACGGCTACGTAATCTATGCAGCCCCTATCCCCGATACAAATTTTGTCGCCATCGGCTATCGGGAGTGGCGCACCGTTGTCACAGGCATTACCAACATCCATCTGATCGTCCTCTGGGTCTTCGGCCTTTTGGTCGTACTCTTCTGCGTTTTCATCCTCTACGCCTTCACCAATCAGGTGGCAGCTGAGGAGAGCACCGCCCTGCGTGAAGCCCGGGACGAGGCCTTGCGGGCCAATCAGGCCAAGAGCGAATTCCTTGCCAACATGAGTCATGAGATCCGCACCCCTCTCAACGCCATATTGGGCATGAATGAGATGATCATGCGGGAATCCTCGGGTAAGCTCAAAAAATACGCCTTCAATGTCAAAAGTGCCGGTGAGACCCTGCTGTCCATCATCAACGATATTCTCGACTTTTCCAAGATTGAAGCGGGCAATATGGAGATCGTGCCTGTCCGTTACAGTCTCAGCTCGGTTCTTAACGATGTCTACAACATGGTCAGCTACAAGGCCGGACAGAAGGGCCTGGCCTTCCACATGGAGGTTGACCCCAATATCCCCGATGCGCTCTATGGAGATGAAGTCCGCCTGCGGCAAGTCGTGGTCAACATCCTCAACAATGCGGTCAAGTATACCCCCAAAGGCTCCGTTACCTTCACCGTAAATGGACACGGGGATATGCAAAGCGATGTGCTGGAGCTGGAATTCATCACCCAAGATACGGGCATCGGCATCCGGGAAGAAGATAAAGAAAAACTCTTCTCCAAGTTCCAGCGGCTGGATCTGGAAAAGAACCGCAATATCGAAGGCACAGGCCTGGGTCTGGCCATCACCGTACGCCTGACCGAAATGATGGCGGGTACGATTGCCGTGGACAGCGTATATGGCCAAGGCAGCACCTTCACCATCCGCCTGCCCCAGACCATCGAAAAAAATGACCCCATTGGCGATTTCAACGCCCGTGTCGAAGCGGCCCTGCAGGAAGAGGAAAACTATCGCGAAAGCTTCACCGCCCCCCAGGCGCATATCCTCGTGGTGGACGATAACGATATGAACCTCACGGTAGTAGAAAGTCTGCTGGAAAAGACCCGCATCAACATCCATACCGCCCATAGCGGCAAAGAATGCCTGCGGCTGATCCAAAACAATCATTATGATATCATCTTCCTTGACCATATGATGCCGGAAATGGACGGGCTCGAGACCCTTTCCCGGGCCAAAGCCCTCACCACCAGCCAATGCCAGGCGTCTCCGTTCATCGCCCTGACTGCCAACGCTGTGGCAGGCGTCAAGGAAATGTTCCTGGCCAAAGGCTTCCATGATTACCTGTCCAAACCTGTAGACGGCAAGACGCTGGAACGCATGGTGCAAAAATATCTGCCACCGGAAAAGATTAACGCTCCAGCAGCGGCAGAGAAAGATGCCACTGCTCCCCCGCTCCCGGATGCCTCACCAGAACCAGCAGCATACCAGATTGACCTGCCGACGGCCCTGAAATACTGCGGTGGCAACACAGAGCTGCAGAAAAAGTTCCTGGCCATGTTCGTGTCCCGCCGGGAAGCCGTTGTCAATCAGCTGGAAAACGACCTGCAAACCGGCAATATTGCCAACTACACCACCCATGTCCACGCCTTGAAATCCACGTCCCTCTCCATTGGCGGCATACACTTATCCGAATGCGCCAAAGCCTTGGAAATGGCTGGCCACGCATACTGTGACGGCCCAGCGGAAGAGCAGGGACAACAGCTGCAATACATCCGGGAGCATCACCCCGAAGCCATCAGCCTATACCAAGCACTGGCTGACGAAGCACAAAAGCGCTTTGGCATCGAGTAAAAAAAACTATTGACAGGTCATGAAATTTAGAGTATAGTTTCACTCTGTCATTGTAAAAGAAAGGAAAGATGAAAGGAAAAAATGTTGGAAAGAGAATTGATTATCAAGGCACTGGTTTGGAAGTATATGATCAGCGACAGCGCGGCTAGACGTATGTATGACGAAACGGCCAGCAACGGCAGGGAAAATCTGAAAAAATTGGCTGAAAGCTATAAAGCTGCTGCCAGAATGTCGTTCTTCATTTGAAAAAGCAAAAATATTGACATAACATAAAAAGAGGCTGTGAAAAAAGTCAGCCTCCCCCGTTATAGGAGGAGGCTGAAGATTTTTTCACAGCTTCTTTGGGTTAGAACATATATGCCAGGGACACGCCGCCGCTGACGCCGCGTTTCTTGCCGGCAAAGCCTGTCAGGTTGATGTCCAGCCCCCAGCGGCTGGTATCCGTGGGCAGGAGCTTGGCGCCGATTTCGCCGAAGACGCTGCCACCGCCGATATCAGCACTGCGAATCGCAGCACCATCCACCCGGCCGGAGGCCTCGCCACCGAATTCGTATTCGTAGGCCAGACCGCCATAGAAGTTCCAATGTTCCCGTTTCAGGGTGTAGCGGCCGCCCAGACGCAGCACCTTGCTGCTTACGGCATCCAGATCGTAGTGGTTTCCCGCTGCATCGAAGGCCACACCCTGACGGCGGTTAAAGAAATACTTGCCGTAGACATCCAGACTGCTGTCCGTGCCCAAAGCGATTTCCTTGCCCACACCAAGATGCATCCCCCAATAGCCGGCGCTGGTCTTGTAGCTGTAAGGGTTGCCTGCTGCATCCCGCATGACGTTTTTGGCATCATCCTTGACACTGCCGCCCCGGACGCTGCCTTCCACATACAGGCCAGCAGGTGCCTGCCATTTGGTCAGCAAGCCGCCGCCCGTGTAGTGCATGGAGCCGTCGCCCCGCTCCGCGCCGTTATGGGTAGCATAATTGCCGGTGCCATACTCGAAGAAGGCGCCGTATTCCATGGTACCGCTGTCTTTCTCATTCTTGTGCCCTGCTGCCAGAATGGCATTCCAGGTATGGGCGTCCACATGGCTGCCCGTTTCCTGACGGCTGGTGCCGCCGCCCATTTTGGCATAGACCGCCACGCCATCGCTGCCGGTGTTAGCAGCCAGACCAAGTCCATCCGTGGCAGCACCCACAAAGTCATTGCCTGCGGACAGGGCGGCGAGAGCAGCCGCGGCTCCCATCACCGTATTGTGCGCCGCTTCCGTAGCCCCTGTACGGGTTTCCGTGGTGAAAACCAGGTCATTGCCCACCAGGGATGCCTTGCCCTTGCCCTTGAGACCGGAGCCCACCTGATACTCGTCACCGGTGATGGTTCCCACCGTGGATCCAAAGCCGGAAACAAGAATCGTGGATTTCTCCGCTTCCTGTGCTTCCAGATTGGTGAACTTGATATTGGCCGTATTGACATTGGCCCCTTCAAAGCTGACATTAGACAACGTGGTGCTGTGATCCAGGATTGCCCCGGAATCCTTCCATTCCACATCGCCAAAGGTCAGGCCTGTGGCGGTATTGGCGGCCACCGTGTAGGTGATGCTGTTGCCGCTCTGGGCAAGGCTGCCGCCGATGGTACCATCCAGCGTTATGCCGCTGGCGGCTGCCAAAGCAGCATTGGTATAGCTGCTTTCCTGCAAGCTCTGGGGCATAACGAATTCCGGCAGGGTTTCATTCGCCGTCAGCAGGGTCATGGTATCGCCTGCGGCAGCATTCAGCGGGCTGTCAAAGCTGACAGCCAAATTGCTGCTATCCAGCTTGGCACCCGCGTAATCATAGCTGGCACCACTTCTGGTAAGCACGGTGCTGCCTCCGGCAAAGGCAGTCTGCCCCAAGGCAATGGTATTGACCGTTCTCTTTTCCGCTACATACTCAAGGGCGGCTTTATCCTCCGTGACCCGCACACCGCCAGTCTTCGTCCCCATAAGGGTCGTGCTGCCGGTCTTGCCATCGCCCTGCTCGCTTTCGCTGAATGCGGCGGCACTGGTATAGGCATTTGCCCCGCTGACCACCGCATTGGTGAAGTCCATGGTATCGTTCTTGGTCAGGATATTCGCATTTGCCTGGGGCAGATTGCTCATGTTGTCGGTATTGACCGCAATGGTATCCGCAGCCTTCCAGCCAGCAGTCACAGCGCTGGCATCCGTACCATTCCAGTTGGCCAGATTCACCGTCCCCAGCTGTGCCGTTTCCGCATAGTAGGTCAGCACCTTGCCATCGTCGCTCTTCTTGACGCCGCCGTATTTCGTCCCGGCCAGATTGACGCCATTGGCCACATCCGTAGAAAAAGCGCCGGAAGTATAGGCCCGCTCGCCGGTGACTTCCCCGAAGAAGTTGTCCGTGGAAGCCGTCAAAATCACCTGCTCCGAGGCTGCCGGGATGGCAAAACTGCCGGTATTCACGGCAATATTGCTGCCTGTAACCCCCGTCACGGCAGCCGCCGTGCCGTCCCAATTGGCCAGACTGATGACCGCAGAGCCTGCGGCAACGGTATAGATAACATTCTTGGCACTGTTGGCAGTATCCAACGATACGGTATGGTTTGTAGTGCTGCTATAGACGGTTCCATTGCCAAAATCAGTATTGCCATTATTCACGGTTTTCACAATCTGACTGGGGTTATCTGCCGTCAGCTGAGCCGTCTTGCCATCGTAATATCGCAGGGACAGTGAGGCGAAATCATTCGCCGTCCCCGAGGCCAGAAGCGTCATGCTGCCAGCATCAGCAGCCGCCTGAAGATTTACCGCCTGGGATATATCCAGTGCACCAATATTGGTGAATTTATTTGCCGTAAGAACGGTACTGCCCGGATTCCAGGCCGTATCGGCAGCCAGTACGATGGTCTCAAAATTACCTACTGTGCCGGCAACGGTATTCACACCGGAAATATTCAGCAGATTGCCTGTATAGGTGCTGCCACTGCCGCCATAAACGCTGCCACCCACGGTGGCATTCTTCAAGGTAATTACATTTCCCGTAGTAGCCCCATTGCTGCCGCTGTAGCCACCATAAACATTGCCTGTAACAGTAGTGCCCGTAATGGTAACCTGATTCCCCTTAGCATCACCACCCAGGCTATAACCTCCGTAGGCGTTCCCATTCACTTTCGCCGTGATGGCCAGCGTGTTCGCATCAGAACTGCTCGTCCCTACCATCGCGCGCCCGCCGTATACATCGCCCGTGACTTCTGCATCCACCGTCGAGGAATTGCTGCCCTGCTTATAGATTTCCGCATTGATGGTATTACTGTCAGCAGTGAAGCGATAATTATAGCTGCCGGCGGCCACCCAGTTCTCCGATTCCGCAGACATGCCCGAAATACCATTCGCATTCTTCAATACGGGATAGATCAAGCCAGTGGCGCCGATGACAGGGGAAGCCAGCTCTCCTGTCTTGGTGAACGCAGCACCACCGAGAAGTGTCTCGCCCATGGTCAGCGTGAGCATGGGCGTAGCCGAAAGCTGGGAAAAGTCGACCACGATATTCTGGAAATTGTGGATGTTATAAGCCGAAACACCCTGAGAAGCCAATTTCAGCGTATTATTCCCACCTGCACCTGTCGTAGAAATACTGCCCGCGCTATAGATAGCACTGCCATAAATCCTTGCCGAAGACAGATCAAGGGTTGATGCCGTACCGGAAATCTCCACGGTATTGCCCGAAGCCGTAGAAGCAGCAATAGAGCCGGAAGCGGCATTGGCCACACCGCCCATGACATAACCGGAAATTGTGCCGCCCACCAGCAGCACCGTGTTGCCCGTGGCGCTGGCACCATTATACGCTGCACCACCAACTATGGCGCCGGGAATGTACGAACCGGTGTAGGAATTGCTGCCACCTGTAAACGTGCCGCCAGCAACCTTGGCGGTGTTATTCGTAACGGTCGCACCGCTCCCCATGGCTGCACCACCAACTACGCCGCCGGTGAGGGTGCCGCCGAAAAGCGCAGCATCATTTCCCTGTACGGTCGTGCTGTCACCAGTTGCAAAACCGCCCACCAGTGCTGTGGGCGAAGAAGCGCCTACCGTACCACCAGTGATGAATGCCGCGTTCTCACTGACCGTATTGCCTGTTCCTTCTTGGGCATAGCCACCGGCAATGGCATTGCTCTCCACCTTGCCAGCGGAAATCATCACGCCGTTGCCCTTGGCATCGCCACCATAACTCAACCCGCCCACCAGTCCGGATAAAGTGGTGGTGTAGTGGGAAACATTGACGGTACCGCCAGCGATATTGACCTTATTGTTGTTCGTATTTTGCCCTAAACCACCTATTATCCCCTGGGTAACGGTCACGGAAGTATCACCTTGCAGCGTAAGCACATTATTGCTGACAGTACTATTGCTGCTCCAGCCCCCGGTGATAAATGCAATATTGCTGCCGCTGCTCTTCACGCCATCCAGCGTCAGGGAATAGCCATCTACATCTGCCGCCGTGGAATAACCGCCCCCCATAACATACCAACCGTCCCAGGTACCCCCCGTGATGGTCAGGGAAGTTACCCCCGTCGTATTCGCCACCGGGTTCAGCGTCGCGCCATCCGGTGCAATCGCAGTTATCGTAACCTTGTTATCGGCATCTTTTAAAATCACGACATTTTTCTGCGCCCCTGTCCCTGATGAACTCGATGAACTCGATGAACCCGATGCACCCGATGTCTCTGCCGCCAGCGCCAGGGAACCGCCCGACAGATAAATGGCTACCGCCAAAGCCAGGGCCGCACTGACTTTCCTCTGGTCACCGGAGCGCGTACCCCCCCTAAAAACCTTTGTGCTCATAAAACAGACTCCTTTCTTCCCTAAATCCTGAAAAACACTTTATCTTCCAGTCATATAGCTGACCATTGTTATGGAAAAATTCTACAGACAAGCATCTATTTCCTGCTTGCCAGAAAAAATAACACAATTAAATTCAATAACCTTCAATAACCTTCAATAAAAAAATGCGAAACAACGTTACAGCTGTTTCGCATTTTTTATTATTCCATCTGAATCACTGTATCAAATGCCTGTCAAGACAATTGCCACGCCTGCTATTACATGATAAAGTTGTACCAGATCAACAAGCAATGATTTATATCATAACAACTATGGAGAAAGAGGGAAACGATAATGACAAAACAAGAGCTTTTTGATAAATTCGTTGACTTCATGGGACGCTTTGCTGAAATCCGGGCAGTAGCGGCTCTGCGCGACGGCTTTATCATGACCACGCCTTTCACAGTCGTAGGTTCCGTATTCCTGCTGCTGGCCAACCTGCCCATCCCGGGCTATCCGGAATTCATGGCCAGCCTCTTCGGTGCTGACTGGACAGCTCCCCTGAACGCCGTAGCCGGCGGCACCTTCAGTGTACTGGCTTTGATTGTCGTATTAGCCGTCACCTATAAATACGTGGAATCCGAAGGCTGCGATGCCATCATGGCCTCCATCCTCTCCCTGTCCACCTTCCTGATCCTGCTGCCTCCCACCATTGTCAGCAAAGGCGGCGAAACCGTAGCAGACATCATCCCCAAGGCCTGGGCAGGCAGCAATGGCGTGATCACCGCCATCCTCGTAAGCTTTGTGGCTTCCTGGGTATTCTGCTACTGCGAGAAGAACCATATCGGCATCAAGATGCCGGATGCCGTTCCCGGCGGTGTGGCCAAGGCTTTCGAAGCCCTGACCCCGGGCATGGTGCTCTTCACGGGCGCTTCCATCCTCTATGGTCTCTGCCATTACGCCGGTGCCACGACGCTGCCGGAACTCATCTTCAAGATCATCCAGACGCCGTTGCAGGGCCTTTCCGACACCTTGGTCGGCGGAGCGGTCATCGAAGCTTTGGAAAGCGTCCTGTTCTGGGCCGGCATCCACGGGCCGAACGTAGTCGGCGGCGTGGTCAGCCCCATTCTCATTGCCAACTCGCTCGATAACCAGCACCTGCTGGACATGGGCATGCAGCTGGCAGGAAACCCCGAGGCCAAGATCATCACCTGTCAGGTTGACTTCATGGTCAAGACTGGCGGCTGCGGCCTGACCTTCGGCCTGCTGATTGCCAGCTGGCTGTCCGCAAAATCCTCTCAGCTCAAATCCCTGACCAAACTGGCCACCGTGCCCGGTTTCTTCAATATCAACGAACCCATCATCTTCGGTCTGCCCATCGTATTCAACCCGTACCTTTTGATTCCCTTCGTGCTGGTGCCGCTGATTGCTTTGGTCATGACTTACGCATCTATCGTAGTCGGCTTTATGGCGCCCTTCAGCGCTGTACAGGTACCCTGGACAGCACCGCCGATTATCGCCGGGTTCCTCCTGAATGGCTGGCAGGGCGCTGTGGTACAATTAGCGACTATCATCATGTCCACCATTGTCTACTATCCCTTCGTCCGCATGCAGGACAAAGCCATGCTCAAAGAAGAACAGGCTGCCGATACGGAAAACAACAATAATGATGCCGAAGAAGATGGCATCCCGCAGGCTCAGGCCTGACCGGCAAAAGTCCGGCTGCCAAATGGCAGCCGGGCTTTTATCATTATAATCATTGTACTAAAATAATAGCATCTCCTTGCGAAAGGAGATGCACCTAATGTCCTTTAGACAGAAGCAAGGCACTCGTCTGACGATAAACATCGCGCAAAAGCTGCCAGCGCCTGCCGGACTTCCTTTTCTTCCAGATTCGCATAGTTCAGCACAAAGACATGTTCCGCACGGGCAGGAACCTCCCCTGCATAATACTCGCCCAAAGCCCGGATGCGTATGTCTGCCGCTCGCAGTTTTTCCTGCAGGACCTTGTCCGGCATATCCACCGCCAGCCGCAGCAATAGGTGCAGGCCGGAGCCATGTTCAATCAATGTGACGTATTCCCGCACAGACGACGCCTGCAATAAATCCATAAACATTTCCCGGCGGCGGCGATAGGTGGTGCGCATGCGGTTGATATGCTTCTCGAAATAGCCTTCGCCAATGAATTTTGCCAGGGTATACTGCTCAAAATTGGCCACCGTGCAGCTATAGCACCCCATCTTTTCCTGAAATGGTACCACCAAGGCCCTAGGCAGTACCATATAGCTGATGCGGATAGTCGGGGTCAGGCTTTTGGAAAACGTGTTCATATAGATAACCCGCTCATGGACATCGCTTTCCATCAGGGTAGGAATGGGACGCCCGGTCAGGCGGAACTCGCTGTCGTAATCATCCTCGATGATATACCGCCCTGCGCTTTCCGCAGCCCAGTCCAATAATTCATAACGCCGGCGGACCGGCATCACGATACCGGTGGGAAAATGGTGGGACGGACTGATATGGAGGATTTCAACGCCTGCCGCCCGCAAATCGGCCAGCTTGATGCCCTGAAGATCTAAATCAATAGCGGCACTGTCTGCCCCATTGGCCTGATAGATTTTCCGGATGCGCTCATAGCCCGGATTTTCCAGGCCATATCTCTTATCCCGGCCAAAGAACTGGATCAGCAGGGCGGAAAGATATTCCGTGCCCGCGCCGATGACAATCTGCTCCGGCGCCACGTTCAATCCCCGGAAACTCTGCAAATGACCAGCAATCGCCTGCCGCAAAGCCAGGATTCCCTGCCCCGGCGAGCGTTCCAAAAGTTCCGCCTCCTGCCGGGAAAGCACCTGCCGCATCAGCCGTGACCAGAGGGCAAACGGGAAATCTGCGGGCTGCAGACGATTGGCCGTCAGATCAATACAGGACACACTGTCTGCCCCCTCTGACAGCACCTGCTTTCTGCCTTGTTTTCCTTTGTCTGCCACAGACAGTTTCCGGGGCGGTACGGCCATGACAAAATAACCGCGGCGGGGCCGCGACTCGCAATACCCCTCCGCCGTCAGCTGATTATAGGCCCCCTCCACGGTAATCACGCTGATGCCCAGATTGCGTGCCAGCGTCCGCTTGGAGGGCAGCTTTTCCCCCGGGGAAAGCCGTCCCTGCAAGATATCCTGCCGGATACAGCGGTAAAGATGTTCATAGAGGGATTCCCCCTGTCGGTGTTCAAAGGAATACGTCAGCAAAAATTTCAGCTCCTTCCATTCAGGCCGCTGCGACCATCTGCAAAAACAATTGATGAACCCTTCCATCCTGCGTAAGTTCCGGATGGAAAGACATCGCTAATTGGTGGTGATAACGCACCGCCGTGATCTTTCCCTGATAAGTCCCCAGCACTTCCACATCCCCCTGCAGGACTTGTTCGATATAAGGCGCGCGAATAAAGCGCATGGGAAAATCGCCTATCTCCCTGAGCGGTGCGGTACTGGCAAAACTGCCCAGCTGCCGCCCATAAGCATTGCGCCGGACCAGCACGGGCAAAGTCCCCAGACCTGCCCCGCTGTCATTGCTGAGTTTCTGTGCCAGAAGGATCAGCCCGGCACAGGTGGCCAACACCGGCAGCCCTTCCGCTATCCGCTGCTGCAAAGGAGCAAACAGCCCCGTTGCATGCAGCAGCTTGCGCTGAGTGGTGCTTTCGCCGCCGGGCAGGATAATCCCGGCAATATCATCCGTAAAGTCCTCCGCCTGCCGGATTTCCCGATAATCCGCCCCCAGTCGTATGAGCATTTCCTCATGTTCCCGGAAAGCCCCCTGCAGGGCCAGCACACCGATTGTTTTCTTCGCCATGCTGTGCCCTCCTCATTTGCCGCGTTCGGCCATCAACAGCTGGATCTCATCCTCATTGATGCCCACCATGGCTTCCCCGAGATTTTCCGAGAGCCTTGCGATGCGCTCTGCATCCTGATAATTGGTCACCGCTTCCACGATAGCCGCCGCCCGTTTGGCTGGATTGCCGGACTTGAAGATCCCGGAACCCACGAAGACGCCATCTGCGCCCAGCTGCATCATCAGTGCGGCATCCGCCGGCGTAGCTACGCCGCCTGCCGCAAAGTTGACCACAGGCAATCTGCCATGTGCATGGACGTACTGCACGAGTTCATAGGGCACCTGATACTGCTTGGCCGCTTCAAAGAGTTCATCCTCCCGCAGCGCTGTCAGCTGTGTCATCTGCTTGTTGATGGCCCGCATATGGCGCACGGCCTGAACGACATCGCCGGTTCCCGGTTCGCCCTTGGTGCGGATCATCGCCGCCCCTTCATTGATGCGCCGCAGTGCCTCGCCCAGATCCCGTGCCCCGCAGACAAAAGGCACCGCAAATTCCCGCTTGTTGATATGGTAGACATCATCTGCCGGAGACAGCACTTCACTTTCGTCGATATAGTCAATCTCAATGGCCTGCAAGAGCTGTGCTTCCACGAAATGACCGATACGGCACTTGGCCATGACGGGAATGGACACTGCCTGCTGGATGCCTTTGATCATCGCGGGGTCACTCATGCGGGCCACGCCGCCAGCCGCCCGGATATCCGCCGGAATCCGCTCCAGCGCCATCACCGCACAGGCACCTGCCGCCTCAGCCACCTTCGCCTGCTCCGGCGTGGTCACATCCATGATCACGCCGCCCTTCAGCATCTGGGCCAATTCCTTATTCAGTTCATAACGATTGTCTTCTTTTAACTCAGCCATGCAAACTGCCTCCTCTGATTCCTGGTTTCCGTTGACAGTTCTTATCATAGCTTCTATCTGATTATATTAAAATAGCCAATATCTGTAAATAACATAAGGTCAGTTGCAGATAAAATCCCGCAACTGACCTTAATATCAGCCAAAAGTCAATTGGCCATACACCTGCGCGGCCAGTGATACCACCTGAAGCCTGTGCATTGCCAGGTCTGCTTTGATTTACTTCAGCTCCAGCGAATCCACCCGGGATAACGATCCTGTTCTGAGAACATTCTCCCTCCGGCCGGATAAATCCTGCCAACCAACTGGCGCAGAACGCGAAACACAGAAAAAAGCAGGCAGGTTCTGCCGGTGCAAAACCGCCTGCTTCCTGGAATCCATATCACTGCATGCTTACAATATGTCCATCCCGGGCAATCGTCACCCGTCCCTGCTCCATATTGGCCGTCATGTAAGCTACCTGAAAATCACTGCCCTGACGCGCCACCTCGCAGAAAGCCGTGTCCGGATGCGCAGCGATCACCGCTTCTTCCGCGATTTCCTCCGTGATTGAAGGCGTTCCCTGCAGATTGAGCAGTCCTCCCCAGATCAGGAGTCCCGCAAACAGTCCTAAATACGTTTTCATCAGATCAATCCTCCTTCGATTCCCCTCTATCAGTATACAACTTTACACATGCATTGTAGATGGGTTGGGAGGAAGTATTCTGTATTCATATTATGAGTCTAACTGGTTGCAGCGGCTTTTATCCCTTCAACCGCTCATAATGCTGTCTGGCACGTTCATCCTTGGAATTGAGATTCCTTGCTTTGCTGACCTCCTGAAGTGCCCTGGCTTTATCGCCCATTTTTTCATAGGCAAGGCCACGGAACAGATATGCCGCAGCATAGTTCTTATCCAGACTGAGTGCGTTACCAAAGGCCTCCAGTGCCTTGTCATATTCACCCATCGCCGTATAGATCTCCCCCAGAGTACAGTAGACATAGGGTTTCGGTTTATGGATCGACAATTCTTTCTGAACAAATTTCAAGGCATCATCATATTTTTCCATAACCAGATAAACACAGGCGATATTATTATAGACTCCGGAAAAAGCAGGATTGATGCGAATGACCATATCATAGCATTCCAAGGCTTTTTCATAATCCTTGAATGCATTTTTATAAAGTATCCCCATGTTGTAATAGGCCGAATCAAATTCAGGATTATAGCTGAGTGCCTTTTGATAGCACGCGAGCGCATTGCCATAGTCCCGCCTATCATGATAATCCACGCCATCATTATAAGCCAGCTTCGCCATAGCCGTATTATAGGAGTATCTGGTCTTGATAGAAGGCTGCTCATTGTGCAGGAATTGGCTCATGAGCTGTTTCATGCGGAAACGGATGTTCTGCCGTTCTGTATCATGGCTCCCATGCGCATACTGATACTTCAGGTCATCCATTTCCCGCAGCAAGCGGTCACGCTCCTCTGCCCACCGCCTGCTTTTCTGCAGGGAATCATACGAAATATCCTTGAAATCACTGGTATCCACCGTAACGGCCAGACGGCAGCTGAACCGTGTGCCACCGCCCTGCGACGTTCTTGTATAATAAGGCGTCCCCCGCTTGTCAAGCACGCTGGCGGCATAACTGCGCAGATCCGAACGACTGAGCCTGCCATAAGGCATGTCGGCTGAAGTATCAACGAAAATAGCCGCCTGTTCACTGGCATTCCGTAAAGCCTCATAACGTGCCCGCTCCCGGGCCAATGCCTCATCTTCAATATCGCTATACAGCAGGAGATACGAGCCATAACCTTCGACCTGACGCCGTTCCGCCGATACCGAAGGTGATAGCAGTATTGGCAGCAACAAAAGGATTCCCATAGCCAATATCATCTTTTTGCTTGAGCTCAAGCAAGCCATATTCAGCACATCCTTTCTTTTCTTACCTGCAGTTCTCCACTTAAAGAAAAATCCTGTCTGCCATGCAGCACGGCGGCAATCCTGCCCGGCGTTATCCGCCCAATCACCGCCAATGATACCGTGATTATTCTTTCGACTTCTGTACCCATTTTTCCTGTATTGCAGCTAAATATCGTTATGAATACCTGTACGCATAGAATAAATCCCCCACTCCGTACCCAGGGTACCAGAGCGGGGGATTCCATAGAATGAACGCCAGCCTAGTTTTGCATAGCCGGTTTAGGAGGTTCACTCGGAGTTTCCATAGAGCGCTTCGAGGAGAGTTTGCTCTTCTGTTCCGTAATCAGTGCCTGCATGATGATGAAGACGCAGAGCAGTGCACCGACCACGATTTTCGTCCACCAGGCGGAAAGCGTTCCCTGGAAGCTGATGAAGGTCAGGATCACGCCCTGAATCAATACACCGACAAGCGCGCCGGGGATAAAGCCCACACCGCCGGTCAGCAGGGTGCCGCCGATAACGGAGGAAGCGATAGCATCCATTTCCATGCCCAGGCCATGCAGATTGTAGCCCGTCAGCATGATCAGGCTGTAAGCCAAGCCGCCCATGGAGGCACAGAAACCGGAAATAGCATAAACCATGACTTTCGTGCGGAACACGGGCAAGCCCATGAGCGCTGCCGAAGATTCACTGCCGCCGATAGCAAAGACCGCCCGGCCGAATTTCGTGAAGCCCAGCACGACGGCGGCAATGGCAATCATGATGAGCGCCACCACAGCGCCGATGGACACAAAGCCCACGCCCAAGTCAATGCGGTAGCTGGCCAGAGCCACCCAAGTGGGGTCGACAATCTGGATGGTATCCTGAGAGATGACTGCCGTGAGCCCACGGCAAAAGAACATGCCAGCCAAGGTGATGATGAACGGCTGCAAATCGAATTTCGTGATGATATAGCCCTGCACGGCGCCGAACACCGTGCCCATCACGAGCACCAGCAGTGCCGCCACCCCCACGGGAATCCCCGTATTGGCCAAAAGCCAGGCCAGCACCATGCAGACGAGCGCCAGCACGGCACCCACCGACAAATCAATGCCGGCAATGATCAGCGTGAACGTGATACCAATGGTTACGATAATCAGCGCCGCATTGTCAATGAAGAGGTTCAAGAAAACCTGCGGACGCATGAAGCCCTTATACATGGCCATGCCAGCACCATAGAGGATGGCAAAGAGCGCCAAGGTCACAAAGAAGGAGAAATACTTGGAAGCAATCATCTGATTCAGTTTGCTGGTCATAATTGCTTCACCGCCTTTCCTAAGATTGCCTTGTTGTCATTTTTCTGCTGGGAATGCCGGGAGGCCTTCCAGCGGTCGAACATCTCCTGCGCCTTCTTGGACTGGATCAGGCAGATGATGATAACCGCGGCGGCTTTGACCACCGGCAACTGGTCAGCTGAAACGCCCAGAGCGTACATGGTAGTAGTCAAGGTCTGGATGGTGATGGCACCGATTACGGAGCCGCCTACATAGAACTTGCCGCCGGACAGCAGGGTGCCGCCAAGAGCTACAGCCAGGATGGCATCCATTTCCATATTGAGGCCAGCATTGTTGGCATCCGCTGCGCGAATCAGCGAGCTTTCAATCAGGCCCGAAACACCGGCGCAAAGACCGGAGAAGGCATAGACGAGGAAGATGACCATGGTCACATTGATACCGGCATAGCGGGCCGCCGTCGGATTGATACCGACTGACTGCACGAACAAACCAATACTGGTTTTCTTCATCAGGATGGCTACGAGCAATACCATGGCCAACGCGATAAAGATATTGGTCGGCAACGGCATACTGGGCAGGAAGCCGGCAATGTACTCGAAAGGCTTATAATATACGGTAATAATCTGTCCCTCGGTCATAAGCTGGGCAATGCCGCGGCCAGCAGTCATGAGGATCAGGGTTGCCACGACCGCCTGGATCTTGAATTTGGCGACGAGCAAACCATTCCACATACCGCAGAGCACGCCGACCCCCACAGCGGCCAGCACGGCCAGCGTCATGGGCATCTGGGCCACACCGTCACCGCGGCCGCCAATCAGCGTGCAGACCACGGCAGCGGAGATAGCGACCACCGCACCTACGGAAATATCGATACCGCTCGTGGCAATGACGAAGGTCATGCCCAGCGCCAGGATGATCAGGGAGCAGGAACGATTCAGAATATCAATGAGGCGTCCATATAAGTGACCGTCCTCGGTCATCTGTATGGTCAGGAACCCATCTACGAACAGGGTATTGAAAATCAGCAGTACCGTCAGTGCCACCACGGGCAGGAACAGGGAACTGCCACTGAATTTTTTCAGCATATCCATCAGGCTGCACCTCCTGCTATGGCCTTCATCACGCCATCGGAACTAATATCAGAACCGGTAAGCTCGGCCACCTTGCGGCGGTCGCGCATCACCACCAGTTTCGTGCAGGTACGCACCATCTCATCCATTTCCGAGGAAATGAACACCACGGCCATGCCCTTCTTCTTGGCCAGCGAAATCGCCATCTTCTGGATCTCGGTCTTGGTGCCCACATCAATGCCACGTGTGGGCTCATCGAGAATCAAAAGGTCGGGCTGGGTGGCCAGCCAACGGGCGATGATGACCTTCTGCTGGTTGCCGCCCGAGAGGTTCTTGACAAGCTGTTCCCGGCTGGAAACCTTGATGCGCAGAAGCTTGATACAGTCATCGGCAATCTTCACCTGTTCCTCATAGGGAATGTGACGAAGAATTCCGTCTTTTGCCTGCATGGCGAGGATGATGTTCTCCCGCACCGACAAATCCCCGATAATGCCCGAGAGCTTTCTGTCCTCCGGGCAGAAGCCGATTTTCTGCTCCATGGCATCCATAGGGTTCTTCAGATGGAGCTGCTTGCCGTTGATGGACAGGGAACCCTTGTTGATCTCGTTGATGCCGAACAAGAGTTCTGCCGTTTCCGTGCGGCCGGAGCCTAAGAGCCCGGCAAAGCCGATAACCTCGCCCTTGTGGATCTGCACATCCACCTCATTGAGCTTGCCCACGGCGCCAATGCCCTTGGCATCGAGGAATACTTCCTCACTGGGCACGCTTTTTTCAGCAAAATTATCCATGTCCCTGACTTCGTTGAGGTCCTTGCCCACCATCTTGGCAATGAGTTCCAGACGGGGCAATTTGGCCGTTTCATAGGAACCTACGAGCTCACCATTGCGCAATACCGTGATATGGTCACAGATTTCATAGATCTGGTCGAGGAAATGAGAAATAAAGATGATACCCAGGCCCTGCTTCTGCAGCTGCCGCATAATCTTGAATAAATGTGCCGTTTCCTCCTCATTCAGGGAAGAAGTCGGCTCGTCCAGAATCAGGATCTTTGCATCCACATCCACGGCCCGGGCAATGGCAATCATCTGCTGCAAGGCCACAGAATAGTTATCGAGCGTCTTGGTCACGTCTATATGTACGTCAAGTTTAGCTAAGAGTTCCTCCGCCCGCCGATTGATGGTCTTCCAGTCAATCATGCCGAACTTTCTCGGTTCACGGCCGATAAAGATATTTTCAGCCACGGTAAGGTTGGAACAGAGATTGACTTCCTGATAAACGGTGGAGATACCGGTGTCCTGCGCATCCTTCGGGGTCTTGGGATTGATGGCCTTGCCATTCAGGAACACCGTGCCGCCATCCCGGGGATATACGCCGGTAAGCACCTTTACCAAAGTGGATTTCCCGGCACCATTTTCCCCCATCAGGGAGTGGATCTCGCCGGCATGCAGGGTAAAGTCCACATTGGACAGCGCCCGCACCCCGGGGAATTCCTTGGTGATATGCCGCATTTCCAGCAGTGCCTGTGCCATAACTGTCACTCCTTGTTGCAAGAATAAAGCCGCGTCCGCACACATACGCTGTACGGGCACGGCTTGCATTGGATTTTGAAAATCTTAGTATTTGCGTTCCGGCAGGGTCTTTTCTGCTACATCAGCAGGGAATACACCTTCGTCAACGTAAACCAGTTTGTCAACCTTTTCACCGGCCAGGATCTTCTTAGCCGTTTCCATCAGGAGCTTGCCCTGAAGCGGGTTGCATTCTACGGTGCAGTTTGCTTTGCCTTCGATCATAGCCTGGAACATGCCTTTCACGCCATCGATAGAAATGATGGTGATGTCCTTGCCAGGTTTGAGGCCAGCTTTTTCGATTGCCTGGATTGCGCCAAGAGCCATATCGTCGTTATGTGCAAAGAGGATGTCGATTTTCGGGCCATAGGATTTGAGGAAAGATTCCATGACTTCCTGGCCTTTCTGACGGGTGAACTCACCAGTCTGGGAGGCGAGGATGTTGTACTTGGAAGCATTCGGGGACTTAGCCATAGCATCTTTGAAGCCTTCCTGACGGCGGATAGCTACAGAAGAACCAACCGTGCCTTCGAGAACGACTACGTTGTACTGGCTGCCGCCATCACGCGGAGTCTTTTTCTCTTTGGTCATGTATTCGTCAATCCATTTGAAGACATTGTTGCCTTCTTTTACGGAGTCCGTACCAATCTTAGCCACATAGAGGCTGTCATCAGCCAGCTTCACATCGCGGTCAACGACCACTACGGGAATCTTGGCATCTTTGGCTTCTTTCAGCACCGTATCCCAACCGGTTTCCACGATGGGAACGAAAGCGATGATATCAACGCCCTGAGCGATGAAAGAGCGGATTGCTTTGATCTGATTTTCCTGTTTCTGCTGGGCATCCGAGAACTGTAGGTTGATACCGGCTTCTTCAGCTGCTTTCTTGATGGATTCCGTGTTGGCTGTTCTCCATTCGGATTCCGCTCCGATCTGGGAGAAGCCCATGGTAATCTTCTTATCGCCGCCAGCGGACTTGCCATTATCTTTGGCCTGTTCACCGCCGCCGCAGCCGGCAGCCACAATCATCATAACGCTTGCTAGTAATAATGCTATGAGCTTTTTCATCTCATCGTCTCCTTTGCTACATCATGATTCCGTTTGCGATGTCCTGCGCCAATCTCTTCCCCCGCCCCCTTTGCGACTCTTTTCGGCTCAGGCTTGCGGGCAATGTTACATTCTGTTCTCGTGCACATTTTAAATTGCACACAATATAGTCTTTTGGCAAAAGTCAGACTATTATTTGCAGATATCAACATGTCCCCGCTGCATCACAACCTTATCTGCTATATACAATACTCTTTTAATCGCGTTTTGTCAATAGATTCTTATCCTTTATTTTTGTTCGGACACAATTTTCTATTACTATTTCTTCGTCACAAAGAAACAGTAATCCATATATTTACCAGATACGAGAGAAACAACTTCTTAGACACTTGACTCGCAATTTTTTCATAGCGAACAAATGTCTTGTCCGGGGAGGGGTATTTGTAGTATGATAAAAATGCATTTTTAAGGGAGGTTTGATAATGCTTTTTAATAGCTACGAGTTCATAATATTTTTCCTGCCCATTGTCTTTATCACATATTACTGGATTGGCCAGCGGTTATGGAAATGGGGTATGTATTGGATCATCGGCGCATCGCTGCTCTTTTATGGTTATTGGGATATCCGTTATGTTCCCTTGTTGGTGTTATCTATTTGTTTCAATTATATAATTGGACAATTTATTGTTTCCAAAGAAAATTCAAAACTCTGGCTAACAGCCGGACTATTGGGCGATTTTGCACTATTGGGCTACTATAAGTATACAGGTTTTTTCCTGACTACCGTAAATGACGTATTCGGAACAGCGCTATTTTCCATCCCAGATATTGTACTGCCTTTAGGCATTTCTTTTTTCACCTTTACCCAAGCGGCCTACTTAATCGATATGTATCGTGGTGATGCAGCATCGACCGGCTTTGCCTCATATTGTGAATTTGTAACCATTTTCCCGCATCTGATTGCAGGGCCTATTATACATCACCGTGAAATGATCCCTCAGTTCCAGTCACAGCGTACCTATCACCTGAATTATGATAATATCGCACAAGGCCTGACCCTTTTTATTTTTGGTTTATTTAAGAAGGTAGCCATAGCGGACAGCCTTGCACCATGGGTGAATGAATATTTTTCCCGTCCAGATAGTTTGCTGCCCATCGAAGCGTGGTTTGCAGCATTAGGTTATAGTTTCCAGCTGTACTTTGATTTTTCCGCTTATTCGGAAATGGCCATTGGCTTGGGCCTGATGTTCAATTTACGCTTGCCCAGAAATTTCGATTCACCCTATCAAGCTGCTAACATTATCGACTTTTGGCGGCGCTGGCATATGACCTTGGGCGTATGGGTAAAAAATTACCTTTATATTCCTTTGGGCGGAAACAGACATGGACTGCCCAAGAAGTTGCGTAATCTCATGGTAAGTATGCTGCTGATTGGTTTGTGGCATGGAGCAGGATGGACCTACGTACTTTGGGGTGGCCTTCACGGGCTATTTTTGGTAATAAATCATTGGTGGCGCAGTATGGGAAACGCATTGCCAAAGATTTTTTCGTGGCCACTTACTTTTGGCGCCGTAATGGTGGCTTGGGTATTTTTCCGAGCCGATAGTGTAGGACAGGCACTGATCATTCTGTCCACAATGTTTGATATCCAAAACTGGGCAGCAGGCTTTTCTCTTCATGGGCCTACCGGTGTGCGTATACGTATGCTGATAGCATTCACATTGTTGCTTATGTTTTGTCCTAGTGCCCAAAGATTGGTTGAACGGTATTTCAAGCCGAACATAAAATGGGCAGTTATGTGCATTGTATTGGGAGTAGTTTCGCTATACTTTTTCTCCCATATATCGGATTTTCTATATTTCCAATTTTGAGGAAAGGATTTCGTGATGAATTCAAGAAAATTTAGTATGCTCATTGCAGGCGTACTGGGTGTGTTCATTCTATTGAATATCGTACTTTGGCAAGGTTATACAAAAGACATTTTTTATGGGCAAGATGCGCATGGAGATTTAAAGCGCATGGGGGGCGTATATGTCCCGCCATCCCAGACTAAACCTGTAAAATATACAACAGAACATTACGAATTTCCGGAGGTAATGGATAACCTGGAAGCAATACAGGCTGACGTGCTGACCATTGGTGATTCTTTTTCCAATGGTACAGGAGGCAATTATTATCAGGATTATCTATGCTCTACATATGGCTGGAAAATATTAAATGTTCCCTCAAGGCCTTATAATAACGCCTTACAGATGATGTATAGTCTACAGGAAACCGGACTATTGGCGAAGATAAAACCTAAAGTTATCATATTAGAATCTTTAGCCGCCAATATGGAGGAACGGTTTGGCAGTGACAAGATGCAGATATACACATTGTCTTTATCTGGTTTAAAACAAGCACAGAATCAGGGAAAGATCTCCACCAAGACCAAAAATGAAATCTCGGCAGACAAGCTGGCTCCCGGTATTATGATAAAATCTAACCTGGAGGTAGTCAAAACCTTGATTCATCACCAAAGACATCCTCAGGATTATCGCGTTAATGATAAGGTGGGTCTCCTAAACCTGTCCCAGCCACTCTTTTCCAACGAAGGCTGGGAGGATAAACTCCTCGTACACTTGCCAGATTCCAATGTGCATTTCAGTGAGCAAACCATAAAAAATATCAACAACAATATCAATGCAGCTGCTGAACTATGCCGGGAGCAGGGAATTGTTTTGGTATTTATGCCTGTCGCCAATAAAGCGGATGTATATTATCCTTATATCAAAGATGTTCCTCCTGATTGGCAAGTCAACAAAACCATGCAGGAACTGGATGCCTTGCCCAAAGAGTATTTACTGGTCAATACAGAACAAATTTTGCAACAGTCTCTGACAGATGGAGATCCAGCGGCTGTAAAAGATTTGTTTTGGCTGGATGATTTACATTTCTCCTGGAAAGCTCAACAGATCATTAGTGATGATCTGGCACAAAAATTAAAAGATGTTCTCTAAAAGATTTCCCCACAGTATGGACCTTATCATACTGTGGGGAAATTTTCACTTGGTCTCATGCACCACGTCATAAATATCTCAGCTATTCTTCGCTATGACTGCACCTACCACTGCGCCGATGGCGGCGGCGGCAATCGTCCGGTTAGTCTGCACTTTCTGATCGTGCTTGCGCTGGGCTTCTGCTGCTTCTTCCCGCTCTCGGGCTTCACGGTAACGTTCATAGGCACTCTTTTTACGATGGTCACGTTCCCACGCTTCCCGGCGCTCTTTTTCACGCTGTTCCCGCTCATGCTTTTCTCTTTCGTACTTGAGCTGGCGGACTTTTTCCTCATGTCTGGCCTGCTCATCACGGCGCTGCTGCTCAAGCTTAGCCTGTTTTTCCTGATGGCGGCGCATTTCTTTATGCACATCCTCACGATGCTCTCTTTCGCTCCAGGAGGATTCATAGCCGGCGGCATAAGCCGGCACAGCCAGGGTTGTCCCTATGATGCTGAAGCTCATCAGACCTGCCATCGCTCCGCCCACAAATTTCTGCCATTTCTTGCTTTTCATCTCTATCGCTCCTATCTGCACGAATTCATCCACTAAAAAAAGGTTGACTATGTTCATAGTATACATAGTCAACCTTTGAAAGTCTTTAGAAAATGATTAAATTCAGGTTAAATTTCAGAAGAGCCCTAAGGTCTTCAACAGGAATACCCAGCCAAAAATCGTCAGGCAGGACAATGCCGTGGTATAAACCACGCAATTCCCCGCCAGATCCGCATCGCTGCCCATCTGCTGCGCCATCGCAAAGCTGGCCACAGCACAGGGAGAAGCAAATACCGCCAACAGCGTGACGAGTTCAATATCCCGGAATCCCAGATAGATTGCCAGGCTCAAAGTGACTGCCGGCACGATCACCAAGCGTGCCGCCACACAGCTGATCAGCTGGGGTAGATGGTTATGGAAACTGCCCCCCTTGAAGGACGCCCCGAGAATGATCAGTGCTACCGGTGTCGTAGCCGCCGCCACCTGACCGATTCCCTTGAGCACCGGCTTCGGTACAGGGAACTCCACGAGCCGCAGGATCACAGCCATGATGGCCCCCATGATCATGGGATTTTTGAGTATCCCCAGCAGGATCTTCCCCAAGGCGAATCTGCCCCCGCGGAAGGTTTCCAGGATGAATACCGCCAGCACGTTATAGATGGGCACGATCACCGCTATCATCATGGTGGGGATAGCCAAGGCTGAATCCCCGAAGATATTGCCCACGATGGGAATGCCAAACAATACGAAATTGCTGCGGAAGATGGCCTGGATCATGGCTCCGCGATGACGGTTGTCCTTATCCCCCCAGCAGACCAACGCCGTAGCCAGAAAGCATACCGCCAACACGCCCAGACCGCCGAACAGCATGAGTTTGGGCCGCACCGTATGCGCCAGATCCGTCACGTAGATATTATAGAACATCATGCAGAAAAAGAAGAGCTTGAAGACCATGCGATTGGTATGCTCCAACTCCGTTTCCGTCATAAGGCGCAGGCGTTTGATGATAAGCCCCATAAAGAGCAGTGTGAACAACGGAACGACAGCGCCCAGAGCCACCCAGAAATTATCCATCATATCCATATGACATTACCACCGATTCCCTTTCTGCCAAAAATCCGGCGTCAACATGACCAACAGCGTAAACATCTCCAGGCGCCCTAATAGCATGGAAATACACAGGATGCTTTTGCTGAAGACCGACAGCCCTGCATAGGTGCAGGTCGCCCCCGCAATCCCAAAAGCCGGGCCGATATTGCCCATGGTGCTGACACTAAGCCCGATGGCATCAAACACCGTCAGTCCATCCAGCGTCAACAGCAAGGCCCAAAAAGCGATAAAGAAAATATAGAGAAAAAAGAACTGTCCTACCCGCAGCAGGGTCTCCTCATTGACCCGGCTGCCGTTGAGCCGTACCTCCACAATCCGCCGTGGGGACAATTTCTGATGCACGACCCCCCAGGCATTTTTCAGGAGCAGCAAAATGCGTACCACCTTCACGCCACTGGCCGTAGAACCAGCACAGCCGCCGCAGATCATCAACAGCAGGATAATCCCTTTGCTGAAGGGAGGCCATTGCTCAAAATCAGCCGACACGAATCCTGTCGTTGAAAGCGAACCTACCTGAAAAGCCGCATAACGCAGCGCATCTCCCGCCGCAATATCCATTTTGACCATCATATTCAGGAAGATCAGCAAAATAGACAAGCCTAAAATCCATAAATAAGCCTTAAACTCCGAATTGCGCTTGATCACCCCCGGCCCTTTCTGCCAGATACGATAGTATAGGCCAAAGTTCCCCCCCGCTAAAATCATGAAAAAGGTCATGCACCATTCAAAAGCAGGGCTGTCAAAATGCATGGCACTGTCATCATAAGTGGAAAAACCGCCCGCACCAATGGTGCTCATAGAATGAGTCAGAGCTTCATAGAAACTGAGCCCGCAAAGCATATATACCCCTGCAGCCACAGCCGTGAAGAGCATATACATCTGGAACAAAGCCTTGGTCATATCCCGCAGGCGGGGCAGCACCCGATCATCCGTCGGCCCGGTAGTCTCTGCATTATACATGTAGATGGTACTTTGCCCGGTCTGCGGCAACAGGGCAATAAAAATGACGATGATGCCCAAGCCCCCAAACCAATGCGTCATCATACGCCAAAAGAGAATGCTCTGCGGCAGATCCTCCAGCGTATTGAACACCGTCGCACCGGTACCTGTAAAACCGGAAATACTTTCAAATACCGCATCCAGTGCATTGAGATACCCTCCGCACACATAGGGCAGCATCCCCAGGCTCGTGGCAATAGCCCAGCCAAAGCCCGTGATGGCAATGCCCTCGCGCAAGGAAAGATCCGCATGGCGCTGACGTCCATTCGACTGCAGCAGCAACCCCACAGAAGCACTGAGCCCCAGTGCCACCGCAAAGCCTGGGATACTGCTTTCCAGATTCAGGAGTGCCATGGCAAAAGGGATGAACATGGTGACCGTTTCGGCCATCACCAGCCGTCCCAATACATAATAGACAATGCGCACATCCATCCCTTTACCACCTCTTTTGCAAACTACGGCGCCCCATATCCAGAAGCACTAAGAAGGAAAAGATCTCCACCCTTCCGATGACCATCAACAAGCTGCAGACCAATTTCGCCCAATCCGGCAGAATATGCAGGCTGTCCACACCAAAAATAGCGGCCGATGCACCCGTACTGGTCAAACAGCCGGAAGCCAGCCCCAATGCCTGCACGATACTGATTCCACTCAGCGACAGCAGGAGGGCGAAAATGGCATACACCAGCATATAGAGAAAGAAAAATGACAAAATCCGGCCCACGATCTTATCCGGCACCGGCAGCCCGTCGATTTTCAAGGAAATCACCATGCGCGGGTGCAGGGTACGGCGCAGTTCTGCCCAGGACAAACGCAAAAGCACCAGAAGCCGCATGATTTTCAGCCCTCCGGTAGCGGAACCGATACAGCCCCCCACGAACACGAGCAAAAACAGCACATAATGATCAAAAGACGGCCAAAGCCAAAATGGTGCCGCCACAAAGCCATTGGTAGAGATGAACGACATGGCCTGAAAATATCCATAACGCATGCTCTCCACAAAATCATAGACACCCTGATAATACAGATGCCCGCCCAGAAGCGCCCCGGAGGCCAGCACCACCAGCAGGAAATGCCGGATTTCCGTATCGGCCCAAAGCAGCAAGGGCTGTTTCATCTTCCAGGCTCGCCAGAGCAGCAACAGGCTCAGGCTGGAAATCAGCATCGTAGTAAAAGCAGCCAGTTCCAAGGCCGGATTATCATAATAGATAAAAGCGTAGGCAGATGTGCCCCCGCTGGAAGATATCGTCACCATGGCCCGCAGCAGGGATTCAAACGGATTCAGGCCCGCCAGATAATAAACCAATGCGGACAGCAAGGTCAGCACTGCATACACAGTCGTTCCCTGCCGCGCCGACTGTGCCATCTTATTCCAGACCGGACTGAAAAATATGGACTGCCGAGCCGACAAAGTCAAACCAAAGCACCCGCTGACCTGCGGCAGCACGGTCACCATGATGACCACAAAGGTCAGGCCACCCAGCCAGCTCATAATCCCATGCCAAAGCAGCAAGGCCCTTGGCAGGCCAATCCGGTCAAAGGGCAGGCAGGACAAACCGGTAGTCGTCAGCGACGAAACAGCCTCAAAAAAAGCCGCAGCAAAACTAGGAAACAACCCGGAAATCGCATAGGGCATCAGACCGATAAGCCCCATGAAGATCCAGACAAAGGACATGAAGAACACGCCCTCCTTCATGGTAAGCTGCCGCCCCCGTTCTTCGGAAGCGCCAAACTCAATCATTTTCTTCCCCAGAACATAGGCAAAGACTGCAGGCAGGACAAACAGCCACGCCTCCGTATCCTGCCAGATCAGCGCAGCTGTAAAAGGCACTGCCAGTGCCCCCGCCATCACTATGGACATTTGCCCCATCAGGAGCCAGAAAAGTTCCCAACCATTCGCCTTTTGTATACCCATCACAATTCACAATCCTCTAAGCTGCTGTTTATTCCTTCCCTTTGAAATACTTGATGACCTGCTGTGAAAACTGTTTTTGGATAAAGAGAATCGTGCTGTCCCCCGGCTGCAAGATGGTATGACCATTCGGTATATTGGCCTCACCATTGCGCACATAGGCGCAGACCAGACATTCTCTGGGCAATTTCACATCCATGAGCTTCTGCCCAGCCACAGGTGCACCCTCCTGCACAATGACTTCCACGGCCTCTGCCTTGGCCCCTTCCAGCAGGGACACGGATACCACACCACCCCGGCGGGCAAAAGCCAGCACTTCACTGGCCGACAGCAAGCGGGCGGAAAGCACGATATCCACACCCACTTTCTCCATGAGTTCCACATACTCGTTGCGGGACACGCGCACTACCGTTTTCGTACGATTCCCGGACAGATGACGTGCCAGCAAGGCCAGCATCAGATTCAGCTTATCATCCTCCGTCAGGCAGATCACCACATCCGCATGCGCTACATCCTCTTCCACCAGCAGATCGATATCCGTGCCATCGCCACAGATCGCGATGCCATTGTTGAGCATACCAGCCATGATCTGGCAGCGTTCCCGATCCAGGTCGATGACCTTCACATGCACGCCCTGATCATCCAGTTCCTTGGCCAAAGCCCGGCCTGCCCGGCCTGCACCAATGATCAGCACGCGATGCAGCTTGCGGGCATTGCGCTGCGTCAGCTTCTGGCTGAACTTCTCAATCGCTTCCGGGATACCAATGAAGTACGCATTGTCCTGCGACTGGAAACTGTCATCACCATGCGGGATGATCATACGATGGTCCCGGAATATCATACCGGCCAGCACACCCTGTGGCAATTGGATCTTCTTCAAGGGAATGCCGATCAGCGGAGATTTCCGATGGATCTTCGTCTCAAAGAGACGAATCTTCCCATGGGCAAAGTCTTCCACATTCAGCGCGGCGGGTGTCATGAGGATGCGATTGATTTCATTGGCCGTAATCATCTCCGGATTAAGCATCACATCAATATCAAAGTTCTGCTTCAGATAGTCTTTGGCCTCAGAAATGAATTTCATATCACGAATCCGGGCAATCGTATGCTTGATTCCATGTTTCTTGGCCAATACACAGGCCACCATGTTGACTTCATCACTGGCCGTCACCGCAATCAGGATATCCGCATCCCGTACATCCGGGTCATCCATGGTAAGCGGGCTGGCACCATTGGCCGCGATGGTAAGTACATCCAAGGTATTCTTAGCCGCCTCCAGCTGGCTTTCATCCTTATCGATGACCACGACATCAAACTGTTCCTTGGATAAAAGCTCCGCTATACTGTAGCCAAGTTTCCCGGCTCCAACCACGATGATACGCAAAATTACACCCTCCCCGCTGGCAGATAAAGATTCACTATTTTTCAATTTATTATAACGCTATTATTCAGATTTTGTCGATAGATAAAATCCTGCGGCCGCACGATCACCGCTAGGAAATAGTCACAATTCATAATATGAATTGTGACGGATTATAAATTTTTATATCCCGACTTCAGGAAAAATCATGCATAAAACGTTAAAAACACTCAAAAACAGGCGAGATTGTGACTTAATGCCTAATCACTGGAAATAATTCCAGAGAAATTGAGACTTTTGGGCAATAACGGTAACATTTGCTACTTCACAAGAACTTAATCTTAGTGTATACTGTATATCGAGTTGTTAAGGATTACTCTATTCCTTTGCTTCGCTAACAACAAGGAATGCATAAGCTGCCGTCCCTGATAATCCCCAATAGGCGGCTTATGCGGTGTTTTATTTGTTGGAGGTGTTTCCCCATGATAGTCGATGACGTCCGCGTTATCATCGAGAATGGAACCTTTTCAGCTGAAGATGCGCTGTTTTATATCAACCGCATTAAAAAGACCTCAAAATTTTCCCTGAAGAAGGTCATTTTTAATCGTACGGATGCGTATCTTGATATTCGTTATTCGTTTGAGTCAATCCCCTTCGACCGAATTAGACGAATCCCGCTGAAAAAGGAAACGTTCGAGGATCGCGCAGTAAACAACTGACGTACGGCTTCCCCAGCCGTTTTCTGACAGGAATAAGCCCCTGAAACCAATGGTTTCAGGGGCTTATTCCTTTTTATCGTCAAGCGTTGAATTTAAAGCTGTCCAGCTGCCAGATCTTGCCGCTCAGGGATTTGATTTCCCCATCGGCTGCCACTCTAAGCTCCGGCTGGATGTTCTTCTCGGGGAACACCAGGATGCTGGCGACTTCCTCACCATGCTGGAAGAACACTTCCACTGCCGTCTTGTCCACAAAGATCTGCCAGGACAGGTTCTCATCGGCAAAAAGCTTGAAGCGACGCACCCCCCGGCCGCCGTTTTTCATCTCATTGCGGTCAATGGACATCACCTGTGCCTTGCGGTCATAGATAAAACGCAGCTTTTCCGTACCATAAGCCAGCGTGGTCACGATTTCCCTGCTCTCGCCCAAATCCATATCCAGCAGGATTTCCGATCCCTCGAACAGAGGACGGCTGATTTCCGTGACATTCTCTGCTTCCAATTCCACAGCGGTCTCGGCAATGCGCAGATCTTTCATCTCGCGGGCTGGCCGTGAATAGATATGGCCCTGACGCAGACGCAGTTCGCGGGGCATGGTCAGGCTGTACTGCCAGCCCAGTTCCGCTGTCGGATATTCATTGTCCTTATCGGGCATGCCCATCCAGCCAATCAGGATCTGCCGCCCTTCATGGGTGAGCACCTGGGGTGCATAGAAATCAAAACCGCGGTCCAGTTCCTGGAACTTCGTATGCTGCATCATATCCATGCTGTCCAGGGAAAGATGGCCAGCGATATAACCGGCCTGATAGATGTTCTGCCGGTCAAACTCCCGCGCTTCAAGCCCCTGCGGGCAGAAGATCAGCACATCATAGCTGCCAAACTGCACGAGATTGGGGCATTCCCACATATAACCGAAATCGCCCAGACGATTCTGCACTTCGCCCAAGTTCTTCCAGCCCTCTGCCGTTTCTTCATATATCAGCACCGTACCCTTTTCATCGGCTTCCCGCTGGGCACCGATCACGAAATACCGCTTGCCCCGGCGGCTGAAGATATAGGGATCACGGAAATGGCCTGTGATTCCTTCGGGATGGTCGGGAACGATGATTTCCTCTTTCTCGACCTTGCCGCCCTTCAAGCTGCCAAAACGCTGGGCAGGAATGCGCACGCCATCTTCCTTGCGATTGCAGGTGTAGAGGACTCTGAGCCGACCATCTTCTATGGTGCCGCAGCCAGAGTAACAGCCGTCTTTGTCGTGTTCGTCATCCGGCCACAAAGCCAGCTCCGGCATGCTGTAATGAACGAAATCCCGCGTCGCCGTATGGGCCCAGCATTTATTCTTATGCTCACAGCCCAGCGGATTCCACTGATAGAAGAGATGGAATTCTCCATCCTGAAATGCCAGTCCATTTGGATCGTTGATCAGGCCAAAGGGCATTTCCAGATGAAAGCGGTTATGCCAACGATGTTCCAAGGGGAAACTTTCCTTTAATTTCGCATCAACTTCCTGTTTATTGAATTTTTCCATGGTGTTCACCTTCCTTTGTAAAAAAAGGGAAGGCATAGCCTTCCCCTAACTTTATTCTTCCGGTTTGAACAGCGTGAAGGTCAGAGCGAACGCTATACCAAAACCGATCAGGTTTACAATCACATATTCCAGCAGATGGTCAAGATACAGGAGCGTACCCGGCAGAACCGTGATGCCCATGCCCGTACCAGCCAGATGCAGGAAGCTGGCCACGCCGCCAGCGCAGGCGCCGCCCACCAATGCATAGAGGAACGGCTTCATGAAGCGCAGGTTGATACCGAAGATAGCCGGTTCCGTGATGCCCAGGAATGCAGGCACAGCGGAGGAAATATAGAGTGCACGTTTCTTGGGGTCCTGCGTCTTCAGGGCCACAGCCACAGCTGCACCACCCTGCGCTACGATAGCACCCGTGATGATGGCATTGAAGGGGTCAACACCCGTGGAAGCCAGGAGCTGTACTTCGAGAGCATTGAACACATGATGCACACCAAATACTACGATAACCTGCTGCAGGCCGCCGACAATGAAGCCGCCGATACCCATCGGCATCTGCAGGAAGGCGGATACCGCACCAAAAATTGTCGTTTCCAGTGCATGCATGATGGGCCCGATGATGAGGATACCGAGAATCATGGAAATGAACAGCGTGACAAACGGCGTAACAATCAGATCGATGATATCCGGAACGACTGTCTTGAGCGCTTTCTGGAGCTTGGCTGCGAAGATACCAAGCACCAATGCGGGCAGGACTGAACCCTGATAGCCCACGATGCCGATGGTCATGCCAAAGACATCCATGGGAATGGGCTGCACATCACCGCCGGCAACAGCCCAGGCATTCGGCAGCTGCGGACCAACCAGCATCAGGCCAAGAACCAGACCGATAACTGGCGTGCCGCCAAAGCGCTTCATCGTGGACCAGCAAACAAGTGCCGGCAGGAAGATGAAGGCCGTATCCGTGAGAATCTGGCTCAACAGCAGCACATTGGGGCTGAACTCCACCCCCAGGCTCTGAGCTGCACCGCGCAGGCCCATGAACAGACCGGTTGCAACCAGTACAGGGATGATCGGTACGAATACGTCACCCAGCGTACGGGAAATCTTCTGCAGCGGCGTCATCTGAGCATAAGCTTCTTCCTTATTGCTGACACCGGAGAAGTTCGTGCCCTTGGTGAATTCCGCAAAGACCTTATCCACAAAGCCCGTGCCCAGAATGATCTGATACTGGGCAGCTGCGAAGAACTGGCCCTTTACACCGTCGATATTCTCAATGGCTTTCTCGTCGATCTTGGATTTGTCATTGATAATCAGGCGCAGGCGCGTAGCACAGTGTTCCGCATTGCGCACGTTATCCATACCGCCCACATATTTCTCGATGAGCTTGGCTACGCGGGCTTCCTTCGGCAGGTCAGCGTATTCATCATCAGCCGTCACGGCAGTAGCCTTTTCCTCAGCCTGAGCGGAGACGATTTCCTTATCACCCAGCGCAATGGTAATTTTTTCAAACTCACTGGAATTGGTTACAACAAACGGCGTCGTAATATCATAACCAGCAGCCTTGATGGCTTCTACGTCAAATTCCAGCAGCAGCTGGCCTTTTTTCACGCTTGCGCCCTGTTCCACATGCGCCGTGAAATGCTCACCGCTGAGCTTCACCGTATCCAGACCAACATGAATCAGCAGGTCTTCGCCATTCACACCATGGATGCCAATGGCATGCTTCGTCTCAAAAAGTACCGTGATTTCACCGTCAACAGGTGCATAAACCTTGCCTTCCGGGTTCTTCACTGCCGCACCAAATCCCATAGCTCCGCTGGCAAAAGCCGGATCGTTTACCTGGGACAGTTCCACCAGTTCGCCGTTAAGCGGGCTGTCCAAACGAATTTCCTTCATCGGAAAAAGCCTCCTTTTATTAGTTCGTGCTTCTAAGAATAAATCCTGTAAAGAATCTGTATGAAACCAATTTCATATTTACAGTCTACAAGCTTTCTCTTACTTTGTCAAGATGAAACTTGCAAAAATCCGTCAAAATCGGTCAAGAGTCCCGTTCTCCATCTTCCCCCCAAATACAAAACCTGTCATAAATTGCAGTTTGTTTGTGTGAGCTGGAACGCAATTTGTTACAGCTCAGCGGGGCGGCGGTGGGAATACTTTTTCGCCGCTCCACTAAATGCCCCGCCAGCAGAAGTACGTATCTTCCAGTTACCTGCGCCGGGCAGGCCAACGGCGCTCCAATCAACGAAGCTTCCAGCCAATGCTGT
>NZ_FRBC01000003.1:0-130236 GCF_900142515.1 Pseudoselenomonas ruminantium | reverse complement strand
GCCGCTGGCCTGCCCGGCGCAATCCAGCTAAACAACTCTAACCTTACAGGGAGGGTCGTTTAGCGGAAACAGAAAAAGCACTCCCCCGTGAACCCCTGTTGCGTATGAACGGGATAGTTTCAGCACGAACTAAACGACAAACTGCAATTTATTGCACTGTCGACATAAATAAAATTTTCTCCATAAAAAAACTCAAGGCATCCATTGTTTTCAGATGCCTTGAGTTTTTTATTACTGTACCAAAAGATCTCGGAACTTGGTGAATTCTTTCTGGAAGAACAGCTGCACGCTGTCAACCGGGCCATTACGGTGTTTGGCCACGATGATTTCGGTGATGTTCTTGTTCTCTGTATCCTTATCGTAGTAATCTTCACGATACAGGAACATAACGATATCCGCATCCTGCTCCAACGAACCGGATTCACGCAGGTCAGAGAGCATCGGCTTCTTGATCTGACGGCTTTCCACGGAACGGGATAGCTGGGACAGGGCAATTACCGGTACATCCAATTCGCGGGCCAAAGCCTTCAACGAACGGGAAATCTCCGAGATTTCCTGCTGGCGGTTGTCGCTGTTCTTGCTGGCACGCCCCTGCATCAACTGCAGATAGTCGATGATGATGAGGTCCAGGCCATGCTCGGCTTTGAGACGCCGTGCCTTGGAACGCAGCTCCATGACCGTTATGCCGGCGGTATCGTCAATATAGATAGGTGCCCGGCTCATCTTATCCGCCACGCCTACCAATTTATTCCACTCTACCTCATCCAGCTGACCGGTACGCAGGCGCGAGGCATCAATGCCCCCTTCAGAACAGAGCATGCGCTGCATCAGCTGCTCCTTGCTCATTTCCAAAGAGAAGAAGGCCACATTGCCGCCATGCAGACCAACATAGCTGGCAATATTCAGGGTGAAGGCCGTCTTACCCATTGACGGACGGGCTGCGACCAGAATCAGGTCAGACTTCTGCAGGCCGGCAGTCAGCTTGTCCAAATCCTTGAACCCCGAGCTGATACCCGTGAGCCCGCCTTTCGATTCATAGAGCACATTGATGCGCTCGAAGGTGCGCATCACGATATTCTTCATGGATTCAAAAGCACCACCGCCCTGACGGCTGGCCACGGCGAGAATCTTCTTCTCTGCCTCATCCATGATATTTTCCACTTCATCGCTGTCCTCATAGGCCTTGCCGGCGATTTCCGTCGCTACATTGATGAGGTTGCGAAGTTCCGCCTTTTCCTTGACAATCTTGGCATGATAGCTGACATTAGCCGCCGTGCCTACAATATTAGCCAACTGCGTAATGAAGCCTAAGCCCCCGACTTTGTCCAGCATATCCGTCTTGCGCAGTTCTTCCGTCAAGGTCACCAGATCCACGGCCTCATCATTATTCTGCAGGCGTACCATAGCCTCATAGATGATGCGGTGGGTTTCCCGGTAAAAATCATCCGGACGCAGGATTTCCTGCACCTCGATGATGGCTTCTTTTTTGATGAGCATAGCCCCCAGGACAGCCTGTTCGGCCTCGATATTCTGGGGAGGTACGCGTTCTGGCAATGCCATGTTCTTACTCCTCTTCCTTATCCAATTCCGGCTCAAAGATATAGCGGAAGGCTTCCTCGGCATCAGCGACAGGATGGATAGCCAGACCTAAATGTTCCTGTGGGATATCCTTGCTGTTCTCCTTCGGAATCACCAAAGTCCTGATACCCGCCTGCTTGGCGCCATAAGCTTTTTCAAATACGCCGCCCACAGGGCGCACCCGGCCCGCCAGGGAGATCTCACCGGTGACCGCTACATCCTGACGGATCTTCCGCCCGGTCACAGCACTGGTAATCACCGCAAGGATCGCCGTTCCTGCACTGGGACCGTCGATATTGCCGCCGCCAATCACATTGATATGCACGTCATAATCATGCAGATCTTTCCCTGTGAGCTGCCGCATCACAGACGCGGCATTGAACACAGAATCCTTTGCCATGGAACCAGCCGTCTCATTGAAACGCACCGTACCCTTGCCCTTTTCCTTGGCAGGGAACGCCACAGCTTCAATCTCAATGGCTGAACCCAGGAAACCAGCTACGCCCAGACCGAAGATATGCCCCTGTATGGCACTATCCGAGGCCTTTTTCGTCACATAGGGCGTCAGTCGGCTGACCTGCGTGACCTCATAGATATCCGCCTTGCTGATTTCCACATCCGGCCCGTTTTCCGTGCCCAGGTCTTCCACCCTGAAATCCTCACCGATGCCACAGCGCTCCAGCGCCAGACTATAGGCATCAGCCAGGATATTGATGGCCTTACGGCCCTCAATGGTGTATTCACTGATCAGTGCCGCCACTTCAGCGCTTACATTCACATGAAGCTTAGCCGCCGCATTGCGCACAATCTCCTCAATATGCTTCGGCGTCAACGGTTCAAAGTAAATCTCCGCACAGCGGGAACGCAGGGCAGGATTGATATGCCCCGCATCCCGGGTGGTGGCCCCGATCAGCACGAAATCCGCCGGCGCCCCTTCTTCAAAGAGCTTCTTGATATACGGCGGCACCTTTTTGTCCGTAGGGTCATAATAAGCCGATTCAAAATAGGCACGCTTATCTTCCAGCACCTTCAGCAGCTTGTTCTGCAACATCTCATCCATTTCACCGATTTCATCGATAAACAGGATGCCGCCATGAGCATCCGTGACCAACCCCGGTTTCGGTTCAGGAATGCCGCTGTCAGCCAAGGTCTTCTGTGCCCCCTGATAGATGGGGTCATGGACCGAGCCCAGCAGGGGATTGGTGATATCCCGCGGGTCCCAGCGCAGTGTCGTACCATCCGTTTCCACGAAAGGCGCTTCCTCACCGAAAGGCGAGACCGCCTTTTTCTTGGCTGCTTCCAGCACCAGCCGGGCAGCTGTGGTCTTGCCGACCCCCGGAGGGCCGTAGAGCAGCAGATGCTGCGGATAGGGGGAACTGAGTTTAGCCATCAGGGACTTGACCGCACGTTCCTGCCCGACGATTTCCGAGAAATCCTGCGGGCGCAGCAATTCCATGATGGACTGCGTGAGCTTGATGCTGTCCAGCTTTTCGAGTTTCTCCCGTTTTTCCTTGTCCTGCGGCGACTCAGTGCCGCCCTTTTCGTCCTTCATGACCTGCTGACGGATATCATTGACATAATCCGCATGATCTTTTTCCAGCTTCTCATTGACCTTTTTCTCAATGCTGTCTTCCACATTGCGGCGGGCCACAATATCCGCCACCCGCTCGGAAAGAGCCTCCATGATCTGCGGGATCTGTCCGGCTTTGGGCGCTGGTGAGATCAGGGGATCTTCCCCTAGTATCCGCTGCAAGGCCAACACACGCTCACAGGGATCAGCCGAACGCATGAGATCCAAGGCCTTCATTTTTCCTGCCTGAATGACCAGCTTTTCCGTCCCCATCACATCGACCAGGATGGCATAAAGAGCCTCAATCTGCCGGTCCAACGGCGTTGCATTGCGTGAAGCAGGAGCAGGCAAAGCCTGCTCCTGTTTTTTCGTAAATAAATTGCGAATATAATCCAGTAATTTCATATCAACCTGCCACAACATTGACTTTGATGGTGCTGGTAATCGAAGGATGCACCTTGATCACGGCTTCATATTCGCCGGCACCCGTAACTTCACCCTTGATGGAAATCTTACGGCGGTCAATATCAATCTTTTCCTTCTTCAGGGCATCGGCCACATCCTTGCCCGTCACAGAACCGAAGAGTTTGCCATTCTCACCGATTTTCACGGGAATCGTCACCGAAACCTTCTCGAGCTGGGCAGCCATAAGCTTTGCCTCATCCGTAGCCATGGCCTCCTTGCGTGCCTTGGAACCAGCCTGTGCCTTGGCCACGTTCATATTCTCAGCATTGGCGAGGACTGCCGCCTTGCGGGGCAAAAGGAAGTTGCGGCCGTAACCTTCGGAAACTTCCACGATATCGCCTTTTTTGCCTAATTTCTTAACGTCCTGCTGCAGAATCACTTTCATCTTTATCAGTCTCCTCTATATATTTTTCGCTAATATCTATGACTTTGGCCTTGATCTCTGCCAAATCGCCACCCTTGACCTGAGCACCAGCGACATTCTGATGACCGCCGCCGCCAAAGGCCTCCATGATGACCTGCACATTGAGTTCCCCCGTGGAGCGGGCGCTGAGGCCCACAGTATCCTCGGTCAGCTGGAAAATCAAGATGCTCATGCGCACATTCTCAATGCGCAACAGGCTGTCCGCCGCCTGAGCGGCGATAACCTGAATATTGGGCATGTTCTCCGGAATGGTGGAGATGATCAAGCCACCTGGGAACAGTTCTGACCGGGCTTTTGCACGGGCCAGGGCCACGGTAGTATCGTAGTCAGAGCGGAACAGATGACGCACCATGACGGGGTCAGCTCCACTGCGCCGCAGGTATGCCGCCGCATCAAAGGTGCGCACGCCAGTCTGCACGGCAAAATTCTTCGTATCCACCACAATACCAGAATACAGGGCGGTGGCATCCAGACGCCCCAGACGGATATCTTCCCCAAAGTACATCAAAAGCTCGGTGATCAGCTCACTGGTAGAGCTGGCACCCGGCTCGATATAGACCAGCAGCGGGCTCTTGATGAAGTTCTCGCTGCGGCGATGATGGTCGATAACCACCACCTGCGGCACCCGCTCCAACAAAGTGGGATCGGCCACCAGATGGGGAATATGGGTATCGACCACAATCAGTACGGGATTCAGGGCTGTACTGCCCTTGATATCCTCGGCATGCACAAAGACATCAGCGTATTCCTCTTTATCTTTAAGCAAATCATGGAATTTGTCAATCCCATCATTCATATCCGATAGGACGATATGATAGTTCTTTTCCAGCTGGCGGGCCATTTTCGCCACGCCCATGGCGGCACCAAAGCAGTCAAAATCTTCATTGTGGTGACCCATGATGTAGATTTCGTCAGCACCTTCCATGATTTCGCGGATGGCATGCGCCACCACCCGAGCTTTCACACGGGTATGTTTTTCCACGGCCTTGGCCCGGCCACCGAAGAACTGGGTCTTGCCGTTCATCTGCACAGCAACCTGGTCACCACCACGCCCCAAAGCCAGATCCAGGCCGGCCTGCGCCTGAGCGCCGAGTTCGGCCATGGTCTGGTTCTCCGCCACAGCCACACCCATGGAAAGCGTCACAGGCAAGCGATTCGTACTCTGCAATTGCCGTGCCTTATCCAGCACATCAAATTTTTCATTAAGCGCCTGATCGAGGCCCTGCCGTGTCAGGATCACCACATAGAGATCATCCGACACACGGCGCATGAAGCCGCCCAGATTCTTCATCCACTTATCCAGCGTCTGATTGACAGCCAGAAGCAATGACGTACGTTCGGCCTCAGTCTGTCCCTGCATGACTTCATCATAATTATCAATCTGGATATAGACCAGCACCGTACGGCTCTGCTGATACGTATTCTTGAGCTGCTCATGGCCGGTCACATCCTGGATATACAAAGTCATCAAGGGTTCCTGACGCGGAGCCATCTTCACCGGATGATAGAACACGCGATAATACTTATCCTCATGAGCAAAGACATACTGCCCTTCCTGCCCCCAGACTGGTGCAATGATAATGCCTGGCCAGAGGTCTTTCACATCTGTATCCTGTTCCGGTTTGCTGCCCAGATACTCACTGATACGGTCATTGCACCACTGCAGCCGTCCATCCTCATTGACGATCATGATAGCCTGCGGCAGTTCATCCACCGCATAGTTCAACATCTCATTGATGTTACGCACCACATTGCGGCAATACCGCTCAAAGCGGCGGGACCTGTCCGCACACCGCTCCCGGGCAAAGGAGGCCAAAGCCAGCCAGACCACACCGGCAATCGCTGCAATATAGAAATTATAATAAGACAGCACGCCGATCAGCACCAGCATGATTAAAAGATGTATGCTTAAATCTATCCATGCCGAAAGATTTCGTGGCATTTGGCGCACCTCACTTCTGCTTGCGGGCAGCGAACCGCTGCCGATAATCAAAGAGCATATCGATAAGTCCCGTCATAGCTGTAACCTGAGCCAGGAAAGGATTCATCAAAATAAACACATAGAGAACAATCCGCAGGAACAATCCCACATTGTAATGGCATAACAGGCAATGAACCAGTACCAGGCCCTGCAAGAGCCCAGCCATGATAGCCAAAACATTCGCATTCAAGGACAGCTGATAAAGCCACAGGATCTCCCGGGTTCCCCCCCAATAAAGTCCTACGAGGGCAAAACCAAACAGATACAGGAAAAATTGCGGCAAACGCCATTCACGGAACGGCGGGAACTGCGGCACGCTATGCCCCAGCCGTTTCAAGATCTTGCCGCCAGCCACATAAGCCACCACGGCATAAAAAAGTCCCATCAGGATAAAGACCAGCGGGAACAGATAGTTCAGCATCGTCAGTCCCTGCTCGATATCCGTCCTGGTCTGGGCCAGAGCCTCCTCACTCATACCCAGACCCTCGTAAAGCTGCAGGGAAGAATCAAACGAAGATTTAAGGATATCCACCTGCATAGCCAAGGGATTCACATCCGTGACCAAAAGCAACAAGCCAACAGCCGCCGCCTGCCCGACAATGGCCGCCAACAAGGTCAACATGAAAGTCCGGACCCCGGACAAACCTTTGGCAAAAGCCCAGCCCAGCAATAACCCGGCGGGTGCAAAAGCTACGGTCAAGCGCAGGGATAACAAGGGCTCAACCAGCAAGCCCACCAGTATTCCAGCTGCCAGAGCCGCCAGGCTTCCCCAGCGCAAACCATGCCGTACAACCAACACCACTAAAGGCAAAGGCCATAACAGCACCAGCAAAAAGCCAATAAAAGGCAGATAAACCGCCATCAAAGCCAGCACCACACTGAGTGCCGTAAGTAATCCACTCTCAGTCAGGGGAGTGATTCTATGCTCGCTCATGTCGTCATCCTTTCTGAAAACCACACTTCATTATAACAGAAAAGGATAGGTATGTCTTGAGGGCAGGTACTAAAGAAAATTGACCCCCATTCTTTCCATAACCATGAAAGAACGAGGGTTAAAAACAAATCAATCCTGATCCGCAGGCCGCAGAGCATTATCCAGCGGAGCTCTGGCATAAGGCATGAGATCCGTGAGTTTCGCAGTTTTTACCACACCATCCATATTCGTCATGATGATTTCCTGCACATTGAATTCTGCCAGCAATTGGCAGACCGCACCATTCGGGATGAATGGCTCCTCCGTATCCGCAATGACGGCAATCGCATCAAATTCCCGCTTGCCATCAGCCACTGCCCGGTACATGGCGACTTCCTCGGCAAACACAGAAAGCCGGGGAACGGCATTCTCAATATTGCACCCTGTATAGAAAGTGCCGTCGCTGGCCAATACGCAAGCGCCGATTGCCGCCCTGCCATAAGGGACATAAGCATTATCCATGACCTGCATAGCAGCCCGCACCATGGTATCTACAATCTCAGGATTCATTTCATATTCACTCCTTTTTTCAGCCACTACCACTTATTTCTGCTATTCTCCATTGACAGCCAAAATCCCTTTCAGCTAAAAAAATAAAAGTTCAACCGACATCCACACGGATCACGCCATCAATCTGCCGAACCGCATCCACGATGATGATGCTCTTGATGCTCTGCTTATTGAAAATTTCCAGATCTATATACATACAGCGCTCGCCGCTGCTATCATCCACCTCATCTTCGTCGGCCTTTACCTTTACGCCCCGCACCCGCAGCTGCAAATCTTCCAGGCAGCGGCTGATGCGCATCAGCTGCCCCGGACGGTCTATCGTATGGATATTGAGTGCCAGGTTCTTCTCATGATCCACCCAGTCATCCAGGCGGGAAAGGCTTCCCAGCGTCACAAAAACCAGCGCCGTCGAAAACAACGCGCCCGAATAAAAACCTGCGCCGACAGCCAGCCCCACACCAGCCACGACCCATAGGCAGGCCGCCGTTGTCAGACCGGTGACAGACAGGCCTTCCTTCATGATTGCACCGGCGCCCAAAAAACCGATACCGCTGACCACCTGTGCCGCCAGACGGGCAGGGTCTGCATTCGTCTTTCCTTCCACATCCTGATACAGGCCGATTGACATGACCATGATCAGGCAAGACCCCAGGCATACCAGCACATTCGTCCGCAAACCAGCCGATTTGCGCCGTGATTGCCGCTCATAACCGATAATACCCCCCAGGATGCAGGCAAGAACCAGCCGCAGAAATAATTCCCACTCCGACAGCATGATATCTCACCTCCTGTTTATGTAAAAATAAACCACTTCTATCAATCCTATAAATTCGTGGCCAATTGCTAAAATCCTGCCTGTCCATCATATCCCGGCAGCAGAAAACGAAAATTTATCCACATAGTAATCCACAGCTGTGGATAACTATCTGAGCGATTCTTTTTTTTCTGATTTCTTACTATAATATATAAAGGTGATGTGTGATTTGTTTACAAAAAACAGCCCCAAAACTGTGGATAATGTGGATAAATCCGTGGATAACCCTATATATCCAACTGAAACAACTGCATTCTGCTATATTTTGTGCTTTTATCCCCAGATTTCCTGCCATTTTTTGTGGATAACGCCCAATGCGCATCTAACTTTACAAAATATCATTTTTTCCACAAAGAAAATGGCATTTTTATTAAGTTTGCATTATAGTAGCGGACATCACCAGAAACCTCCTGCCCTAACCAATCCGGCCGGACAAAATCCTCCCCGGCCTGTGAAAGTTCAATCTCTGCCACCACCAGACCTGCATTCGCACCGGCAAAAACATCGATTTCCCATAGATGATCGCCAAGGTATTCATGGTAACGTATCTTGCTCAACACTGGCTGTTCGGCTAATCTCAGCATGGCCTCTGCATCTGCCACAGGAATTTCGTACTCAAACTCAGCCCGTGTAATCCCTTCATTCTTGCCTTTGATGGTCAAATAACCTTTTTCTCCCTTGATTCTTACCCGCACCGTACGTTCTGGTACGGTGGACAGATACCCCTGCGCGATTTTCACCCCCTCAGCCTGCGGCTGCCATTTTTCTTTTACCAGAAACTTGCGTTCGATCTCTATAGCCATCTTCCTCATCCTTTCCATTGTTTCTTCTATTGTAACACTTTTTCCTATTTCTCCCCGTTTTTTTCATATTTCTTTGTTATAATGAGATTTCCTTAATTGATTTATAAGAAATATGCGTTATAATGAGTAAGACTGAGTAGCGAAAATTAGAGAAAAGAAGGTATGATTTTGCAAAGTTCCAACATCCCTCCTCGCAAGGAAAAGAAAAAGCGCCGTATCTGGCCCTGGTTGCTTATGATCCTGGTATTCATTGGCGCAGCTGTGGCCGGCGCCTATTACGCCAGCAGCAGCCTGTTGGAAAAACCAGCCCCCCAGACAAAACAGGAGGAAGAACTCCTCACGGCCAAGGATAAAGCCACCATCATGATCATGGGCGTAGATGAACGCGATGATGATGTCGGCCGCAGCGATACCCTGATGATCGCCTCCATCGATCCGAAGACCAATCAGGCCACACTCCTGTCAGTCCCTCGTGATACCCGTGTAAAAATCAAGGGGCATGGCTTTGACAAAATCAATGCTGCCTACGCTTATGGCAAGGAAAGACTGTCTGAGGAAACAGTTGAAAACCTGTTGGGCGTAGACATTGACCATTACATCATCATAAATACAAAATCCTTCAAAAAGATCATCGATGCCATTGGCGGCATTGATATCGACGTTCCCAAACGCATGCATTACGAAGACCCCTGGGATGATGATGGTGGTCTCATCATCGACTTCCAGCCAGGCATGCAGCACATGGATGGCGCCAAGGCCGTAACCTACGTGCGTTATCGTGATGAGGAAGGCGATCTGGGCCGTATCCGCCGCCAGCAGGATTTCGTACGGGCCTGCATGGAAAAGATTGTCTCCCCCGCCATCATTCCCAAACTCCCCAGCGTAATCAAGGAAGTCATGGAATCCATCGAAACCGACCTTACCTTGCGCCAGCTGCTGGAATTTGCAGGAACGCTCAAAGAATCCAAGGAAAACGGTCTCAAGACGGATATGGTTCCTGGCAAGCCCATGTATATCGACGGCATCAGTTATTGGATCCCGAATCTCAACAAGCTCCGCCTGACGGTAGCAGATACATTGGGTGTTTCCCTCAGTGGCAAGTATAAGACGAAAATGGAAGCCGATATCCGGGAATACGAGAACAGCATCCCGGCCAACGCCAGCGAAGTCCCGGCCAGCGATACCTCCATCGGCCGAGCCCGTCCTTCTGACAGCAGCAAAAATCACCGCCGAGAACGGGAGGAAAAGAGCGATACGGACAAACGCAACGCTGAACCGGTCATTGACCGCAGTGAACGCAGCCGCATTGAAGAACAAAACAGCAGTCGCGACAACAGCGAAGAACGTCCCAGCCGCCGCAGTACACCGAGTAACGAAACCAGAACGGATGCGGTCATCCCCCCGACGCCCAGCGCCGATATCAGCAAAACCCGCTGACTGAAAAATAAACCATCATAAAAAAAGTCCGCTCCAAGCTGCACGACAAAAGTCAGCTTGAGCGGACTTTTTCCGTTACGAATTTATCGACAAGGTCCTATCCCAGGCGTTATAATACAGTTAGAAATAATTTTACATGCATACAGGAGTATCGGATTATGAAAAAGATATTTACATTCATCTGCCTGAGCTGCTTTCTGATGTCTACCGCATCAGCCAGCACCATTGTAAGGCATGAACGCACGGTGAACAATCCGGAAACCAGGATCGAAACCGAGATTGAACGTCCCACCCCGTTTACCCATCCTGCGGAAGAACCTGTTGTTGAACCGGCGCCCCAGGAAGAACGACCGCCAGAAACAGCACCTGAAAACCCACCCACAGACAAGCATACGGATAGCACGCCCCAGCCGGAAAAAGGCATCCAGCCCCCTGTCAAACCCAAGGAACCGGAATTGCCCCCCAAACCGGACTATGTCGTCTCCACTGCAGATAAATTCCTGGGGACGGAAAAGCCTGCTGCCAATCCTTGGCTGCGTCAAGGGAGTAATAATACCTATAACTATAACGATAGTATTTTCCTCTATGGCGGTAAGGAACAGGCGGAGGAATATGTGATTGCCCTGCGCGCTCAGACGCACAAAAACAATCCTGCCGTCAAATACAACTTCTTGATCATCATGCTGGGACGCGGACAGGATCAGGAGGCCATGCTCGATAATGTAACGCTGCCTGTCCTGGTCTTCACCGATGGCAATAATGAAAGCCAAAAGCAGTTCTACAGTACCTGGATGAAGAACCAGCAGTCCCTGATGCTGCGTATCGATGGCGATATCCGGGATAAGATCATCGCCGCAGAAAAACTGACGATAAAGCTGAACACTGCCGCCGGAACCAAGGATATTCCACTCCCTGACAGTGTCCATCAACAATGGAAGGATCTCATCGAACTAAAATAAACCACTACGGCGGAATCCATCCCGTCCATATCCCTCAACCGAAAAATGGCTGTTGCATACGTGATATCTCACGCCTGCAACAGCCATTTTTCCATGCCAATTTCATAGCGCATATCTATTATATTAATTAATATTTTATATTTGTCTTTTCTAGTTAATAGTTTATAATTATAAGTATTACAAAAACGATTTAAATATCACAAAAACTCACATAAAATGTAAACCGTAACAAAATATACAGCATTATGGTGACGATAACGTTAAAATATACCCATAACAGAAGGGAAGGATTCATATGCCTAACGTAAACGAAGAAGCTTTAGCATTACATAAAGACCATCAAGGAAAACTGGCCGTGACCAGCAAAGTTCCTGTAGAAAATTCCCATGATCTGACCTTGGCTTATAGTCCCGGCGTAGCCGCTCCCTGCCTCGCCATCAAGGAAGATAAGCGCAAGGCCTATGACTACACCAGCAAGGGTAACCTCGTCGGCGTAGTAACCAACGGTACAGCTGTATTGGGTCTGGGCAACATCGGCGCGCAGGCGGGTATGCCCGTAATGGAAGGCAAAGCCATTCTCTTCAAGAGCTTTGCCGGCGTGGATGCTATCCCCATTGGCCTGAACACCCAGGACCCGTTTGAAGTGATAAAGGCAGTTCAGCTCATGGCCCCTAGTTTCGGCGGTATCAATCTAGAAGACATCAAAGCACCGCAATGCTTCGATATCGAAAAGGAACTGAAGAAGACATTGGACATCCCCGTATTCCATGATGACCAGCATGGCACGGCCATCGTGGTTGTATCAGCCCTGATCAACGCCTTCAAGATTGTCGGCAAGGACTTTGCCACGGCCAAGTTCGTCATCAATGGCGCCGGGGCTGCCGGACAGGCCATCACCCGCCTGATCCACAGCATGGGCGGCCGCAATATCATCCTCTGTGATTCCCGTGGAGCCATCTATGAAGGCCGTCCTAACGGCATGAATCCCTACAAAGATGATATTGCCAAAATCACCAATCCGAAACATGAGGCAGGACCCCTCAACGCCGTGATCCGCAAGGCGGATGTCTTTATTGGCGTGTCCGTGGCGGGCTGTGTCACCCAGGATATGGTGCGCACGATGGCCCCGGATGCCATCGTCATGGGCATGGCCAATCCCGAACCGGAGATCCTTCCCCATCTGGCCAAGGAAGCCGGGGCCCGCATTGTCTGCACAGGCCGCAGCGACTTCCCCAACCAGGTCAACAACCTGCTGGCCTTCCCTGGCATCTTCCGTGGGGCGCTGGACGTACAGGCCAGCACCATCAACGAGGAAATGAAGATGGCCGCCGCCAAGGCCATTGCCTCCCTGATCAAGCCGGCAGAACTGGACGAAGAACACGTCATCGCCAGCCCCTTCAACCCGGAAGTTGCCCCCACTGTAGCCGCTGCCGTAGCCCATGCCGCCCGCCAGAGCGGCGTAGCCCGCAACTGGAATATCACGCCGGAAATGGTAGCTGAACATACCAGAGAACTGTTGAAAAAATAAATTGCCCTACCAAAAAGTCCGTTGGAATCAGCAGCATTGACTGATTTCAACGGACTTTTTTTAGATTTTATTTAGAGATACTGCACCATTTCCTTGAGGTCACGGGAGGCTTCATGGAGCGGCGCAGGTTTAGCATCCTCTGCCGCATAGCCCAGAGGCATAAGCAGGACCAGCTGCTCATTGTCAGGCAGCTCGAATGCCTTGGCGATTTCCGAGGGGGCGAAATAATTGACCCAGCAGGAGCCGATTCCCAGTTCCCAGGCCGCCAGCATCATATGGGTGGCGGCTATGCTGATATCCTGAACACCTGCATAGACGCCGGCTTCCAAAGGATTCTGCCATTCCAGATTCTTATCACAGGTAATCATAAGCACAGTCTTCGCACCGAAAATACACTTGCAAAGGCCATTGATTTTCGCCAGTGCTTCCTCACTCTGGAGCACATAGACCTTCTGGGGCTGTTTGTTGCAGGCCGTAGGCGCCAAGCGGCCAGCTTCGAGAATAACATCCAGCTTTTCCTGCTCCACCGGCTGATCCGTAAACTTGCGGACGGAAAAACGCTCCTGGGCCAGTTTCATGAAATCCATACATATCCCTCCTGTAAATTTGCAATACTACAATTAAATTTTACCACTCTCAATGAATATATTCAAGAAAAAATGACGACAGATTCCCTCATCGCCATTGGCTATCCACATATTATTATATTTTTCCCTTCAATGCCACATAGAAGGCCTCGCGACATTTGATCGACTAAAATTTTATAGCAAAAAGAGGAATCATAATGATTCCTCTTTCCAATTCGAGAATAGGCGGGGTGACAATCCCGCATCTCCTAATCAGGGTATCCCCTTCCGGCGACGGCTGCCCGTTCCGTCCTCTGCTTCTCTTATTACTTAAATTCTAATTCACTTTGCAGATTTTGTCAAATCCTTTAAGGTGCCCTTCTTTATAAAGTTTCTTACGCGATTTGCATTTAACACATATAATGAGCGTGCATAATATCGCCCTTTTAATGATATGCGTACGGCAACCTTTACAAAATCATCATTATCGATCCTGTACTCACGCACAAACTCTATAGAATCATCTTTGGGATTTCGACCAACATAATCAGGATTTTTTAGAATATCTTCCTTAAATTCTCCATATTTGTCATAATCACCAGGATGACTTTGTTTCATATGCTTGATATTACTCTCTCCTATAAATATAGGAGTATTTTCTGCAACATCTAACCCCAAAGCATCTATAACTGATTTACTAAAATGAGCTATAGGCTTCATCCTTAGTCGTCCTTCTGCTCCAGCGTCGCCATGGATGCCACTTTGTCATTTTCTGCCGTAGTCATGAGCTTGACGCCCTGCGTATTGCGGCTGATGACGGAGATATCGGACACGTTGGTGCGGATCACAATGCCGTCCGTAGTGATGAGCATGAGTTCGTGTTCAGGGCGGACAACCTTGATGCCTACTACATAGCCAGTCTTTTCCGTGACCTTCATGTTGATGAGGCCTTTGCCGCCACGGGTCTGAGCCCGGTATTCATCCGTGCTCGTGCGCTTGCCGTAGCCGCATTCCGTGACCGTGAGGACTTCGGAATTGCGCACGAGGATATCCATGCCCACAACTTCATCGCCCATGGACAGAGTGATGCCCTTGACACCGCGGGCCGTTCTGCCCATGGCACGCACATCATCCTCGGAGAAGGCAATGGCCTTGCCGAGCTTCGTGCCCAGCATCAGATAGCTTTCGCCATCCGTGAACTTGACGCCCATGAGCTCGTCATCATCATCAAGATTGATGGCATTTAGACCGTTGCGGCGCAGATTGCTGAACTCAGACAAGGACGTCTTCTTGACGATACCCTTGCGGGTAGCCATGAAGAGATAACGATCCGGTTCAAAGCCCTTGACCTGAATGACTGCCGTAATCTTCTCGCCCTGATCCAGCTGCAGGAGATTGATGATAGCCGTGCCTTTGGCGGTGCGGCTGGATTCAGCAATCTCGTAAGCCTTGAGGCTGTATACGCGGCCGCGGGTCGTGAAGAACAGGATGGTATGATGCGTCGTGGTGATCAGCAGATTTTCCACGAAATCCGTTTCCTTCGTGCCCATGCCCTTGATGCCCTTGCCACCACGGTTCTGGCGGCGATAAGTATCCAGCGGCATCCGCTTGATATAGTTATTATGGGTGAGGGTAATCACCACATCTTCTTCCGCAATCAGATCTTCCACATCGATTTCAGATGTATCGATGGTGAGCTTCGTGCGGCGGTCATCACCGAACTTGTCCTTGACAGCCGTGAGCTCTTCCTTGATGATGCCCAGGATTTTCTGTTCATCAGCGAGGATGGCCTTGAAGTTTTCGATTGCTTTCAAGGTTTCTTGATATTCTTCCTCAATCTTTTCCCGTTCCAGACCGGTCAGGCGCTGCAGACGGAGGTCAAGGATTGCCTGTGCCTGCTTATCGGAGAGCTTGAAGCCCGTCATCAGAGCTTCCTTGGCGATGTCTGCCGTACGGCTCTCACGGATGGTCGTGATCACCGCATCGAGATGGTCGAGGGCGATGGTCAAACCTTCCAGGATATGTGCGCGTGCTTCGGCCTTTTTCAATTCGTACTGAGTACGGCGGGTGATGACCTCTTCCTGATGCTTGATGTAGTAATGGAGCACCTGCTTGAGGTTGAGTACCTGCGGCTTGCCGTCCACGAGTGCCAGCATGATGACACCGAAGCTGTCCTGCAGCTGCGTGTGCTTGAAGAGCTGGTTCAGGATGACATTGGCATTGGCATCGCGGCGCAGATCGATGACGATATGCATGCCATTGCGGTCCGATTCATCGCGCAGGTCGGTAATGCCCTCAATCTGCTTGTCACGGACGAGCTGAGCAATCTTTTCAATCAGACGTGCCTTGTTGACCTGATACGGAAGTTCCGTAACCACGATACGCGGCTTGCCGTTGCTCATGGTCTCGATATGAGCATTGGCACGCATTTTCACGATGCCGCGGCCCGTCGTATAGGCCTGCTTGATGCCTTCTTTGCCCAGGATAAGGCCAGCCGTCGGGAAGTCCGGTCCCTTAATGACCGTCATGAGTTCCTCGATGGTGGTCTCCGGATTATCGATAAGCATCAACGTACCGTCAATGACCTCCCGCATATTATGCGGCGGGATATTGGTAGCCATACCAACCGCGATACCGGAGGTACCATTGACCAGAAGCTGCGGGAACTTCGCCGGCAACACAGACGGCTCCTTCAAGGATTCATCATAGTTCGGTACGAAATCAACCGTTTCCTTGTCAATGTCCTGCAACATCATCTCGGAAATCTTGGACATGCGGACTTCCGTATAACGCATAGCAGCGGCGGGGTCACCGTCTACAGAACCGAAATTGCCGTGGCCGTCAGCCAGCATGTAGCGCATGGAGAAATCCTGCGCCATACGTACGATGGCATCATAAACCGAAGTATCACCATGCGGGTGATATTTACCCAAAACTTCACCGACGATACGAGCGGATTTCTTATAGGGCTTCCCAGAGCCCATGCCCGATTCCTGCATGGCGTAGAGAATACGGCGGTGTACCGGCTTCAAGCCGTCCCGCACATCTGGCAGGGCACGAGCTACGATAACGCTCATCGCATAGTCGATGTAGCAATTCTTCATCTCGTGTTCCAAATTGACGGGGACTATTTTTCCCTGTTCAAACTCCACAATCTCACCTCAAAATCTTGCTTTCATTATCTAAAAAATATATATCGATTGACAAAATTACCATCCTACAATTATATCATTATTTAGCCCAAAAAGCAAAAATGCGCTATTCCTATTTGGTTTCTGCTGCCCGTTCAGTCAGATAAGCAATATCTTTAAGGGGATTTTCATAGATGGTCAGCCCTGCCACCCCAAAAGTATCGAATTGGGCATCACGCAAACCCAGCTGATCATGATAGAATGCCTGTAAGATGGCATCCGTGCTTTCATCCTGATGGGACGGCATGCTGATTTCATTGCCATCAGCATCTACCAGCCGCGCCGCAATGATAATGCCTGTAAACTTAATATCAGCGCCGTTGATTTGAATACAGACAGGGCTATTGGGGGCATAGATGATACCACGGAAATCCTCTTCCAGATTCAGCACCACCGTCCGGGACTTCCGGCCTTTCCCACGATCGCCATCCTGGTCCACAGGACCATCATAAAAGAACAGCATCGGTCGATAGATATAGTTTCCGGACCCATCCTGTACCGTATTATCAGCCCTGATATTGATGGTAATATCCCGAATGGAGTTGGTCACAAAATTGCTGCCCGATTGCTGGTTATATTCTTCACTTTCAATGCGAATAAACAGCGGGTCCTGCAGATTGCGGTCACCATTTACATCATAAGAGATATCCGTCTGGGGTAAATGGGCCACATCACGCACCTCATAAGCCTGATCCACATTGATGACCGATTCAATCCTCTGCCGGACGAGCTGCTGGGCACCGGCTTCTCCAAAGGTGTTTTTCAGCAGGTTGAAAAAATCCTGCCAATTTTTGACACCACCCTCACTTAACGACACTAAATTGCCATCATTATCGTAAATCTGCCAGTTGGTGAACTTCATCTTATGATTGTTGAAATAATTTTTTACAGCCGTGTCCCCCCAGCCCGCTAAAGTATCCAGATCCCAATTATCTTCCAATTTCGTACTGCTTATGATATCCGGCTTAAAATTGATCAGCAGATGCTTCATGCCATTTGTCAAGGAATCATCCCCATTCAACGTGAAGATCTCCTGACGCGATCCATCCGCAAAATAGGAAACACCCTTATTGGTGAAACTGATGGACTTGATATAATCGTAGCTCTTGCCGGGGTTCTCCTTCTGCAAAGCCTGAAAACTGGCGACGGTCTCCAGATCTGCAACATCTTTCATCTGGTCCAGCAGGCTTTTGCCGCTCAGGTCCGCAGACCCCTTAGCCTTTGCCATAGCCCAGGCCTGCACATTGACCTTCCAGTCTTTTGGCAGGAAAGACGCTGGCAAAAACAGCTTGGCAAAGGTAAAATCGATAGCCTCCGATAGCTCCACCTCATAATAATAATTCTGCACCCTGCCTGCCAGTCTGGGATCTTCTTTATCCAATATGACAATACGCAAATCGGTCAGGAGACCATCTGCCCCACCACTGCCCTTGGCAAGAATTACATTCGCCGCCCTGTCAGCCTCAGCCTTCACCGCTGAATACAGTGAACTGCTGCTGGCAGGGATATCTTCCACCTTTACCAGCCGGGCACGTCCATTTCCCACCTTTGCCACTCCGGCCAGAGCTGCCGCATCAGCCTCGCTCTGCAGCGAGGATTTATGCATATAAGCCCGGCCGAAATCAATGGCGATTCCTGAAAAAAACACCAACAGGGGCAGCATGAGAGCGACAAAGACCAATACTGTCCCCTTTTCCTGCTGCCGTTTCGCCCTCATGTCTTCTCCCCCTATCATTGTACGATGATATCAAACATACCATCCGCTTCATAGCGGAGCCATTCTACTGGATTCGTATTATTTTTCTTTTTGTTGCGGGTAGCCCAGATCCGGACACTGGTGGCATTTTGATTGCTATCCCAAGTAAACGCACAACGGACGCTGACCGCATACTCACCAGCTTCATGCTCCTCATCGTGTAAGACCCCGGAGGGGTCAATCAGGTCATCCGAGAAAAAATAACGGGAATTCGAGGTCATACTCTTATCATTCGTATTCTGCTCGGTATAATTTCCCTGCATCCAATTGATAATATCCTGGGGATGTGCCTTAGCATTATCGAACTTTGTTTTCACCTGGGCATTCTCCCCATCCCCGGTATTCTTGATGTAATAGTCAAACAGCAGCATGCACTGACTCAACCCCTTGTTCGGATTATAAGCCGCAAAACCGCTGTCAATATTCGTTCCCGTATTATCCAGCATAGACCTGATGGTTTCCTTATTCTTGCCCAAAAAAGCTCTGGCCAGATTCTCCAAAGCCGTCTGATCCATAACGATACGCTCATTGTTGTCAATTTTCCGGAGTTCTTCATTGGAGATCGTGCCATAAGTCGATACAGCCTGACTATAAGTGGGTGTGCCTTGCAAATATGACACCACTTTTTCATATAAAGTCTGTGAATGCAGATCAAGGCCGGAATTGTAGATAATGCCAACAATCCCCAATATGAAGACAACCACCAAGGCAAACTCGGTCAATACCTGACCGGTCTCATTTTGCAGGCTTGTCTGCAGTTTTTTTCTGAACGGTCCCATACTACCTGCTCCCTTCTTCCTGCTATCACTTCCCCAGAGCTTTTAACAACGTCAGAGCGGAAGGAAGGACAACAATCACAAAAATCGAAGGAAAAATAAACAGAATCATGGGGAAGAGAATCTTGACGGGCGCCTTCAGGGCAGCAGCACGTACCGTCTGCCGATGACGATCTCTTATATTGTCGGCCTGCTGTTTTAACGTGCGGGACATGCTTGTCCCTAAATGTTCAGCCTGAATGACGGACGCTGTAAACAGGTACATTTCCTCCAAATCACAGCGTCGGGCCAATTGGGTCAGCGTCCGCTGGCGATTCATCCCCAGGCTCATATCCCTGAGCATCCGCTTGAACTCATCTGTCAGCGGCCCCTTCATGCGGTACACGATTTTAGCCACGGCACCATCAAAAGACAGGCCAGCCTGCACGCTGACACACAGAAAATCCAGAAATTCAGGCAATTGTTTGCGCAATATCGCCTGCCGGCGACGAATGGCAGATTGTAACAGGACAAAGGGTACTGCGGCCCCTAAAAACAGACCAATCGCCACAATGGCAATCTTCTGGGTAAAGTGAGAGGTTCCCATAAAGTAAATCCCCAAAATAGCCAGCACGCCGCCCAAAGCCACTGCTAACACCCAGCCAGCCGCTAAGCGCCGCACACTCCAGGTCTCCTGTACCCCCAGATGCAGCAACATATTCTCCATCATGGCATTGAGTTCCCGCGGAGCAAAATGCATGAGCCAATTCTCGATGGCCGTCACCATAGGCTGAACGATACGCTCACGGAAGGATTTATCCCGTAAGTAATGGGAATCATCCTTAGGATCCATGAATACATCCTTGCGCTTTTGTTTCTTATGCGCCGCCCGCTGTGCTTCCGCCTCAGCGATCATCCGCTCCAAATGCAGCTGCGTCTGCATCTGTGGCCTGCGGGCAGTATATACCAGAAGTGAGAGCAGCAGCATAGACAACGCTGTCACTACGAGCGCCAATAAAAAAATCATCCTGCTCCCTCCTTAATTTTTGTTAAAGATATCTTTCGGCAATTCCACACCATGGATACGGAATTTGTCCATACAAGCAGGCTGCAAGCCCGTTGCTTCAAAATGGCCCACCGACTTGCCTTCATTATCGATATAATCCTGCACATAACGGAAGAGTTCCTGCAGGATTATGGTATCCCCCTCCATCCCCTGCACCTCTGTAATATGGGTGATTTTGCGGCTGCCATCCTGCAGACGGGACTGTTGGATAATGATATTGATGGCCGAGGCAATCTGATTGCGGACGGCCCGCACCGGCAGTTCCATGCCCGCCATCAAGGTCATGGTTTCCAGACGGGACAAAACATCACGAGGACTATTGGCGTGCGCTGTCGTCAGGGAACCATCATGACCGGTATTCATGGCCTGCAGCATGTCCAGTGCTTCCCCGGAACGGACTTCACCGACGATGATCCGGTCAGGGCGCATACGCAAGGCATTGCGTACCAAATCGCGAATGGTCACCGCCCCGGTTCCCTCAATATTGGCAGGTCTCGATTCCAGCGTCACCACATGGCGCTGCTGCAGCCTCAGTTCAGCAGCATCCTCAATCGTGACAATACGCTCCCGGGCAGGAATGAAGGAAGACAATATATTCAGGGTCGTGGTTTTGCCGGAACCAGTACCGCCGGCCACCAAGATATTCAGCCGTGCCTTGACGCAAGCTTCCAAAAAGACAGCCATCGGCTCGCTCATGCTGCCAAAGCCCACCAGATTCTCCACGGACAAGGCCTGTTGCGAAAATTTACGGATGGTCACCGTCGGCCCAATCAGGGATAAGGGGGGGATGATGATATTGACACGAGAACCATCGGACAGACGCGCATCCACCAAGGGCGAAGACTCATCCACGCGGCGTCCTAAAGGCGCCAGAATGCGCTCGATAATATTCATCAAATGCGCTTCATCATAAAAACGGGTATCTGACAACAGCAGTTTGCCTTCGCGTTCCACAAAAACATCTTTGGGGCCGTTGATCATGATTTCCGTAATGGTCGGGTCTTTCAGCAGCGGTTCCAAGGGCCCCAGCCCCAAAAGCTCATCGCAGATATCATCCACCAGCACCATACGCTCTGCCCGGGATAAGCCATAAGTATTGGTGGCCATCTCCCGTTCAAAATAGGCTGAAATCAGATTCTTGATCTGCTCTCTGGCTTCCTTCCCCTGTGCGATCAGCTGTTGTTCTGCCACCGTCATTTCATCCACAATCCGCCGGTGGATCGCTAATCTAAGCTCCTGTATCTGATCGATCTGCACCATTGCCGAACGCCGTCCGGCAAAGGCAGACGCCGCCTGCGGCTGAACATTTTCATTATTGTCGAGCAAGCGGGAATAGGTTTGTGTATGACTTTCTTCCTGCTTGGGCGCTGCCGAAGGTACTGTTTTCCGCTGGCTGCCAACTTCTTTGAATGCATCTTCTTTCGTTCTTCCCAAACGCTTTAACAGCGACATATCAACCCCACCTTATACAGATTTTCCCCTAAGCAGCATTTTTATTTATGATGAACCTGACGATGATTCTCCGGGAATTTCTTTTTCCAGCGGCATTGTGCATTGCAAGGTTTCCAACGTCTCCGGCAAGGGAATAATCGTCCCCAAAACATCGTCATTCCGGATGAAATTCACCGTCACCTTGACGAAGTCACCATCCGCCCCGGATTCGATTGCCGCCGAAAACTCGGCATGATAAAGTTTCGTCAGGGGATCTGCATACTCATTTCCATTGCTGCCATTAAGTCTCTCTACGCTGGCCGCCCGCTTATCCGCTTTCTGCAAGGAAATATCACGGGCCGCTTCCCTGACAGCCGTACTGTATTGCAGATAATCCGCATAAGCAAAACCGCCGTATATCATGCCCAGGATCAAGCTGAGAAACAAGGGGATGATCAACGCAAATTCCACTACTGATTGCCCTTTCTGACTCGCCACCGTCTCACCTCCTAAGACATGCCTGAGTAAAAAAGAGGGTAGCTCTTGTCAAGCCAACTATGCTGACCCCCTAAGAGTTACCCCCTCTGGTCACTCCGTGACCATCTCCCCCTAAAGGGGGCGACATCTTCTGTTTTATTTCGCTAAATGTCACTTATTCCCCAGGACCTGCATCTTTGATGGCATCGCCAGTATCCTTGAACAAGTCTGTGATGGCTTTACCAATGTCGCCATCAGATTTCAAAGCAACCACAGCGATAGCCACCACAAATGCCAGAATCAAAGCATACTCCACTATGCCCTGACCCTTGGATGACAATTTAGCAGATAACATAACGCGAATATAGTCCAACATTTCTGCCACATCCTTTCCTCAACCAAAGAATCAAAATATATTATGCGTCTATATTGACAATCCTTTGGATTACCAAATAGCCGATAACCTCCAGAATAAAGGAGCCAATCAATGCCATGCGCCCAAAGGGATGATTCACCAAAAACAGCAGTTGCTCCGGTCTGAAGATATAGAGCAGCAAGGCCATAATCCAGGGCAAAACCAAAAGCACCCAGGCCGATAGCCGCCCCTGTGCCGTCAGGGAAAAAATCTCCCGCTTCATCCGCACACGATCCTGAATCGTATCACTGATACTGTCCAGGATCTGTGCCAGATTACCGCCTACTTCCCTTTGAATCAGCACAGCTGTTACCATCAAATCCAAATCGGCACTGCCCACCCGGCGGCTCAAAGCCTCCAAGGCAGCTTCTAACGGTACGCTCATGCCGACTTCCCGGGATACCTGTGCAAACTCCTCACTGATGGGCGGTTCCATTTCCTCGACCACCACATCCACCGCCTGCGGAAAACTATATCCTGCCCGCAAGGCATTCGCCACGGTAGTGAGACAATCCCCCAGCTGTTCCGTGAAAGCGTTGCGGCGCTGATAGATACGCCAGGAAACCAATCCCCAGATACAAGTAGCCGCCAGAACGCCCCATAACAGGGAAACGCCAAAATTCAAGGTCAGCATCCACACAATCAGGCAAACAACACCAGCACTACCTGCTAGTAAAATCATAAATTCGCCACCCAATAGGGGAATTCCTGCCTGCCGCATCCGAAAATCTAAAGCCTGCACAGGCCCACGCTCGGCAATTGGCGAAGCGGCACGGCTCAAAAAACTGCGCACGCGTTCAAACAGATAAGGCTGATCCGCCGCTGCATCTCCCGCCCGGATGACTTTATGACGGCGCAAGCGGTAATAGATATTCAAGCGCCGGATATGCTGCACATAGACTATAGCGATAAGTACCAACAGAAAGGCCGCCAAGGCGGCAATCATCGCTGCCAGGATAACCAAAAGCCCTCACCTCCTGCCTTGAACAATATCTTCCGCCAGACCAGCCAAAGATTGCACGAAAGGAGTATGTTCCGGCAAATCCTTCATGATGCGGCCACTGCCAGTCACATCCGTTATGCGTCGTTCCAAGGGCAGGAGCATCGTGATGGAACGCCCTAATTCCGCCTCCAGCTTCGCTTGATGCGCAGGCGTACAAGGTTCTACGCCAGAAAATACAGGATAAACATGTTTCCCATAAGTGTCCCAAATATGGAACATCTTAAGTGAACGCTTCATATGCCGCACCTCATGTCCGCTGTTGAGCATGGAAATCAGAATATCTGTATCGGCGCATTCAGCCAAGGCCAGGGATATGGGATTGAAACCTGTTGGCAAATCCAGCAATACATAGCGGAACAGGCTGCCCGCCATCCGTACCACATCGATGAGCCTGTCTGCCTCGACCAATTCAGCATGTTCCGGCTGCAAGGGCCCGCTCATAATCCAAACGCCATGACCTACGGGATGAAAATAAGGTTCCAAGGTAGCCGGATTCAATAACTTGACATCATGAGTAGCCTCTACTACATTATGCTGCGGCACCGCATCAAAGAACATCGCCACATCCCCGAACTGTAAATCCGCATCGATAAGCGCTACGGACTCACCGCTTTTCTTCGCCAACTCAATAGCCAATACGGCAGCCATCGTAGTCTGCCCGGCATGACCTTTAGGACTGAAGAAGGCCAGTGTACGGGTGGGCAAAGGCTGTCCCCGCCGCTTGGCAATATCCAGCGCTTTTAGGATATCCGCGGTGCGAAAGGGTTTCAAAATGCAGCCACAAGCCCCTGCTGTCAATAGCAGCTCAGCCACATCCGCCTTCCAGTTTTCCATCAGGCCGATGACCTGCGCTTTGGGATAATCCTGGATAAAACTGGGAACCAGATCCACCGCACGCGGATCGTCAACATCCAATAAGAACAAGGTGGGCCGGAAAACACTGCTCTGTCCAAAAGCCATTTCCACGTCATGGTATGTAGAGGCCAGATCGAAGGAATTATCAGCTTTCAGGCTGCCTGCCATCAGCGACAGCAGATCTGCGTTTCTCTCCACAAGAATCACACGATAAATCAAATCTGCCACCTGCCTTTACCTTGTCTTATACATTGGTACCTTGATCCTTTTATCCAGGAGCCAGGAAAGCCAGCGTTTCTTTTCCGTTTTTTGTTGCTCAAGCTGCTGGGAAGCAGATCTTTGGCGGTTGGTGAATTTGCCCACCAGATGCCAATAGCTCTGCGTCAGTGGTGACAATGGCACCGAATACATCAGCGGCCTGCCCATGCGGATAGAATGCGTAAGCGCCTGATAATCGTAAGGCAGATGATGATAGAATTCTGCTCCCAATAAGCGCTCGACATCCCTGGCCTTGATATAGCGCTCCGAATCCGCCTTATTTTCCACGAGACAGATTTTCCGTTGTTCATAGTCAAAGCGCAAGAGCGTATCATAACCGACCTTATAATTCTTCACCGACGGTAAAAAATCCATTACGCCCAAAAAAACAATCATGGTGCTCATGTCCAGCATCGACAGATTCAAGGTGCTGAACACCGCTGTCATATCCAGGACGATAAAATTAAATCCCCGCATGGAATTGATGATTTTCTCCACAGCTTCCACGCTGACCTGATAGGCATCATTGATTTCCCTCGGAGGCGGCAAAACGGCAAAGGAAGTATCTCCGCATTTATATTCCGTCAGGTAATCATCAATGCGGAATCTCTCTTCATCCTGCACGATAGCCTTCTGGGCATCTGCCAACGTGACATCACTTACCAGATCCAGATACCCCATGACATCACCGAACTGCAGGTCCAGGTCGACCAGGCAAGTGCGATAACCTTCGTCAGCCAGACCTGCTGCCAGATTGATAGCTGTTATCGTTTTGCCACAGCCAGAGGATGTACTGAACACAGCAATAATGATACTTCTATGTCCTTCCATACACACGACCACTCCTTCCTCAGCTTATTTTCATTTCCTGGGAAGAACATCCCGGCGCAAATATTTGCCGAGCAGAGAGTCATCATCCTGAGCCATCTCCGCGGCAGGCGTATGGATATCCTTTTTGTCCTGATCTTTATCCTCTTGCCCCTTCTCAGCTCCATCATCATCCTGTGACAGGTCTTCATTGAGATCTACCTGCTTCTGGGCTGCTTTTTCCTGCCGGCCCTTATCATATAAGCCTTTCATTTCACCCGACATACCGGCCACCGAAGCGCTTTCCTCCGTTACCAGGGTCGGTGTCACCAAAATGATCAATTCCTGCTTATCCTTGTTATGCGACGTATATTTAAAGAATTCTCCCAAAATGGGCATATCCCCTAAGAAAGGAAACTTGCGTACAATCTTGTAATCCCGGGAATCCATCAGGCCTCCAATGACCATCGTAGAACCAGAGGCCACCGTCACGACAGCATCCGCCCGCCGCCGGTCCAGGATGGGCTGCTTGTCTACAGATTCACCACTGGGCATGCTCACTTCCGTATGAATGGACGATACAATGCGATTCTCCGCATCCACGACTGGTTTGAACTGCAGGATGATACCATAATCCTTGAACTCCGTATTAGGATTCCCATTGCCGTCCCGCGTAGTATAAGGAATCTCACCCCCCACCTGGATGATGGCCGCCTCGCCGCTCATGGTGGTAATGCTGGGGCGGGAAAGGATTTTCGCCCGGTTCTGGCTGACCAGGGCCCGCAGAGCCATATTGATGCCGCCGCGATGTTCCGTCAACCATTTCCAGGGATTATTCCCAAATCTCGTCCCATTGGTACCATAAGATTCACCAGCGTAAAAAACCCCTGGTGTACTCAACAGATTGGAACCGGCATCATGACCATAGACAAAACCCAGATCCTTGTCTTCCTTCGGATTGATGGCGATAACCTGCGCCTCCAATTTGATTTGGGATGGATGACGCATATGCAAGAGATCAATAACAGAGCCAGTCGACACCATGTTATTCACACCCATGTTATTGCCAGTCCTTTGGTCATTGGCGGCCTTCGTAGCCATCTGCACGCTGGTATTGCTGCCAACGCTGATATTGCCTTCATGATCCGCATTTTTTACAAAGAGCTGCGCTGTCCGCACGGCATAATTGCGTTCGTACTGATTTTCCACAGTGCCGGACAGGAGGACTTTGCCATCTACCATCTTCACCCGCACGCCCGGCAGGTTTATGGCTTCCTGAATCACCCTTGCCTGTCCCACATCCTCCGGAGAGACCCCCACGATATATTCATAACGGGAACCATCCAATGTCCAGACAAACAAGGAAGTCGTCCCTGCCTTGTGCGCCACCACCAAGAATTCAGTCTTGGAAGAAGGAACCTGCACAATCGTTGCGATATCCGGATCGCCAATGGCAATCCTGGTTATAGATGATGGCATGGATACATATCGGGAGCTATGCACTCCCACCGACAGCAGATCTGCTGCCAAAGCTGAATTCCACAGGCAACAGCCTGCCAGTAAACCAGTTATCAATCCCCTTAATTTTCCCATAAAGCCGACCACCCTCAATTTGCAACTACTTTATCACCCTGAATGATTTCATATCCTGCTGAACGCGGCGCCGGTGAAGCAGCGGCTCTGGGAGCAGCTGACGGAGCAGCCGGTGCCGGCTGATAAACGACTGGCGGTGATGTCCTGACAGGTTCAGGTGCTGAAGCCGCCGCCGCAACTTTTTCCGATTTCGTCGTGTAGGTGTTCAGAAAATTTCCCGTATCATTCGTATGGAACGGACGAAGTGCCAGATAGATCTCCCCCACAGCGGCAGCGGATATAAGCTGGAGCATATCGTCAGGCTGCAAAGCCAGCGTCGCAATCGCCGGTTTCCCCTTGAGCTTTGCTTTATCCGTTTTGTTGCCGTCTTTTTCCTGCGCAGTGTCCTGATTAATCCCCAACAGCAGGACATCTTTCAGTAAGAAACGGCTGGTCGCGCCAGCATTGTCTTTTTGCACCAGGATCACATCCACATAATCCCCCGGTTTGGCAAAGCCAGCTACACCAGTGATCTCGCTGATTCCCACGGAAACAGCCCGGCAGTTATCCGGAATCTCTCCGACAAACCCCGTTTTATTCTTATCTACAACCAATTTGGACAAGGTTATGACATCACCGGCATATATCGTGGATGCCGCCGGCTGGCCGACAATCTCATGGGTGCTCATCATCGCCCCTCGTGGGATTGCGTCAACAGGAACATCCCGCATCTCCAGCATATCTTCCTGGATCACCGTACGGGCAGGTATGTCCTCCCGGGCCATTACGACCTGTGTGGTAGCAACCTGTGTGGCCGGCACTGTCTTCTTCACCGTTTCCGTATTACTGACCAGACCTGTCAAGGCAAAGTAAACGGCGAAAAACATCACTACCGCTGTTCCCCCGGCCAGCAACAACAACTGTCTGGGCTGTAAATCATTGAGTACATCCATAAGCTTGGAAAACATTGGCATCACCTTCGCTTCAACATCTGATTTTGCTGCAAAAGCATAAAAATTGTCTGTATAATTCTAACAATATAACTTTTTCTTTATTATACCACCTAGCCTGCCCTTCCGCAATAATTCCGTTTCTTGAAAGCAAACAATTGTCTCTATAAAAAATATTTTTTCAGATTTTATTCACAAAACACTTTTATCCATAGCCAAAATCCATTATTAGCGTTATAATATTATAAATATCAAAATTGTCGGATAATCTATAAAAAGAGGTGCTGCAGAATGAATAGAAAAAGCATTCATAAAAAATTACTGTTGCTTTTGATCATGATGGGTATGCTTCCCCTTTTATCGGTTCTTGTTTACGGCGGCCTCCGTGTCACGGAAAACATGGAGGATCACGCCCAGGAAACCGGCTGGATGAACAATAATATCATCAGTGAACATCTGACCAATCTATTGCAGAATAATTTTTATGCCCTGCATACGCTGGCCAGTACCCCGACAATCAGAAATTACCTGAAAAATCCCAATCCTGCAGACGAAGAACTCATCAAGCAGATGCTCCGTAACAATGATGAACTCTTCCATGACAAAAATCTCACCGCCGTCACGGATGCCAAAGGTCTGCAACTCATCCGCAGTGATAATACTCCCAGGGTCAATATATCTCAGCGCCGTCACTTCCAGGAAGCCATATCCGGAAAAGCCTTTGTCTCGGATATGATGATCAGTATGTCCACGGGAAAGATGATCGTCGTATTGTCTGTGCCGATTTTCGACGAAAAGAAACAGCCGATTGGTGCATTGCAGCGGAATTTCAGCCTGGACAGCTTCGATCAGTTTGTGAAGTCCCAAAGCGAAAATGAAATATCCAGTATCGTCATGGACCGGGAAAATAAGATCATTGCGCATTCCTCCAACAATATCAATGCCGGTGATGATGTTGATGACTATAAGCAATTTGTCCGCCTCATGACCGAAGATTCCGGAATGACCCGTACAGAACTCCACGGCAAGGAACATATCATCACATATACCCATCACCCGTTGACAGGTTGGTTCATTGTCACAGCCCAGCCCTGCAGCGTCATCTATCAGCAGATCAATCGGGAAATCGCCCTTGCAGGCTCGATGGGTATATTGCTCCTGATCATTGTCAGCCTGATTGCCAACACAATCGCCAGCCGCCTTACGACACCCATCCGAAAAATCTGCCAGGTCATCACGAACATCGTCAAGGGAAAAGATGACAACATCCAGCTCGATATCCTTTCCGAAGATGAAATCGGTGAAATGGCCATGGCCATCAACGAAATCCGTGCTATGCGCCATAATCTCAAACAATCCGCCGAAATCGACACACTGACAGGCCTGAACAGCAGAGCAGCCGTCGAAGCGGAATGCCGCAAGCGCCTGCAGGAATATGAAGAGTCCCTCACGCCCGGCATGCTTGCCATTTTCCTTATCGATCTGGACAACTTCAAGAAAGCCAGCAAAGATGAAGGACATCAATACGGTGACCGCATCTTGCAAAAATTTGCCCAGGGTTTGAAAGAGCTGTTCCGCGCCTATGATTGTGTAGGACATCTGGATGGAGATGAATTCGTCGTCATCATCGATCATCAATCCGATCTGGAAATCATAAAGCGCAAGGCGTCAGAAATCAACCAAATGTCCAGAAGCATCATCCTGCAGGGTGATAACATAAACCTCACGACCAGCATCGGCATCGCTATCGCGCCCCAAAACGGCAAGACCTATAATCATCTCTTCCATGCCGCTGACCTTGCCTTGTTTGCTGCCAAGGAAAGAGGACGCAACTGCTTTGTTATCGCCGGTGAAGACGAAGGCGAATTCGATAATCTGAAAAAATAACCAGTAAAATAAGCCTTCCCCAGGGAATGATTCCCAGGGGAAGGCTTATTTCATTTGCCTATGATCCTGTCGTAAATATATCCTTCTCGGACCCCTGAATCACTATAGGTGATCCAATGGCTTTGAAAGCGCCTGGCTAACACATTGGCAATCACCAGTCCAGGAATGATGGTATGGATGCGTTCCGGTACGGAGCGCATCAAAGCCACAGTCATTTCCTGGGTCAGGCCCAGATCTGTAACAAAGGTACTGATGAGCGTACGGATATTCTTCGTCTCCAGCCGGCGGTTGGCTGCAGGCAAGTTGAAGATCTCATTGTTCAAGGCACAAGCCCCTTTGAATGTTCCCCCAATCCCTACGATCTCAGCCTCACAGACATTGAAAAAATCCGCCGCCGCCCCAATGGTGGTCTCGGCCTCACCGTACATTTCCATGCATTCACTCATGGTGGGCAGTATGGAGCTGACATATTTTTTCGCAAACCCCAAAGAGCCAATGGGCAGGCTGGTCTTGTGCTGGATCTGCCGGTCACGGTAAGTCACGATCTCCGTGCTTCCCCCACCAATATCAATGAGCAGGCCGGAGGCATTGTTCAGGCTATGCGTAGCACCAATGAAATCCAGCGTGGCTTCCTCGTCGCCGCTGATAACCTGTATACTGATGCCCGTGCGCCTTTCAATCTCCCCTACAGCCTCCCGGCTGTTGCGGGCATTGCGCAAAGCAGCCGTAGTAAAAGCTGCCACATTGGTTATCTTAAAACAATGCAGCATTTTCTTATATTCCTGCAGGATTTCCACCGCCCGCTCAATTCCCTCGGGCTGCATGACACCATCTTCCACATAAGAGGCGAGGCCGACTGTATGTTTCCGCTTCATCAGCTGCTCAAAATGTCCGCCCTCAATCAGATAAACGGCCATGCGGATGGTATTGGACCCAATATCAATTATCCCGTGCAGCATAGGCAATCTCCCGTAAATCAACGCTTCAGGCCGCTGCCTGTCATGGGGATAACCACCTTGTAATTATCCGGTTTGCCGCCTGCAAAGAACTTCTCGGCACCCGCCAGGGCAGCAGCCGAAGTCATCTCCACATAAACACCCTTAGATCCCAGATATTTCTTCGCCTGAAGGATTTCCTTATCTTCAACCGTCACCACATCGCCACCGGTCTGCTTCAGGATTTCCAACATCGTCGTGATACGCTTCGGCCGTTCAATGCGGATAGCATGGGCAATGGTCGTCTTTTTCGGCTGCTCGTCCACCACTTTGAAGGCTTCATAGAGGGGCGCACATTTCGCACTCTGTACCGCCACAAAATGCGGCAGACGGCCCAGTTCCATAAAGCCTAAATACAAGCCAATCATCATGGTGCCATTTCCCACGGGCATGAATACATATTCCGGAATCTTATTCCCCAGCTGCTTATAGATTTCCTTTGCCATAGGACGCATCCCTTCGAAGAACAGAGGATTATAGACATGCGAAGCATAGTAAGCATCCCCCAGATTCTTCTTGACAGCCGCACAGGCATTCATCCGGCCATTGGGAACCTTGACGATCTTGGCACCATAGGCTTCAATCTGCTTGTTCATTTCCGGCGAGATATCATCCGGCACATAGACCGTGCACTCGATCCCTGCTGCGGCAGCATAGGCAGCCATAGAAGCTCCGGCATTGCCCGCCGAATCCAGCGCAATCTTTTTGATTCCCAGATGATGGATCTCATTGATCAGCGTATGTGCACCACGATCTTTGAAGGAACCCGTTGGCTGCAGGTTTTCCAACTTCAGCAAAAAATCCAGCTTGCCCACCTGTAAAGGCAGTAACGGCGTTTCCACTTCCCCCAAAGTGATCTCGCTTTGCACTTCATCCATCGGGTCTTTATGCAGACGGAACATGCCGCCGCATTCACACATATAGGACTGCGTGTTCAACGGATATGGTTTTTTACATTTCTCACAATAGAAATACATTGTGACCCCTCCCAGAAAATGCTCAAATTTTTGCTGTATCGTTTAGTTGTATACTAACATATATATTCTCCATCGAAGCGAAAAATCCTTTTTTCCACAAATTTACAGAAAATGAATTTTTTCTCTTGAAAAGGCCATGTAAGTGTTGTATTATAAAGAAGGGAGAACAACGACATCTAGTATGTTGTTGTAGGCAGAAGGTATAGAGGCGGCAAAAGCGGGAACGTTCGGTAGTTCCCGCTTTTGTATTTTCCCTGACAAAAAAGGATGTGTGATGATGGATAATAAGATTTATGCACTAATGGGCGCACAGGCTTCAGGAAAGGCGACGATGGCTGCTCACCTAAAACAAATGGGCATTCATTTTATCCCCGTCTACACCACACAGGATTTCAGTGCGCAGAAACACAACCGTCACTACGTAAAAAGAGACGATATGTATATCACAGTAAGCCGGGAAGAATTTACACAAATGGAGTTTATCATAGAATTTTCCCATAAAGGCGAATCCTATGGCTATAAGAAAGACGATATCCTGGATTCCCTGCGTGACCACCACATCAGTGTCATGATCCTGGAAGTCACGGGCTTGAAGCTGATGACGAAGCTCATCAAGAAAAAACTGGCCACGATCTTCCTGATGGTCGATTATGTCACGCTGGTAGACAGGCTTCTGCAGCTTGGCTATAACAATGACGAAATAAAATATCATCTCCAATATGCAGAGAACAACAAGGAGTTTAATCTCTGGAAGATCTGCAGCCATATCGTCCGCAATACCTGTGAAAAAGAAACAGCCCTGATCCAGATACTAGCTATCATGGGGCTTACGATGCCAGTACCACAGGAACAATTCGATAAAATGATAGAGTGAAAAACAGCCGTACCTGAAAGGTACGGCTGTTTTTTGATTACCGGCCACGCGCCTGTGCCCGCAGTCTTGCGATGCGTTCACTGGTCTCGGGATGGGTGCTGAATAATTTCTTCATCGAAGACATCGCTCCGGAGAAGGGGTTGATGATGAACATATGGGCCGTTGCCGGCGTTGCATCACTCATCTGGCGGCCATTCAAGGCATAGTACTCGATTTTTTCGAGTGCATCAGCCAGATAATTGGCATTGCCGCAGATTTCGGCACCATCATGGTCGGCCACATATTCCCGGGAACGGGAAATCGCCATCTGGATCAGGCTGGCCGCCAATGGCGCGAGGATAACCGCAGCTAAAGCTGCGATCGGATTACCGCCTTCATCATCATCGCTGCGGCCACCGAATAACGCGAAGAACTGCACACCATAGGAAATGACCGTAGCCATCATGGCTGCAATCGTGCCTGTGAGGATATCGCGGTTCTTCACATGGGCCAGCTCATGGCCCAATACACCGGAAAGCTCATTGTAATCCAAAGCCCGCATAATCCCCGTAGTCACAGCTACTGCAGCATGGGAAGGATTACGGCCCGTCGCAAAGGCATTGGGCACCTCCGATTCAATGATGCAGACCTTCGGCATGGGCAGCTGTGCATTGGCCGCCAGATCCTCCACGAGGCCATAGAGCTGCGGTGCTTCCTCCCGGCTTACTTCCCGGGCATTGTACATCTTGAGCACCATGGTATCGCTGAACCAGTAAGAAAAAGCGTTCATGCCCAGCGAGATCATGAGCATGACCATCATGCCCCCCTTGCCGCCCACCAGACCGCCGACGAAAATCATCAGCGCACAGAGCAGCACCATCAACATCAATGTCTTTAGATTATTCATGTTCCGTCACTCCCATTTTTAAATCCCTTTTGTATTTTCGATTCAGATAATAACCGATTCCCAGCACCAGAGCCACAAAGAGCACCTTGAGCGCCAGTGCATAGTCAACGAGATACATGCCCAGCCCCTTGTCTGCCGTCATCAGTTCTGCCGCAGTCCAGCCTAATATAGCCGCACCAGCATAGATGAGCGCAGGTACTTTCTGCATGAGCTTGAGGAATATCTGCGCCCCGCAGAGCACGATGGGAATGGAAATCAGAAGCCCCACGATGATCAGGCTCCATTTCCCCTCAGGCACCGTATTGGCAACGCCAGCCAGCGAGAGGATATTATCGATGCTCATGATGAAATCGGCAATCAGGATGGTGCGTACTGCCGCACCAAAACTTGCAGGCGCAGCACCGTCCTCATGGCTCTCCTTATGGTCGGTGACCAGCTTCACTGCGATGTACAGAAGTGCTGCACCGCCGATGAACTCGATATAAGGCGCCGCCAAAACGCTGGTGGCAAAGAGCGTGCATACAATGCGGATAAAGACTGCGCCAAAACCGCCGATAAAGATGGCCTTCTTCTTGTGATGCTCCGGCAGATTCTTGCAGGCCAGGGCAATCAGGATAGCATTGTCACCAGAAAGCAGGATATCCAAAAGCAAGATACCGGACAAAGCTGCAAACCATTCGGGACTGAACATCCCTGCAAAGATATTTTCCATGTCTAACCTTCCAACTCCTTCTTAGATGTGCAAAAAAGACCTTGTCTTACAGATAACTTGAATAAAGCTCCTGCAAGACAAGGTCTCGCTTACTAAACAATAGCCGGCCATACCGGGTGCCATGCACCGTATTGACGATATCTGACCGTTCAGCTACTCCCCTTGTACGGGATATACGCTTAGTGTACCATAAAAAAACGAAAAGTCAATTAGAATTTGATTAAATATCGAGATTGCGCACTAATTTGGCGTTTTCTTCGATGAACTGGCGGCGCGGTTCGACCTTATCACCCATGAGAATCGTGAAGAGTTCATCCGCTGCCTCAGCGTCAGCCATTTCCACGCGCAGCATGGTACGGCCAGCAGGGTCCATGGTAGTTTCCCAGAGCTGTTCCGGGTTCATCTCGCCCAGACCTTTGTAGCGCTGTACGGTGCTGCCATCACGGCCCACTTCGTCGAGCTTCTTGGCCAATTCTTCATCACTGTAGGTATACCAGTGCTTCTTGCCCTTACGGATCTGATAAAGAGGCGGCTGGGCAATGAACACATGGCCATGCTCGATCAGCGGCTTCATGTAACGATAGAGGAAGGTGAGGAGCAGGGTACGGATATGCGCACCATCCACATCGGCATCAGTCATGATGATGATCTTGCCATAACGGCGCTTGGACAGGTCGAAATCATCGCTGATGCCCGTACCGAAGGCCGTAATCATCGTGCGGATCTCCGCATTGGCGAAAATCTTGTCCAGTCTTGCCTTCTCTACGTTGAGGATCTTACCGCGCAGAGGCAGGATTGCCTGGAAGCGGCGGTCACGGCCCTGCTTGGCAGAACCGCCTGCAGAATCACCCTCGACGAGGTAGATTTCGGCCATTTCCGGGTCTTTGACGGAACAATCGGCCAGTTTGCCTGGCAGACTGGAAACTTCCAACGCATTCTTGCGGCGGGTGAGCTCGCGCGCCTTGCGGGCGGCTTCACGGGCACGGGCAGCCATGATAGCCTTCTCGATGAATTTCTTGGTGATAGCCGGGTTTTCCTCGAAGTATTCGGAAAGGCCTTCCGTCACGATGGAATCCACGATACCGCGCACTTCGCTGTTGCCCAGCTTCGTCTTGGTCTGGCCTTCGAACTGCGGGTCGCGAACCTTCAGGCTGATGACAGCCGTGAGGCCTTCACGCACATCATCACCGGAGAGGTTGCCGTCCTTATCCTTGAGGATATTCTGCTTGCGGGCGAAATCATTGGCTGCACGGGTAAGGGCCAGCTTGAAGCCTGCCAGATGCGTGCCGCCTTCCTCCGTGTTGATGTTGTTGACGAAGGAGTAGATATTCTCCTGATAACTGTCGTTATACTGCAGGGCAATCTCCACAACGGTATCATCTTTCGTGCCGTTGAAGTAGATTGGCTCCGGATTGATCTTTTCCTTCTTGCGGTTGAGATGTTCCACGAAGGAGCTGATGCCGCCTTCGAAGTGGAATTTCTCGCTTCTGAGTTCCTCACCGCGTTCATCATTGAGGACAATGGTGATGCCATGGTTCAGGAAAGCCAGCTCACGCAGGCGGTGTTTGAGCGTATCATAGCTGTAAGTCGTAACCGAGAAGATTTCCGGGTCCGGTACGAAATGCACGCGGGTACCCGTGATTTCCGTCTCGCCGGTCACATGGAGCTTTTCCACCGTCTCGCCGCGCTTGAATGAAATCTCATGGATCTTGCCATCGCGCTTGACCTGGACTTCCATGGATGTGGACAGGGCATTGACGACAGAAACGCCAACGCCGTGCAGGCCGCCGGACACCTTATAGCCATCGCCGCCGAACTTGCCGCCGGCATGGAGTACCGTCAGTACGACTTCGACTGCCGGCATGCCGCTTTCGTGCATATCAACAGGGATGCCACGGCCATTATCCGTAACGGTGATGCTGTTGTCGCGGTGAATCGTCACATCAATCTTGTCGCAGTAACCCGCCAATGCCTCGTCGATGGAGTTATCCACGACTTCGTAGACCAGATGATGCAGGCCGCGTTCAGACGTGCTGCCGATATACATGCCAGGACGCATGCGTACGGCCTCAAGACCTTCGAGAATCTGAATCTGCTCTGCACCATAATCAGCATCGACAGCAGTAACCTCCGCACTGCTTTCATCCGTATGGATTTCTACACCTGTCGTATCGACACGTTCTATTTCATTTTCAGATGCCGCTATTTCTATATTCAGCTGTTCATTTTCATTTGCCATGAAATCTTACGCTCCCATCGTTTAGCAATTACGAAAAAATTCTCCGTTTTCGTCTTCCGGAACATCTCGTTCCATATCCATTGTATCATAAACCATCTGCGACCGCCGTTTTAAGGTCCAGGGCGAGATCGCAGACAGGTAAGTTTTATCGTCTGTGATGACCAGGGACTTCTTAGCCCCCTCCTCGTTGCGGATGGTCAAAGGCAAAGTGTTTTCCAGTCTGCCTATTTTCTGTTCATTCGCCAGGAATTCACTGCCTTTTCCCTTGATGAACAGAGAATAATCATGAATGGCAATGACATCCTTAGTGCGCACAGAAATCCCGTTGCCTAAATGGAGAAACATCGATTACTTCCTCCCCAATTTTATCACATCATAACGCTTAGGTGCTTTGTAATCCTTGGGGCGATGCATATCAAACCGCAAGGCATAAAGTGCTCTGGTAATATTGTCCTCCGTCAGCTGATCCGGCGGCAGGCAGCGGTATAACATGACCAAAGTCTTGGCCTGGATACTCGTCCGGTCATTCACATCGGTATCAGCAGCCAGTTTCTGCACCATAATCGAGCGTTGCTCATTCACTATTTTCGGGGTGCATTCTGGCACGTATTCCTTCACATCCGGATATCTTGCCCAAGGCATATCATGCAACACCTGACGGACCTTTTCCCGCAGCTTCTGCTGCTTTTTACGGTTACAATCCGCACATATGGACAACCCTGGTTCCATCAATTGGCCACATAACGGGCATTTTTGATAATTACGGGCTATTTTCAGCTTCTGCATCTGCATGTGTTTGCGGTATAGTCCGGCTACAGCCGTGGCGATATCCGGATCTTCCGCACCCGCTGCCAAAGTTTCTGCTGCCTGCATTTCGGCGGGAGATAAAGGCATCTTGCGGCGCTCCTGCCCGATGTCCAATTCGCTGGGCATAGCTGCCAGTCGGATCTCATCAATCCCTGCACTATCTGACGTCTCCCACTTTTTCGTGAAGGCAACCTTGCTGATCATTTTCTGGCCTGCATAATTGTTGACCGATTGCACGATCTGCGGCATCATCATCTGCAATTCATTGCGCAAGGCAGAATTATCACTGTAGATAAAAAGAGTATCCTTGCGAATCCCCTGCGGGATCGTATTGTTGGCGATAAACCCGCCTACGATCTCCGGCCAATGCCACAGGATCCAATGCATATAGTATTTTTTTTCATAGCCGCTGCCCATATGCTGCAAGGTTTTACGGATGATCGAATCAGGCCGCTCCAAGCCTGGACTGCGGGCTTTCAAATTACCTGCCATGACTTACCCCTTAATCGTCCCCGCCATCACCTGATAATAAGTACCAATGCGTTCTGCGGGAAAATAAGCACGATCTGTAGCAGTGATCATCGTCTGTATCCGCTCCCGCCGTATGAACTCCATCAACTGGCTGCGCCGGGAAACATCAAGCTCGCTCATTACATCATCCAGAAGCAATATAGGATATTCCCCCGTCTCGGAACGCAGGAATTCCAGCTCAGCCAGTTTCAGGGACAGGACACCAGTCCGCTGCTGTCCCTGGGAACCAAATGAACGTAGATTTATCCCATTGACAGTCAGGATGATATCGTCCAAATGCGGCCCCCGGCTTGTTGAACCACGGATAATATCTACTTCACGATGACCTGCAAGCTCTTTATTATACCATGAAAGCAGGTCAGTTGTCACGTTTGCACCATCTGCCCCGTGGATTTCATAAGTGATCGCCAGATTTTCCAGATTGCTGGAAATACGGCGCTGCATGAGGTTTGCCAGCATATTGAGCTTCTTGACGGCCTCCAGCCTTTTCCGCGTGATCTTCACCGCACTGTCTGCCAGCTGGGCATCCCAAAGTTCCAGCATCTCCGTACCAACTTTTCTTTCCCTTATTTTTTTCAAGAGATTATTGCGCTGGGTTATGATCTTGCTGTATTTAGCCAGTTCGTGATAATAAGCCGGGCTTGCCTGACTGATCTCCCCGTCCAAAAAACGCCGGCGAAGTGCCGGCGCTCCCTTTATCAGAAAAAGGTCCTCGGGAGAGAATAGAACAGTGTTCAAGCTTCCCACCAGGTCTTTTGGACGGATAGGGTGGTCATTCAGAAGGATACGCCGTCTCTTTTCCCGGCTGAACTGAAATTCCAGTTTGTTCTCTACTCCCAGACGGGTAAAGCCAATCTGTACCAAAGCCCCCTGCCGCTCCCAGCCGATAAGGTCATTATCGGTGTGCGTACGATGAGAACGTCCCAATGAAGCATAATAGACTGCCTCTATGATATTCGTCTTTCCCTGAGCATTATCTCCCAGGAAAACATTGATATTTGGATCAAATGTTAACTTTAACTCACTGTAGTTCCGGAAATTTTTTAAGTACAATGAATAAATATGCATCACTGCACCCGCCAGGCGCCCTGACCTTCGATTTCCACAACATCCCCGCGATGAAGTTTACGGCGACGGGCTGTTTCGATTTCGCCATTGCGCTTGATCAAGCCTTCTGCGATAAGCGCTTTCACTTCGCCACCAGAGGGCAGAACCCCTGCCCATTTCAGAAACTGATCCAACTGAATCTCTTCTGTTTCAATGGCCACATCTTCAATCTGCATGGGGATAACCTCCTTAATGAGCCGTACGTACCGGCGTAACGACATAAATGAACGCATCATCCTTTTCTTCCCGCACAGTAATAGGGGAGAGCGGCTGGATCAGGCGCAATTCACAGTTCCTGCTTTCAATGATTTTCATCACATCTGTAATATACTGCGCATTGAAGGCAATCGTGATATCCGGACCTTCAATAGAGGCAGGAATAGTTTCTTCTGCATTACCGATTTCAGGATTGTTCGAGGTGATATGCAGCTGGCCATGAGCGAATTCCATCTTTATCACATTATAGTCACCAGCCCGGGATATCAGGGACACACGGTCTACGGCAGCATTGAATTCAGCAGAATCAAGGGTGACCAAAGTCTCATGATTAGGCGGGATGACATTGTTGTAATCCGGATAAGCACCTTCAATCAGACGGGAAGTCATATAAAGATTCTCAAAGGCAAAACTGATCTGGTTGAAATTACAGCAAACCTGAACATCTACGGGAATATCGGAGTTCATATTATGCAGCAGTTCCTGCAGGATATTCGCCGGAATTATTATCTTGATATTGCCCAGAGACTCAGGGAACTGTTCGTATTTCACCGCCAGTCTGTGCATATTCGTTGCCGCCATCGTCACTTTGTTGTCAGCTACTTCCAGATAACAACCGGTGAATACAGGACGGGATTCATCTTTTGAGCATGCAAAGACCGTTTTCTTGATCAATGAACGCAGGATATTGTCTTTGATGGTGAACTGTACATTGCTTTCAATGGGTTTTACCGTCGGGAATTCAGAGGCATTCATGCTGAGCAAGGTGAAGTTTGCCTGATTTGAGGTGATGTTGATGATTTTCTCGTTGCGGTTATAGGTGAGTGTAAGGCTATCCCCAGGTAACTTGCGGATAACATCCAGGAAATAACGTCCACTGACAGCTATTTGTCCCGGTTCTTCAATCTCTACAGGGATGCGGCAGACCATGCCGATCTCATTGTTGGTGGCATGGACTTCCAGGATATCATTGTCCGCTCTCAGAAAGACACCGGAAAGAATGGGGGTCTGTGGTTTGGAAGGTATGGCTTTGGCCACGGTAGACAGGGCATTGGCCAGTTCAGATTTGGAACAAGTGATTTTCATGGGGCGAGGTCCTTTCTTTTTTTTATTATTACTCTCTAAATATATAAATAAATAGCCGTAGTAGTAGTAGGGCCTGTGGAAATGTGGAAAAGTGCGGAAAGCACAGTATTTATCGACAGGTTGGCTGTTAGTAAAGTGTAGATAAACATAGTCCCACTTATCCACAATATCCACGGGGATAAGTGGATGGAGAATTTATCCACATTTTGCTAACAGGAAAAACATGTTCATTTCCACAAAGTTATCCACGCCCTCATTGTGAATAACGAGGGCGTGGATAATTCAGATCTTTTGGATACGGTCTATCAGTTCATTCAGAATGCCGCTGAGACGATTGTCACTTTCCTTATCCTGGTTGATCTTATCGTAGGCATGGAGAACCGTGGTATGGTCACGGCCACCGAAAAACTGGCCAATCTGGGGTAAGGAAGTTTCCGTCAATTCCCGGCATAAATACATCGCAATCTGCCGTGGATAAGCTATCGTACGGGTGCGTTTCTTGGAATGCAGGTCTTCAATCTTGATCTTGAAATAGGAGGCCACGATTTCCTGGATCACATCCATCGTGACTTCTTTGGCCTTGCCATTGGGGAAAATATCCTTCAGCGCTTCGGCCACCAGTTCCGTATTCACAGCCCGTTTGGTCAGAGATGCATAAGCAACCACTCGGGTCAAAGCACCCTCGAGCTCACGGATATTGCTGTCGATGCGGCTGGCAATATAGACCATGACATCATCAGGCACATTGAAGTGGTCGCTTTGGGCCTTGTTTTTCAAGATAGCGATGCGGGTTTCCAGATCCGGAGCCTGGATATCCGTCGTCAATCCCCATTCAAAACGGGAACGCAGGCGCTCTTCCAGCCGTTCCACTTCTCTGGGCGGACGGTCGGAGGACAGTATTACCTGTTTTTGCGCATCATACAGGGTGTTGAAGGTATGGAAGAATTCTTCCTGGGTACTGGTTTTGCCGGAAATAAACTGGATATCGTCGATGAGGAGAACATCGATGTTGCGATATTTCTGGCGGAATTTATCCGAAGTGCCCTGCTGGATGGCCTGGATGATCTCATTCGTGAACTGTTCGCTGGATACATAGAGCACCCGCATTTCGGGATGGTTTTTCAGGACACGGTTGCCTATGGCATGCATCAGATGGGTTTTGCCCAAACCCACGCCGCCATACATGAAAAAGGGATTGTAAGTCTGTCCGGGCTTATCCGCAACAGCCATAGCTGCCGCATGGGCGAAATTGTTTGATTTGCCCGTGACAAAAGTATCGAAGGTATATTTGGGATTCAGGGAGGAGGTATCACCAGGTGCTACGATGTGAGCATCTGCAACGCTATCGGCATGTTTTTCTCCTGGCGTGTCGCTGAAAAGCATGCCCTGATTGGGATTCTCGCCTTTCGACGGGCGGCGGATCGAAACAGGTTCTTCCTCGGCTGGAGCTGTTTCCTCCAAAACCGTGAAATTTATGATCCGGGATGATCCCAGTACAGCCTTGACGGCATCTTCAATAAATGTCTGATAGTGTCCGGCAATCCATTCCTTTGCCATTTCCGTCTGTGTACCGAGTTCCAGAGTATCGTCTGTCAGGGAGATAGGCTTTACTGGATTTAGCCAATTAAAGGCTGACGGGGCCAGCTGGTCTTTCATATTATCCAGAATCTGTGCCCAGACAGCCTGCAGCTGAGTGTGCTCCATCTTAGAAAATTCCTTTCTGCATATAAAGTATGTAGGAAAATTTGTCCACAGGTGTATAAGTTTATCCACATTTTTATCCACAGGTGTGGATAACTGAAGGTTTCCACAAGGAGTGAGGCGGGAAAATGAGATAAAAATGCGGGAGTCAAATCCTCCCGAAAATCAGTACCTGTGAAGTTATCCGCAAAATTATCAACAATATCTTACCAAAATAATGGTGAGTTATCAACAGTTTTTCTGTGGATAGCGGGATTATTTGCGAAATTATCCACAGGATACCTGTAAAAAAGCGTGGATATTATATTGACACTGCCCATGCCTTAGGCTATAATTTACAGTGATTCCTAGTGCGAGGGAGCCCCTCGTCCGGGACAATGATTCGAATTTCTGATGCCTTGCTTCTATACGAAATAGAAAATCAGAAGAAAAACAGGTTAAGGAGGTGTATACCGAATGAAAATGACTTTTCAGCCGAACAACCACTGGAGAAAGAAGACCCATGGCTTCCGTGAGCGCATGAAGACGAAAGGCGGCCGTCTCGTTTTGAAGAGAAGACGCCAGCGCGGCAGAAAGAAGCTTTCGGCATAAATTGTAGAGCAAGGTCACTTTATGTAGTGACCTTTTTCTTTGATTAGTTCCATTTATATGTTCAGATAGATTTTGGTGAATTTAAGTATGTTTGAATTGCCTAGACGGCGGATGCTCAAGCGCCGTAACGATTTCCAGCGGGTTTACCGCAAGGGCAGGTCTCTGGCCAACCGGTATTTTGTCCTCTATGTCTTTGAATCGGAGGATCTGGCGGGCCGTGTCGGTTTCGCCGCCGGGAAAAAATTGGGCTGTGCGGTCAAGCGCAACCGGGTGAAGCGGCTCCTGCGGGAGAGTTATCGCCTGCATCAGCAGGAATTGCGTCCCGGGATTGCCTTGCTGCTGGTAGGCCGTCAGGCTATGCTGGATGTGAAATGCCAGGTGGTGGAGAAGGCTTTCCTTTCTCTGGGGAAAAAAGCCGGCATCTTCAAGAAAGATTGATGGTGATGAGGGCGGTCATGGTGAAACGATTCTTGCTCCTGCTCATCTGGGGCTATCAACACGTTATTTCCCCGTTGAAGCCGCCGACTTGCCGTTATTTTCCGACTTGTTCGGAATATGCCCGGCAGGCCATCGAAAAATACGGGGTTCGCCGGGGCGGCTGGCTGGCTGTAAAGCGCATCCTGCGCTGCCATCCTTTCCATGAAGGTGGTTATGACCCTGTACCGTAGATACTTTATGTTTTAGATTAGGACGTGATGGATTGGAATTCTTTAGTACGCTTTTTTCTCCCATTGAAACCCTCTTGCGCTTTGTGCTGGAGACACTCTATGCCATAACCAGTGCTGCTGGTTTCGTTAGTTATGGCTGGGCAATCATTCTTTTGACGATTATCGTGAAGATGGCCCTCTATCCGCTGACGGTGAAGCAGGTCAAGTCCATGAAGGCCATGCAGGAACTGTCCCCGAAACTGAAGAAGATTCAGGAAAAATACAAGGATAACCCGCAGATGATGCAGCAAAAGATCGGTGCCCTTTACAAGGATGCTGGTGTGAATCCGCTGGCTGGCTGCCTGCCGCTGCTGATTCAGATGCCGATTCTCATGGGCATGTATTATTCCCTGTATAACTTCAGCTATCCGACGCCGGAATCGGCATATTTCCTCTGGATGAGCAGCATGTCCGAGGCAGATCCTCTCTATGTGCTGCCCGTGCTCTCGGCATTGACGACTTTCCTGCAGCAGAAGATGACGACGACGGATTCCAATAATCCGCAGATGAAGATGATGATGTTCATCATGCCGCTGTTTATCGGTTGGATCAGCATCAATTTCCCCTCCGGCCTGGTACTTTACTGGGTGACTATGAACGTGGTGCAGATTATCCAGCAGTGGTGGATGTATCGCGGTGAAGATACCGCTCCGAAAAAGGAGGCTGCCTGATGGCAAGCGTTGTAGAAGCCACGGGAAAGACCGTAGCAGATGCATTGAAGTCTGCCCTGCAGCAGCTTGGCTGCGAAGAAGCAGATGTGGATTACGAAGTGCTCGAAGCTCCGTCCAAGGGCTTTTTGGGGTTCTTTGGCAAAGATGCCAAAATCAGAGTTACAAAGAAAGAATCGGCTGCTGCGCCTGTAAATACTGAACTGCCAGAGGAAGTTCCGGTGGAAAAAGTGGAACCGGCAGCCGTACAGGAAACTGAAGTTGCGGCAGGTTCGCTGTCTGCAGCGGAACAGTTGGCACGGGCTGAAAAATTCCTGCGGGAAGTCTTTGCAGCCATGAATATCGAAGTGACCTGGCAGCAGAGCGAGGCTGAAGATGGCGTGGTTTTCAACCTTGAGGGTGATAATCTGGGCATCCTGATCGGCAAGCATGGGCAGACGCTGGATTCCCTGCAATATCTTGTGAATCTCACTGCCAACCGCGGTGTAGCGGAAGGACGCGTCCGTATCATCATCGATATTGAGGGCTACCGTGCCCGCCGTGAGGAAACGCTGATGCGCCTGGCTGGTCATCTGGCTGAAAAGGCTTGCCGTATCGGGGAAGAGGTTCATCTCGAACCCATGAACCGTCATGAACGCAAGATCATCCATATGGCTTTGCAGGATAATCGCCGCGTCAGTACCTATAGTGCAGGGGATGAGCCGCGCCGCTATGTGGTCATCGTTCCCCGCCGCCGCAACCGCCGCCGCGACAATGAGGCGCAGGAGCGTTATAACGAAGATTGATGAATTTAGTCAAGAGAGCTGTGAAAGGGCTGTCTCATTATTGAGGCTGCCCTTTTACTATTAGATCTTTGCGGGTCAGGCTGCGACGCTCTGCGAAGCCGGGGGCGTCCCTTCAGGGCCAGATACAGAGCCGCTTAGGTTTAAAGGGCGCAGCTTGTGTATTATGAGTAGGTGAAGATTATGCAAGGAGATACCATCAGTGCCATTGCTACGGCCCAGGGAGAAGGCGGCATTGGCATCATCCGGCTGAGCGGAGATAAGGCTGTGGATATTGCCGATCGATTATTCCAGCCGGTCAGCGGCAGGAAGCTTATGGATTATGAAAGCCATCGGGCTGTGTATGGCAGGATTGTAGATGTAGAGGGCAGGACGGTTGATGAGGCGATCGCGCTGATCATGAAGGCACCGCATTCCTATACCAGGGAAGATGTGGTGGAACTGCAATGTCATGGCGGTGTGATGTCTCTGCGCAAGACGCTGGCCCTGACCTATGAGCATGGGGCAAGACCGGCAGAAGGCGGTGAGTTCACGAAACGGGCTTTCCTGAATGGCCGTCTTGACCTGTCACAGGCACAGGCGGTCATGGATATCATTACGGCAAAGACAGACCGTTCCCTCAAGATGGCGACTGGACATCTGACAGGGCAGTTTTCGCAGCAGATAAAGGCTTGGCGTCATGAAATCCTGGGGCAGATCGCACATCTGGAAGCAGCTATTGATTTTCCCGAAGATGAAGTCGATGATGTGGTGACAGAAACGGTACGTGAAAAAGTGGTTGATGTCCGCAAGCATATAGCCAAACTCCTGCAAACCGCTGGTACAGGCCGGATTTTGCGAGAGGGTTTGATGACTGCTATCGTCGGCAAGCCAAACGTGGGCAAGTCGAGCCTGCTCAATGCCCTGCTGCAGGAAGAAAGGGCTATCGTCACCGATATACCTGGTACGACGCGTGATTCCATCGAGGAATATGCCAATGTGGGCGGCGTTCCACTGCGGATCATCGATACTGCTGGCATCCGGGCCACAGAAGATGTGGTCGAGAGGATCGGTGTGGAAAAATCCCGTCAGATGATCAATCAGGCGGCATTGGTGCTGGCTTTATTTGATGGTTCCCGCCCGCTTGACCATGAAGATGAGGAGATCCTTTCCCTGCTGGCTGGCCAGGAAGCAATCGTATTGCTGAATAAGAGCGATCTGGCTGCGGTGGTGACCGCTGAGGAACTGTCTGCCCAAGCTGCTGTGCCAGTCATTGAAATATCCACCAAAGATTACAGCGGCATGGATAAGCTGACGGACGCCATCAAGGCGAAGGTCTATGGCGGTGCCGTCCTGGCGGATGAAGGTTCCTTTGTCAGCGATGAGCGGCAGGTCAATCTCCTGCGCAATGCGGATAAACATCTGGCGGCGGCGCTGACCACCATTGACGCGGGAATGGGGCTGGACTTCATCTCCATCGACCTGCGTTCCGCCTGGGAAACGCTGGGTGAGATCACAGGCGATACCGTAGGTGAAGATATCATTGACGAGATTTTCTCCAAGTTCTGTATTGGTAAATAAGGGGTAAGGATAATGGATTCAAAGAATGTATTTGTTGCCGGTGAATATGATGTGATCGTGGTCGGGGCAGGCCATGCCGGCGTAGAAGCGGCGCTGGCGGCAGCCCGTATTGGGTGTGATACGCTGCTGACCACCCTCTCGATGGACAATATTGCCCTGATGCCCTGCAATCCGTCTGTGGGCGGCCCTGCCAAAGGCCATCTGGTGCGGGAACTCGATGCTTTGGGTGGTGAGATGGGCGTCAATGCCGATAAGACCTGCATCCAGTTCCGCATGCTCAATACCGGCAAGGGCCCGGCTGTCCATGCCCTGCGTGCTCAGGCCGACAAGAAGCTCTATCAGTTCACGATGAAGGAAACCTGCGAGAATACGGAAAATCTGGATGTCAAGCAGCTCCTGATCGATAAACTGCTGGTGGAGGATGGCCATGTGACTGGCGTTCAATCGGAAACTGGCGAAATCTATAAAGCAAAGGCTGTTATTATGGCTACCGGGACTTATCTCAAGGGGCGCATCATCATCGGTGAGCATACCTATACCGGAGGTCCTGCAGGACAGCGGGCGGCCATGAAGTTCTCCGATTCATTGGCTGAAGCAGGCGTGAAACTCATGCGCTTCAAGACCGGCACGCCTGCCCGGGTGGATGCCCGCACCCTGGATTACGATAAGATGGAAATCCAGCCCGGTGATGAGGAATGCCGCAATTTCTCCTTTATGAGTGATGAAGTCACCCGGGAACAGATTCCCTGCTATCTGACCTATACCAACGAGGAAACCCATAAGATCCTGCGGGATAATATGGAGCGTGCTCCTATGGCCAATGGCATTATCGAGGGTATCGGCCCTCGTTACTGCCCGTCTATCGAAACGAAAATCCTGCGCTTCCCGGACAAGGAACGCCATCAGCTGTTTTTGGAACCGGAAGGCCGTCATACCAATGAGGTCTATGTGCAGGGCATGTCTACCTCCATGCCTATGGATGTGCAGCTGGAATTCCTGCGCACGATTCCCGGCCTCGAACATGCCAAGGTTATGCGAGCCGGTTACGCCATCGAATACGATTGCATCGACCCGACCCAGCTCAAGCCGACGCTGGAATTCAAACAGATTCATGGCTTTTTCTCCGCTGGTCAGGCTAACGGCACATCCGGCTATGAGGAAGCGGCAGCTCAGGGCATTATTGCCGGCATCAATGCTGCCATGCTGATAAAAGGTGAAGAACCGCTGGTGCTGAAACGCAGTGAAGCCTATATCGGTGTGCTGATTGATGATTTGGTGACAAAAGGCACGAATGAACCTTACCGTATCATGACCAGCCGCGCGGAATACCGCCTGCTCCTGCGCCAGGATAATGCCGATCAGCGTTTGACCCCGCTGGGACGCCGCGTGGGGTTAGTAAAGGATGACCGCTGGGCACGTTATACAGAAAAGCAGACCGCTATCACGGAAGCGTTGGCCTATCTGAGTGAGAACAGCATCAATCCCACCAAGGAAATCACGGAGACGCTGGTGGCGGCAGGTATCGAGCCGGTGCGCAATGCTACGAGTTTCTACGATTTGCTGCGCCGTCCCGATGTGGACTATGATAAGCTGGCCTCGCTGTTTGACCTGCCGGAACTTACCAAGGAAGTCAAACAGCAGGTGGAGATCACCATCACTTATGAAGGCTATATCAAGAAACAGCTGGAACAGGTGGAGCGCATGGAAAAACTGGAGGAAAAACTTCTGCCGGAAACTCTCGATTATGATGAAGTCCCCAGCCTGCGTGATGAGGGCCGTGAAAAACTCAAGGCCATCCGTCCTCGTTCCGTAGGGCAGGCCAGCCGTATCAGCGGTGTGTCCCCGGCAGATATATCCGTATTGCTGGTCTGGCTGGAACAGCAGCAGCGCATCAAGGCAAGTGAGGAGAAAGCGAATGTTTAAGGAAGAATTACAGCGGGCGGCAAGCGAATACGGCATCGAGCTTAGTGATCAGAAAATGGAGCAGTTCAACCGCTACTTTGAACTGCTTGTGGAGTGGAATGAAAAGATCAATCTGACCGCGATAACCGAGCCGAAAGAAGTTGCCATCAAGCATATGATTGACAGCATCACGGCTTATGATGAAGCGTTGTTCCAAGAAAGAACAACAGTCATTGATGTAGGGACAGGGGCAGGTTTTCCTGGTCTGCCGCTGAAGATTTTCTGCCCGGAAATCAAGCTCACCTTGATGGATTCCCTGAATAAGCGCATAAAGTTCCTGCAGACGGTGGTGGAGGAACTGGGGCTTGAAGATGTGGAATGTGTCCATGCCCGGGCTGAGGAGGGCGCCCGTAATAAAAGATACCGCGAATCCTTCGATATCGCGGTATCCCGAGCTGTGGCGAGACTTCCTATCCTCTGCGAATACTGTCTGCCCTTTGTCAAAAAAGGTGGTCATTTCATCGCCCTGAAAGGCATGCAGTATAACGATGAAGCCACCGAAGCGGCCAAAGCCATCAAGGTAATGGGTGGCAGCAAGACGGAGATCCGTCCGGTGAAACTGCCAGAAATCGACGATACGCGAGCGGTCATCACCATCACGAAGACCATGCCCACGCCTAAGGCATACCCGCGTAAAGCAGGAACACCAACGAAAAATCCGATTTTGCCTTGACGGAAAGATTTAAATTTGCGATAATTAAGCATAGAAAAAGAGCGAACTACATTGATAGTCGCCACACGTTAGTCATTTAGAAAAAAAGCACAAAACTATTTATCCGCATGACCGTCCTTGCTGCCAACAAAAGGATGGTCTTTTGCGTTATGGGGATTTACTTCACCGGATATGCCGCAGCTTAGACTACCCCATTTAGAGAGCACGACATGTAAACCACAGCGAAGGTTCTTTGGCGCTTTAGCCCGATGCACATAGTCGGCACATGCCAAAAGCAAGATACCGAGGCAGATGCACAGAAGGAAAAGCCCCATATATACGCAAACAGCCAAGAAACATTCACCTGCCTTCCTCGACCTTACTGGCTCGAAGCTGTAAAAGTGTGGCAGGAAGCGAGGTATAATGTCCGTGACTAGCCAAGCTTATATCAACGCTGATCAGTACCAGCTGAAAGTTCGCCCGTTGGGAATGAAACCCTGACGGGCTTATTATAATGCAGAAATAAGACGTGTGGCAAGCTTTTTGATATAAAAATGGACTTTTGCGAAAATTTGCGCTATAATGAAGGGTACAGGAAAAAGATGTGAGCATTGCTGTTATACAAAAGGGAAGTTGTAAGGGGGCAAGCAAGATGGTGAAGAAGAAACTGTTAATTACATTGGTAGTGGGTATGTGTATTTGCGGGGGGGGCAAACTCTGATATCTGGTTACTCTGTTTCGTTGTGTGGAGAAATAGCAGAAGCTAAAGCTTCTGTCGGTATAGCACCACGGGAAATGCGAGAACAACGAGTAGAAGATCCTGCCAAACGACGTGGGGTTATTATCCATGGTTGGATCGTGGTACAGCTGAACGTCTTGACAATCGTCCTAGAATAGCTTTGGTAATCAATGGTGATGAGGGAATGATTGTTGAAAATCGAATAAAAAATCAGATATATAAGCAAATGCGGGAAAAATTTCCTATGGAAAAATTTGCTGTTATGAAAGGTATTGATGTAAATACATTTTTGCTTACCCAGAGTGAGGAGGAACGCTATGATAGCAGAAAAGGAATAAGCTCAGTAAATAAATCCAGGTCATATAATTGGAATGAAAATGGTGTATCTGAAAAATCAGGGGATAATGCTATCAGTCATCAACAAAATGATATTGATGGTATGCCAGTAGGAAACAGACCACGTGGTTTGTCTGATATGCGCTTGGAAGATTATGTCAATGCAGGACGTAGTTTGTCCTATGATTATGTTTTTGTGATAACCATGTCATTAGGACATCAAGTCAAGTATCAACGAGGCTTTTTACCATTCTTTACGACGCATACCAGTGAGCAAAATATATGGGTACGTGCTAGATTTGTGGATGTCAAGAAAGGGAAGTATTTGTATCGTAATGATTTAACAGCTAAAGGAAAAACACATAATGGACATTATAATGGTCGAATATATGATAATTCTGTGAACGAAATTATGCAGGAGTTCATGGATGATATCACTGTGGACAGCTAATTGTTTATCATGGAGCATGGAGGGGGAAGCATGAAAAAGTGGATATTTATGGCAAGTTTTTGCTTGCTGGCCTTGGTTTTATTGCTACCTGTTTCAGTTCAAGCAGAACAGTCGAATGCCAATGCTAATGAAGACGAGATACAATCTGATCTGGGGCCGGCTGATGATTGGTTTGCAAGACCCAAAGACTCTCCCAGAGGCAAAAACAAATCTAAAAAAGATAATAAAAGTGCTGATGAGAAAGAACGATATGTTTTTCTGATGAATGACAATGGCTATGACTATTATCTGGACAAGCAAAGTGCTAGATGGATAAATATTCCTTATTCGGAAAACGAGGAAATTCTCGATGTATGGATTCGTTTGGCGAAAGTCAATGATGAGGAATATAGTTACCCACAAAAGTATTTCATGGAGCATTATTACTTGCGTCCGAAAAAACAGCAGGTACAGTTTTTAAGTGAACTGGAAGTGACAGGTCGCCCTAATAATGCTATTCGGGAAAGGGAATACAGCGTGCGAAATTGGGAAAATCTTGTTTCTGGTTCTTTGGAGGATGAGATTTACCACGGTGTCTTGAAGGAAGTAAAGAAAAATAGTAGTTTTTGGCCTAAACATAAAACTTTCCATGATGCAATGGAAGATGTCTTCCGTATATCGTATTGACATGAAGCTATACAAGCAAAAGCCGCCGGCGATGCCGGCGGCTTTTGCGATGTGTGTATGTAAGAACGGGGGAACGGGATTAGTGATGGAACAGGCGGATATGGGTCATCGCCATAGTTATGTTGTATTTGTCGCAGGTGGCAATGACATTATCATCGCGGATGGAGCCGCCTGCCTGGGCGATGTAGCTCACGCCGCTCTTGCGGGCACGCTCAATATTGTCGCCAAACGGGAAGAAGGCGTCGGAGCCGAGGGCTACACCAGTCTGGGTAGCAAGCCATTCCTTCTTTTCCTCGCGCGTGAGCGGAGCGGGCTTTTCTGTGAAGAGATGTTCCCAATTGCCATCCGTCAGCAGGTCTTCACTTTCTTCGCCGACATAGACATCAATGGCATTATCGCGATCCGGGCGGCGCACTTCTTCTTTGAAGGGCAGGTTCATGACCTTGGGGCACTGGCGCAGATACCAGATATCGGCCTTATTGCCGGCAAGGCGCGTGCAATGTACACGGGACTGCTGGCCAGCACCGATGCCGATGGCCTGACCATCTTTTGCGTAGCAGACGGAGTTGGACTGGGTGTATTTCAAGGTAATCAGGGAAATCAAAAGATCGCGTTTTGCGTTTTCCGGCAGTTCTTTGTTAGCGGTCGGGATTTCTTTGAGGCATTCTTCGGTGAGTTTGATATCATTGCGCTGCTGCTCGAAAGTCACGCCGAATACCTGTTTCGTTTCCAGTGGCTCCGGCTGGTAATTCGTATCCATCTGAATGACAAGGTAAGTGCCCTTGCGTTTGGATTTGAGGATTTCCAGAGCCTCAGCGGAGTAGGAGGGCGCAATGATGCCATCGGAAACCTCGCGCTTCAGGAAGCTGGCCGTCTGGGCATCGCATTCGTCAGACAAGGCTACGAAATCACCGTAAGAAGACATACGGTCAGCGCCGCGGGCACGGATATAAGCCGTAGCGATGGGGCTGAGCTCTACGCCTTCGACAAAATATGCTTTCTGCAAAGTTTCGGAAAGGGGGACGGCTACCGCAGCACCAGCAGGGCTGACATGTTTGAAGGAAGCGGCTGCGGGCAGGCCCGTAGCTTCTTTGAGTTCGCGTACCAGCTGCCAGCTGTTGAGGGCATCCAGCAGGTTGATATAACCCGGCTTGCCATTGAGTACCGTGAAGGGCAGTCCTTGCTCGCAGAAAACCTTGGCCGGTTTCTGATTGGGGTTGCAGCCATATTTCAGTTCCATTTCCGTCATTGCAAATTCTCCTTTTCCTATACGAAAAAAGCCGACACAAATCCAGGCTTTCACCCAGACGGTCGGCTTTTCTTCCCTGTGCTCCCTGTGGTTATCCACTTCCGTCAGTCGCACAGCATCAACTACAACGAATTTAACATGAAACGCGTCTGCTTGTCAAGGACATTTTAAAGATAGTGTCGTCAGGGCGCGGGGATACAAAAAACAGTCCCCTTCTGCCGAGTTTGTAGTATCTTTGAATAATGCCCCCTCTCCCTGACGTACAATGGGGGGAAGCAACGCTCCAACTTTGTAAGGTGATGAAAAAATTTCTGTTAGATTTCTTCTTTTTATGATATGATAGGGATTAGTGAGTTTTGTTTTTTCCTGCGGTCAGCAAATTGACCTCAGATTGCTTATAATTTCAAGGGGGAACTTCGATTATGCTTAAAAGTATTGCAGTCATGACCAGCGGCGGCGACAGCCCCGGAATGAACGCAGCAGCTCGTGCCGTTGTGCGCACGGCGCTCTATGAAGGGGTAAAGGTTTGGGGTATCCGCGACGGCTATCATGGTCTGTTGGAAGAGAACATGTTTGAGATGAAGTCCAAAGACGTGGGTGACATCATCCAGCGTGGTGGTACGTTCCTTGGTACGGCACGCTGCAAGCGCTGGAAGACGCCGGAAGGCCGTATGCTGGGTTATCAGCATCTGGTTGACCGCGGCATTCAGGGCCTTTGCGTCATCGGCGGTGACGGTTCCCTGCGCGGTGCTTCTCTGTTGTCTCAGGAAACGGGTATTCCCATCGTAGGTCTGCCGGGCACCATCGACAATGACGTTTGGGGTTCTGATTACACTATCGGCTGCGACACGGCTGCCAACACCATCATCGATGCCATCAATAAGCTCCGTGATACGGCTTCTGCCCATCGCCGCGTTATCGTTATGGAAGTAATGGGCCGCAGCTCGGGCTGGCTGGCACTGGTTTCCGGCATTTCCGGCGGTGCTGAGTACATCCTCGTACCGGAAGAACCCTTCGATCTCGATAAACTCTGTGATGATATGAAGAATGCTTATGCCGAAGGCAAGCGTTATATCCTCGTAGTAGTAGCTGAAGGTGCTGGCAATGCTCAGGAAATCGGTGATTTCATTGCCAAGAAGACGGAACTCGATACCCGTGTAACGGTTCTGGGTCATATCCAGCGTGGCGGTTCCCCGACGGTCATCGACCGCGTGCGTGCCAGCCAGCTGGGCGAGCAGGCCGCTCTGGCTCTTATCTCCGGCCTGTCTGATGTGGTCTTCGGCTTCAGCAAGGGCCGTGTAGTATCCATCGACCTGCATGACTCCGTAAACAACAAGAAGCAGCTTGATCCGGAATACCTGCATCTGGCCAAAGTGTTGTTCTGATAAAATCTTGAAGCAAATATAAACAGAGGCTGTGAAGAAAGTCTTATGCCGCCCCTTTTAGGGGGGTAGCTTTTAGGACTTTTTCACAGCCTCTTTTTAGTGCGTATCTATTATTTTTGTACCAATTCCTTGGCCAGTTCTACGGCCTTGACACCATCTGGGGCATAGGCATCAGCACCGGCGCTGTCGGCATAATCCTGGGTGACGGCGGCGCCGCCCACCATGACTTTGGCATTGCAGCCGGCTTCTTTGAGGTCGGCGATGACTTTGTCAATCTGCACCATGGTGGTGGTCATCAGGGCGCAGAGGCCGACGATATCGGCATTGTTCTCGATAGCGGCTCTGACGATTTCCGTGCTGTCCACATCTTTGCCGAGGTCGATCAGCTTGAACCCGCTGTTGGCGAGCAAGGCACCGGTGATATTCTTGCCCAGATCGTGTACGTCACCTTTGACGGTGGCAATCACCACAGTACCCTGATCCGGAGCCGCAGCATTGGCGGGGGTCAGCTCCTTGATCTTGTTGAATGCGGCGCGCATGGTTTCCGCAGACAGCAATACCTGTGGCAGGAACATGCGGCCCGCGCCGAAATCCACCCCGATATCCGTCATGGCGGCGGTCAGGGACTGTTCGGTTATCGTATTGGCTTCAATCCCTGCGTTGAGGGCATTTTCCACCAAGGCGGGAATCTCATCTTTTTCCCCTTCAATCACGGCCTGCTTGATGGCTTCCAGCGGGGAAAGCTCCGTGACTTTTGCCGTGGCGGCAGCTTTGGGCACAGCCAGATTGGCTTCATTCTTGCTGTAGGCAAGGCCGTTCGGATCATCGCCTAAAAGTGCTGCACTGGCCATCAGGGCTTTCTGCATGGACTCATCATAGGGATTCATGATGGGGGCGTCCAATCCTGCAGCCAGACACATGGCAAAGAAGGTGCTGTTGATAAGCGGGCGGTTGGGCAGGCCGAAGGAGATGTTGGACAGGCCCATGGTGGTGGGATAGCCGAAGCGTTCCCGATACATCTGCAGGGTGATCAATACTTCATAGCAGGCGCCCTTGTCCGCGGATATGGTCATGACCAAAGCATCCAGCAGGAAATCGCCATCATCCAGCCCCTGATCTTTGGCGGCAGCAATGATCTTGTGCATGACTTCGATGCGCTCTTCTGCGGTTTTGGGCACACCGTCGGGGGTTATGGGCAGGCAGAGGATGGCGGCGCCGTATTTTTTCGCTAAGGGCAGAAATTCGGCAATGCGTTCCGGCTCGTAGCTGACCGAGTTGATGAGAGCACGTCCGGGATAGGCTTTGAGACCTGCTTCTAAAGCCTTGGCATCACTGGTATCAATGACCAGCGGAGCGTCGGTGAGCTGGGCGATTTCTGTGATTGCGCGCTTCATGGCGGCGGCCTGGTCGATGCCGCCCACGCCCATATTCACATCCAGCAGGTGCGCGCCAGCCTTGACCTGATTGACGGCCTCTTTCTTGACACCGAGCAGGGAACCGTCACGGATTTCTGCGGCCAGTTTCTTGCGGCCTGTGGGGTTGATGCGCTCACCAATCAGGCGGGTGGGCAGGCTGTGGTCAATGCAGACGGACTTGCTGCGGCTAGTCAGCCAGAGTCTTTTCGCCGGCAGTCTGCGTTCCGGCAGGGGCATATCCTGCAAGGCTTTTGCCAGCTCGCGGATATGTTCCGGCGTGGTACCGCAGCAGCCGCCCAGATAGGAGGCACCGGCAGCCAGGAGTTTCACGCCCCATTTGCCGAAGTCTTCCGGGCCCATGGGAAAGACGGTCTGACCGTCCTTGAGGTAGGGCATACCGGCATTGGGCAGGACGCTGATGGGGCAGGTGCAGTTTTCCGCCAGTGTCTTGACGATGGGCACGAGTTCTTCCGGGCCAAGGGAGCAGTTGACACCGATGATGTCAGCGCCCATGGCATCGAGCAGGATGGCGGCCGACTGCGGGTCTGTACCGGTTACGGTGCGGCCATCTTCACTGTAGGAAAGCTGGCAGATCACGGGGATATCGCAGGCGGCTTTTGCCGCGAGCAGGGCGGCACGCATTTCCTGCAGGTCGATGCAGGTTTCGATGATCAGGAAATCGGCACCGGCTTCGGCAAGGGCTTTGGCCTGGCCAAAGAAGTTTTCGTAGGCTTCGTCAAAGGATAGGTCGCCCAGCGGTTCGATGAAACGGCCAGTGGGCCCCATGGAGCCTGCCACTTTTGCACGGCCCTGCGCTGCTTCTTTGGCGATGGTGACGGCGGCTCGGTTGAGTTCTGCCATGCGTTCGGTCAGGCCGTAATGTTCCAGTTTCAGGGCACTGGCACCGAAGGTATTCGTTTCGATGATGGTGGCACCTGCCTCAATATAGGCTCTGTGGATATTCTTTACAACTTCCGGATTCTCCACATTCATCAGTTCCGGACAGGCGCCGGGCTGGAGACCGCCAGCCTGTAACATGGTGCCCATAGCACCATCAAAAATTTCGATTCTGCTCATACATTCATCTCCTGTTATCTCTTTCGGGACGGGCAGTTCAGTTGGCTGCAGGCGGCGCAGCCATTGGGGGTGTGCTTTTCTTCCTGGTTTTCCTGTTTGCGGTACAGGCCGATAATGGCGGTTACGCTTTTGCGGGGCATCAGCATCATGGAGGAGGAAAGGCCTACACCGATGCTGGCCGCGCTGGATAGGCGGATGAGTTCCGGCTGTTGTTCCAGTGGCCAATCGCCATAGCCGGGGCTGAAGCGCCATTTCATGCCGAATCCTTGCGCGGCCATCTTCGGTGCCAACGTCTTTTCCAGTCCGTCGGCTACCTGTTCTACGGCGGCTGTCGCAGCGGCATCCAGGAGCACAGCGCTGCTGTATTCACCTGCATTGAAACGACGGGTCACATCTTCCTCGATATCGTCACCCACCGTTGCGGCAAGTAGGATCACTTTTTCACAGCCCGCTAGATGCTGGCCGATTTTTTCGCCTTGGATCCGGCAGGGCGGGTCAGCTTTGATGATCTGCGTCTGGCAATCATAATCATAGATTTCCCAGACCGTGCGTGGTGCAGCCAATAATCTGGCATCCTGACAGGCGGCGAGGATCTTTTCCTCGGCAAAATCCTGTGCCTTCTGCAATCCCGCATAGCGGCGGGTTTCCTTTGCATCGATAGCCAGCAGGGGGGTATTGTAAATGGGCATTTCATCACCGCCTAAAATTTTTTTGCTTGTTTCACGTGAAACAATGGCATTTTTTGTCATTTCATATTATTATATAGGTATGCTTGTTTTGGATGAGACGAAAATGACATCTGTCTGAAATAAACTTTACAATGTAACAATTATACTTATTCTAAGGGATTTTTACAAGCATTACTGTAACATATTTCACTTGATAAGTAAGAAAGCGGTGAAACATTTTGGCAAAGATTATCGCAGTTGCCAATCAAAAGGGCGGCGTGGGCAAGACAACCACGTCGGTAAACTTGGCAGCTTGTCTGGGCGCCAAGAAAAAGAAAGTTCTGTTGGTAGATTGTGACCCGCAGGGCAATGCCAGCAGCGGTTATGGGGTGGATAAATCAACCCTGCAGGGCAAGACCATCTATCAGGTGCTGATTGATAGCGTGCCGGTCAGCGAAGTGATCCAGAAGACGGAATTCAAGGTGGATATCCTGCCCGCTAATATCGATCTGGCTGGTGCTGAGGTTGAGCTGGTGGCGGCTATCTCCCGGGAAACGAGACTCAAGAAGGCGCTGGATGCTGTGCGGGATGATTATGATTACATCATCATCGATTGCCCGCCGTCGCTGGGCCTGCTCACGCTGAATTCCCTGACGGCAGCAGATTCTGTGTTGGTACCCATCCAGTGTGAATTCTATGCGCTGGAAGGTGTGGCCCAGCTGATGCGTACGATTGAATTAGTGCGCAGCAATCTGAATGCGTCGCTGAATCTGGAAGGCGTGGTCATGACCATGTACGATTCCCGTACGAAACTCGCTGAACAGGTAGTGGCTGAGGTGCGGAACAGTTTCGAGACCATCGTATACAATACCATGATTCCCCGCAATGTGCGGCTCAGTGAAGCGCCTTCCTTTGGACAGCCCATCATTTATTATGATAAGAAATCCAAGGGGTCGGAAGTTTATATGAAGCTGGCGAAAGAGGTGATTGCCCGTGGCTAAGAAAGGCGGTCTGGGCAAAGGCTTAGGTGCTTTCGGTTTGGTGAAACCACAGGTGGAAGCGGCACCTGCCAAGGATAAGACGCGGGTGCCCATTGACAGTATTCAGCCAAACCGCTATCAGCCCCGTGTGGAGTTTGATGAAAGCGCATTGGATGAATTGAAGGATTCCGTCAAGGAATTTGGTGTTCTGCAGCCTTTACTGGTGCGGAAGATGGCGGACAACCGCTATGAGCTGATTGCCGGGGAACGTCGCCTGCGGGCAGCCAGGTTGGCCGGGCTCACGGAAGTTCCCGTGGATGTCCGTGAATTCAATAATGAAGAGATTGCCCAAATTGCTTTGATTGAGAATATCCAAAGGGAAAATCTCAATGCCATGGAAGAGGCCAAGGCTTATGACCGGCTGATGAAGGAGTTCAGCCTTACGCAGGAAACGGTATCCAAGAAGGTGGGACGCAGCCGTTCCCATATCGCCAACTTCCTGCGCCTCCTGAATCTTGCGGAGCAGGTGCAGGCTTATGTGGCGAATGGTTCTCTTTCGATGGGGCAGGCAAAGCCGCTGCTGGCACTGGAAGACAAGGAGCTGCAGCTGGAAGCTGCGGATTACATCCAGAGCAAGGAGCTGTCGGCCCGGCAGTCTGAGCAGCTGGTGAAGAAACTGCTGGAAAATCCCGCTTTGCTGCATGAATCCACTGAGGAAAAAGCAGAAGGCCAAAAGCCGGAGCAGGATGTGTTTATCCGGGATGCCGTCGATCAGCTGACGGAGATGTTTGGGACACAGGTAAGGATACAGACCGGGAAGAAGAAAAGCAAGCTGGAGATTGAGTTTTATTCGCCGGAAGATTTAGAGCGTATCATGGGGACGCTGTTGGCCAAACAGCAGCCGGCGAAGGCAGATGCTCAGCGTCAGTTCTCGCAGACGGGGAAGTTTACGGTTTAAGGAGTTTTGGTTGTTACAATGGATATGAAGTATTTTATGAAGTTTATGGCAGATAATATGCCTTTTATGGTGATCATCATGGCTGTCATCATGTTGATCATGCTTGCCATCATGATCCGGCAGGCTTGGAATCTGAGCTATATGAAAAAGCGCTATCGCAAGATGATGAGCGGTGTGGACGGGGATAACCTGGAACGCTTGCTCATGGGGCATATTGACGAAGTGCGCCATGTAGTGGAGGAAAACCAGCGCATTGATGCGGAAAATCGCCGGATGGATGAGCTGCTGAACATGGCGGTTACCCGTGTGGGCATGGTGCGTTTCCGGGCTTTTGAGGATATGGGCAGTGACCTGAGTTATGCTGTGGCCTTATTGGATGCGCATAACAATGGTGTGGTGCTTTCCAGCATCTTTGGGCGTGAGGATTCCCGCAGCTATGCCAAGCCCATTGAGGATGGCAAATCCACTTATCCGATGACCAAAGAGGAAGAACAGGCCTTGAGCGAAGCTATGGGCAAGGCCATGTAACGTGTATTTTTAGAAAGGAAGGCTTCTGGATGTCAGCAGAAAAAGAAACAGGCAAAACTGCTGCTGAGGAGTATACGATAAAATTTATCCCTCCCCAGGGAGGCGATGTGAGAAGCATCCGCCTGCCGAAGAATCTTTTGAAATACGGCATAGTATCCTTGCTGGCGGGCGCCCTGCTCTTTGTCGGGGCGTTCAGCTATGCGGTTTACTCGACTTTTGTCAACCGTAATGGCGCCGCAGAAATTGAGGATCTGCGCCAGGTGAACAGCATCCAGCAGGAACAGCTGCTGCAGCTGGCCAAGAAGGCCAACAGCCTGCAAGAGGAAATGAACCAGCTCAAGAAACTGGAAGAAGATATCCGCCGGTTGTCGGGAGCACAGCCGATGCAGGAGAAGAAAGCCGAGGATGCCAATAATAGCGGCGATAATGCTGCGGTAGATCCGGCCACGCATAATGGCCAGGGGGGTCCGTTGAATGCGCCTACGGTACAGAATGTCAGTGATACGCTGGCCTTGGTGGAAGCGGGGTTAGCACAGCGCCGGGAATCCCTGACGGCATTGAAGGAAGAACTCAGCCAGAGGCAGGAGAAATTGGGTCTGCCTCTGGGCGGCGTATCTCTGCCGGGCAGCACGACGCCTTCTATCTGGCCAGCACGGGGCGTGGTCAGCTCTCCTTATGGCCTGCGCTGGAATGGTTCTGATTTCCATCCGGGCATTGATATTGCCAATGATATGGGGACACCAATCCTGGCTGCTGCGGATGGCGTGGTACGGGTAGCCGGCTGGAATGATGGCGGTTATGGCAATATGGTGGACATCGATCATGGCAATGGTCTCATGACTCGTTATGGTCATGCCATGCAGGTGGCTGTGACTGCCGGACAACATGTGCGCCGTGGTCAGGTCATCGCCTATATGGGAAGCACAGGTTTCTCAACCGGTCCGCATGTGCATTATGAAGTCCGTATCAATGGACAGGCTGTCAATCCTTCGACCTATCTTCCTTGATGTGATTGTGAAGTAAAGTATTATGTATACTTGTGTCAATTTATAGGAAGAAAAGAAATCGGATGTATTCCTGTATACCGTAAAAAAATACATAACATAACAAAAGCAGTATATTATTAAAAGTCTTATGCATCTGGGTGCATAGGGCTTTTTTATTGCGTTCATTGCTATAACGAATCTGTCTCAGTGTAAATATATCTTTTTATAAAAATACACATATTGGTATATTTATACATAAATAGCTGCTGAAAAGTGTTGTTTATTAGGGGTTATGGCTAGTATAAATGCATATTTTTTATCTTTTACTATATTGACATAGGTTTACAACATTCTTATAATATAAATTACGTTGTAACGAAAATACATCGGGTAGAGACAAAGGTATAATATTTTGTATACATTCGCAAAGGAGCGACAGTTATGTGCAGAATTGGTTCGATTAAGAGCAAGGTGCCTATTCAACCTTCCAAAGCCTTGCATTTGATGCTGCCCCAGCAGGAAGGTCACGATAATTCGGGCTTTGCCATGGTTATGCAGGATCTCTATGGCATTTTCTCCAATTATAAAGATAAGCCTTTGCTTTCCCTGGCGTGCACTCAGCGAGGCGCACAGCTGGTGGAGGACTATATGGATGCCCATAACTTTGTGCCGCTGGCCGAATGGATTCCTGTACCGGATAGACGGCCGGGCCTCGATATCAAGGCCATGCCATATTACATCTTCCGTAACTATGATTATCCGGAAGAAGCAGAGCATATGACTAAGGAAGAGAAGGAGAATCTCTTGCTCGATACGCGTCTGGCTCTGCGTAAGCTTCTCACGGAAAACAATGCCGGTTTTGTTTATTCCTTCTGGCCGGATGTCCTGACCTTGAAGGAAATCGGCGATCCTCGTGATATCGCTACTTATTTCCATCTTTGGGATGATAATGGCTGCTTGGTGGCCAAGTCCATCGTGGCTCAGTGCCGTCAGAACACCAACTATGACATCGTGCGCTATGCGGCCCATCCGTTCTTCCTGCAGGGGTATACGCTGTGCGCTAATGGTGAGAATACCTTCTATACAAAGAATAAGGAATTCCAGTCCTCTCTGCACCGTGGCTATATCGGCTTTGAATCCGATTCCCAGTGCTTCCTGAATACCCTCCATTATGTTCATCATGAACTTAAATGGCCGCTGACTTATTATAAGCATGTGATCACGCCGCTGCCGTTTGAGGAATGTGAACAGCGTGAGGATAAGGATGTCCTGATTGCTATTCGTCAGTCCCTGGCTAATCTGGAAATCAACGGGCCGAATACGATTATCGGTGTGCTGCCGGATTGCCGCATGATCACTTGCTGCGATTCCAAGAAACTCCGTCCGGTAGTGGTGGGGCGCGATGAGAACATGGTGGCGATTTCTTCGGAAGTCTGCGGCATCAATGAGATCATGCCCAACCGTGACCAGAGCCAGGATATCTATCCGAACGAACGCGAAATCGTGGTCATTGACAATGACTTGGAGGTACAGAGATGGAAGCAGTAAAAACACAGGAAATCGGCGTCAATGACCTGCCGTGGAAAATCGAATATCATGCAGACCGCTGTACCATGTGCGGCAGCTGCGTGGCAGGATGTTCTTTCAAGGCCATCAAGGTAGAGGTACAGAAACAGTCCCTGACGGTTTCGGAAGGCAGCCAGCCTGAACCGAAGCACACGCATGTAGCCCGTCCGGTCATCAAGCAGGTGGCCAGCCTCACGGATTTCTGCCGTGGCTGCGGCATGTGTGAGAAAATCTGCCCGAACAATGCCATCCGTCCGGTGCGCAATCCGGATTCCCGCCGCACGCTTCTGGCCAAGGACAATGGTCCTATCAAGCGCGGTGGCCGCACCAACCTCAACGCTCAGCGCACGCTGGACAGCATCGTAGTGGGCCGGATCTCCCAGATGACTGACCCGTCACTGGATGCTGCCCGTCATACGTTCGATATCCGTTCACCTTTCGGCCGTGTCCTGCCGGCAAAAGACCTGCCCTTTGAAATCAAGGATGGCAAGCTGGTGCAGAAGACCAAGACGCCGCCGGTGGATTGGATCTATCCGCTGATCTTCTCCGATATGTCCATCGGTGCTCTGTCCACCCGCGCTTGGGAGGCTGTGGCACTGGCTGTCGGCTATCTCAACGAGAAATGCGGTCTGCCTGTGCGCATGAGCTCCGGTGAAGGTGGTATGCCGGTCAAGCTTTTGGAATCCGATTATCTCAAATATTTCATCATTCAGATTGCCTCTGGTCATTTTGGCTGGAACCGTATCATCAAGGCTATGCCCCATATGGTCACGGACCCGGCTGGTATCCTCATCAAGATTGGCCAGGGTGCAAAACCCGGCGATGGCGGTCTGTTGCCGAGTGCCAAGGTAGCTGAACACGTTCAGGCTATCCGCGGTGTACCGAAGGCAACGCTGGCTTCGCCGCCGAACCATCAGGGGCTCTATTCTATCGAAGAATCCGTGCAGAAGATGCACCTTTCCATGAATGCGGCCTTTGGCTTCCGTGTGCCGGTAGCCATCAAGTGCGCGGCTTCCGCCACTTCCGTATCTGTATACAACAACCTGTTGCGTGACCCCTATAAGATCTGCGGCGGCTTCTTCCTCGATGGCATCCAGGGCGGTACCGGTGCGGCTAACGAGGTTTCCCTCGACCATACGGGCCATCCGGTTGTTTCCAAGATTCGCGACTGCTATCTGGCAGCCGTCAAGCAGGGCCTGCAGGGCCAGATTCCTCTCTATGGCGGCGGCGGTATCGGCATGACCGGCAACGCGGCAGCCGATGCCTTCAAACTGATGTGCCTGGGGGCCAACGGTGTATTCGTCGGCAAGGTCCTCATTCAGCTGCTGGGCTGCGTAGGCAACGAGCAGGGCCGCTGCAACTCCTGTAACACAGGCAAGTGCCCCATGGGTATCTGCACGCAGGACCCGCGCCTCGTGAAGCGTCTGGATATCGACAAGGGCGCCCAGAAAATCGTGGATTATGTGCTGGCCTTCGACTCCGAGCTCAAGAAGCTCATGGCGCCTATCGGCAACAGCTCGCTGCCTATCGGCCGCAGCGATGCGCTGGTTTCCACGGACAAGGCCGTGGCCGATCAGCTGGGCATTCAGTATGTATGTTAAGTAGGGGGATAGCGTAATGTTCAAGATCGATACAATGAAGGGACATGACCGTATGTCCACCCAGGACCTGTTGCTGGCCATTGAAGAGGCTGTGCGCCAGGGCGAAACGGAATTTGAGGTAGCGGCCTCTGGCCAGCACGATATCGGCGGTCCGTTGTGGCATCCGGAAGGAAAGACGCTTCATTTCCATGTGACCAATGCTGGTCAGCGTGTAGGCTCCATGTGCCTGCCGGGCACGGAAATCGTGGTGGATGGTGCAACCTCCGCTGACGTGGGCTGGCTCAACGCCGGCGGTATCATCACCGTCAAGGGTGATGCCGGCGATACGGCAGGCCATTGCTCCTCCGGCGGCAAGATTTTCATCGGTGGCCGCAGCGGTACCCGTACCGGTTCTTTGATGAAGCATGACCCGCTCTATGAAGAGCCGGAACTCTGGATCCTCAAGAACACCGGTTCCTTCTCCTTCGAGTTCATGGGCGGCGGTAAAGCTGTCGTCTGCGGTTATGATAGTGCCCAATTCGCTTCCGTACTTGGTGAGCGTGCCTGTGTCGGCATGGTGGGCGGTGTCGTTTATGTCCGCGGCAACGTGGATGATTTCCCGTCTGATATCAAATGCCTGCCGTTGGATGATGACGATATTGCTTTCCTGAATAACGGCATGGATGATTTCCTTGACCATATCGACCAGCAGGCTCTGAAAGCGGAACTGACGAATTGGAGTGAATGGCAGAAGCTCACGCCGTTGACCTTTGCAGAAAAGGCAGCCAAGGGCAACAATAAGCCGTCCATGCAGGCTTTCCGCATGAATGACTGGGTAAAGGGCGGCATTTTCTCGGATGTAGCTCATGATGATTTCGCGGTGCATAACACCCTGTCTACGGGGCTCTATCGCCTGCGCGTACCCAGCTGGGACAATGCGAAATTCGCAGCACCCTGCGAATTCAACTGCCCGACTGGTATCCCGACGCAGCGCCGCTTTGACCTGATCCGTCAGGGCAAGCTCGACGAAGCCTTCCAGTTGGAGCTGGATTACACGCCGTTCCCGGGTTCTGTCTGCGGCTCTGTCTGCCCGAACCCCTGTATGGATGGTTGTACCCGTGGCAGCATCGACCAGCCCATCCAGATTGGCGATCTGGGCTATCGTTCTGCATTCCTCTCCGTGCCTAAGCCGGAAGTCCAGACGGGCAAGAAGATCGCTGTCATCGGCGGCGGTGTAGCCGGCCTGTCCGCAGCCTGGCAGCTGGCCCGCAAGGGACATAGCGTCACGGTCTATGATGAGGCGGAACATATCGGCGGCAAGCTGGAACAGGTTATCCCGCGCGGCCGTCTGGCACATGAACTCTTGGAAGCTGAACTCAAGCGCATCGAAAGCGTGGGCGTGAAATTCGTCTCCTCCTGCAAGGTGGATAAGGACAAATTCGCCCAGCTGCGCGGCGAGAATGATGCGGTCATCGTGGCTACTGGCGGTACCAAATCCCGCTTCTTCCCTTGGGAAGGGGCAGAGCGCCTGACCATGGGCCTCGAATACCTCAAGGCCATCAACCGTGGCGAGAAGCCGAAAACCGGCAAGCATGTTGTGGTTATCGGTGCCGGCAACTCCGGTATGGATACCTGCCGCGGCGCTTACGAGATGGGCGCCGAAACGGTAGTGGCTGTGGACGTGCAGAAACCGGCCGCCTTCAAAGAAGAGATTGACTATGTGGAAGGTCTGGGCGGCAAGCTCGTATGGCCCTTCTTTACGAATAAGATCACGGCTGAAGGGGTATATGCCAACGATGGCACGTTCATCCCTGCCGACCAGGTCATCGTCTCCATCGGTGAAGAACCGGTACTCGATTTCCTGCCGGAAGATGAAGGAATCGAATTCTTCCGCAAGAGCTGGCTGGTACCCAAATCTGACCTGTCCATTGCCAAGGGCGTATTCACGGCTGGTGATACCATCAAGCCGGGCCGCCTGACCGATGCCATCGGCAGCGGCCGCAAGGCAGCTCACTATGTGGATCAGTATGTGATGGGCAGGGAAGTAAAGCCTTTCCCGCAGAAGGCACAAATTCCTGCGGAGCGGCTGTCCAAGGCTTATTTCGACAAGTGCCATCACTGCCTGTTGGGCGATCCCGTGGATGACCATGCACGTTGCGTAAGCTGTGGTACCTGCCGTGACTGCAAGATGTGCCTGGAGTCCTGCCCGGAAAAAGCCATCACCCGCATTGAGAAGGCCGATGGCAGCTGGGAATACGTATCGGATCCGGATAAATGCATTGGCTGCGGCATCTGCGCCGGTGTATGCCCCTGCGGTGTCTGGAGTATCGAGGATAATCCCGAACCCATCAAGATGTATTCTACAGGTGCGAAAGCATAATCCCATATTGTTGCACGTGAAACAAGGCCCCTGGCATGATTTGCCGGGGGCCTTGTTTTTGCTTTTAATTTTTCGCTGGCTTGTAGATGCGCTTTCCGGAGGAGCGGATGGAATGAGTGGGGCATACCAGTATACAGAGGTGACAGCCTACGCATTTTTTGCCGTCCAGAATGGGCTTGCGGTTTTCGTTGAGCCGGATGGCCTGATGGCCGCCATCCGCGCAGGAAATCACACAGCGTCCGCAGCCGGCACATGTCTGGCGGTCGAATTTGGGAAAGACGATGCTATCCCGTTCCAAGACATCCGTGCTGGCGCTGATGCTGCTGAGCCCCAGACCGGTAAGGTCTTGGACGGAGCGGATGCCTTTCTCCTGAAGGTAGTAGTTCAGACCTGCTTTCAAGTCATCAATGATGCGATAGCCGTACTGCATGACAGCCGTAGTGATCTGAATGGAACCGGCACCGAGCAGGATGAATTCCAAAGCGTCCCGCCAGGTTTCCACGCCGCCCATACCCGAGATGTGCAATCCTTGCAAGGCTGGATTTTGCCCCAGTTCGGCAATGAAGCGCAGGGCAATGGGCTTTACTGCATTGCCGCTATATCCGCCTACGGCTGAGTGGCCGCGGACGGCAGGGCTGGAGATATAGGTATGGGGATTCACGCCCATGATGCTCTTGATGGTATTGATAGCGGCCAGCCCGTCAGCACCGCCCCGCATAGCCGCTTCGGCGGCAGGACTCATCACGGCTACGTTGGGGGTGAGTTTTGCCAGCACGGGAATATTGCAGCCACGTTTGGCTGCGGCTGTAAACCGCTCCACGAGTTCTGGTATCTGCCCGATATCCGAGCCTAAGCCTTCCTCCATCATATTGGGGCAGGAGAAGTTCAGTTCAATGGCATCGGCACCATTTTCTTCGCAGGTGTGGGCAAGTTCTGTCCATTCTGCTTCATTGCTGCCCATAATGGAAGCCAGGATGAACTTGTTAGGATAATTTTTCTTGAGTTGACGGAAAATGGACATGTTTTCCGGTACGCTGTGGTCGGACAGCTGTTCAATATTCTTGAAGCCAATCATGCTGCCATCGGCACCATTGATGGCCGAAAAGCGCGGCGAGGCTTCGTGGATGTCCATCGTGCAGATGGTCTTGAAGGCCGCACCGGCCCAGCCGGCTTCAAAGGCCCGGGCGCACATGTCATAGGTACTGGCCACCACAGAGGAAGAAAGCAGGAACGGATTTTCCAGCGGAATGCCGCAGAGTTCGGTTCGCAGGGGCGTTTCATCTGTGGGTTGAGGGATGTCCAGGCAGGGGGAGACATCTTCATGGAGACAGGTAATGAGTTTTTGAATCGCGACTTCTCCGGGGCGCAGGCAGGCTTCCTGACAGGGAGCCTCACACTGTGCGCAGGGATTGGCGTCGGCGAAACCCGCAGCGGCAAAATCTTCGTTGTCGAACCAGATATGGCGGAGGATTTTCCCTGGTTCAATCTGGCGGGGACAGGCAGATTCACAGGGTGGGGGAGCGCAGAGCATACATTTCAACATATCACTGCGCCGGATGATGCTGTGCAGTTTCATGGCAATTTCCTTTCTGGCAGAATCCATTCATCTTCTGGTGGTTGTTGTCATAGATATTCGCCATGAGGTTCCCCAAGGCCTGCAAACCTCTGTTGAAGATTGAAATATATCCGGTCTCTTAAGGGCTGCTGCCGCTTCCGCCGGGCATAAAAAAACGCCCCCTGATACATGGATCAAGGGGCGCTTCGCCGTAATTTTGTTTCACGTGCAACAATCTGGCTTTATTTAGCCCGGGTTACATTATCACCATAGATGGTTTTGAAGTCATCGCGCATGGAGACCGGAATCCAGCCGTATTTCTCGCAGGATGCCCGCATCTTATCGGCTTTCTTCTGATTGCCCAGTTCGCGCTCCGTGTCATCACAGAGCAGGGAGAAAGCCAGCGCCTTGTATTTATTGTTGGTGATGGTGTAGTTGAACATGCTGCCATCGCCGGAGCTGTTGCCGAAAGCCAATACCGGCTGTTTGCCGATTTCGCGGGCGATATTGGATACTTTGTTCATCTTGACGTTTTTGAGGGTGAATTCACCGCGGATCACTTCATCATCCTTGCGATAGAGATAATCCAGTCCGTCTGTGTCGCCCTGGTGGGAGGCAAGATTCCAGATATCTGTGCCGATGATATTGTCTTTTTCGATTGGCATGATGCCATCGGTAAGGATTCGCAGAGCCTGACGGTCAGAGCCAGAGACAATGAAGATCTTGAACTGGTTGGCATGCAGATAAGAAACGACTTCTACCATTGGCAGATAGAAGGAGTCGCCCCGCTTCAGGTTATTCATGCCTTCCGCTGGTGTCTGCATGAATTTCTTGACATAGGCTTCATATTCTGGCAGCGTCATGCCCGAGAATACAGATGCCTGAGATTTTGCTTCTTTGCGTTCCATATCTCCGGGGATGCCTGTGTTATAGATGGCGTCTTTGACGACTTCAGCATAAGCCTTGTCTTCTGGTTTTGGGGTGAACGTTGGGTCGTTGAGTGCTCTATCCAGATACATCATCCATTCAAAGTAGGACGGTGTAGTCTCACAGATCAGGGTACCGTCCAGATCGAATACTGCAATACGGTCTTCTACAGGAATGAAGTTCTTGCTCTTGGGGTTGGTGACATCTTTTACATAATTGGTGAGAGCTTGATAAGATTTTGCATCTTTGTTCCAATACTTGAAATTGGTGCCCTTTTGGTTTACAGAAATCTGAGCCAGCTCGGCGCGGGTAGCAGCTTCAGTGCTGGGAGCACTGGCCATAAAACCAAAACCGAGAGTTGCTGCTAATACAGCAGCACAGAGTTTCTTGCTGCGCATAAAAAAATACCTCCCCATAAAAATTCAGTGAACATTACATGCTTTTGGTATTCGCGATGCAGGTTCAAAAATCCTTGTGGCGGGAAAAATATTTTTTGTTGCACGTGAAACATCAAGACCTAACACTGTTCCAGAAGGCTTGCAGGGCACGGGGATGGTAACTGCTGCGTGGTCTGGCAATAAAGATTTCGCGTTCCAACAAGGGGTGATCCAGCAGATAGTAATCCAGTGTGTCGTTAGGAGCGGCCATGCGAATCAGTGTGTCCGTAAGGAAGGTGGCACCCAGGCCTGCTGTTGCCATATGATAGGCTGTCATAAGCTGATTGAGATAGAGCCGGACATGGGGACGGACATTTGCTTCCCGAAAGATTTCCATGGTCCTGCGGTACATATCATTGCCTTTGCCGAGCAGCAGGAAGGGGACGTCCTGGAATTCCTGCAGGTTGGCTCTGTCGGCATTGCGCTGTGAATGTTTGCCGGCAATGATTTCCTGCCGGGAAAAGGCGGGTTCGTTTTGAGGGGCGAAGGCCTTGGGCACGGCAAGCATGATCCGGTCTGTGAAGAATGTCAGGGATTCGAACTCTTTTGTATTGCATTCGCCGCTGTCGATGACGAGATCGATCATACCCTGTTTCAGTCCTGCAAATAGTTCCGCGCTGCTGGACTCGATTACGGAGATATGGATATTGGGATAGCGTTCGTTGAATTGCTTAATCAGGCGGGGCAGGAAACAGGCTGTGACGAAATTGGTGCCGCCAATCACCAGGTTGCCGCTTTCCAGCTCGGCCAGGTCGTTGACAAAGCGTTGGAGATTTTTCTGTATCTGGAAGATTTTTTCAGCTGCCTCTATGTATGCCCGGCCTGCATCAGTGAGCCGCAGGGGCGAGTGGGAGCGGTCGAAGATGGGTAGCCCCAATTCACTCTCGACTTTTTTGACTGATGCTGATAAGGCTGGCTGTGTCATAAAGAGTTTTTTGGCTGCGGCTGAAAAACTCTTTTCTTCATATACCGTATAGACGTATTCCATACCGGTCATCACAATCACTCCTGTATATAAAATATTTTTATATGATTTATATAGTTATATGTATTTGCTTATATTTTACGACGGTGGTATGCTTTAAGCAAGATGAACGTACGCAAATCTTCTTAAGCAAGTAAGAGGAGTGAGCAATATGAAAACAATCGGTATTATGGGTGGTATGGGGCCAATGGCTACGGTGGATCTGATGCGGAAAATCATTATGGCAACGCCGGCTGCCTGTGATCAGGAGCATATTCCTATGCTGGTGGATAATAATTCGCAGATTCCTGACCGTACCAAGGCAATCAAAGGTTTGGGCGCATCCCCGGCTCCGGAGATGGTCAAGACCGCTAAGCGGCTGATGATGGGGGGCGCGGATTTCATCATCATCGCCTGTAATACCGCTCATTATTTCCTGCCGGAAATCCTGCCGCAGATCAGTATTCCGGTGTTGTCGATCATTGATGTTGCTGTCGCCAGTGTCCGGGAAAAAGGTTATAAGAATGTCGGCCTGTTGGCAACCAGCGGTACGATCAGCACAGGCCTTTATCAAAATTCGTTGGCTGCCAATAGTATCCAATGTATCGCTCCGGCGGCAGAACATCAGCATCTTGTGGATGATATGATCTATGATGGTGTCAAAGCCAATAATGCAGGCTATGATACCAGTGCAATCCGGGAGCTGCTGGCTGATATGCAGCGGCAGGGAGCAGAGGCCTTTATCCTGGGATGTACGGAAGTTCCCGTAGCTGTGAGTATGTATGGTCTGGAAGGAACGTTCATCGATCCGACGGATGAACTGGCTAAAGCGGCGGTGAGATTTGCCCGGGAAGAAACGACGGATGATGTATTGATTGCCTGACGATAATGTTGCACGTGAAACAACGCCTTGCAAGCAGGTTTGCTTACAAGGCGTTGTTTTTTAGTTTATTTGCCACTGGACATGACTGCCCTTATCATCTTTTCGTACAAGTAGTTGGTTGTCGATTTCCTGTTTGAGTTCGGTTACATGGGAGATTATTCCGATGAGTTTATTCCCGCTGGACAGGCGCTTGAGCACACGGATTGCCTGTCCGCGTGAATGGTCATCAAGAGAGCCGAAGCCTTCATCAATGAACATGATATCGAGATTGATGGCCGCTGTGTTGGCCTGGATCTGGTCGGAAAGCCCCAGGGCCAAAGACAGGGCTGCCATGAAGGATTCGCCGCCGGAGAGGGTCTTGATATCCCGCTCCTGACCGGTGACGGTGGAGTAAACTCTGAGATCGAGGCCGCGATTCTTGCCTTGTCCTGCATCTTCGACAGGCATCAGGCGCAGTTCGAACTGGCCTGCTGACATTTCGGCGAAGCGGTAATTGGCTGCCAGAAGGATCTGCTGGAGGTAGTGGCGCTGGACGAAGGTTTCGATATCCATGCGGCTGCCCTTCATCTTGCCGGAGAGTCGGTTATAGAGACTCTCGAGGCGGGCTGTATCGGCAAGTTTGCTGTTGCGGGAACCGATGAGTCCGCGCAGTGTCGTGGCGGCTTCTTCATTGCGTTGCCGCATCTGCTGCACTTGTTTCCGCCGTTCATCCAGTTCCTGGCATTGTGTGTTAATGGCACTTTGTGCTGCGGCAAGGGCCGCCAGATCAGGACGTTCCTGCTGGTTGATGTTTTTGGACTGAGCTGCTTTCTGTCCCTGGATTCCCTGACAGGTTTCTTTATATTCCTGATAGTGGATGCGTTTCGTTTCTCCATCCTGCGCGGTGTATTGCGTGGTCAGTGCCGTCCATTGTTCTTCGGTCAGCCCTTTGGCTGTGCAGATTTTCTGATATTCGCTGAACGCTGCTTCCTTATCCAATTTTTGCTGGGGCAGCTTGCTGTCACAGTCCTTGATGATGGTCTCGGCTTCCTGCCGGGCTTTTTGGTCTGCTGCCATTTCGGTTTCGGCCTGTTTGGCAGCGGCCTGTGACTGCTGGAGCTTTCTTTTGCCTGCCTGCAGCTCGGCTTCGGCCGCAGCAGGCGAGGCATATGCCTGCTGGCCTTTGAGAGTCTCCAATTGGCTGTTCAGATTCTGCCACTCGGTTTCCAGCTGCCTGTGTTCTTTGTCCGTATTCTGGGCAGCTTTTTCCAGCTGGTCCAGCTTTTCTGCACTGGTGGCAAGTTTTTCTTTTAGCGTTTTGGCTTCCTGTACGGCCAAGGTATATTCCTGCAGTTTGTTCTGGATGATGGCCTGCCATTTGTTCAGTTCCTCTGCAATGTCCGACATGTCGGTCTCAGCGGCAATATTGGCCTCCTGCAGGCTGGTGATGAAACTTTCCTTGGCTGACTGATACTGCTCGTTCAAGTTGTTGTATCTGGCCAAGGCTTTGCCTGCTTCCTGAGAAGCATCATTCTGCTGACGGTTGAGCTGTTGGACCTTTTTTTGCAAGGCTTCCAATTCCTGCCGCTCCAAAGGTTGTTCCTCGGCGGCCAGGATATAGGGGTGGGGATGTGTGGTGGAGCCACAGACCGGGCAGGGGGTGTCCGGCTGCAGATTGGCAGCCAGCAGTCCTGCCTGTGCATTGAGGAAAATCCGGTGGGCATGTTCGTAGGCGGCCTGTTCCTGCTGATAGCTGGCTTCGGCCTGCTTAAAGGCTGTCTGTGCCTGTGTGGCCGTATTCTGAGCCGTGGCCAGTTTTTGCTTCAGGTCCACGAGGTCCTGGCGCTGTTTTTGCCAGGTATTGATTTTTTCCTGTTTGCCAACCCATTCCTGCATCTTGCCTTCAGCAGGCGATAATTCCTGAAAGCGCTGATTCCACTGTTGTACTTCTTCTTTGAAGTCAGCAGCTTTTTTTTGCGCCGAGCTGTTTTCAGCCTGCGCTTTGGTGGCTTTGGTCTGGGCGGCTGCACAGGCTTTTTCCGCAGCTGCTATGGCGGCAAAATTATCCTGGGCGGCTGCAACTTTTGTCTGCAGAGTCGCCAGACGGGCCAGTTCCTCTTTTTGGGCTTCTTGTGCTGCTTGATTCCTGGCCTGGCTCTGTTCTTCGGCCGCTTTCAGCTGGGGGAGACGGGTGGATTCCCGCTCTTTCTGCTCACTGGTTTTCTGCAGGAGATTATCCGTGCCCGCATAAATATCATAGGCGGCTTTTATCTGCCAGGCAGACAGGATAGCCTGTGAGAGCTGGGCTTCTTTTTCCTGTTGGGGCTGTTGGGCAAGCAGTTCCTTTTCCTGTGCGGTGATCTTATCCAGTTCGTCATAGGCGTTGGCCAGGATCTTTCCCGCAGTATAAGCCGAAATGCTCTTTTCCTGCTGTGCGGCAAGAACTTCATATTCTGCCGTAAGGTCTTTTTCCTGCTGGCCAAGATTTTCACATAGCGGCAAAAGTTCTTCCATCAGTCTTTCAATGGTGGCGATATTCGGCTTGTCTGCATTGCTGATCGCGGCTTTCAACTGGGCTATGGTGCTGTCGGCAGGCGTACCTTCCGGCAGGCGGATATCCTCGGCTTTCAGCTTGCAGCGCAGCAGGAGTTTTTCCATTTTTCCCTGTGCGTCCTTGTTGCGTTCTTTCAACGCATCGATAAGCCGTTGGAAGATGTCGGTATTGAAGAGTTTGCGGAAGATCTCTTTTTTCGTTGCCGAATCCGTGCGCAGCAGCTCCATGAATTCCCCCTGGGCAATCATGCCCACCTGCATGAATTGCTCTTTGGTCAGGCCGAGGATCTCCTGCAGCTTAGCGTTGATCTCATTGTTCTTGCCGCAAAAATCCGTCCCGTCTGGCAGGGTCAGGGCGATGCTTTCATTGACGGCGATATCCCCGCCTGTGCCGCGCTGGCGCTTGCGAAAATGGGCGGGCGTCCGGTGGACGGTATAGATTTCATCATTGCCGCCTTTGGCTTCACTGAAGGTCAGTTCGACAAAGGGTTCGATATCCCGGCCGACAAACTGGCTTTGCAGGTCATTGCCGGTTTTCTTGTTGGTGTTGGAACTGTTTTCGCCGTACAGGGCATAGACCAGTGCATCGAAGATCGTGGTTTTGCCGGCGCCTGTATCGCCCGTAACCAGAAAGAGGCTTTGGCTGGGGCGGGTAAAATCAATGATGGTTCGTTCGCCATAGGAACCAAATGCTTGTAAGGTGAGTTTTATCGGTTTCATGCCAGTTCCTCCAATCAGCGTGCCTGTTGTACTTCGTTGATGATGTCTGTAAGCAGCTGTTCTTCTTCGCTGTCCATATCACCTAAGAAGCTCTTGCACAAATCAAATGGGGACAGAATATCCTGAGCTGTGATATTCTGTCCATAATTGACCTGCCGCTGTCCTTCCCGCTGGATTTCCAGAAGGTTAGGAAACGCTTCCCGCAAGCGGTCCTGCATATCGAATACATCGAGATCTTCTTTGTCCGTCAGTGTGATGCTGACATAATCCGTGGAGGGGAGGGACAGGATATTTTTGAGTGTATCCCTTAACTTACGTACAGGATGCAGTGGGTGAAGAGGAAGAAGGGTGGTGGTAACCGTGCCTTTTTCCAGGAGTTCGACCTCGATGATTCCCTTGGCCTGGCCCGCTTCACTGACGGAGCAGGCCAAGGGGGTCCCGCAATAGCGATAGCATTCCTGGCCATTGAGCTGTTGGGGCTTATGGATATGTCCCAAGGCCGCGTAATCGAACTGTTCCAATATATCGCCATTGATGGCATCGATATTGCCCACGGTGATGATTTCGGATTCGCTGCGGAGAATATCTTCGACGTTGCCGTTGGTCGATAGGTAGAATTGATGGCTTACGAGCACATTGCGCTGTTTCGTATCGATTGTTTCACGTGCAACAAGAGCATGGAGGGCAGCATCATAGGACAGGTTATTGCCATTCTCGTCCGTGCCCGTGATGGCTTTGACCATGGAGGGCTTGACGAAGGGAAGCAGATAGAAATTCACGGGGCCGTATTCATCTGTCAGGGTAACCTGGGCGATATACTGATCCGGGGTCTGAGGGGGCAGGCCAATCATATGCAGATGGTGGCGGGCGAGCAGGGAACGGAAGACATTGACGCGGGGAGCACTGTCATGGTTGCCGGAAATCAGCATGATCTCTGCCTGAGGAATGGCGGTGCTGAGTTGCGTGATGAATTCATCAAACAGGGTGACCGCTTCGGCAGAGGGGACGGCCTTATCATAGATATCACCGGCGATGACTATGGCATCCGGCTGGCGTTCTGCTGCTAGCCTGATGATTTCCTGTAAAATGTATTCCAGATCTTCTCTGAGGTCATGATTGATGAGTTTCAAACCGATATGCAAATCGGAAAGATGAAAGAATTTCATGGTGACGCCTCCTTATTTTGCTTTCTTTTCTATTATAGCGTTATTTGCTAGTCAGAGTGTAGGGCGAAATAAAGTTTTGTCGGAAGTTTTGCACGTGAAAAAGCCAGCCCAAGGGGAGCGGGCTGGCCTAATCTGATGTGATGTTGTGTTATGGAAAGGAAGAGAGAATATACAATAATTATACAATCTCATCTCTTTGATATGAGATTATTATGCCATAGAAGGCATGGCCTGTAAAATTCAGTTTTTTGATAAGGTTATAGGATTTTCTTATAAATACTGTTAGGAACAATAGCTTGTATCAATGATGCAGTTTTTTTCCTAAATCATCAAAGAAGGATTTGCTGATACGGCCGAATATCCCCTTTTGTCCATGCTGAGAATCATCACGCAGGCGCAATTCATCCCTGGCCATGATCCGTTGATTGGTCTTGGCATCAAAGACCTCGAATTTCAGGCGTACGGTGGAGGTGTAGATGGTGCGGGCAGGATGATAGACCGGCACGGTGTATTGATAGGTTTCTTCAATCTTGGATCCGTCGGGCATTTTCTTGGTCCGGGAGCCTGTTTTTGTTTCCCAGGAAGTGTATGGTTCCTTGATATAGGAATCGTCATGCCATTTCAGGAGTTCGGCTTTGATGTAGATATCAGCCGCTGCCTGTGGATTTTCCGGCGACAGCACGGCAGCTTTTTCCGGGCGGATAAGCTGGTATTTGGGCCGTTGGGCATTCTTCAGATAATCTTCCTGAAGGGTCTGTTCCAGCAGGTCACTTTCAAATTCACTGGTGTCTGTCAGCACGATATCATAGACCAGCGCTTTGTGGACTTTGCTGAAGTCATAGTTCTTGTCCACCCAGTCGGTTTTTTCAGCGCTGGCGGGCAGGGCAGGAAGCAGCAACAGACAGAGCAGGCATAAAAATCCCGCAATGGGCAATAATTGTCTTGGGGTTCTCATCCAAATCATCTCCTTTGCAAAAATAAGTATTCTATATGATTGTATTCGCTCAAAACTCAAAAAATCCTGCTGTTTTGCGTGGCTCAGGCGGATTGCTTGAGAAATGGGGGTTACACCTATTGACATAATGGGTGTAATGTTGTAACATAGGGGCATGTTATTTAGGGGAGTGCATGAGGCTTATGAAAGATATTCCAGCGGAGGTTCTGCATTATATTTTGGAAGTCCTGCGAGGGGTGTATTTTGGAGAAGTGGTATTAGTGGCCCAGAATGGTGTGCTGATTCAGGTAGAGCGCACGGAAAAGATGCGGGTGCATCCCTGGCAGGGGGTGCCAAAACCTCAGGTCTGGTCCCCGATAATGGAGGAAAATATCCGCAAGCTGATTGAGCGGGAATTGAAAAGTCTCTATTATGGCCGGATTACCATCGTGGTGAAAAAGGGAGAAATCACCCATTTCGACCGTCTGGAAAAACAGCGGTTTATGGATGGGGATGGTATTTGATAGATAGACTGACCGTAATCAACGGAGGCTTCGGGATTTGCAGGTGAATTATGATCTGAGCTATCTGGGGCAGGTGGAAAAATAAGCGAAATCTATCCGGCAGGTCGGTGTATATGGGGGAGAACAGCTTGATGGTGGATGCCCTTTTACTGCTTCAACCGCGAGGACGACGGCCCCTATGCGCTGGGGGCTATGGATGAGCGGGAAGCCGTGCTGCTCTTTGACACCCGCACCAAACTTACGCCAGAGAAAACCATCGAGTATTTTATTTGAGGAAAATGTTTATACGTCAAAAGTGCTGAGACTTTACAATCTCAGCACTTTTTTGCTATGATGCTTGTTCTTTTTCTTAAGAAGATAGGGAGATTTGCCAACACAATTCTCCCTATCTTCGAGCAGCGGTAAATTTCCCTACCTTCACCGACGGTCAACTCCGCTGTATCTTTATTGTCCCCAACGGAAGGGATGGCTACAGCCACTCGTAGTAACCATATATTCTCTTGCCTTTAAGATACATGAGCCCAAGGACTGTGTCAAGAATAAATTTTCTAAGGGATACTTCCCTTTCGATAACAATACATGGATTGGCTTATGTAAAAAATAATGATTTTCAGCAGGGATATGGGGGAACCTTGTCGAAGTGTGCCAAAAATGGAGTGGCATGCGTGAAAATCAAGGATTTTGGGAGCGTAAATTATACGATGGCATTATTTACGCCTATTGGTAACAGTAAATCTGATGACAAGCGATGAACATATAGTGGTTCGATAATTCAGGGAGGAATGTTATTATGATTCGTTCGTTGTATACTGGGGCGTCAGGACTTAAAAATCATCAAAGCAAAATGGATACTGTTGGTAATAATATTTCCAATGTTAATACAGTAGGTTACAAATCCAGCCGCACAACATTTGCCGATATTCTATCACAAAATATTAAAGGTGCCGCCGCTTCTAATGGAAACGTAGGAAGTACAAATCCCACTCAGATTGGTCTGGGAACCCAAACAGCAAGTACAGACCTTATTTTCAAAGATGGTGCGCCTATGATGACCGGTAAAAACACTGACCTGTGCCTTTCGGGGGATGGCTTGTTTATAGTAAGGGGAGGAAATGAAACTTATTACACCCGTGACGGTGTCTTCGACCTTGATGCGACAGGAAACTATGTACTGCCGGGTAGTGGTCATTTTGTGCAGGGATGGATGGCAAGCAAAGGTGTAATTGACACGACTGGTGGAATAGAGAATATAAAAATAACAATAGGTCAGCCGCTTGCGGATGAGTCTTTTAGTGTCGAATTTGGAGGGAAAGAATTTCGTATAAGTGGGATTCCTGACAATGGAAAAAAGTGGAGTTTTAAAGATGATGTTCTACTTGGTGCCCAGACTGCAGATATTGTAGACCAAGATGGCAAAGGTGCAACGGTCCAAATTATACCAGCAGCTACATTTGAAGTTGCGAAGGGAACAGATGTATATTTTCAAACATACGATATTTTGACCATGGGGAGTGTAACGAAGCAATATCCGCTCACTATCACAATTGATGGTAAAACATATAAAGCCATTAGTATGGATAGTGATAAGTATAAATCAAATTGGGTTCTAAAACCCGGTGGAGCTGTGGCTGGTAGTAATACAATTACTATAACGGATGGAAAAAATGATATTACGTTTACATTGGACTTACCTTTAACGGAAAGTATCGGTGGTAGTGATGCTACGTTAAAAGAAATTCAAATTGATTCCTCCGGAATAATTACGGGCATATACACGGATGGTACGCGTCGTTCTGAGGCGCAGGTGGCATTGGCACATTTTAGCAATTCGGCAGGTCTTTTAAAGACTGGTAAGAGTCTTTATCAGGAAAGTGCCAATTCAGGTAAGCCTCTAACGATTAAAGCAGGAGAGTTTGGTACTGTCCTGACACCAGGGGCTTTGGAGATGTCGAATGTGAATGTGGCAAATGAATTTGCGGATATGATTATAACACAGCGTGGTTTCCAGTCTAATGCTAAAACAATAACTGTTAGTGACGAACTGACGGAAACAGCCATAAACATGAAGCGTTAAAAGTGTCGGAGGAAAATTATCCATTCTGCTAACCAAGGGGAATGTAATGATAGTATGAAAAGTATTTCTGTGATTATTTATTACACCTATTGACATAATAGGTGTAATAGTGTAACATAAATGTCATCATCAACGCAAGCATAGCGAAGAAGTGTTACATATGCACATGGTTCAGTGAACTGACCAAAAAAATTGGAGGTTCCACAGATTGCCCTGCAGGGCTGTTTGTGGAACCTCTTGTTTTATAAATAAGCAATCATATCTATTTTTGAGGGGGAATTCATGATGAAGAAGTGGTGGAAAGCAGCGAGTTTAGCTTTGGGGCTTGTGGCGGCCGCAGGCCTGTTTGCAGGCTGCGGGGATGAGTCGGCAGCCGGTGGGGAAGACGGCAAGGCGGCCAGTGAGTTCCTGAATGTGTCCTATGATCCCACCCGGGAACTCTATGCGGAGTTCAATCAGGTATTCACGGGAGAATGGAAGAAGGCCAGCGGTCAGGATATCGAGTTCCGTCAATCCAACGGCGGTTCCGGCAAGCAGGCCCGCTCCGTGATTGAGGGACTGGAAGCCGATGTGGTGACGCTGGCTTTGGCCTATGATGTGGACGAAATCGCTCAAGCTGGCCTTATCGAAAAGGACTGGCTCAAGAAGTTCCCAGACAATTCTGCGCCCTATACGTCAACCATCGTATTCCTCGTGCGCAAGGGCAATCCCAAGAACATCCATGACTGGGATGACCTCGCCCGTGATGATGTGAAGATCGTCACGCCGAACCCCAAGACCTCCGGCGGTGCTCGCTGGAATTATCTGGCGGCCTGGGAATACGCCCGGGAGAAGTTCAATGGCGATGAAGGGCAGGTAAAGGCTTTCGTCAAGAAGCTCTTCCAGAACGTCGTGGCCCTTGATTCCGGCGCTCGCGGCGCCACCACCAGCTTTGTGCAGCGCGGTCAAGGCGATGTGCTGATTGCTTGGGAAAATGAAGCACTGATTACCCTGAAGGATTCCCCGGATTACGAGATTGTGGCACCGTCCATCTCCATTCTGGCCGAGCCGTCTGTGGCTATCGTGGACAAGGTAGTGGACAAGAAGGGCACCCGCAAGGTGGCCGAAGCCTACATCAATTATCTCTATTCGCCGGAAGGCCAGGAGATTGCCGCCAAGAACTTCTATCGTCCCCGCAACAAGGCTGTCTTCGAGAAGTATAAGCAGCAGTTCCCGGAACTGAAGCTCTTTACCATTGACGACAAGTTCGGCGGCTGGACGAAGGCCCAGAAGGAACATTTTGCTGATGGCGGCACCTTTGACCAGATTTACAAGAAGTAATTTTACGAGGGAGGAATAAATATGGGCAGGACTGGGCAGGTTATACCAGGTGGCCATCTGACCATGGGAATCGTGTTTTTCTATCTGTCTTTGCTGGTGCTGCTGCCGCTGAGTGCTTTCGTGCTCTATGCCAGCGATATGAGCGGGCAGGATTTCATTCGGCAGGTGACGGATTACCGCATGGTGCATGGCTATCTGCTCAGTTTCGGCTGTGCCCTGGCGGCGGCAATCATCAATGCGGTCTTCGGACTGCTGTTGGCTTGGGTGCTGGTGCGTTACGATTTTCCCGGCAAGCGACTGATGGACGGGCTGATTGATTTGCCCTTTGCCCTGCCCACGGCGGTGGCAGGCATAGCCCTGACCACCCTTTATGTGGAGACAGGCTGGCTGGGAAGATTCTTCTATCAGCTGGGCATACCGACGGCCTTTTCCGCAGTGGGCATCACGATTGCCTTGGTCTTTGTGGGCATACCTTTTGTGGCCCGCAGCGTCCAGCCGGTGCTGAAAGATTTGGATGGCTCTTTGGAAGAAGCGGCGGCGCTTTTGGGGGCAGGAAAATTCCTGACCTTCCGGAAGGTAATTTTGCCGGAGCTCATCACGCCGCTCGTCAGCGGTTTTGCCCTGGCCTTTTCCCGGGGCATTGGGGAGTATGGCAGCGTGGTCTTCATTGCGGGCAATGTGCCTTTTGAAACGGAGATTGCGCCGTTGCTCATCATGACCAAGCTGGAGCAGTTTGACTATCAGGCGGCTGCTGCCGTGGCCATCGTGATGCTGGCCATGTCGTTGTTGGTGCTTTTGGTTCTCAACGGCTATCAGCGTTATCGTTTGCAAAGACAGGGGGCGTAAGGATGGAAGCGGTGACAAAATTGGCAAAGCCTGTGGCTGGTAGCCAGAGCAGATTCCTCAAAACCGAAACAATCGTCAAGTGGTCACTGATCCTGACGGGCGCAGCCTTTCTCGTGGTCATGATGATCCTGCCCCTGATCCTTATCGGGGTGGAGGCTCTGGGCAAGGGCTGGAATGCCTATCTTGCGGCTCTCAATGAGCCTTTTGCCCGCAAGGCCCTCTGGCTGACGGCTGAGGCCACGGTGCTCTCGGTAGTGTCCAACACCATCTTCGGGCTGGCGGCGGCCTGGCTGCTGACGAAGTTTGACTTCCGGGGCAAGACTTTGCTGGGGTCCATCATTGATTTGCCTTTTGCGGTGTCGCCGGTAGTAGCGGGCTTGTTTTTCATCATGTTGTTTGGCAGGCTCAGTCCCTTCTATGATACCTTGCAGGCTTATCATATCGCCGTGGTTTTTGCGGTGCCAGGTATCGTGCTGGCCACCATCTTTGTGACGCTTCCTTTTATTGCCCGGAGCATCATTCCCGTGATGGAGGGCCAGGGCCGGGACGAGGAGGAAGCGGCGGCGCTGATGGGGGCTAGTGGCTGGCGGATTTTCTGGCAGATAACCCTCCCGAATATCAAATGGGGGCTGATGTACGGCATCATCCTCTGTACCGCCCGGGCCATGGGGGAATTCGGGGCCGTGTCGGTAGTCTCGGGCCATATCCGGGGCAAGACCAACACCCTGCCTTTGCATATCGAAATCCTCTACAATGAGTACAATTTTACCGCGGCCTTTGCCGTGTCCTCCATTCTGGTGGGGCTGGCAGTCCTGGTACTGATTCTGCGCAATTTCGTGGAATGGCGCATGGAAAGGAAGGATGACCATGAAGTATGAAGTGGAACTGAAACATATCGAGAAGAGCTTTAACGGCTTCAAGGCCGCAAATGATGCCAGCTTCGGCGTGGCCAAGGGGGAACTGGCAGGACTCTTGGGGCCTTCGGGCAGCGGCAAGACCACCTTGCTGCGCATGCTGGCAGGTCTGGAAAAGCCGGACAAGGGCGATATCCTGATTGCGGGACGGCGGGTCAACGATTTGCCCGCCCGGGAGCGGGGCATCGGCTTCGTGTTTCAGAACTATGCCCTGTTCCGCCATATGACGGTGCGGGACAATATCGCCTTCGGCCTGCGGGTGCAGAAGGAGGACAGCCACAAGATAAAGGTTCGTACCGATGAACTGCTGGAACTTACCGGGCTAAGTCAGGTGGCCAAGCGCTATCCCTTGCAGCTATCCGGCGGCCAGCGCCAGCGGGTGGCCTTTGCCCGGGCGTTGGCACCGAGCCCGAGCCTGCTATTGTTGGATGAGCCCTTTGCCGCCATTGATGCGAAAGTCCGCAAGGAACTGCGCAGCTGGCTCAGGGAGGCCATCCATAACTTAGGTATCACGAGTCTCTTTGTGACACATGACCAGGACGAGGCGGTGGAAGTGGCCGATAAGATCATTATCGTCAACAATGGCCGCATCGAACAGGCGGGGAGCCCTTTGGAAATCTATCAGGCACCCCAGACGCCCTTTGTGGCAGATTTTATCGGTGAGTCCGTCAAAGTGGAGGACTATACCCAGTTCAAAGGCTTTACTGCTGAGGAAAAAGGAGGAAGCCATCAGGGCATTATCCGTCCTGAGTTTATCGAGCTGGCCAAGGACGAGAAGGAGATTTCCTTGCCTTTGGGCGCTGAGCGGGGAACGGTGAAGGCTACCTACTTCCGGGGCAGTTCCGTAGCGGTGGATATCGAGGTGCGGGGGCAGATATTGCGGGCACACCGCAGTCTGGAAAAAGCACCGTTGCAGGCCGGGGACAAGGCTTTGGCCTTTATCCACCGCATTTACAGTTTGGAAGCAGGCAGGACCCGGATTATCGAAAACCGGGCCAAGCAGAAGGAATCCGTAGTTATTTAAGGTAGATGAGGCGAATGAAAGTCAGAAATGAGCAAAGCGATATCCTGATCATCGGCGGTGGAGCGGCAGGCTGTTATGCGGCCCTTACTCTGGGGGAGGAGTATCCGGGGCTGGACGTGCTGTTGGCGGACAAGGCCAATATCAAGCGCAGCGGCTGTCTGGCGGCAGGGGTAAACGCCCTGAACGCCTATATCACGCCGGGGCATACGCCACAGGATTATGCCGATTACGCCAAGGAAGATGCGGCGGGCATCGTGCGGGAGGACTTGTTGCTCTCCATGAGTGAGGGGCTCAATGAAGTCACTGCCAAGCTGGAAAAACTGGGGCTGGTGATTCAGAAGAATCCCGATGGCAGCTATGCCTCCCGGGGCTGGCGCAATATCAAGATAAATGGGGAAAATATCAAGCCGATATTAGCAAAGGCCGTACAGGACAAGGCAAATGTCAAAGTGCTGAACCATATCAATATAGTGGACTATCTGGTGGAAGATGGCCGGGTCAGGGGAGCCTGGGGCATCGACCTTGCCAAAGAGGAAGCCGTCATCATCAGCGCGGGGGCGGTTATCTGTGCCACGGGCGGAGCAGCGGGGCTTTACCAGCCCAACCATCCGGGAACTTCCCGGCACAAGATGTGGTACAGTCCCTTTAATACCGGAGCGGGCTATGCCATGGGCCTGCGGGCCGGGGCGGAGATGACCACCTTCGAGATGCGGTTTATCGCCCTCAGGTGTAAGGGCACCATCGCGCCTACGGGCACCATTGCTCAGGGGGTGGGCGCACCGCAGGTGAATTCCCGTGGGGAGAAGTATCAGGATAAATATGGCAACACCACGGCGGAGCGGCTCTGGGCAGTGGTCAAGGAAAACTTGGCGGGCCATGGGCCCTGTTATCTGGGCACCAAGGGCATCACGCTGGAACAGGCGGCGGCTTTGGAGCGGGCCTATCTCAATATGGCCCCGGCTCAAACCCTCTTTTGGCGGGAGAGCGGCCTGAATCCCCGGGATTACGATGTGGAAATCGAAGGTTCTGAGCCCTATGTGGTGGGAGGTCATACTGCCAGCGGCTACTGGATCGGCAATGACCGGTCAACGACTCTGCCGGGGCTCTTTGCTGCCGGGGATGTGGCCGGAGGTTGTCCGCAGAAATACGTGACCGGCTCCTTTGTGGAAGGGGAAATCGCCGCCCGCGCGGCAGCAGCCTTTGCCCGGCAGGCGGGTAAGAGCGGGATTGACGCAGAGGTGCAGGAAAATATCATCAAGCAAGTGGAGACTTTCATGGAGGGAAGTTCAGAAGGAAACTACACCGTGGAAAGTCTCGAAGAAGCCATGCAGCAGGCCATGGATGAATACGCCGGAGGCATCAAGAGTCATTATGGCTACAGTGAAAGCTCCCTGCGTATCGCCCGCAAGCATATTGAGCGATTGACAAAACTCAGCGACAAGCTGCGGGCGGCCGATTTCTATGGCCTCTTGAAGATTTTTGAACTGCGGGAGCGGCTGCTGGTCTGCAAGGCCTTGATTGCCCATCTGGCAGCCCGGCAGGAAACCCGCTGGCATGCTTTTGGGGAGCATCTGGACTACCCGGAGCGGCGGGAGGAATATCAGCTTTTCATCAATTCCCGTCTGGAACAAGGCGAAGTGAAGATTATCCGCCGTCCTTTGGTTGAGTCTGAAAGCAAGGAGGCGGTGGGATGAGTATCGCCATTGAAAAAGACAAGTGCGTAGGCTGCGGCCTCTGCACGGAGGCCTGCCCCGGCAACTTGCTAAAGTTGTGGGAAGGAAAAGCCCATATTCGCGATGTGCGGGATTGCTGGGGCTGCACCGCCTGCGTCAAGGAGTGCCCCCGTCAGGCTATCTATTATTATCTGGCGGCGGACCTTGGCGGCAGTGGCGGCAGGCTCTATGCCCAAAACAATGAACGAGAAATCAAATGGCAGATGCTTTGGCCGGATGGCAGCTCTGATGAGATTGTCACGGTCAAGCAGGAAGCCAATAAATATTGAATAGAAAAGTAGGGGAGCATTATGGCGCAGACAGAAACAGCAGATAAGTTAGACAGATTGGAAGCCGAAAGCATCTATATCCTGCGGGAGGCTTATAAGAAATTAGGGAAGTTGGGCATGCTCTGGTCCATCGGCAAGGACTCCACCGTCCTGCTGTGGCTGGCGAAGAAGGCCTTTTACGGCCATTGCCCGTTTCCCTTCATCCATGTGGATACGAAGCACAAGATTCCCGCGATGATTGAGTATCGTGACCGGGTGGCTAAGGAACTCAATCTGGATTTGATTGTTCATACCAATCAGGCGGCCATCGATGCCGGCATGGGCCCGGACAAGGGCAGGTTGGCCTGCTGCCAGGCCTTGAAGACCGAGGGGCTCAAGCAGGTGGTGAAGGAATACGGCTTTGACGGCTTGATTGTGGGCGTGCGACGGGATGAGGAAGGTTCCCGTTCCAAGGAGCGTGTCTTCAGTGAGCGCAAGGAGGATGATGCCTGGGATTATGCCAACCAGCCGCCGGAGCTTTGGGACCAGTTCAAGACGGATTTCCCGAAAGGCCACCATATCCGCGTCCATCCCCTGCTGGCCTGGAATGAGCTGGATATCTGGGAGTACATACGCCGGGAGAACATTCCCATCATCGATTTGTACTTTGCCAAGAACGGCAAGCGCTACCGCTCGTTGGGCTGCGCCTGCTGCACGGGCCAGATTAAGTCCAATGCGGACACGCTGGACAAAATTATTGAGGAACTGAAGCACACCACCACCAGTGAGCGGGCAGGGCGCAAGCAGGATCAGGAGGATTCCTACGCCATGCAGAAACTGCGGAAAGAGGGGTATATGTAATGAGCAATACAGAACATAATCATAAAGAAGCCGGTTTGAATATCGTGGTGGTGGGCCATGTGGACCACGGCAAGTCCACCGTTATCGGCAGGCTCCTCTACGACACGGATTCCCTGCCCCAGGGGGCCATCGATAAGGTGGCCAAGATTGCTCACGACACGGGCAAGCCCTTCGAGTACGCCTATCTTCTGGATGCCTTTGAGGAGGAACAGCAGCAGGGCATCACCATCGACACCACCCGCATCCAGTTCTCCACAGCCAAGCGGGATTATGTGATCATCGACGCGCCGGGCCACAAGGAATTTTTGAAGAACATGATTTCTGGCGCCGCCGGTGCTGAAGCGGCACTCCTGATTGTGGACGGCAAGCAGGGCGTGCAGGAGCAGAGCCGCCGCCATGCCTATATGTTGAGCCTTTTGGGCATCAAGAAGGTATATGTGCTGGTCAATAAGATGGACTTGGCAGGCTACGCTGAAACCTCCTTCGTGAAAATCAAGCATGAGATGGGCGCATTCTTGGCGGAACTGGGTGTTTATCCGCTGAAATATATTCCTGTCTCGGGGTTACAGGGGGACAATATCGCCAGCCATTCGGAGCATATGGAATGGTACAAGGGCGAAACCCTGCTCGAAGCCCTCGACCTTTTGGAAGGGGAACAGGCGGCTGTGAGCAAGGCCCTGCGCCTGCCCATTCAGGATGTCTATAAATTCGATTCCCGCCGCATCATTGCGGGGCGTATCGAAGCTGGTCAGCTGGCAGTTGGAGACGAGATTGCCATCTATCCCGGCGGCCGCAAGACGAAGGTCGTGGCGTTCCCGTACTGGCAGTCCAAGGACAAGGTGGAAGAGGCCAGTGCCGGCGCTTCCACGGGCATTCAGGTAGCCGACGAGTTCTTCAACCAGCGGGGCGAGATCATCACCCGGGCTGCCGATACGCCGCCCTTGACGGGCAAGCGCCTGCGGGTGTCCCTGTTCTGGCTGGGCAAGAATTCCCTGAAGCTCAATCGCCGCTATAAGCTGAAATTGGGCACGCAGGAAGTGGAAGCTCAGGTGGAGAGCATTGAAAAGATTATCGATGCCTCTAGCCTTGACCAGCGGGCGGCGGAAACCGTCAAGGAAATCCGCCTGAATGATGTGGCTGAAGTCATCCTGAAACTCAAAGAGGAAATCGCCTTTGACCGCTTCCAGGACTATCAGGCTACGGGCCGCTTCGTATTGGTGGACGGCTATGATGTGGCCGGTGGAGGCATCGTGCTCGGGGCCGAGAAGGAACAGCAGGGAGAATTCTCCCAGAAAGCCATGCGCTATATCATGAACCACCTGCCCCAGAACGGCGAACTCATCGTGGTGGTCAAGGACGGCGAAATCGTCCGTCTGGAACGCACGGAGCGGGAAGTATTCAGCGGCATAGACGGCGAGGGTATTTGAGCGTATAATAGAGAAAAAATATTTAGGGGAGAGCAGATATTATGGCATACGATTACAAGGAGCTGAAAGCCCACGGCTTTATGCAGCAGAAGCAACCCGGGTGTTTTTCTATGCGCCTGAAGAGCGTGGGGGGCAAATTCACTGCCGCCCAGCTGCAGACCGTGCAGGAAGTGGCGGAAAAATTCGGCGAGGGCTATGTGCATCTGACCTCTCGTCAGGGCATCGAGATTCCCTTTATCAAGGAAAAGGATATTGAAGATGTCAAGAAAACGTTGGCGGCAGGCGGTCTGGCCACGGGCTTCTGCGGTGCCCAGGTGCGCACCATCACGGCTTGTCAGGGCTGTGCCATTTGCCGTTCGGGCCTTATCGATACCAGCAGACTTGCCGAGTCATTCGCCGAGCGTTACGCCGGCCGCAGCCTGCCCCATAAGTTCAAGGTGGGCTTCACGGGCTGCCATAATAACTGCCTCAAGACCGAGGAAAACGACATTGGCGTCAAGGGTGCCGTAAAGCCTGTATGGCAGCATGACAGCTGCAAATTCTGCGGTGCCTGCGTCAAGATCTGCCCGCAGGGCGCGCTGGCTATGGACAGGGAAAACAAGAAAATCACCTGGAACCATCGCAAGTGCGTCTATTGTGGCAAGTGCATCAAGAGCTGCAGCTTCGGTGCCTGGGAGAAAAAAATCGGCTTTGCTGTGTCCTTCGGCGGCCTCTACGGCAACCGCATTGCCGTGGGCAAGAAGTTCACGCCCATCATCTACGGCGAAGACAAGCTCTATAAGACCCTGGATGCTGCACTGGATTACTTTGAACAGCACGGCAAGAAGGGCGAACGCTTCCGCAATCTGCTGGACAGGATTGGCTGGGATGAGTTCCGTCAGGTCATCAAGGCAGCAGCTGAATAAGCAATCTTGCTGTTATTCGTTTGGGCAAAAGGATATAAAAAAACGATTGTTGCACGTGCAACAATCGTTTTTTTTTTCGTGATCTTAGCGGATTTTTTAAGACAGGTGATGATGGTGCAGCTGTCCGGCTGTGTGATTGTGTTTTTCAGCAGGAACCGGGCAGTCTGTTGTCGAATTTTATCCGGTAACAAAGAGTCTGGCGCGTACTTCCATTTGACCAAGAAGACTCCTATGGTTTCCCTGGGAGGTGGATCCATTGTGTTTGTTCGCTTGAAACAGCTTTTGGAAAATAAAGAGTATAGGACTGCTACACTGAAGAATATGCTGATTTCGGTAGTGATCATTCTCTTTTTCGTGGGCATCATTCTGTCGTATTATACTATGCTCTATAATGAGAAGCGTACGAATATCATAAAACATGAGCAGATGTCTGCCTGGTCTACGGCTGATCAGGTGCGGGATTATCTGGCGGTCAGCATGAATGCTATTCAATTGACGGCCTATACTATGGACAAGATGCTGGCCAAGAATCGTAGTCCTGAAGAATTCCGCAAATATTTGGCTAAACAGACCATCGCGGTGACCAGTACGGTGCTGGAAAATACTACCGGCCTATATGCTTATGTGGACAGTTATGGCATGTTTACGGCTGATATGGATACATCTTTCAACCCTCAGGAACGGCCCTGGTATGTTACAGCCATGAAGGCTGGTGGTAATGTGGGGTTGGTGGCAGGTTATGAGGATGCGTTCACCAACAAGCGGGTGATATCCATAGTGAAATTGCTGGCCGATGGCAAAAGCGTCGTGGCGATGGATATTACGCTTGAACGGATGGAAAAGATGCTGGCTGAGGTCGCGCAGGCTGAGGGGGGATCGGATTATGTCGTGATCCTTGATGATGAAAACACGGTTATTGCCCATTCCGACCCGGATGAGGTGGGAAAAAAATATGATGCGTCAGGTGGCAGTTCCTTTTGGGATGCGATTGCCGCTGCAGAAGAGAAGGCCCAACAGGACTTTTTTGAAATCAACTATAAGGGCAATAACTACATTGTCTATACGGCACCTATTATCAATGATTGGCGCTCCTGGTCCATTCAGGAGACAACCAGCGTATTTGCCCCTTTGAAGATGCTGCTGGCTGCCACTATCGTGGTGGTACTTGTGATGGTGCTGGTGTTGGGATATATCATGGAAAAATCCAACCGGCAATTGCAGGATAAGTTGAATGCCGTAGCGGCAAGCAAGGCCAAATCTTCATTTCTTTCCAATATGTCACATGAGATACGCACGCCCATCAATGCGATCTTGGGCATGAATGAGATGATCCTGCGGGAATGTGACAGCAAGAATATCCTTACCTATGCGGCGAATGTGGAAACTGCGGGAACAACCCTCTTGAGCCTGGTCAACGATATCTTGGATTTTTCCAAGATCGAGGCGGGGAAAATGGAGATCATTCCCGTGGAATACGATCTATCTTCCCTGTTGAATGATTTAGTGAACATGGTGGGAGGACGGGCTGAGGCCAAGGGGTTGTCCATGGTGGTGGACTTCAACCCCGGGATACCGGCAAAGCTTTTTGGTGATGGTATACGCTTGAAACAGGTTATCACCAATCTGCTGACGAATGCGGTAAAGTACACAGAGCGGGGAATCGTGACCTTCCATGTCGATTTCGTTCAGACAGAGCCGGGGGAAATCCTGCTGAAGGTTGCCGTGGAAGACACGGGAATCGGCATCAAAGAGGAGGACCTGCCCAAACTGTTTGCCCAGTTTGAACGCATTGAGGAGGCACGCAATAGCCATATAGAAGGGACAGGTCTGGGCATGAGCATTACCCAGCGGCTGCTGGCGATGATGGATTCTTATCTGGAGGTAAGCAGTACCTATGGCAAGGGCTCTGTCTTCCGTTTTGCTGTACGGCAGGGTGTGGTGAAGGACACGCCGCTGGGGGATTATAAGCAGGGGGGCAAGGCGGCTTTGGCTGCCCACAAGAAGTATCACGAGAAGTTCATTGCGCCGGATGCGATGCTGTTGGTGGTAGACGATATGCCGCTCAATCTCGATGTTTTCAGCAGCCTGCTCAAGCGGACACAGGTGCAGGTCGATACGGCTGACAACGGTGATAAGGGAATCGCAGCGACAAAGACAAAAAAGTATGATGTGATCTTTCTCGACCATATGATGCCCGGTAAGAATGGCATAGAAACCCTCAAGGAAATCCGGGCAGATGCGGATAATCCCAATCAAAAGGGGAAGATCATCTGCCTGACTGCCAATGCGGTTTCCGGCGCGCGGGAGGAATACATGGCCGCTGGCTTTGATGATTATCTGACCAAACCGATCAAGCCGGATCATCTGGAGGAAATGCTTATGCATCTGTTGCCTACGGAAAAAGTAAAGGTCGTGGCAGAGGCGGACCCCAAAGAAAACTCCGAGGAATTGCCGGCGTTCCTGCGCGAGATACCGGAGATCGACCCGGCTGTGGGCTTGCAGAACTGTGGTTCCCTGGAAACGTATCGGTCGACGCTGAAAACCTATGGCAATAGCGTCGGTGGCTATGCAACTGAGATAGAAGCCTTGCAGCAGGCAGGTGATATAGAAAATGCGACCATCAGGATACATGCCCTTAAAAGCACTTCCCGCATCATTGGCGCGCAGGAACTCAGCGTTCTGGCACAGAGACTGGAAGATGCTGGAAAAGCCGGCGACAAGCAGGTCTTGCAGGCAGATCTGGACGGGTTCCTGGCAAGGTGCAGGGCACTTGGGGACAAGATTTCGCTTCTGTTGGCGGAGCCGCAGCCTGTCCGTGCGAGCAGGCCGCTGATTGCCGTTGATGAATTGCGTGAGGCATATAGGCAGATACAGACAGCACTGGAGGACGGTGACTTGCAGCGGGTTGATGAAGTGACCGGGAGTTTGGGGGATTATCAGATCCCAAAGGAAGAACAGGCACGTGTAGCAGCCATTTGCGAGGCGGTCGCGCAGTTCGATTATGACAAGTTACCAGATATCATTCCACAGGGTAAAGGAGACGCTTGATCATGAAAAATGAGATTCTTATCTTTAGTCAGGGCACATCGTTCATATTGGGGTCAATCGAAGGTCTGTTGAAAAAGGAAAATCTTGAGGTCCGTTATAGTAAACTTGAGATGGAGCATATTGCCGGTATTACCAAAGAGCAGACTCTTTTGGTGTTGTTTTATGCCAATGAGCAGGTCAAGGATGATATACAGGTATTGTCCTGTCTGGCAGACAAGTGTGATAAAGAGGGTATATTCTTTTGTGTGATTGGTTATCCGGATGAGCTGGAGGTAGTGGAAAGGCAGGTGGATATGGCTTCTATCGCGGCGGAATTTTCCCGTCCTTTTGAAGTGCCGGATGTGGCCCGCCAGATTGCTGACCTGGCGTTAAAACGAAGTGCGTTGAAAACTGGATCTGCTCTCCGACAGGCATCCCCGGTTGAGGCAAAACACCATCTGCTGCTATGTGATGATGATGTCATGTTTTTGAAGATGGTTCAGCAATGGTTGGGGGACAAGTATCAGGTAACGGCCGTCAAGACCGGTATGATGGCCGTGTCCATTGCGGCCAAAAGCCAGCCGGAACTCATCCTGCTGGACTATGATATGCCCGTCATGCCTGGAACGCAGGTGTTGGAAGAACTGCGGAAGGAAGAAAAGACGGCAGGGATTCCGGTGGTGTTCCTGACTGGCCATTCCGATCGCGCCAGTGTCATGGATGCCATGCATTTGAAACCACAGGGGTATTTGTTGAAATCTGTAACCCGAGAAGACCTTGTGGCACTGTTGGAGCATTTCTTTGCCAGTGGACAGTGGAAAAATGGCTGAATCCGTGCGAAAACGGCTTCGGCATTCTCATGGCGTTTAACATAAAAAGAGGCTGTAGAAAAACATAGAAAGCTGCCCCTTTCAGTGATATGCTCCCCCTATGATGACAGTTTTATTTTTTACTGTCTCTCATAGGGGGAGCTATAATATTTTTCTATGTTTTGCGCATCCTTTGCGCTATAATGAGGGCAAAGAGAAGCTTGTCTGTTGATAAAAAGGAGCAGATTATGACACTGATACAGATGCGATATTTCTATGAGGTCTGCCAATGGCAGAACATAACCAAGGCGGCAGAACACCTCCATGTTTCCCAGCCGACCATCAGCGTGGCCATGCAGACGTTGGAAGCAGAGACGGGGTTGAACCTGTTTCATCGTGAGGGACGGAAAATCATTATCACCAATGAGGGCAATAAATTACTTGGCAAAGTCAAACACATTTTAGACCAATTGGACAGGCTGGATGACGAAATCCAGGATATGGCCCATAACCGCAATCATATCCGCATGGCCATGCCGTTGCAATTGGGCACGCAGTTCCTGCCCAGGATATTGGGGGAGTTCCGCGCGGCCCATCCGGAAATCCGTCTGGATATCATCGAATCCGGCGGTATCTCTGCTTTGCATATGGTGGAGGAGGAGAAGCTGGATATCGCCTTTACGAATTATGAAGACGGATTCAGCCAGAAGCTCAATTATGAGAAGCTCTTCGCTTGCGAATGCTGTCTCGTGACCAGCCCGCAGAATCCATTGGCCGCGAAGGACTCTGTCACATTGGCCGATGTCGTGGAGGAACCTCTCGTTCTATTGGATAGTTCTTTCTTCGTCTACCGCATGGTTCATGATATGTATGCTCAGGAAAACTACAAACCTCAGGTCGTCCATTATTCTCCTTATCTCCATACCATCAAGAACTTGGTCCGGGCTGGCATCGGCTCTACCTTTCTGACCAGACAGGCAATCCTGCAGCGGGATGATTTGGTGGTCATTCCTATGCAGGAACCCTTCTATATCAATTCCGGCATTGTCACCAGGAAGGGACGCCAGGTCTATGATGATGAACGCCTGTTGATAAAATATCTGAAGGAAATCACCCGCAGCTATTGATTTTTCAAGGATTCTTCCCTGGAAAGCCGGATGCTTCACACTGGCTTTCCAGGGAGATTTTTGAGGCAAGAATAAAAAGAATATACTGAAAATAGTATATAGAATTATAAATATATCACAAATAAAAAGTAATAAATACATTGACAAAGTAATTGTGCAGTGCTATATTATAAGTGTGCTCGAACACAGAAAGCTTTAAAAACAAGAACAAGAAAAAATAAGAAATGAGGTTAGTACACTATGGCAAATGGTTCCTCTAGTGTGCAGGAGAAGAAGATCTCCAGCGCATTCATCTATTTCTTTGGTTCGTTTGGCGGTATACTCTTTGGCTATGATATCGGCGTTATGACCGGTGCTCTTCCGTTCCTGCAGAACGACTGGGGCCTCGCGGGCAACGCCAGCATCATCGGCTGGATCACTTCTTCTGTTATGTTCGGCGCTATCTTCGGTGGCGCTTTGGCTGGTCAGCTTTCGGATAAGCTGGGCCGCCGTAAGATGATTCTTTTATCAGCACTTATCTTTGTTGTCGGTTCGATTCTTTCTGGTCTGGCTCCGCAGGATGGTTCCCTTTATCTGATTGCTGTCCGCGTGCTCTTAGGTCTGGCTGTCGGTGCAGCTTCGGCTCTCGTTCCGGCTTATATGTCGGAAATGTCTCCGGCTCGTCTGCGTGGGCGCCTGTCCGGTATCAATCAGACCATGATCGTATCTGGTATGCTTCTTTCTTATGTAGTTGACTTCCTATTAAAGGATATGCCGGAAACTTTGGCATGGAGACTGATGCTCAGCCTCGCCGCTGTTCCCGCTGTCATACTTTTCCTCGGAGTGCTGAGACTCCCAGAATCTCCGCGTTTCCTCGTCCGTCATGGCAAGATTGCTGAAGCTCGTCAGGTCCTCGGTTTTATCCGTGAGAAAGATGAAGTGGATGCTGAACTCCGCGACATTCAGGAAACGGCTCAGGAAGAAACGGCAGCTGCTGCCAATACTTCCCTCAGCACTCTCCTCTCTGACAAATACCGCTATCTGGTTACCGCTGGCGTTGGCGTGGCCGCCTTCCAGCAGTTCCAGGGTGCTAATGCGATTTTCTATTACATTCCGCTGATCGTGGAACAGGCTACCGGTCAGGCAGCCAGCTCCCAGCTCATGTGGCCGATCATTCAGGGCATTCTCTTAGTTTTCGGTTCTCTCGTATTCCTGGCTGTGGCCGATCGCTTCAACCGCCGCACGCTGCTGACTTTGGGCGGTACGGTTATGGGCCTGTCCTTCATCCTGCCGGCTGTCATCAACAGCATCGTGCCGGATACTGATCCCATGATGATCGTTGGTTTCCTCTGTGTCTATGTTGCGTTCTACTCCTTTACTTGGGCACCTCTCACCTGGGTAATCGTTGGTGAAATATTCCCCCTGGCAATCCGCGGCCGTGCTTCTGGTATGGCATCTTCCTTCAACTGGATCGGTTCCTTCCTGGTAGGTCTGCTGTTCCCGATCATGACGGCCAGCATTTCTCAGGCCGCTGTGTTTGCCATCTTCGGCTGCATCTGCCTCTTGGGCGTAGCTTTCATCCGCAACTGCGTACCGGAAACCCGTGGCGCAACGCTGGAAGAAATTGAAGCAGCAGGAATTGCTCACGGAAAAAAAGATAAAGCCTGCCCGGCAACTAATATGGGCTAAGATATATCCTTCATCATTTAGGAGGCTTTGGTTATGGATTTGGTAAAAAATGCGGCAAGCATTGAAAGCGGTGCGACGGCACTGGGGGTGGAGCTCGGCTCCACCCGTATCAAGGCCGTGCTCGTGAACGAAGATTGCGAAACTTTGGCAAGCGCCAGCTTTGAATGGGAAAACCAGCTGGTGGATGGTATCTGGACTTATGAGATGAGTGAAGCCTGGAAAGGCATTCAGACCTGCTTTGCAGAGCTCGCAGCAGATGTGAAGAGCCGTTACCATGTGACGCTGGACAAGCTTGGTTCCATCGGCATCAGTGCCATGATGCATGGTTATCTGCCCTTTGACAAGGAGGGCAAGCAGCTGGCTGCTTTCCGCACCTGGCGCAACAATATCACGGGTGAGGCCGCGGATAAGCTGACGGAAAAACTTTCCTTCAACATTCCGCAGCGTTGGAGCATTGCCCATCTGTATCAGGCCATCCTGAATGGGGAAGAGCATGTAAAGGATATTGACTTCCTTACGACCCTGGCAGGCTACATCCATTGGCAGCTTTGCGGTGAGAAGGTTCTGGGTGTAGGCGATGCCTCTGGTATGTTCCCGATTGACGAGAGCACCGGCGACTATGACGAAGGCATGGTCAGGATTTTCGATGGATTGCCGGAAGTCGCCGCTTATCCCTGGAAGCTGACTGCAATCCTGCCCAAATCCCTGCGAGCTGGCGTGGAGGCCGGCCGTTTGAGTGAAGCTGGTGCCAAATTGCTCGATCCTTCCGGCACGTTAAAGGCTGGTGCCCTGATGGCTCCGCCGGAAGGGGATGCAGGCACGGGCATGGTATCCACCAACAGCGTGCGCAAACGCACGGGCAATATCTCCGTGGGTACTTCCGCTTTTTCCATGAATGTATTGGATGAACCCTTGAAGAAGGTGCACCGGGACATCGACATCGTCACAACCCCCGATGGTGCCAATGTGGCCATGGTGCATGTCAACAACTGTTCTTCTGATATCAATGCCTGGGTGAATATGTTCGGGGAATTTGCCAAAGCCATTGGCCACGAACAGACTCCGGCAAAACTTTACAGCACCCTGTTCAATACGGTGCAGGGCGCGGACAAGGACGCTGGCGGCCTCGTGAATTACAGCTGCCTGTCCGGTGAGAACATCACGCAGGTAGAGTCTGGACGTCCCCTGTTCGTGAGAACACCTCATAGCCATATGGGCTTGGGCAACTTTATGCTGGCTCAGCTCTACGGGGCCTTTGCACCGCTGAAAATCGGCATGGATGTGCTGATCAAGGACGAAGGCGTCAAGACGGATGTGATGGTGGCACAGGGCGGATTGTTCAAGACGCCGGTCATTGCCCAGCAGGTACTTTCCGACAGCCTGGGGATTCCCATTACCGTAATGGAAACCGCCAGCGAAGGCGGCCCCTGGGGCATGGCAGTGTTGGCGGTGTATGCCAAGGACAACGCAGGCAAAGACAGCCTGCCGGATTTCCTGGATACCAAGGTGTTCAAGAACCCCCAGAGCACTACGCTGACACCGAATGCCGAAGGAGTAGAGGGATGCAAGGAGTTCATTGCAGCTTATCAGGAAGGTCTGCCGTTGGAACAGCAGGCAGGCGGGCTGGTAGCAGATAAGTAAGGGCGCCGGGCAACGATAGACCTTGATTTTGGGTTATCGGCTGTTCATAAGCCTGAGCTGAGGACGTTTAGTTAAATCTTGCGGCACATATCCCAATAGCCTGCCCATCTGGGGAAGGTGTCCCGCGTCAGGGGCGGAAGGGGCTTCAAAGTAGGCACCTACAATAATGTCATATAAAGTCAATGTCAAATAGAAGGGAAGTATTTTCAATGTTGGAAGTTAAGAATTACGAATTCTGGTTTGTTGCTGGCAGTCAGTTCCTTTATGGTGAGGAGCAGCTCAAGAATGTAGAACGGGATGCGATGGAAATCGCAGCCAAGCTCAATGAGAGCGGCAAGCTGCCGTACAAGGTGGTCTGCAAAGGCGTTATGACCACGGCTGAAGGCATCACGCAGTTCATGAAGGATGTCAACTACCATGATGAAGTCGCTGGTGTCATCACCTGGATGCACACCTTCTCTCCGGCCAAGAACTGGATTCGTGGCACGAAGCTTCTGCAAAAACCGCTGTTGCATCTGGCTACGCAGTATCTCAATGAGATTCCCTATGCTACGATTGACTTTGACTACATGAATCTCAACCAGAGCGCCCATGGTGATCGTGAATATGGTTATCTGAACTCCCGTCTGGGCATCAATAACAAGATTGTCTATGGTTATTGGGGCGACGAGGAAGTCCAGAAGGAAATCGCTTCCTGGCAGGATGTGGCTGTGGCTTATAACGAAAGCTTCAACATCCGTGTCTGTCGTTTCGGCGATACCATGCGAGATGTAGCCGTTACCGAAGGCGACAAGGTAGAAGCACAGATCCAGTTGGGCTGGACGGTTGACTACTGGCCGGTAGGCGAACTCGTGGACGAGGTTGACGCCGTTTCCGAAGCAGATATCGACGCTGAATACAAGAAACTGGCCGAACTGTACACGCTGAATCCGCAGGATAACCCCCAGGACAAATTCGAAGAATCCGTGCGCTATCAGCTGCGCGAATACATCGCCATCAAGAAGTTCCTGGATGACCGTGGCTACAATGCCTTCTGCACGAACTTCCAGGATCTCAAGGGCCTCAAACAGCTGCCGGGTCTGGCTGCCCAGCTCCTCATGCGTGACGGCTATGGCTTTGCTGCTGAAGGTGACTGGAAACATGCAGCCCTTACCCGCCTGCTGAAAATCATGGCTCATAATGACCGTACGGTCTTCATGGAAGACTACACCCTTGACCTGCGCAAAGGCCATGAGGCCATCCTTGGTGCACATATGCTCGAAGTCGATCCGACCATTGCCAGCGACAAGCCGAAAGTCGAAGTCCATCCGCTGGATATCGGCGGCAAGGACGATCCGGCACGTCTGGTATTCACGGGCGCTGATGGCGAAGCTGTGGATGTGACCGTGGCTGACTTCCGTGATGGTTTCCGCATGATCAGCTATCCGGTTGACTGCCGCAAGGCTGAAGCCGAAACCCCGCATCTGCCGGTAGCCAAACAGCTCTGGACGCCGAAATGCGGCCTGAAGAAAGGCTCCACGGAATGGATCAAAGCTGGCGGCGGCCATCATACGGTACTTTCCTTCCGCCTGACGGAAGAACAGATCCACGACCTCGGTGTAATGCTGGGCGTAAATCTGGTAGAAATCTGCTGATTTGCCCATCCACTTCCTTTGAGCGGGTGGCTGCATAGCGAATAGCAAGAATAACGATTGGCGAGTAAGTATTTGCTCGCCAATTGTTATTCTTTTTGTTATTTCACAGCCTGTTTTTCTTTGGAAGAAATTTTTCTTTAGGCAGGAAATCCTTTGCCTGGTGGAGAATAGAACGATAACTTCAAATTGCAAGAAAATTCGTATCTTAGAAAGGAAGTGCGTAGGATGGAAACCTCATCATGGAAAAACAAGACCGTTGCTCTCGTGTGTGCGGGAGCCTTTTTGGGGATTACGGGTGCCCCAGTGGCCGATTTTTCCCCGGAGAGCGTGCAGAGCATAGCACAGGCGGCTACGACGGTTAAGTGGACATGCAGCAAATGCGGCAAGAGTGTGACGCAGCCCAACATGCCTACTGTCCTAGGGTGTGCCAAAGGCGGCACCCATACCTGGCGGAGCACCATAGTAAACCAGCCGCAGCCAGCTAGACCACAGCCAGCTAAACCGCAGCCAGCTAAGCCACAGCCAGCTAAGCCGCAGCCTGCAAAGCCGCCAACGGTTCAGCCGGTTAAACCGCCGATAACTCCGCAGATAAAGCCACAGCCTGCCAAGCAGTACACCTACACCTGCACTAAGTGCTACCAAAAGACCACGACCACTATTGCCAATGCCCAGGCTGTTCCCAAGACCAAATGTTCCAAGGGCGGCGTACATAACTGGGTCAGTGGCAGCCTGAATCCTCCGCCTGCCAAGAAATACACCTATACCTGCCTGAAATGCTATCAGAAGACGACGAGTACAGAATCTGTTGCCGCCAAGGTGCCTGTTGGTAAATGCCCCAAGGGAGGTGGGCATGCCTGGAGGCAGGGCAGCTTCAACGCCAACCAGCCCATAGTGCAGGCAACAACTCCGGCTCCCGCGCCCGCCCCAGCTCCGGCACCGGCACCAGCACCAGCAGCCACCAACAATAACAACAATAAACCCAACACTCCGCAGGAAAAACGTCTGGACACGATCAAAACCACTTATGGCCTTGGCAATGTCAATTTTACCGTGCGTCCATTGAAGGGAAAGAAATGGGCAACCGACCATATCGTGCTTTCCATTAACTTGGGCGGTATCCAGGAAAAGAAAGATAAAGCCGGCATTAACAAAGTAAGAACCTGCGCTCCCAACATCGCCATCTATAATGCCGACACGGGTGAGAAACTGACCGAGACAACAACGTATTCCGGCTTTAGTGGTTGGTTGAAGATCAAGAACATGAAGGATACGGATAAGGTATTCCATTTATATTTCAAGACGCTGCCACAGAAAGTGACCAAGAACACCACGGCCTACGCACGCACGAGCGGTAATTGCTCGATTTCGATCCAGAGCAGAGAGGCCACCCTGGTGAAGTAAGAAGATAGCATACCTGGCCGCCCCCTAAGGGGGCGGCTTTACGACTTTTCGTTACTGATTTTGGAAAGGATGAGTGTGCATGGAGTGGACAAGGATGAATCAATTGCGGAAGCTATTCCGCGCGCTTCCTCTTGCTGCCTTGTTGGCAACGACACTTCCTGGCCTTGCCGCTGCCGAAATTGTGCAGGTGAAGGGCACGGGACAATATACGATGAGCAAGTATGAAACCGTTGACATCGCCCAGCAGCGAGCCTTGAAGGAAGCGGAACGCCAGGCCGTGGAGCAGGCAGGCGTTTATATCGAGAGTTACACGAAGACCAAGGATCTGCAGGTGGTGGCGGATGAAATCACGGCTGTGGCCAGCAATATCCTCAAGATTCAGGATAAGAAATTTGAAAATTCCTTGGACCAGGCAGGGAATATAACCGTTATCGCCAGTATTCAGGCCAGCGTGGACACAGATGCGGCTGTCCAGGGCTTGCGCCGCGGGGATGTGGGGGAGATTACGGACAAATACAATAAATTGCAAGCCGAATACGAGGCGCAGGCTGCCGAGCTGCGCGCATTAAAGGAGAAGATGAACACGGCGGCATCGCCACAGGAAGAGCAGGCCATTCAGGCAGAAGTTCAGGCCGTAGACAATACTTTCCAGGCCGTGGAAAAGAATTCGGCAGCAATCCGGGCCGAATATGAAGGGCGCTTCGATGAGGCACTGAGCCTTTATGGGGAAGCCATCCGGCTCAATCCGAATGCTTTGGAGCCGCGCGTCAACCGCAGCAGGCTCCTGATGATGGTCAAAGGGCAGCCCCAAGCCGCACTGGAGGATTGCAATGTAGCGGTAAGGCTTGCTCCGAACAATCCTTTGGTGCGTTACAATCGGGGCTATGTGTACTGGCAGTTGGGCCGGGGCGAGGAGTCCATCGCCGAGTTTGATGCGGCTATCCGCCTGAATCCAAACTATGGCGAAGCTTATTCCAACCGCGGGTATGCCCATTACCATCGCCAGGAATTGGTTCTCGCCCGGCAGGATTTCGAGAAGGCGGCCAGCCTTCTGCCTACGAACCCGGATGTCTTTATCAAACTCGGCGTCGTATGCTATGCTCAGAAAGATTTTCAGGCTGCCTTGCAGGCAATCAATCAGGCCATCGCCTTGGCCCCTAATAACGGCATGTGCTATTACAACCGTGCACTGGTATACCAGCAGCTGGGAAATGCCGCAGCGGCTGCGGCAGATTGGCAGAGGGCGCAAGCCCTTGGCTATGCAGGATAGGGGGAGAGCCACATGAAAATGCATAGGTTTTTCGTGCTCCTGGTGGTGGCGTTCATGGCGTTCATGGCCCTTATGCCCGCTAGTGAGGCGGCGACAGCAGAGGACGGGGAGGTGCTGCGGCTGGTCAACGAGGTGCGCCAGCAAAAAGGCCTGGAGCCTTTGGTCATGGACAGCGTCATCAACAAAGCGGCGGCCATCCGCGCAGCAGAGATGGAGCGTCTTTTCGCCCATGACCGCCCCGATGGTTCGGACTGTCTGACGGTATTCAGGGAAGTAGGCATGACTTACCGCACGGCGGGAGAAAATCTTGTCGCTGGCATGGATCTGACGCCGGAACGGGCCGTGGATGACTGGGTGGACTCGCCAGACCATCTGGACAATATTCTTCATGCGCCCTTTACCCATACGGGCATTGCCCATTTTACCCTGTCCAATGGGAAGGTCTATTGGGTGCAGCTCTTTGCGGCTCCAACCAGCGGCAGGGGAGAGGAAATACAGCCCGGGGATTTGGCGGGAGAAAAGTCTGCGATATCCCAGCCACAGGCAGGGGATATGCCTGCTGAGGGAAGCTGCAGCGAAGCGGGTGCCTTTCCTTGTACGCTGGCCGGGTTAGCTGCGGAGCCGAAACTTTTGGGATTGAATGCCGCAAGCTGCGATGAACTGGTGTACGACCGGCAGTATCATATGTTCCAGCGGTTTACCGTAAGGGACAAGGCGGTAATCCAGGCCGTGGCAGATGCCCTTTCACTTATCCGGGCAGAAGGATATGCCAATCAGGGGGAGGTGGACGATTACAGCGAGGTATTTCGTTTCCACATGAAGGATGGCACATGGATCGTGCTCGCCTTCAATGCCCATAATTTCTTCACGGATATCGAAGAACTGCGCCGCGGCAAGTCCTACCGGCTGTCCGGTGGTGAGCGGCTATGGCAATTGACACAGTATATAGCAGAGCAGCCAGCGTTCCGTGTCTACTGAGTGACAGTATGCTATCCGGCAGCTTATGCGCGGCGCGATGCGGATCGGGCGGAGCCGCTGCAAGGGACTTAAAAACTTTCTGTGATAGGCAGGAATTTTGCACTGCAGTTGCGAATAGGTAGGGTACATTATGGGGATTTTACAAGTGCAAGGAAGGTGCGTGTCGTGTATGCAAAAAAAATCTTTCTATTGCTGCTGGCCGCCTGTTTAGGAGGCTTGCCCTCTGCCTCGGCCAAGGAGGCTGTCGTCGAGGGGATGGGGGTAGACCGTGCGGCCGCAATCCAGCACGCGGCCAGGTGTGCCGTGGAAGAAGTTGTGGGCACGTATATCGATGCCTGGACTTTGGTGCGGGAAAGCCGGCTGGCGCTGGATAATATCTATACGCATTCCCGGGGGTACGTGCGGAAAATCAAGGTGCTCGAGGAAGGGGCAACGGATGCAGGTTACACGGTGAAGGCTTTGGTCGATGTAAATGATGCGCCGGATGCTGGCCTGATGGACAAGCTTACCATGCTGATGCTCCTGAATGATCCCGCCTTTTTCGTTTCGGTCACACGCGGTGGCGCAGAGGCGGCGGAACGGGATGCGACGGCGGAGTCCGTGTTCAATGAGCGGCTGTTGGAACTGGGCTTTGGTAATGTGCAGGCCGAGGAGGATAATCCTGATTTTTTGGTGAAAGGGGAGCTTTCTGCTTCGAGCCAGGAGATTTTCGTGCCCAATGCCAAACGGGAAAGCACGGCTACGGGGCTGTTCTCCGGACAGGCAAGCCTCGATGTGACGGTGATCGAGAAAAGCAGCAATCACGTAGTGGGAACTTTTTCCTTGCGGGCCAGTGACGTGGCAGCAAGTGCAGAAGGGGCTGAGGAAAAGGCGGGCGCCAAGGCTGTCCGTGAAGCCGCTGAGCGGCTGGAGGGCCTGTTCAAAAAGGTCGGTGCAAAAGTTCAGGTAGTGCGATCCACGGCCTGGCAAGGAGGCGATGAAGATGCGAATGGTTAAGTTTTTGGGCATGCTCGTGCTCTGGGCGTTGCTGCTTGTCCCGCAAGGGGGGTGCGAGGCCGCGTTGGACAAGGCGCGGGATAACGTGGCGGTGCTTCCCTATGCCCAGCGGGCGGCGGTGTCCAAGGAACTGTCGTTAGAGGATGCAGGCATGGTGTCGGAGTTCGTCATTGAAGCGCTTTTAGATACGGGCAGGTTCAACCTCATTGAACGTTCGGAACTATTGGCCATCACGGAGGAGCATAAGCTCAATATGAGCGGACTGGTGGATCAGAGTACTGCTGTGGCAGTAGGGAGGCTGGCGGGGGTGAAATATCTCATCGCCGGCAGTGTCACAGGCCTCAGTGCCAAGAAAAGCGGCATGTCCTATGAGAACAGCCAGGCCGGTTCTGTGGGGGGCAAGAAGAATACGGTGATTGCCAATGTCACCCTGCGCATGATTGATGTGGAAACCGGGCAGATTGTCTGTGCCGCCAGTGGTACAGGTGAATCTGCCAGCACCTATGCCCAGTTCAAGCTCAAGAAAACGGTGACAACACCGGTCATCGGCGAGCCCGCGGCAAGCACATCCAGTGAGGCGGTGGCCGGCACGTCCAGCGAGGCAGCGGAGAGCACGTCCAGCGAGGCAGTAGAGAGCACTTCTGCCGAGACGGAAACGAGTGAATCCGAAACGGCTGCGGGAGTGTTGGATACGAGCCTTACGGAGAGCGCCACGGAGAGCACCACGGAGGGGACTCAGCCTGTCGTCGTGCAGCACGTACAGCAGACCGTACAGCACACGATTACGATTGGCACGACTGAGTTCAGTCAGGTGCAGGTCCGGAACGCCCTGTATAAAGCCGTTGACGATCTTGTGTTCAACAAGAAATTCGGTTTCTTGGCCAAATTGGACGGCAAAGGCCAGCGGCGGCGGGTGTGAGATGATGAAAAAATCCATAACAGCGCTATGGCTGTGCCTATGCTGCCTGTGCCCTGCGGCGGTCAGTGCCGAAAATCCGGCGGCCGGGGAGTTGCGTAGTATCTTTCATTCTGGGCAGTTTTATGTGGAATATAAGGATGACTACAATGTGCGGGTCATCGGTGAGGCGGGGGGTGCCCGCATGGAGCGCACCCGTTACGGCAGCAGCCTGTCCTGGGTGACGAATTTGAATCCTATCGGCAATCTTTTTGGCGGCCGTACGCCGCGGAATCCGGAAACCATGTATAAGGATGGGAGATACTATCAGTTCATTGAGCCGGACAAGGCCTTTGTCTGCCCCGCAGCGGAAGCGGAAGGCGAAAACCTCGATCCCCGCATGGGCTGGAGCAAGGTGAAGACGAAGCTCGCCCTGCCGTTGGAACTAGCTCCGCTTTACTGGGACGATCCCTATGCAGCTTACGCTAAGTCCATGACGGAGCCGCAATTCCTGGAGAGCGGCAAGGTCGTGCTGGGGGGAAAGAATTACGAGTCCGACCGTTACAGCAGCAAGTTGAAGACCTTTGACGGAAGGGATGCGGACTACCAATATGAGCTTTTATACCTGGATGGGCAACTGATGCTGGCCCGTTCCTTCGTGGTGAGCAACGGCCGGGAAATGGCGGTGAACACGCTGGAGGTAAAGGCCATAGGCAGTGCCTGGCCGCAGGATTTGTTCCGCGTGGCCAAAAAAACGAAACTCTACGCTGCCGGCAGGGGGGATATGAATGACCTTCTGGAAGAGCCGGTGCAGATTGGCATTCTGGAGGGGATTTGAGTGATGAAATGCCTGCTGGTGCTCCTGCTTCTTGGCTTGGAAATCTTGCCTGCGTCCTTTGGCGAGGCTGCTGCGTTGGATCGCTATCGGCAAATCCTGCTGGAGGGCCGTTACACCATCGAATATCACAACATTACCCCGGCGGAGCGGGTCACCAATCGTGACCGGGTGCACCTTTTCGGCAAGACTGGGCTGGCGGTGGCGCAGAATGATTATCTGACCAATCGCCCCCGCAAGGGGATGATCGTGAGCCGGGGAGAGGACCGTTACGAGGAAGTCGGGGATGAGGAATTTGCCGCCTGCCGCTTGACGAAGGGGGGGGAGGACTTCTTTTTCACGAAATACAAGGGCAAAGGCGGCTATGAGTATTTCGGCACAAAAAAGAATCAGGTGACGGCCAATAACCGCAACTATCTGGCCGAAGCCCTGGAGGGCAAGAGCTACGGGGATGAGGATATGTCCCGGATCATAAATGCTCTGCTTTCTGCGGGCCGTCCCCAAGGTTGGGCTCAGGTGGCGGCTGGCACTCTGGCGGGTGGCGTCACCTATGAGGATTATCAGGGGAAAAGCGAGGACCGCACGCAGATTATCCGCTGCTATTTTACAGGCGGCGTGTTGACAAAAATCGCAGTTGCCGAGTTCGGTGCGGATGCTGCCGGGAACCTTACGGGGCATAAGTGTATTATTGCGGTAAAGGCTTTTACCGCTGCCCCGCGGGAAGAATATCTTTCCCTGCCGGCTAAGCTGGCGGATGTTACGAAGCGCAAGGAGGCAAAGGCGAAATGAAGCTGAGAAAAATTCTTTTTGCAGGCCTTGCGCTGGGGCTGCTGTTGCCGCAACTGGCGGGGGCGGCGCCGGCAGCAGATAACCGTCCGGCCTGCGTGCTGATGAAATTCACCGATGATACCCGCTATGATGCCATCGAGACGGCCGAGCAGCTCTCGGAGCTGGTGATGGTGCGTCTGCTTGACAGTCATCGTTTCCGCCTGATGGAGACCCGGCCGCTTGAGGAAAATATGGAGCGGGAACTCTACCGCGAGAAAATGCAGGAGCTGCAGGAATTCAAGACGGCGGCTGCCACCCATGATTACAATGCTCTCTTTGAGGGGCCGGGGTTTCGGGAGAACAAGGCACAATCCATTGCCACGGCCTCGGTCGGGCAGATCGTGACGCCTTCGATCACGCGCGCTATCGGCGAACAGCACAAGGCGGACTATCTCATACAGGGAACCATCATCAATATGGGAATTGGCAATTGGTGGAATGTGGATTATGCCGCGATGTCGACGGCGGTCAACACCGCTTCGGCGCTGGCAGCAACTCCCATCTCGGTGTCGCTCAGCGGCATCTCGGGGCCGTTGGGTGGCATGCTCGGGGACATCGAGATCAGCAGGTCCGGGATAGGCATCGAATGCGACATCCGCCTGATAAAAGCGGCCACGGGGGAAGTCCTGTGGACGAAGCGGGTGGTAGGCCTGGCGACCACCAGAGGGATTACCATCGGTGCAGTTACCCTGGGCTCGGCCAGGCTGAGCGGCAGCCTTTATCGCAAGGCGCTCGAGCAGGCTGCCGGCAAGGTGACAGAGGCCCTGCTTGCCGATGTCGAAACGGGAAAATTGTTTTTGAAATAATTTTTGCAGGAAGGAATGGTAACGATGAAGTTAAGCAGCAAAGAGCGCAGGATAATCACGAGAAATGTGCTTTTGGGGGGATTGGCGGGCAGCGTGGCCCTGTATGCTGCGCCCGCTTATGCAGGGAGCAGTGTCAGTGAGAACATACCTGCCCAGACCGTTATCAATCAGGTGGCGGATCTGTCCACTGATTGGCTGGCGGCGGATACCGTGGAAGTCAAAGAGGATGGCGACAAGGTGGATGTGAATGTGGCGGGCGCCCCTTCTTCCGGGGATTTTCAGGTCTTTGCCAATGTGGGATATGGCCACCTTAACACGAATCTTAAGGATGGAGAGATTAAATCGAATAGCACCGGTGTGAATCTGGGCCTGGCCAAGACCATCGATACTGCTGGTGGCGGCCAGCTCACCTTTGCGCCGGTCATCGACTATGGTCATGGCCGTTTTGACACCTATTCGAACCAATGGGGGAAAATGGGAAACGGCAAAACCACCTATTGGGCAGGCGGAGGCATAGTGCGCCAATCCATGCAGAATGGTTTCTACTATGAAGCCAGTCTGCGTTATGGCCGCAACAAGGTAGAATATACGCAGCGAGGCTGGATCAGCGATGATGCTTCGGCGCCTGTGTGGTCCGGGCATATTCATGTGGGGCGGCAGCTCAAGGTGGATCCGCAGAGTATTCTGAAAGTCTATGGCATGTATCATCATACCTATCAGAAAGGCCTGAGCCTCAACAAGTTCGGCTACAGGACGAGTTCGAGCAACAGCGGCCGTTTCCGCGTCGGCGCAAAGGTTACCCGTTATACGAGCAAAACCCAGAGCTTTTACACCGGGCTGGCTTATCAGTATGACCATAGCGGTGCCGCCGATACGTATGGGAACGGCTGGAGTGTGAAGGGCGATAGTGAGCACGGCTCCAGCGGCATGCTCGAACTGGGCTGGCAGGTACGCCAGTCGGCCCGATCCTCCAGTGCGCTGGATATCAATGTCACCGGCTGGATGGGCAAGCAGCACGGTGTTACGACAGGGGTAAAGTTCAAAAAAGTTTTTTGAGGCGTGAGTTCGAGGCTGCAGGAAGGGGCGGAGCGGAATGCAAACCGTGCTGAAAAAAGGGATGTTCATCCTGTGGCTGCTGGCAGTTCTGTTATGGTCAAGATTGTCAGCCGACAGTGTTCTGGCGGCGCCATTGGTGGAGGTACCTTGCCGGATCGCGGTGATGGATTTTGGCAGTTATCCAGGGGCTTTCACCAGCGAGGTGCAGATGAAGGGCGCGAATAAGTCTATCAGTGATTATCTGATTGAACAGATGCTCGAATCCGGGAAATTCATCATCATGGACAAGGATATATATGCGGAGAAGCTGCAGGCCGCGGGGATAAAATACACGGGGCGGATTGACCCGGATAGTGCACAGCAAATCGGTGAGCTGCTCGGCGTTCCCTATATTGTCTACGGCAATCTCGGCAGCCTGGTGGTCAGTGAGAACACGGCCACCGTCATGGGCAGCGGTGCCAAAGTGCATACGGTAAGAGCGCAGGTCGTGGCCCGGGTGATGGATGTCCGGACCGGTGAAATCATAGCGGCGGCAAAGGGCGAGGGTAAATCCGACAGTGCCATTGCCAAGTTAGGGAGTGAAGCGGCCGGCTATGTCACCGTGGGTACCCGCAAGGTAACGCAGATCAGCGTCCATAACGCTGTCCGCAAAGCGACCGTCCAGACTGCAGATATGCTCACGGAAAAGCTTTGTGGCAAAAGCGGCAACAAGAGAAAAAATTAATTTATCGGGCAGTGAAATATCTCCCGGAAATCACAAAAATCCGCTGAGAAATGTCAGCGGATTTTTGGCGTGTAAATTGCAGTTTGTGGGTGCGAGCTGAAACGCAATTCGTTACAGAGCAGTGGGGCGGCGGTGGGAATACTTTTTCGCCGCTCCACTAAATGACCCGCCAGCAGAAGTAAGCATCTTCCAGCTACCTGCGCCGGGCAGGCCAACGGCGCTCCAATCAACGAAGCTTCCAGCCAATGCTGTTTGCGGGCCAGCCTTCACTTCGTTCAGGCAGTCGTTCCGTCGGCGAAAAAGCATCCCCACCTCCACCCAAAGGTACGCTCGTAAAGACTACTACGCCTTTGCTGAAAGGTGCAAGCACATCGATGTTCTTGTCACAGGAGAACCGAGTCTGTGCCAATTGCCAAAATCGTGCCTGGTGGCGAACGGGGGAGTGCTTTTTCTGTGGGAGCGACCGTCTGAGCGCAGCGAAGACCGGCCCGACGCAGGCAGCAGCTAAAGAGCACGCTGAAAAACGCGCCGCTGGCCTGCCCGGCGCAATCCAGCTAAACAACTCTAACCTTACAGGGAGGGTCGTTTAGCGGAAACAGAAAAAGCACTCCCCCGTGAACCCCTGTTGCGTATGAACGGGATAGTTTCAGCACGAACTAAACGACAAACTGCAATTTATATGTATGTTTACAGCATCTTTTTTAGCAGCAGATTTTTCTATCAGGTACTAAATACCTGATTGTTGAAAAAATGTGCCTGCCATGTATAATAATAAGTATCAGTAATGGATTTTGAGAGCAAAGAGGAAAAGGCAGGTGCAGGTTATGAGAAAAATAAGCCGCTGGATTGTGGCTTCTATGGTTGCGGGAAGCATGATATGGGGCGGACTGTCTGCAGCACAGGCTGCCCCGCAAAAGGATAACCCCATGGAGAAGGCTGTAGTATGGGCGTTGCAGATTGCGGCGGACGATAGTCACGGTTATTCCCAGGGGGCAGAGAATGCTACGGCAAATAATCCTTATACAGGTTCCCGGGAGGGGCCGGATTACGACTGCTCAGCGCTGGTTTATCATGCTTTGGAACATGCCGGTTTTCCCATCATTGAGGCCTGGCATCAGAATCCCGATTACATGAAACTCTATCAGGGCAAGCAGTATAGCGGTGATGCCGATACCATCTGGCCGGATATGCAGAGGATCGGCGGATTCACGAAATATTCCTGGAATGAGGTCAAGGATAATCTCAAGCGCGGCGATATCCTGTGCCGGCCCGAAGCCCATGTGGCCATCTATATCGGCAACGGCAAGACTGTGGAAGCGCGGGGCGTCAATAACCCCAGAGGCGGTGATTGGCGCACTGGCGATCAGGGCGGCGAGATTGACTGCTACAGTGCCTATGGACGTGGCTGGACGGAAGTATACCGCTATACGGGCAAGTAAAAATTTCAGTCCTTTATCCACGTTTTGAACCGTTCTGGCTGACTGTTGATGACCAGTTCCTCCGGGAACTGGTATTTTTTTATGAGTTCCTGGGCGTGCGTGTGGTTGCCCACATCAAGGTCGATATGAGCGTCGCTGCCCAGGATGACCATCGTGCCGTGTTTCTGACAGGCTTGCAGGAGTTCACCGGCCAGTTCTCTGGAACCTTGGCGGCTGCCGCCGGGGGTGTAGGAGCTGTTGTTGCATTCGAGCAGCACCTTGTTTTCCTTGGCAGCCTGGGCCAGTGCATCAAAGTCCACGGGATAATATGGGTTATCCGGGTGGCCGATGATCTTTACCTTGGGATTTTTCATGGCATTGATCAGGGCGCAGGTGTTCTGCTCTCTGGTACCGGGGCGGATGCAGGGATCATGGAGGCTGGCGATGGCGTAGTCCATGCGGTCCAAGAGGTCCTGCCGCAAATCTGTGGAACCGGAGAAATCGAGGATATTCAGTTCAACACCCATGACAAGGTCGATGCCATAGGCGTCCCGCTGAATGACCTTGAAGTTACAGAAGTAGAATTCGTGGAAGGCTCCGGGCATCTTGGGGCCGTGGTCAGAAATGCCAATCAGGGACAGTCCTTTCTCTTTGGCCGCCGTGATCATTTCACGCAGGGTGCTGTAGGCGTGAACACTGGCGATGGTATGCGTATGGACATCGAGTAGATCTAACATAAAATTTCCTCCTGCAAATCGTTTCATCGAATACCATCATAACGCAGATCGTTTTTTTTGGCTATGCCTTCTGCAATAAATCTTGTCAGGATTCCGGCATAAAACAGGATTTTGGGGTGTACATAGCGAATAATTGTTTTGTGATTTGGGAAAGAGAATCAGGAGGCGATGTTATCATGTTGAAGAAAAAATTTGCCGCAATGGCGGCTGCACTGGTTATCGGGATATCGGCTAATGCCATGGCTGCCCAGTATAAGGATCTGCCGCAAGGGCATTGGGCCTACGACAAGGTTATCGCATTGACGGATGAGGGCATCCTTCATCAGGGCAGTGATGGCTTGTTCAAAGGGGACAGCAATCTGACGCGTTATGATTTTGCCTATATGGTCGGCAGCGTATTGGAAAAATCAGGCGGGCAGGCCAAGAAAGCCACGTTCAAAGATGTACCTGCCAGCCATTGGGCTGCCGATAAGATCAGCATGACAGCCGGCTATGAAGTGTTGTCTGGTTATGGTGATGGCACTTTCCGTGGTGATAAGGCTATGACGCGTATGGAAATTGCATTGAGCCTGCACAAATTGTTGCATATTTTTGGGAAAGAACATAGCGCGGCATCGGTTTCCTTCAGTGATGTGCCGCAGGCGCATTGGGCCTATGAGGCTGTAAGTGATGTGTGTGGCAAGGATATTATGAGCGGATATGGCGATGGTACCTTCCGTGGTGACGGACATATGACCAAGAACGAAGCCGCTATTGTAATGGTAGCATTTTTGAATGCGCTGCAGAAATAGGCGTTGATGGATGAGAATCCTCCCTTGTTTTTATGAGTTCTATCCTTTATAGTGTAATGAAGGTAGAATTTGAAAAGGGAGGATTTTTTTGATGAATTTGGGGAAACGGCCCCAGTTACGAGGTCTGGATGGTTTGCGTGCGCTGGCGATTGCCGGGGTCACGGCGTTCCATATGGTGCCGGATATGCTTCCAGGTGGTTATATGGGCGTGGTTTTGTTTTTTGTGCTGACGGGATTCTTGTTGTCTTATACGAGTTTCAATGCCTGGCGGGATGGGCGGTTTGGCATGCTTTCCTATTATGGCAAGCGTGTCAGGCGGATCTATCCGGAACTGCTGATCATGCTGCTCAGCAGTATCGGCGTGCTTTACTGGCTGGTGCCCAATGCGGTAGCAGCGGTGCGGCCGGAAGTGCTTTCCATCTTGTTGGGGTATAATAACTGGTGGCAGATCGGGCAGAGCATGGATTATTTTACGCGTCTGCTGAATGCTTCGCCCTTTGCCCATTTGTGGTTCCTGGGGGTGGAATTGCAGTATTATCTGCTGTGGCCAGTGCTTTTTGCTGTGGTCGTTGCCTTCTGGGAAATCTTGGGGCGGCGCTGGGCCATTGGCCTGTTGTTCTTATTGGCGGCAGGGACTTCTGGCCTGATGCCGTGGCTTTATCAGCAGGGCGGCGATATCACCCGGCTCTACTATGGCACGGATACCCGGATCTGTGCGCTCCTCTGGGGCGCGGGCCTGGGGCTGGCCGTGGCGGCAAACGGTCCGTTATCTTCGTTCGGAGGACGCGTTCCGGCCGGGAGCTCGTGGGGGAAATATCTGTTGTCGGCAGTTGCCCTGGTGGCAACCGTGGTGGTGTATTGCCGGCTGGATGGCGGCAATCCGCTGGTTTATCAGGGCGGCATGCTGGCGATGACTTTTGTCTTCATGCTGCTTATGAAGCTGGCGACGGATGACCGCTTGCTGGTGGGGGCCTGGCTGGATAATGGTGTCTGCAAGTGGTTGGGCCAGCACAGCTATGGGATTTTTCTCTGGCAGTATCCTGTGATTTACCTCAGCGAACAGTTCGGTTATACAAGCGAAGTTTGGCATTATGGCCTCCAATTGCTGGCTATTTTCTTGTTGACTTTGTGGGGAGAACGCCTGGCAGCTTTCCTGCGGCGCCCGCATTTCTTTGCCTGTGGGTCTGGTGTCCAAGCGGCCAGGGTAATGGTGCTGGCCTGCCTGTCGTTAGCGGGCATGTTCTTTATGGGAAGTGGCTGTTATGGGATTGCCATGTCTGCTGATGCGCGTGCCAATATCCAGCAGGAGCTGGCGCAGCGGCTGGCTCATGAAGCGGAGCAGCTGGATCAGGTACAGGATAAACCTGTGGAGGAACCACCTGCGGCAGCAGATCCGGCAGCAGAATCTGTGGTGAAAAAGGCGGTCAACCTGAATGGCATTGCCTGCATCGGTGACTCGGTGATGCTGGGCGCAGGCAGTGAATTGCGGGCAGCTTTGCCTGATTGTCAGATCGATGCAGAGGTATCCCGCTATGTAAGTGGCGGCGCTGATGTGGCTCAGGCCTGGGTCGCCCAGGGGAAAATCGGGGATATTGTGGTCATTGCTCTGGGAACCAATGGCCCGATTGCCGGCGGTGAGCGTTATGAAGTCCAGACGAAGCGGCTGTTGGATGCTTTGGGGCCGCAGCGGCATATATTCTGGGTCAATACCTATGCACCGCATCTGAAATGGCAGAATACCAATAATGCCTATCTGGCAGAGCTGGTGAAAGCGCATCCCAATGTGACCATTGTGGACTGGTGCAGTGCTGCCAGCCAGCATCCTGAGTGGCTGGTGGAGGACGGCGTCCATCCCAATAACGAGGGTGCCAGGGCTTTTGCACAATTAGTGAAGGCTACGATTGTGCAGACATTGGAAAAATAATTGGTTTGACCGGTCAGTTTTGACCGGTCTTTTGTCTGTTTGCCTTTTCTTGCTGGGGAAAGTGTAGTATATTATAGTCAGTAAGCAGATGGGGAGGTTTTTTTTTGGCAAATGAACGGGCGATAAAGGCCATGCGTGAGTTCTTGGAAGCCGTAGGTGTGGATATAGAGGCACGGGGCATGGAAAAAACCCCTGAGCGGGTGGCACAGATGTATGAATTCCTGTTCAATGGAATCAACAAGGATACGGCAGGACTTTGGGGGGAGACCTTCGATGCCGGTTCTGATGGCATCGTGGCTGTGCGTCATGTGCCTTTTTATTCGATGTGTGAGCATCATCTGGTACCTTTCTTTGGCGAGGTCAGTATTGCCTATCTGCCAGAAAACGGACGGGTGGCAGGGTTCAGCAAGTTCTCGAAGCTTGTGGAACAGCTCTCCCATCAGCCCCAGTTGCAGGAACGTCTCACGGCGCAGATCGCAGCAGCAGTGAAGCGGGATCTAGGTGCCCGTGCTGTGCTGGTGGTCGTAGAGGCGCAGCAGCTCTGCATGACTATGCGGGGGGATCTGGCACATGGTACCCGCACGGTGACTTCGGAGTGTAATGGCGTGTTTAAGGATGATACCGCTCTTTATCAACAGGCATGGATGATTTTGGGGGGAGAAAAAGCATGACTGCAGCAAGAACTTATGATTTTGCCGATGGAAAGAGATTGACACTGGGCGGGCGCACGTTGGTAATGGGAATCCTGAATATCACCCCGGATTCCTTTTCCGATGGTGGCAAATTCAACACCCGGGATACCGCATTGCGTCATCTGGAAGAAATGGTAGCGGATGGTGCGGATATCATTGATGTGGGGGCAGAATCCAGCCGTCCGGGGTTCACGCCGATGCCTGCCAGTGAGGAAATGGAACGACTGATGCCGTTGCTGGAAGAAATCCTCAAGAATTCGCCGGTGCCCGTGTCCGTGGATACCTTCAAGGCAGAAACGGCACGGGCGGCAGCAAAAGCCGGTGCCCATATCCTCAATGATATCTGGGGGCTGCAGTATGAAAAAGAGCCGGGAATGATGGCGCAGGTGGCTGCTGAATGTGGTCTGCCTGTGATCGTGATGCATAATCAGAACGGCACAGAGTACAGCGGGGATGTTATCGCTGCGATGCAGGACTTTTTCCAGGAATCCCTGCGGATTGGCCGGAAGGCAGGGATGAAGGAGGAACAATTCATCTTTGATCCGGGTATTGGCTTTGGCAAGACCGCTGAGCAGAATGTGGAGGTCCTGCGGCGGCAGGAAGAATTGCTGACGGTTGCGGGCAGGGAATATCCTTTGCTGCTGGCCAATAGCCGCAAGAGCTTTATCGGGAAGACTTTGGGCCTGCCGGTGGATGAACGTATGGAAGCTACGGGCGCTTCCTGTGTGATCGGCATCATGAAGGGTGCCAGCATCGTGCGGGTGCATGATGTGAAGCCCATTGTGCGGATGTGCCGGATGGCGGATGTGATTTTGAGGAGTGAGCAGAATGGATAAGATAAAACTGACGGGCCTGAATTTTTATGGCTATCATGGCGTGCTGCCAGAGGAACAGCAGATGGGGCAGGAGTTTTCTGTGGACGTGAGCATGTATCTGGATCTGCAGGAGGCAGGAAAAACGGATAAATTGGAAGCCACGGCCAATTATGCAGAAGTCTATACCGTGGTGAAAAAAGTCGTGGAAGGACAGCCGCGGAAGCTGATCGAGTCCGTCGGGGAGGAGATCGCCCAGCTCATCCTGCGGGATTTTGCGCAAGTACAGAAGGTGCGGGTGACGGTACACAAGCCCCATGCTCCGTTGCCGGGGGTATTTACGGATGCCAGCATCAGTGTAGTGCGCAGCCGGTCCTAAGCCATGCGTATTTATCTGAGCTTAGGCGCCAATCTGGGCAATCGGGGCGAGACTTTGCGGGAGGCCTTGCGGCGTTTGGGCGCTCTGCCCCGTACCAGGTTGTTGAGACATGCTCCTTTTTATGAGACAGCTCCCTGGGGAAAACTGGATCAGCCTGCATTTATAAACACAGCGGCAGCAGTGGAAACATCCCTGCTACCGCTGGATTTTTTACATCGAGCGCAGCAGATTGAATTTGACCTGGGACGGGTGCGTCACGAGCATTGGGGGGCGCGCACCATTGACATCGATTTGCTTTGGGCCGAAGGTTTTACCTCGGCTGAGGAAGAATTGCGGCTGCCGCATCCCTATCTTACAGAACGGGCTTTCGTGCTCACACCGTTGAACGATATTGCCCCGGATCTGGTGGTGCAGGGGCGCAGGGTGGCGGACTGGTGCCAGGATGAGGCCATAGCCGGGCAGGAGATCTTTCCGGCTGCGGAGGTCAGTGAGCCATATCCGTTGTCTCTGATTGCCTGCGTGGATGAGAAGCTGGGCATTGGGAAACAGGGAAACCTGTTGTTGCACCATGCTGAGGATATGGCGCATTTCCGGCAGGAGACCCTTGGCCAGGTGGTCATTATGGGGCGCAAGACCCTGGAATCTTTGCCGGGAGGCAGGCCTCTGGCGGACCGGGTGAATATCGTGCTCTCGCGGACGCTGCAGCGGGATGATGTTTTGCTATGCCGCAGTCTGACGGAACTTTGGTGTGTGCTGGGCAAGATTTGCCGGGATTATCCGCACAAGCGTTTTATCGGCATCGGCGGCGGTGAGGTGTATTCGCTGCTGTTGCCTTATGCCAGGGAGCTTTTGCTGACCGAAGTGGCAGGCGACTGGGCGGCGGATACGTTTTTCCCGCAGTTTGATGGTTTTTCCGAGTCTGCCCGCGAGTCCCGGCAGGGACTTTCGTTTGTCCGGTATGTGCGGGCTGAGGCTGATGAGGTGAGGTAAACAATGGAGATCTTTCATAATGATTGGGCGGGGCTCTTGAATGATGAATTGAAGAAGCCTTATTATCAGGATTTGCGGCAATTTTTGATCGGTGAGTATCGCACGCGGCAGATCTTTCCGGATATGTATGCCATTTTCAATGCGCTGCATTATACGAGCTATGCGGATACCAAGGTGGTTATCCTGGGGCAGGATCCCTATCATGGGGATGGGCAGGCACACGGGCTTTCGTTCTCGGTACTGCCGGGCGTGGAGCCGCCGCCGTCGCTGTTGAATATCTTCAAGGAATTGGAGACCGATCTGGGGTGTACGGTCCCGAACAATGGCTGCCTGAAGCCTTGGGCGGAGCAGGGTGTCCTGCTGCTCAACACGGTGCTGACGGTGCGGGCGCATCAGGCTGCTTCGCATCAGGGCAAGGGATGGGAAACGTTCACGGACCGGATCATCGAACTGCTGAATCAGCGGGAGAAGCCGATGGCCTTCATTCTCTGGGGCGCACCTGCCCGGCGCAAGAAGGCGATGATCACGAATCCACAGCATTTCATCGTGGAATCGCCGCATCCCAGTCCGCTGTCTGCTTATCGGGGCTTTTTTGGCAGTCGTCCGTTTTCCCGGGTGAATGACTTTCTCAAACGTACCGGACAGGCGCCGATCGATTGGCAATTGCCGAATATATGATGTGTGGGATTAGTTCCATTCTTTTCTTGCATTTTAGGTAAAAATCTCCTAATATATAATTAGATTACGCGACGATTTGGGGAAGTTGAGCATAAATATGGAACAAAAGATAACAATCAAAGATGTAGCCGAGCTGGCTGGTGTCTCGAAAAGCACGGTATCCCGCTATCTGAATAATGGCTATATCAGTGTGGAAAAGCAGGCGCGTGTGCGTCAGGCCATTGAGCAGACCGGATTTCAGTCCAATTTCTTTGCCAAGCGGTTAAAGACCAGAGAGAGCAAATTGATCGGCATCGTGCTGCCGCGCATGGATTCCGTGACGGTGGGGAAACTGTTGGCGGGCATTACCCGGATACTGGAGCCGGAGGGGTATCAGAGCATCCTGCTGGTAAGCCAGCTTTCCGCCGAGAAGGAATTGGAGAACATGCAGAAGCTGCGTCAGCAGGGCGTGGATGCAATCCTGGTGGATTCTGTGGGCATTACGGCTGAACATGTGCAGCGGGCGCAGGAATGGTCCCTGCCCATTGTCTATCTGGGCCAGCAGAATCCGGCGGTGCATTGCCTGAAGATGGATGACGCGGCGGCAGGTCATCGCATGGGCGTCTATTTGCGGCAGATGGGGCATAAGCATGCCGTGTTTGCCGGTGTAACCGAACATGATGAAGCGGTGGGCATTGAGCGCAAACAGGGCTTCCTGGCAGGCTTCTGTGAGGACCGGACGGATGCCCGCGTCGATTTCGTGGAAACGGGCTTTGATTTTCTCTCGGCTTATAATCAGGCCGAGGAAATACGCAAATTAGCCCCCAGTGTTGTCGTGGGGGCTACGGATAATATCAGTCTGGGAATCCTGCGTTACTTCCATGAACGGGGGATTGATGTCCCCCGGGAGATCTCTGTCGTGGGGTTTGGCGGTTATGAAGTGGGTGCGGTTGTCTATCCGGCGCTCACTACCGTGTCCTTTGACTATGAGCTCATGGGCATGAAGGCCGCCAGCTATCTGCTTTATCTGCTGCAGGATAAGCGTGAGACACCCAATCTGGACATGCCGTTGACCTTTGTGGAACGGGAAAGTGTCCGCAACCTGCAGGAAGATTATGTGCAGGGACAGGCTGTATCCATGTCGGTGATGGCCTGAATATGTGCCAGGAGTTTTGCCTTGCGCTTGCTGATAGCCGCAGGGCTCAGCTCCAGCCGGCGGGCGATTTCTTTTAATGAGAGTCCCCGGACGTAGATCAGTGATAGCAGTCGTTTTTCCGCGGTGCTCAGATGATGGAAGATGGCGGCAAGTTCCGTGCGGGCGGCGGCATAGCGCTCGGGCGTTGGGGCTGGGCTGGCGATGGCATCATACCATTCCGTGTTGTCCTCCGTGCCTGTTTCAGGATGGGCCGTGTGCCCGCGATCGTTTAAGCTTCGGCGGAAGGCTTTGTAGATGGCACCGTGGAGGCGGCTTTGCAGGAACGCGGCGAAGTGTGTGCCCCGGCGGGAATCGAATTCTTTGAGTGCTTCCATAAATGCCAGGTTGAGGATGCCCGGTGAATCTTCGCTCAGCTGGCTGCCAGCAGGGGTATGCTGGTAGCGATGGCTCATTTTCCGGAGCAGTCCTTCATAGGCGGCAAGCAGCTTGCAACAAGCCTGCTTGTCGCCTTTTTGTGCGCGGCAGATCAGTTCGTTTTCTTCCTGTTCCTGATACATGGTAAAACCTCCTTCTCCTATAGATCTTTGCTGATGTTCAGTATAGAAAAGCAATCCTTCAGCAGCAAGGCAGGTTTTGACGCTCAAATGGGCTGATATTTGGCTTATATCGTGTAATTTGCTATACTATGAAGGGGAAATGGAGGTTTTTTCATGCGATTAGAAGAAATCATTAATGCGCATTTGCAGGATTTGAATGACACCGATATGGTCATCTATAAATACATCCTTCAGCATCGGATGGAAGCAAGGCATATTTCTATTCATGAGCTGGCGAGGAATTGTGCCGTGTCATCTACCACCATTGTGCGTTTTGCCCAGAAGCTGGGCTTTGACGGATTTGGCGATTTGAAAGCTGTGCTCAAGATGGAGGAAGGGGCGAAGTCCTACTATAAAGAGGATGTCCTGCAGGATCTGCAGGATTTCTACACGCAGACGGCCAGCAAGGTCTTTAAGCGGAATTTTGACAGTGCCAGCCGCTTGATCCATGAGGCTGACCGGGTGTTCATCTTTGCTTCGGGATATGTGCAGAGCAATGTGGCACAGGAGCTCAAGCGCCTGTTTTTCTACGATAACGTACTGATCTATGAAATCAGTGGGCGGGAGGAGTTTGCCTCTATTGCCCAGAGCCTGACGGCTGATGATCTTTTTATCTTCGTTTCCCTGTCGGGGGAAACGCCTCTGGTCGTAGACTTTGCCCGGCGCCTGCAGCTATTGGATGTACCCTTCATCTCCATTACGAAGCTGCATGATAACACGCTGGCCAGCTTGTCGACGGTGAACCTGTATGTATCGCCGGCGCGTTTCCAGCTCTATGACAGCGAAGATGAGCATACGGCCTTTCAGTCCATGATGCCTTATTTTATGTTGATTGAGGTCTGGTTCGTGAAGTACCGCATGTATCTGCAGCGCAGGGAAAAATAGCCAGGGCCTTTAGTGGGCAAGGCATGGAACAAAGTACGCCAAATGTAACAAAATACAGCTGCAGGCCATAGTGCCGAAAGCCCGCGAAACTATTGTGTTCGCGGGCTTTTTGGGTTATCCTTTATTCAGCGAAGCAATAATAAACCATAATGAATTAGGGGGCATTACAATGACAATCAGTAAAGACCGTCTGATGCAGGGGATGCAACGGTTTGGCGGCGCGATGTATACGCCGGTCATCCTGTTCGCGTTCTTTGGTTTGACGGTGGCATTATCCATCATCTGTAAGAATGAAGGCATTCTCGGCAGCCTGGCTGCGCAGGGAACCTTATGGTACGATTTCTGGTTCGTAGTCGAACAGGGGGCCTGGACGGTCTTCGCCCAGATGCCGATTCTTTTTGCCATCGCCGTGCCAATCGGCTTTGCGAAAAAGGAACAAGCCCGTTGCGCGATGGAAGGTTTCGTCATCTACATGCTGTTCAACTACTTCATCGCCGGGTTCCTCACCCTTCATGGTGCATACTTCGGAGTGGATTACAGTCAGGATGCCGGAGCCGGCACGGGACTGGCCATGATTGCCAATATCAAGACCTTGGATATGGGTATGCTCGGGGCCATCTTTATCGCCTGCATGACCGCATATCTCCACAATCGCTTCTATGATACGAATATTCCCGACTGGCTCGGTATCTTCAAAGGCCCTGCTTTTGTCGTCGCGGTAGGCTTCCTCGTAATGATTCCGCTGGCCTTCCTCTTCTGCCTGGTATGGCCGGCTGTGCAGCATGCTATCATGCAGTTCCAGGATTTTTTGAAGACCAGTGGATTGGTTGGTGTCTGGGCTTACACGTTCTCAGAAAGAATCCTTTTGCCTGCAGGGCTGCATCATTTCATCTATCTGCCGTTCATCTTCGGCCCGGCTGTCTGCGATGGCGGCATTCAGGCTTATTGGCTGCAGCATCTCAATGATTTTGCCACGAGCGCACACAGCCTCAAGGAGATGTTCCCGGAAGGCGGTTTTGCCCTCCATGGCAGCTCCAAGGTCTTTGGCCTGCCCGGTGCAGCACTGGCTATCTATATGTGCGCTAAGCCGGAAAAACGCAAGAAGACCGCAGCGCTCCTTATCCCGGCAACCCTTACCGCTGTGATCTGCGGCATTACGGAACCCTTGGAATTCACCTTCCTGTTTGTCGCACCGCTTCTTTATCTGGTGCATGCTGTTCTCTCTGCCTGCCTGTCCACGGCACTTTATGCGATCGGCCTGGCCGGCAACTTCGGCGGCGGCCTCATTGACTGCTTTGTCCAGAACTGGGTCCCGCTGTTCCAGTATCATGCGGGTACTTATATCATGCAGATCGTCATCGGTCTGTGCTTCACGGGTATTTACTTTGTAGTTTTCCGTACGTTGATTCTGAAATTTGATTATGCAACTCCTGGCCGTACGGCTGATGATGTGGAAGATAAACTCTTCTCCAAGGCTGAATATCAGGCCAAGAAAGAAATGGAAGAGATGGGCCTGGCCGATAATGCACTGGCCATCAAGGCCAAAGTATTCCTCGATTGCCTGGGCGGCCCGGACAATATCAAGGAAGTCACCAACTGTGCTACCCGCCTGCGTGTGACGGTAGCCGATGCGGATAAGGTGGCTGCAGTAGGCAAGTTCACCAAGGCCGGTGCTTTCGGGCTCGTGAAGAATGGCAAGGCCATCCAGGTTATCGTCGGTCTTTCTGTACCGCAGGTGCGCAGCTATTTCGATGCCCTGCTCAAAGGTGAGAAGATTGAAGGGGCAGCCGTGCAGCAGGCAGCGCCGCAGGAAACTGCTCTGGACAGCAGCCTGGGCATGAAGCTCAGCGCCTGCGTTTCCGGCAAGCTCATTGATATGAGCGAAGTGAAAGATGATATGTTCTCCCAGAAGATGATGGGGGATGGCGTTGCTATCGAACCCACCGATGATACAGTCGTCGCTCCGGCTGATGCAGAAGTCACCATGATCATGGAAGAGAGCCTACATGCCATTGGCCTGCGTTTTGCCAACGGTGCCGAAATCCTGATCCATATCGGCATTGATACGGTGAAACTGGGCGGCAAGGGCTTCAAGGCTCTCGTAAAAGCGGGCGATAAGGTAAAGGCTGGTTCGCCGCTGATCCAGTTCGATCAGCAGGTCATCAAGGATGCCGGTTATCAGACTACCGTCATCATGGCTGTGACCAACAGTGCTGACTATCCGCAGATGCAGAAACATGAGGATGCTGATGTGAAAGCCAGTGCAACCCCGGTACTCGTATTCTAATGGAGATATAACATGAACGATTTGAAATGGTGGCAGAAAACCAATGTCTATCAGGTCTACCCTAAGAGCTTCCTCGATACTACAGGCAGCGGCATGGGGGATCTCAATGGTGTCACCGAAAAACTGGACTACTTGAACACGCTGGGAGTCGGAGCTGTCTGGCTGACGCCGGTCTACCCTTCTCCCATGGTGGATAATGGTTATGATATCGCTGATTTCACGGGCATTGACCCGTCCTATGGCACGATGGCGGATATGGAACGGCTGATCGCCGAAGGCAAGCGCCGGGGCATCCGCATGGTCATGGATCTGGTCTATAACCATTCTTCCGACAAACATCCCTGGTTTATCGACTCGAAAAGCTCTCGGGACAGTGAACACAGTGACTGGTATATCTGGCGGGATGCCAAGCCTGATGGTTCGGCACCCACCAACTGGCGCTCCATCTTCGGCGGCAGTGCCTGGACCTGGTGCGAAGCCCGTCAGCAGTATTATCTGCACACCTTTGCTGAGGCTCAGCCGGATCTGAACTGGGAAAATCCTCAGGTCCGGCAGGCGCTCTATGATGCGGCTAATTTCTGGCTGGACAAGGGTGTGGGCGGCTTCCGCATCGATGCCATTGTCTACATCAAGAAACCTGCAGAATTCGTGGATGGCGAGCCGGACAGTGATGACGGCATGGTCAATATCCATTCCATGATCGCCAATACCCCGGGCATCCTGGATTTCCTGCATGAGTTCAAGGAAAAGGTCTTCCAAGGCCACGATATCTTTACCGTGGCCGAGGCCAATGGCATTGAGCCGGAAGATCTGGACAAGTGGGTCGGCGAAAAGGGCGTTTTCGATATGCTCTTTGAGTTTTCCCATATGAATCTGGAATTTCCCCATGGTGAGCTTTGGAGTCAGGCAACGGGCTATTCCCCCGCAATCATTCCCCGCCTGAAACAGGTGCTCAGCGCCAGTCAGTTTGCTACGGCGCAAAATGGCTGGTATCCTATTTTCTTTGAAAATCACGATCAGATGCGCTGTGTCAATCATTACTTCCCCTTTACAGCAGATCGGATTTTGGCAGCCAAGGCAGTGGCCGTCATGCTTATGACCCTTCGTGGAACCCCCTTTATCTACGAAGGGCAGGAATTAGGCCTGGCTAATGTGGCCTGGGGGTCGATTGAGAACTACAACGATATATCCTCCCATGGCCAGTATGACCTGGCTCTGGCTGAAGGCAAGACCCCTGCCGAGGCCTTGGACATTGTTCACCGCTACAGCCGTGACAATGCCCGCACCCCTATGCAGTGGACCCGGGGGAAGAATGCCGGTTTTACCACCGGTACCCCCTGGCTGCCCGTGCATGAAGATTTCCGTCAGCAATGTGTGGAAACGGAAGCGCTGGATGAAGATTCCGTCCTGAGTTTTTATCGCCGTATGGCCAGACTCCGCCTTTATGGTGAAGCGGCTGGTGTCCTGCAGCAGGGCGATTATACGGAGCTGCTGCCAGAGCATCCTTCTATTATGGCGTTTAAGCGCCGGTTTGGCTGCCGCAGTGTATATACGTTGATCAATTTCACGGACAGGGCAGAATTCTATGACTTGCCGGAATTGACTGGGGCGAAATTGCTGGCAGAAACCATTCCCGATAGTGCTCACGGTTCTTTACGCCCTTGGGAATCCGTTATCTATATCAAAGAAACAGGTGAAGCGATATGAAGATTGGAGCAAGCGACTATGATGGGACCCTTTTCCGTCAGCGAACAATAGCCGCTGAAGATGTGGCCGGTGTCAAGGCTTGGCGGGCGGCTGGCCATAAATTCGGCGTCGTCAGCGGGCGGGATTATGGGATGCTGATGCCACAGCTGAAATATTACGGCATTGAATCCGATTATGCGGTCTGCAACAATGGCGGCATAATCTGCCGGGCTGATGGGACTGCTTTATGGCAGGGCGAGATCCCGCACAACGTGCTGGCGGCAATGGTAAAAGAACCCGCTGTACGACGTTCCTTTCATTTTGCGTTTTCGGCCTTGGACAAGACCTATCTTTATCATGAACGGGAGGGATCCTGGATCATGCGGGAGGCGCAGGAATGGAACTTCACCATTGTCAAGATAAAAGAAGAAGACATCATGAACCTGCCGCAGATCCATCAGTTTTGCCTGGGCTTTCCGCAGGCCAGCGAAGCGGATGAGGTCAGCGCGATCATCAACGAGAAATATGGTGATGTGGTCGAGGCCTATCCCAATGGCTGCAGCGTGGATATCGTACCCCGCGGCGTAAGCAAGAAACAGGGCATTGAGATGTTGGTGCAGCTGATGCATTGGCAGGAGCCGGAGGTTTATGCCATTGGCGATGAGACCAATGACCTGCCCATGCTGGAAGCGTTCCAGGGCTTTACCGTAGATACAGCCCGGAAGGCAATCCAGGAAAAAGCCAGAGCGGTATATCCCTCTGTGGGCGGGATGCTGCTGGCGAATCTTTAAACGTAAATAGCTCTTCTTTTTGGGGAAGAGTTTAAGTAAACATATCAATAAATGAATATATGTTGTTATTAGAGAAAGGGAGCTTTGGTTATGAGAATGAACAAGAAAGTTGTCGCAATCTTAGCAGGTTTGACCGTGGGGGCCATGGGCCAGGTTTATGCCGCCAGTGCTGACAGCTTCAGTGATGTGCCAAAAGATCATTGGAGTTATGAGGCATTGGATTATCTGGCCAAAGAAGGTGTTATTGAAGGAATGGGAGATAATACCTTCCAGGGAGGCCGCACCATGACTCGCTATGAGGTGGCTTCTATTGTAGCCAAGGCCATGCAGAAAAAGGACACGAACTTTGGGGATAAAGCCGTGCTCGATAAACTGGCTGCAGAGTATGCTGGTGAGATGGATACGCTGAAACGCCGGGTGGATGCGCATGATAAAGACATCAAGGAATTGAAGGAAAAGGCAGACCGCTTCCAGCTGCATGGCCTGGCCCGTGTGCAGATGGGCAGTGACAACGGCCTGAAAAATGATGCCAGAGCCTGGGGGCAGGAAAAGAACGGGGATTACAACAATCGCTTCTATATGGATCTCGAAGGCTCCCTGAAAGTAAATCCCCATGCTACTGCCCGGTTCAGCATTGAAAAGAATGCCCGTTATCGCGACCGTGAATATGTCATGAAGGATTCGGTGGCAAACGATCCCAATGGCGTAGCTCATAAGATCAGCGCGCCGGTAACCGGTGAGCTGCGGGATATGCCGGATATGGATACGAACCACAGCGGCCTGGTCAGCAATATCTGGGTGGAATTGCAGCTAGGGCCGAAACATGACTGGTACACGAATATCGGCCGCAAGTGGAACGGCATCGGCATGCAGAACCTGCTTCTGGGGGGGCAGGTCGATGGTATCGCCACCTATCATCCCATTGAAAAAGGCCATGGCTGGTGGGTGAGCGCCCAGTATTGGAAATCTTCTTCGGACTGCTCCAGCTTTACGCCGGTATGGAACAGCACCCCGGATCCCAACGATCCATCCAAGAACATCTATACCTATGACCATACGGATGTGCAGGTACGGCGCGCACCGGTCAATGCAACCCTGGATTTCTGGGGCCCTATTGGCAAATATGTCAATGCTAATGTTGGCTATACGCATATTGTGGGGCATAAATATCAGGAAAATGGCTCTGGTTACTGGTATGATACGAAGGGCTTTGTCAATGCCGATCTCAGCGTGAAACCAATCAAGGACGTAACGCTGACCGGTTCCTATGTCCATGCCTTTACCAAGCAGGATGAAACCTATGGCCATGGTGACCGCGATTGGGCCTTCAAGGCAGAATACAGAGGCACGGACCTCAACCGTGTGGGCAGTTATGGACTCTATGCGAAGTATGTGAACCTCGGTGCTTTTGCAGACCTGGGCCATGATGATGAATGGTCTACCCGTGAGCCGACCTTTACCAATGGCGTGCGTGGCTGGTACTTTGGCTTCAAGTGTGTGCCGGCACATAATGTGGAATGGGAAACCCTCTGGGCACCGCATCTTTCTGAGCAGATCACCTGGAACAATCCTGTGAAACGTCATATCCTCCGCACCTGGTTGGACTTCCATTTCTAAGCGGAAAGGAGCTAAGGAATATGAATCGCAAAGAATCCTTGAAGGCTGCTATTGGCATGTCTTTGGCATTGGGGCTTTGGGCAGCTCCTATGCCGTTCCCTGCAGCGGGGATGCCCGCTGGCCTGGCTGCTGCTACGGCAGAAGCTGCGCAGGCGGTGGGGCCAACGGATGTGGTGCTGGTGGGGACGGTACAGTCCAAGCTCGGTGCCGGCAATGATTGGGCTCCGGCTGATGGTGCGACCATCATGCAGCCTGTCGACAATGGCAAGTATCAGCTCAAAGGCAAACTGCCCAAGGGCAATTATGAATTCAAGGTTGCCATCGGTGGCAGCTGGAATGAGAATTATGGTGCGGGCGGTGCCCGCGATGGCGGCAATATCAGCCTGAAACTTTCGGCGGAGAAAGAAGTCACCTTTACTTATGACAGCCTGAGTCATGAGACTACGGTCAGCTACGAGGGCATGGAAGCGGATCAGGCCGCTGCCAAAAAAGCGGAAGCGGCTCAGGGGCGCGTGGTCGTGCTGGCGGGGACTGTGCAGTCCAAGGCCGGAGCCCAGAAGGACTGGGACCCGGGCGATATGGCTACCCGCATGAAGCCGCTGGGACATGATTTCTACAGCTTGTCCGTGGATCTGCCGGCCGGCACTTACTATTATAAGATTGCTGTGGGCGGCAGCTGGGCAGAAAACTATGGTCTGGGCGGCAACTTTGACGGTGCCAATGTGCAGCTGACCCTGCCCAAGGCGCAGAAGGTTACGTTCTATTACAATGACAAGACGCATGCCATCGCTGACAGCACGAGTTATAAGATGCTGGATAATGGCAGCCTGCCGAAAATCAGTGGCAGCTTCGGTGCGCTCAAAGATGATACCATGCAGGATCTGCAGCTGGCGGAGTTCTATCAGCAGACGGTGGATCTGAAAGCGGGCAATTATCAGGTCAAAGTCGCGCAGAAGGGCAAGAAGCCATTGTCGCAGACGGTGAATATCAAAAAAGATGGCGCGGTGACGTTCTATTATGACAGCAAAGAAAACCGCCTGATCGCGGATGATGGGCGCATTTCGGAAAAGCTGGTGGAACATGATACCTGGAGCAAGGCTTACCGCGTCCCTTTTGAAGCCATCAAGGCGGGTTCTCCGGTAACGTTGCGGCTGGCTGTGGGCAAAGATGAAGCCGCAAATGTCAAAGCCGTGCTTTACAAGGCAAAAATCACGGCTAATGGCGGCGATGAGTACAATCCCGACTATGCTGCCGGCACGAAGACGGAATATCCGCTGGCTTTGAAGGAAAGCCATGGCGGGCGGGATTATTGGGAAGTCACGATACGTCCGCAGGAAAATGGGATCTATGGCTATAAATTCGTGTTGGATGATACCAAGGAATACGGCGATGATGATAAGCCGGGCCATACGGGCGCGCTTAAACTGCGCGGGGCAAAACCCTTCCAGCTGACAGTCTACAGTGCGGACTTCCATACGCCGGATTGGGCCAAGGAGGCTGTGACCTATCAGATTTTCCCGGATCGCTTCTTTAATGGTGATCCCAGCAATGATAACGCCCGTACCACGGCACGAGGCAGCCAGCCCGTGCAGCATCGCGCCTGGACGGATCTGCCTGCCAATGCCAGCAAGTCTCCCAAAGCTGATGGCGACAACTGGGAATGCAATGACTTCTTTGGCGGGGATATCGCCGGCATTGCGCAGAAGCTGGACTACCTGCAGGATTTGGGCATTACGGCAATCTATGTCAATCCGCTGTCGGCAGCGTGCTCCAATCACCGCTATGATGCCGTGGATTATGGCAATATTGACCCGATATTAGGAAAATTGCCAGAACTGAAGACTTTGGCTGCCGAAATGCAGAAGCGGGGCATGCACCTGATCATGGACGGTGTGTTCAATCATGTGGGGGATGACTCGATCTACTTTGACCGTTATGGCAAGTACAAGACAGTCGGAGCCTATGAATACTGGTCGCGCATTTACGACCTGATGAATGATAAACATATGAAGCTGGAGGCAGCTAAGGCTGAAGCGAAGAAACAGCTGGAGGCCGAAGGTCAGGTATTCTCACCGTGGCATTGGGAAAACTGGTTTGAGATCCGCAATGAAAAGACCAAGGACAGCATGGGCGAGAAATATGCTTACCATGACTGGCAGGGCTTTGACAGCCTGACGCCGTTCCGGGATGCGGATTATCCCGGCAGTGAAGCAGGCACGCAGGTGTCCGATTTGGGCGATTATCTCCTGCGGGGCCGTGACGGGCAGAAGGGTGTCATCATGAAATGGTTTGATGATGGACTGTCCGGCTGGCGTCTGGATGTGGCCAAGGAGGTTCCACCGGGATTCTGGGCGAATGTGCGCAAAGATGTGAAATCCATCCGCACGCAATCGGGTGAAGAACCGCTGCTGTTGGGAGAAATCTGGCAGGATGGCACGCAGTTCCTGACGGGTGACCAATTTGACTCGGTGATGAACTACAAGCTTTCCTTTGCAGTGGGCGATCTGTTCCTGAATCAGGGCAAGGCCGAGGCCTGTGATGATGAACTGACGGTGCTGCGGCAGAATTATCCGAAGGAAGCGCTCTATGACCTGATGAATATCGTGGATTCCCATGATACCGTCCGAGCTATCTATAAATTCGGTGGTGGCAAGGAAAATGTGGCGCAGGCTTCCCGCCAGGACTTTGATTACCGTTTGGGCAAGGCCCGTCTGAAACTGGCGGCCATGTTCCTGATGGGGTATCCCGGCATGCCCACCATTTACTATGGGGATGAAGCCGGTGTCTATGGCAGTGCTGATCCGGATTGCCGCCGTACTTATCCTTGGGGCCGTGAGGACAAGGAGCTGGTGGATTTCTATCGCAAGGTCATCAGCGTAAGGACAGGGAATAAACAGCTTTTTGCGCATGGTGATGTGCAGACACTGCTGGCGCGCGGTGATGTCTATGCTTTTGCCCGGACGGATGCGCAGGGCGAAGCTGCAATCGTGGCTTTGAACCGCGGCGGTGCTGCTGATGTGGAACTGCCCGTGCAGTTTGCTGCAGATGGTACGGTGTTTACCGACCAATTGACAGGGACGACGGTCAGTGTACAGAATGGAAAAGTGAAATTGCATCTGAATGAAAATCAGGGCATGATGTTAATGAAGTGATGCTCTAAGCCTTCTCCTTCGGGGGAGGGCTTTTTGCGTAGTTTTTTCTTCGCCCTTGCAGGAAAATTCAGTTTTCGGGGCGTATATCTACGATGAGAAGTGTCATTCGCCCAGAGAAGGGAGTGTCTGTTATGGCGAAGCTGAAATATATCATTTTAGCCCTGTTGGTCATTGGGGTGGCTGGAGTGGCTGGTTATTATGCAGCGATACAGTATGACCAGACGCGAGCTGTCGTGCAGGCGGAACAGGATAAGAAAGAAGCCGCCAGGAAAGCGGTCCAGGCTGAAAAAGAGGCCAAGGAAGCAGCACAACGGGAAAAGGCTCGCCGTAAACAAGCCCTTATCGACAAGCGTACCGGGCGGGCGGAAGAACCGGACCAGGTTATTCGCGGCCTGACTGCGGATATGTTGGTAGCCAAGGAAATGGATGGTTCCACCTATTACCGTTATGAAGACCCCACCGAGGATGGCATCTTTATACAGCCGTATCTGGTTCGGGATGCAGGCGGCAATGCGGTGATCCATATTATCCTGCGTCATCGCGGGCAGAGACCGATGGGATTTCATGGCGTAGGCTTGCAGACCGGGGAAGACAGCATTTACTTCGTGCGGACCACAGGCAATGTCGTCACAGCTAAGACGAACAGCGGCATTATGGAATGGTGTGACCAGATCGCGGATACGGAGACGCTCAAGGCCATGCGGGAGGTTGGTGATCAACTGGCAGGCAAGATCCTGATGTTGGGCGTGGATGGCGGCTCCAATGACGACCGTATGTTATCTGCGGTGGAAGCGAACCGCATCAAGAATATCCTGGAGCTGTGTGATATCTTGAATGGCAAGAAAGAAACCTGATAGAGAGGAAGGATGATTATGGAACCGGCTTTGTTTTCACCTATGATGGCGGATATGATACTGATATTGGTCGGCGCAGTCAGTATAGTGGCGCTTATTGGGACAGCTTACAACTATTCCATTATCATCAGCAGACGCGATAAGATCCTGAAGATCGAACAGCTGGAGCGCGATTTGAAGCTCTTGCAACAGGAAATCCGAGAACTCAAAAACGGCGCAGTCAAAATACGGCGCGGAGAAGCAGCGCCTGCGGCTGAGGCGGGGGCATCAGCTGCAGCTGATACACAAAAACGTACCCCGCCAGAGAAGAAAATGCAGCCAGAGGTTTGGCGTAAATTTGTGGATGACTACAATAACCTGGCGAATAGCATGAATGTGCCAAGGGCGGCAGAGGCCTGCGATAACTTTGTGAAAAGCCATAAACTGACTTTGCTCGTCTGCGTGGTGTCAGGTCCGGCAAGCGCGAATGGCGGCAGCCTGTCGTATGAGACCGTAGAGCAAGTGGCAGGCAGCAATTATTGGGCGTGGAACGTGGCAGGGCAGCCGGAGGATTTTGTGGTGGTTCCCAATCCATTAGTTCCCTATGATGAGAAGCTGCATCAGGCAGGGGGCATGAAAGAGACGTTTGCTTCTAATTACGAAACAGGCAGCTTCAAGCAGATCCAGGTGAAATTACCCGCCTGTTTCACTCGTAAGGCTGGTTCCTGGAAGATCGTGCAGCCTGGCGTAATCCGGCTGAAATAAAGCATCCCCGCATTGCGGGGACTTTTTTTATATTTTTTCAAAAAAGGTGTTGACATATGCTCAAGACTCGTGTAATATAATACAAGTCGCTGACAGATACGGAAATGAAACAGCCCAGCAAGCCTTGATTGGCAGGCCGCTGAAAAGCTTCCAAAAAGCTTCGAAAAAACTTCAAAAAGTTCTTGACAAGCTGATCTGATGGTGGTAAGATAAATGAGTCGCTTGAAGCGACAGGCACTTCGAAAGAAATGCTTTGCAAGATTGTTCTTTGAAAACTAAACAATGCAAAATAATCATGCAACATGATTAAGCCAGATGTTTGAAGAAACTT
>NZ_FRBC01000001.1:8114-249522 GCF_900142515.1 Pseudoselenomonas ruminantium | reverse complement strand
CGGACTCGGTTCTCCTGTGACAAGAACATCGATGTGCTTGCACCTTTCAGCAAAGGCGTAGTAGTCTTTACGAGCGTACCTTTGGGTGGAGGTGGGGATGCTTTTTTCGCCGACGGAACGACTGCCTGAACGAAGTGAAGGCTGGCCCGCAGACAGCATTGGCTGGAAGCTTCGTTGATTGGAGCGCCGTTGGCCTGCCCGGCGCAGGTAACTGGAAGATACGTACTTCTGCTGGCGGGTCATTTAGTGGAGCGGCGAAAAAGTATTCCCACCGCCGCCCCGCTGAGCTGTAACAAATTGCGTTCAGGCACACACAAACAAACTGCAATTTACAAAAGCCCACTGGCGCTTTTCGCCAACGGGCTTTTGCTGTCAAGGGATATGTCACAACCCCTTTAATTCTTTTTATCAGGCTTCTGCCGTTACATCGGGTTCTTCCGGGAACAGGTAGCTGTATCTTTGTTTGAATTCAGCTGGTTCCATGCGGTAGGCGTTAGCCAGGCCCGGATCATCCAGATCGCCTTTTTCAAGGCGCATCATGAGGCCGCGGGCAATCTGATAATGGACGGAACTGATATTGACCTTGCGTACCATGGTCTTGCCGGTAGCCGGATCTTTGATATCCTCAAAGCGCATGGGCACAGCCTTGTTGTCCTGAATGGAAATCAGGGCACCACTGTCGCCGGACATCAGGAACTGTACGGCGGAGTAACCGAGCTGGCGGGCATAGTCGATATCGTAGGCAATCGGCGCCGTGCAGCGCAGCTCATAGCCGATTTCCTTATCGATGACGGTAATCTTGATTCCCAGTTTCTTGACTTCAGCCAACACTGCCTGCTTGAGGATTTCACCAAAGTCCAGTTCACTGTAGCGGATATGACCGTGCTCATCGGTAACAACCGTCCCCAGTTTCTTGAAATCTTCCGGGGCAATCTTTTCGATGACACCTTCAGCGATTACAGCCACGCCGTAATTCTTGCCAGTCAGGTAACGCTTCACGATAGCTCCTGTGATGATATCCACCACCTGCTGGAGGGGAATCTTGTCTTCCGGGAATTCTTCCGGAATGATGGTCAGCGCGGCACCGGCGCTGCGGCCCATGCCCAATGCCAAGTGACCTGCGGTGCGTCCCATAGCAATCGTGAAATACCAGCGATTGTTGGTCGTACGAGCATCTTCCATCAGGTTTTCGACTTCCTGCGTACCGAAAGCTCGGGCGGTTTCAAAGCCAAATGTCGGAATCCCCTCCGGCAGCGGCAGGTCGTTATCAATCGTCTTAGGCACATGCACGACATTGATGGTGCGGCCCATCTTGCGGGCATAATCGGAAACAGCTGCGGAGCTGTAGGCCGTATCATCGCCACCAATGGTCACGAGATGGGTAACGCCTAATTCCGTCAAGGTTTCCACCACAGTGCGCAGATCGGATTCCTTCTTGGTCGGATTGAAGCGCGACATCTTGAGGATACAGCCACCAGTCAGATGGATACGACTGATATTCTTCGGCTCTAAGCGAATGTAATTCTTCTCACCGCGGGCCAGACGGGAAAAACCGTCATACATGCCCAGCACATCCCATCCCTGACGGGTTGCTTCATTGACCACACCGGAAATAACACTGTTGATGCCGGGAGCCGGTCCCCCACCGCAAACCACGGCAATCACATTTTTGATACCAATCATGACAAATCCCCCTTTTATCTAGTCTACAGTGATAGAATTTCGACTAAAAAGGGGGATTTCCTGCTTAATTATGAAATTTTAATTGCCTCCCCCTTGGGGAGGAGTTCAATGTTTTCCCATATGGGAACGCTTCGTGGCGTTGGATTTATTGCGTACCTTCGCCCGGCGGCTTCTGTCATTCCGGCCCTTGTGTGCAGAACCTTTGCGGTTGGCATATTTGGACAAAGGTTTGGCCTTGGCTTTCTTCTCCTGCCGCACCTTCTTGATTTCTTCCATGATCTTAGCCTGCTTTTCCAGACGCTTGTGATGGCGTTCGGAATGTTCCTTACGGATGCGGCTCTTGATGCCGGCCTCAATGCGGCGCAGGAGGTCATACTGGCGGGCATTGACAAAGGTCACAGCCTTGCCTTCCTGACCTGCCCGCCCGGTACGGCCAATGCGGTGGATATAGCTTTCCGTATCATGGGGAATATCATAGTTGAATACATGGGTCACGCCTTCGATATCAAGGCCACGGGCTGCAATATCAGTTGCGCAGAGAATCTGCAGTTCGGCCTTGCGGAAGCGCTTCAAAACCAGTGCACGCTGTACCTGCGACAAATCGCCATGCAGCTCATCCACCAGGTAGCCACGGGCCGCCAAGGCCATCGTGACCATATGCGCCCGCTGCTTGGTATGGCAGAATACCATGGCCAGATACGGGTTGTCGCTGTTGATGCACTCGCAGAGGCGATCGATCTTATTCTCTTCCGTGGTATCGAGAATTACCTGCTCAATAGCATCCAGGGTGATATGCTCGCTCTTGATCTGGATATTTTCCGGTGCTTTCATATACTGAGCGGCCAAAGCCTTGACTCTGGCCGGCATAGTGGCCGAGAACAACATGAACTGACGGTCGCTGGCAGAAGCCTTCAGGAGCAGTTCCACATCTTCGATAAAGCCCAACTTCATCATTTCGTCCGCTTCATCCAATACGACCTTGTTCACATGGCTCAGATTGATGGTCTGGCGACGCAGATGGTCGAGAAGTCGGCCCGGCGTGCCAATGATGAGCTGAGGGTGACGACGCAGCTTCTGCTTCTGCCGCTCAATGTCCTGCCCGCCATAGATAACGAGGGAAGATATCCCTGCCGCTTCCCCCACGATTGCTGCCACCTTGGCCACCTGAATGGCCAATTCACGAGTAGGGGCCACAATCAACGCCTGCGCCACATCCACCTGCGGCTTGATCTTTTCGAGGATGGGCAGCAGGAAGGCCAACGTCTTACCCGTACCGGTCTGAGCCTGTACGATGACATCCCGGCCCGCCCGTGCCAGAGGGATGGCTTTTTCCTGTACCGGCGTAGCCTCACGGATGCCGCGTTTGGCCAACACTTCACAAATTTCCTGGGAAATTCCCAATTCCTTAAATCTGGTCATTACGACGAAAGTACCTCCGTGCCTGTTTCCGTAATCAAAATCGTCTTCTCCCACTGAGCGGAAAGCTTCTTGTCCTTGGTGCGCACTGTCCAGTTATCCTTGCTGTCAATCACCACGGTCTTCTTGCCCTGATTGATCATGGGTTCCACCGTGAGCACCATGCCCGGCACCAACAGCATGCCCGTGCCGGCTTCGCCTTCATGAGCCACAAACGGTTCCAGATGGAAATCCTTGCCGACACCATGTCCGCCCAGATCCGTCACGACGGTGTAACCATTGGCATGAGCATAATCACCACAGGCTGCGCTGATGTCACCCAGGAAATGCCAGGGTTTTGCGGCGGCAATGCCACGCTCCATGCATTCCTTGGTCACCCGTACCAGACGTTCTGCTTCGGGGGACACTTCACCGACCATGAACATGCGGGAAGCATCTGCATAATAACCGTTCAGCGTCGTGGTGATATCGATGGTGACAATATCGCCTTCCTTCAGGATGGTCTTCTTGGAAGGAATGCCATGGCAGACCACATCATTGATAGAGATGCAGCAGCTCTTCGGGAATCCTTCATAATGCAGGCAGGAAGGATAGCCTCCCTTGGATTCGATGAATTCCCGCACCGCATCATCAATCGTCGCGGTATCCACGCCCGGCTTGACCAGGGAAGCCGCTACATCCAAAGCACCATCATTCACAACACCGGCCGCCCGGATCATCTCAATGTCATGCTTGTTGTTGATGATTTTCTTTGGAGGCCTTACCTGCCCCTTGAATGCATTATACTTGATCTCACTGATCCGTTCATCGAAATCTGCGTGGCATTTTTTGTATTTCTTGCCGCTGCCACACCAGCAAAGTTCATTTCTCTGCATAAGATGCACAATCTCCTTCAAACTTACTGATATATTCATAACCGTCTATCCTAAGTTAAATACACAATATCATATTATAACGCAATTAAACAAGCTTTGCCATACAAATTTCAAAAGCCTCTCCGCAAAATGCGAAAAGGCTTTGACTGATCTTATGATCAACTATTCTGCATACCTTCACCGATACGGCTGATATTGCCAATACCCACTTGATAGGTCTTGCCTCCGGATTCTGCAATGACGGTCGGTGAGCCATCCGAAATGCTGACACCGGTAACTTTGCCCTCGAAGGTTTCCTTATTCGTGATGGTTTTGCCGTTCTCATCGGTGGACGACGACTCCGTAATCCATTGCACATCCTTGCCAATCATATTGCTGAGCTGGCCAACGAGTACAGATGTGTCGATATTCCCCACCAGCTTAGAGACATCACTGAGACCTTCCGATACATTGGTCATCTGTTCCAGAGCCGAGAATTGGGCCAACTGGGCCAGATATTCACCATTGTCCTGCGGGTCTAAGGGGTCCTGATACTTCATCTGGGTCACCAGCAGCTGCAAGAAAGCATCCTTGCCTAATGTACTGTTATCTCCATTAGCAGCCTGTGCCTTGGACGCCTGATAATTTTCCACGGTTTGTGTTACGCCATCTACGGTAATCGTATTCAATGAATTTGCCACATTCGTCACCTTCTATGCTTAAATTCGATAATCCACACCATCCGTTGCACCAGCATCCTGATCTGCAACTACATTCGCCATCTCTGTTTCCTCGCCATAATCTTCAGGATTGCCTGTACCAATGTTGTTTGCACCAGCATTATGGCCCTGCCCCTGCTGCCAAGCCTGCTGACCTTCCCCTTGCGGGAGTTGTCCGTCAGTCAATCCAGCATAGACATCAACATTATCCACTTTCAATCCCTGATTATTCAACTCCTGCCTCAGCTGCACTAATGAATTCTCGATTATCGTGCGCACCTGAGCATTGTCGCTATGGAAAGAAGCATTGACCGCACCATTAGCAGATACAGAGACCTTCAATGTCAGCTCCCCTAAATGATCCGGATGGAGTTTTATGACCATTTCCGTGTTGTCGCCCCGACGAATCAGACGAGCCTGATCTATGATCTGCCGGACCACCTGGAAGTTATCCTGCACGTCCCTGTTTTGCGGGATATCCGGCTGCCGTTCGATTCCTCTGACACTATCGGCCAAATCCTGCTGGAATACACTCACCGGACCATCATGCACTTCCTGTCCCTTGGTCATGGGTGCTTTATCTCCAGCAGCCTCTTCAGCCAACTGATGGACAGCCTGTCCCTCAGTATCCACCACTTGTTCTACCGGAGGTGGCGTAAACGGAAGCTGCTGACGGGAATTTGGATCCTGCCGGCTGCCCATCTGTTGCATATCCGCCCCCTGATTGGCCGGAATCAGGTTCTCTTTTGTATTTTCTCCCAGTGCTGCTATCTGTGATTCTAAAACCGTTGTACCTTCGGACTGATTCCTGTCTGCCATCCGAATAACCGTCCCCTGTTCAGAAGCGACCCACCGTTGCTCTGGTAAGATATCTCGCAATACCTGTCTATCGTCCACTGCCTGATTGATATTCATCATCGGCAAGGGGCTTTCCTGACGCGAGCTCACTGGCTGCATCTCTGGTGACAGCGTGCGGGTTCCCCCTTGTAGTACAGCTGCTTCCTGAGCATTCACGCCCTGACCATCGTTCGGTGTCAAAAAGGAACGATTACGTACCTGCTGTGAATTCAAAGTCTTTCTGAGATCCTGGCCGCTTTCCTCTGCTAAGGGAATAGTCTCGCCTTCCCCGATGGATACAGCCTCAATCTTTACGGTCTCCGGCAACGTTGCCTGATTTCCAGTCACCTGCAAACGTGGCTCTGTTACGCCTTCTTCTGCCAGCAGGTTGATATCTGCATTACGGATATCCGCACCAATCTGTTGCCACTGCGTCTGATCTATCACTTCCCCAGCAGCCCTGGACGGCATCGTCACTTCACTCTGCTGAAAAAGCGCCATTCCCTTGGCATTAAGCATTGTATCCCTGCCACTATCAGACAGATTGATTTCCTGATTGGCTGCCATCTCTACAGATATTTTCCCGTTTGGTACCTCCTGCAGCGACATGTTCGGCAATTGGTTGGCCAAACGATGATTCCCTAATTGAACTTCGAGCAAGGTACCAGCCCTGGCCGTACCCTCTTCCTTCACGGGAGCCATCCCCATCTGCTTAAACAGGAGTTCTGCCGTCAAAGGCGTTTCCTTTGCCGTTTTGCTCCCAGTTGAAAAAGCCTGCTCTATCGCTGCCTGGTTATTCACAGCCTGGCCTGCATCTTTTGCCAGACCTTGTGCCTTGATCTGCTGCCCCGAAAGCATCGCCAGGAAATTCTTGTTCTTTTGTGCGTCCTCTGAAGATTGCGGCAACAAGCTCTGCAGATTCTGCAACGGTTGAACGGTTCCGGCTTCCGGTATATCTTCCTGGACAAGCTGAGCATTCCCCTCCGTGGTGAACGCCATCACGGCTGCCGGTGCCATCCCTTGCTCCTCCGCATCCGTTATCCTTTCCTGCGGGCCTTTTACGGTTTTGACCTGCTGCAGCTCACTATCCTGCGGCATTCCTTCGCCCTGCTTTCCCGCTTCCTTGGGAAGCACATCCATTCCTTCCGGCACATCGTCATTTATCTTAGCATCCCTAGCTTCTACGGCACTTCCCTGTGCTTCAGCTGGCGATTTTGCCATTGTTTTCTTTGTTTCTTCTCCGGCTTTGCCCAATACATCACCGAACGTTTCTTTACCCATCCCTGCGGAACTTGCATCCGTTTTCACAACCATCCTTGGTGTTTGGCTCTTGACTGCGGCTCCTGCTTGCGGAGAAATCGTCATCAAACTTGCTGTGTTCACCAAATCACCTCCCTTTCATGTTATTTATCGGCAAAAACTGCCATATCCTTAAATTTTTCTGCAAAAAAAATGAAGAGACCAGAAAGTCTCTTCATAAAATCATTCTGCTATGTCTTCCGGACCACCAGCGGGGTCTTCCGTCAACCTATGCTGTCCCAGCATGGTTGTCAGGTCATTACGGGAGAAGCTATAGGTGTAGCTGGCAAAATCCTGCTCCGGATTATAGCGGCTGGACGGTGCATTGATAAGCCCGCAAATCGTATCATAGAGCATATCATTGGTGAAATACCGATTACGATGGTCATACAACGCCTGCGTATGTCCCGGCAGTGCCTCATGGTAAGCCGGTGACAGATACATCCAAAGCGGGATCCGCACCATATCAAAGGTGAATACATCCGGATTATGGGAGATTTCCAGATTCTCCCCATGGTCAGAGAAATAGACCATCGCCTGCAGATTCAAATGCTTCTGCGCATAATCAAAAACCTGGCTGACAATATAATCCGTATAAAGGATGCTGTTGGCATAGGAAGGCGCCGACAACATGCTGGTTTCACCCTCTGCCGTCTTGAACTTGTCAAAAGCTGCTGGATAACGGTTATTGTAATAGATATGACTGCCCATGATATGGAGCACGATGAAATTGTTCTTCGACGGGTCAATCTGCGTCAGATAAGGCAGCAGCGCCTCATCATATTTGTCCGTGAAATTATAGGAGTCATCCGTCCAGCTAGCATGGTCTGCGGTCTTGGCTACCAAGGTAATCGCACTGTCATACTGTCCATAACGCCCCTGATTGCTGAACCACCAGGTCTCATAGCCTGCCTTTTTCGCCACATCCAGGATTGAAGCCGACTCAAAGAATTCCTTGCCATTGTACTGGCTCTGCTCCGTAAGGGCCCGCTGCAGGACTGGTACCGTCTGTGACCAGGACGCATAGGCATTGGCAAAATTCAGGAACCCCGGTTCACCATTAGCCAGCTTCTCGCTGAGCCAGGGCGTATTTTCAAAGGGGAACTCCGGTGTATAAGCCTTCATATAATTACGGGAAGCAGATTCGCCAATGATGAGGATCACGGTCCCCGGTGCTTTGGCTGCCAGGGTAGAACTGGCATCAATCATCAAACTGTCATAGCGCTCATCATGCCCGGAACTATATTCCTGTGTCTGGCTCACATAGGTGGTCACATCATTCCAAAGCTCTGCCCAGGAAGTCTGCGGCAGATAGAAACTCTGCGCCCAAAGTGTCACCGCTATCAGCAAAGCCAGCACACCAAACTGCGAAGCCTCATTATCCTCCGCCTGCGTGAAACGGGCAAACTTCAGATGCTGCCGGTAACAAAGGTAGAGGAACAACGCAAAACCTGCCACAATGGCCAGCGTGGGCAAGAGTCCCAGATTCGACTGGATAAAGTCGATGCTCTCCCGGTAGTTGGTCAGATAAAGCGCCATCAAGGAGGCCGGCGACAGACAATGCCAGAACAGGCAGTAGTAAACCCACTGCACAAAAGGGATTGCCAGACAGGCAAAATTCAGCAGCGCCATCAAAAAAGAGGTGATTTTCACATGTCCCAGCCGTACCAGCACGCTTTCCAGACACATCAGCAGGATAAAGCCCGCAGTACCTACCACGAAATCAAAGCAGATCTTCGATGGATACCAGCCTGTCGTGAAGGTCCAGGAATAAAGCAAGGGGAACGTCATGGCCCAGGCCAGTCCCGTAAAGAGATTCGGCAGCGCCGCCATACTGAAAATCCTGACCTTGGTTGCCCACTCCGTCAATACCAGCCCCAAGATTATGGGAATGAGTATCGGCATGAAATACTTTGCCCCCATATCCTGGCCGATATCGATATAAAAGGCAATCAAACAGCAAAAATAGACACTCGCCGCCGTCAGGTGACGAATGAGCTCATCCTGCTGCTCTGCAGTCATCAACATAAGCATTCTTCCTTCTATTCGTATAAGATGCGAAATCTAAGCGGTTCTGCGCCTTACAGGCTTGCCCCGCAAAGATTTCATAGTAAAATCCATGGTCAATTCTACACGAAAATAAAACCTTCGTCAATTTTTCTCTTAATTTACACAAATTTAAAGTATTTTTTCAATCAATTAGTTTTGTGCTTGACTTTTTTTATGCCAAAGAATAACATAGTAAGTGTAAGAAATTTGTGAAATGAGGGAGATTTATGGACAAGAAAGATTCATTACGCTTGGAAAATCAACTTTGTTTCCCCCTGTACGCGTGCGCCAGAGAGGTAGTCAAGGCTTACCGCCCCCATCTTGAGGCGCTGGGACTCACGTACACCCAGTACATTTCCATGATGGTTCTTTGGGAAGAGGGCCAGGTCAGTGTACGGGACTTAGGGAAGAAGCTGCATCTCGATTCTGGCACACTCACGCCGCTATTGAAGAAGCTCGAGAGCAAGGGATATCTGAAACGCTCTCGTTCCACTACCGACGAACGGGTGGTTATCGCCTGCATCACGGAGGAAGGCCGCAAACTGAAACGGGCTGCCAGCAAGATTCCGCAGGCCATGACACAGGAAATGTCGGATTTCCCCATGGAAGATGCCAAGCAGCTCTACGACCTCCTGTATAACCTGCTGGCCATGTTGGAAGTCAGCAACGAGAAACAGGACATCATCAAAAAAGCTAAATAAGCAACAAAAATGACTCGTACATTGCATCGTACGAGTCATTTTTCTATTTATTCTACCGTTCCCCAGACACCATCCTGATAAAGCCGCTCCAGCTTCACCCGATAGATTTCGCCACAGGTCACCGGACTGTCCGTATACACGCGGATGTAATTATCCGTCAGGCCATCGGTTATGCCATCATGGTTGGTTTCAAAGAGCACCTGCATGGTCTGCCCCAAGAAATGCTGATGAAACTCCTCCGTTTTCTGGCTGGCCAGTTCCTGCATCCGTCTTGCCCGATCTTTCTTGACCGGATCAGGAATCTGATCCTTGCGTTCGGCGGCAGGAGTGCCACTGCGCTTGGAATAGGGGAATACATGCATGCGGGAGAAGTTCATCTTCTCGACAAACTTCAGACTGTCCGCAAACTGTTCCTCCGTCTCCCCGGGGAAGCCCACGATAATATCCGTGGACACCGCCACACCAGGAACTTCCCGTTCCACCTGTTCAATCAGGCGGCCAAATTCAGCCGTATCATAATGGCGGTTCATGTCCTTGAGCACGGCATCGGAACCAGCCTGCAACGGCAGATGGAGATGCGCACAGAAGCGGTCATCCTCACGGATCAGTGCAAACAGATCCGGCGAAAGCTCAATGGATTCCAAAGAACCAAGGCGCAAACGCTTCAGCCCCTCCACTTTGAGCACTTCCCGACAAGCATCAGCCAGTGTCACTTCACCGTCTAAATCCTTGCCATAAGCGCCCAAATGGATGCCCGTCAGCACGATTTCCTTGAAGCCTGCGTCCACGAGCTTCTTCGCTTCGCTGTGAATCTTGTCCAGATGACGGGACTTCACGGGGCCACGGGCATAGGGAATGATGCAGTAGGAGCAGAAGTTCTGGCAGCCGTCCTCAATCTTGAGGAACGCGCGGGTGCGCTGAGGCATGTCGTAGATGGGAATATCCTCGAACTCATGTGCTTCCATGATATTGCCCACTTCATCCAGGATGCCATCTTCTCTGGCCGCCTGCTCCACATATTCCACGATCCTGCTGCGTTCCTTCGTGCCCAGCACCACGCGCACACCCTCAATGGCCTTGATTTCTTCAGGATGCACCTGCGAATAGCAGCCGCAGACCGCGATAATGGCATTTTCATTGGTGCGCTGAGCCCGGCGGATGATCTGCCGGGATTTCCGGTCGCCCAGGCTCGTTACCGAGCAGGTATTGATGACATAGAAGTCCGCCTTTTCCTCAAAGGGCACGATATCGTAGCCGCTTTTCTTGAACAGGCCTTCCATGGTTTCCGTTTCAAACTGATTGACCTTGCAGCCCAAGGTCGTGAGTGCCACCTTTGGCAAAATAATACTTCCTTTCTATCCTTACGCGCCTAAATCGCCGTTCTCATACTGCGCTACGGTAATGGCCGCTACCGCCGCCGTCTCCGCCCGCAGTATCCTGGGGCCCAATGTCACGGCCCTGCCACCTGCTTCCTGCACAGCTGCGGCCTCATCCAGAGTAAAGCCGCCCTCCGGGCCGATAAGCAGCACCAGCCGCTTGCCCTTTGCACCCTGCAGGCAGGATTTTACCGTATAATCCGCTTCATTTTCGTAACAGAAGACAACTTCCGTATCTTCGCCGCTAAAATCCTTGAGCAGCGCTGACAGATCAACGATGGATGTTACCTCCGTCAAAGCAGTGCGGCCGCACTGCTTGGCGGCTTCTTCGGCAATCTTCTGCCAGCGCTGCTGGCGGGCGGCTGCCTTTTTCGCATCATAGCGCACGACACAGTTATGGCTTTTCACGGGAACGATTTCCGTTACCCCCAGCTCCACGGCCTTCTGTACCACATAATCCATCTTGTCGGCCTTCAAAAGACACTGCGCCAATACCAGCTCCAGCGGAGATTCCGTATCCGCCGCCAGCCGTTCCTTCAACTGCATGGTCACCGCATCTTCCCGGAAGGCCGTCATTTCCATGCGGCCCACCTGACCGGAATCGTCCACCACAATGACTTCCTGCCCGGCCTTGGCCCGCATGACATGCATCAGGTGATGGGCATCACTGCCGGTAATCTCGATGGTATCTGCCAGCAGCCCCTTATAAAACAGCCGTCTCATTTGCCTTCTCCACGGCTGATGGTCATCGCCACCCAGCCTCTCTCTTCCGTAACCTTATCTACGACAAAACCATGCGCCAGGCAAGCCTCGGTCACATCGGCCAGACGTTCGGAGATGATGCCCGAAGCCAGCAGATGACCGCCCTCGGCCAGATGTTCGTCCAATTCATCAAACAGCATGATGATGATATCGGCGATAATATTGGCCACTATCAGATCCGCCTTGCCATCAAAAGATTTCAGGATATCGCTGACCCCCGTCTTGACGATATCTTCCACGCCATTCTGGCGGATATTTTCAGCAGCCACTTCCACGGCCACCTTGTCGTAGTCCATGGCCGTGACATCTGCAGCCCCCAGCTTGGCCGCCGCCACAGACAGCACACCGGAGCCCGTCCCCACGTCAAAGACACGCATACCGCCCCTGACCAGCGTTTCCAGTTCCCGGATGCACATAGCTGTAGTCGGATGGGTGCCCGTGCCAAAGGCAGACCCCGGATCCAGCTCAATCACGATATCATCAGGGCTGGGCTCGTAATCCTCCCAGGTTGGTTTGATGACAATCATGCCGCCAACCTTTTCCGGGTGGAAATACGCTTTCCAGTTATCGGCCCAGTCCTCATCCCGGACAGTATTCCAGGAGATAATGCAGGGGCCTTTTTCCATATCATCATCCGCCTGATTCTTGAATTCCTGAATGCGCAGTTCAAAGGTACGCAATTTGTCATCCAGATCCTCATCCACAGGCAAATATGCCTTCACCGTCACAATGCTGGTATCTTCCGCCCGCTCCAGGCCGGAAAAATCCCACTGGCCGGCATCTATATAATTGTTCAAAAGCTCCGGGTCTTCAATGACCACACCAGAAGCCCCCAAATCATGATAAATCTCCGCCACCACATCCGTGGCCTCATGGGTAGTCTGAATACTGACTTCCGCCCACTGCATACCTATCACTCCTTTTTCCTATAGCAATTCCTACATTATATGATGAACACCTGAAAAAAACAAGGGCAGATATCACCATGGCCTCAACGGCAGCATAGCTCTGTCCCTTTATTTATTCAATCTGGATCTGATTTCCTGCCAATCCGGCATAAATTTTGCCACGAAAGCATAAAAGCGCTCGTTATGGTATTTTTCGACCAGATGGGCCAGTTCATGGAGTATCACATATTCCAGACAGACAGGCGGCTTTTTTGCCAGCTGGACGTTGAGCCAGATTCGTTTGGCTATGATATTGCAGGTTCCCCAGCGAGTCTTCATGTATTTGGTACGCCATTCGTTTGCTTTCAGGCCGGTAATCTTCTCCCACTTGGGCATAAGCACTTCCACCTTCTTGATGAGTTCTGCCCGGTAGACCTCCCGCATGAATCTTTCCCGCCAGTCCACGCTGGCTTTTTTCGGCAGATAAAGCAAAATCTTATCGCCCATGATTTTATAGTCCGGCTTGGCCGACTCGATAACCACGATACCATACGCCACGCCCCAGAGATAAATCGTCTCTCCCGATACATACTGACGTCTGGCGGCTCGGGGCAGCTGGCGGAATCTCTGTATCTGCCGCCGCACCCAGGGAAGATTCTGGCGGGCAAATGATTCAATCATCTTGTCAGGCACACGCACAGGAGCAGAAATAACCACCCTGCCGCAGGGTGGTTTGACATAAAGGTGCATATTCTTGATTTTCTTCTTCTGAACTTCGATGGCTACTTCTGCCACTTGAATCTGCATGGGACGCTCCTCATTCTCGCTGTATTGGCTGCATTATATAGTCGGTACCGGAAAAGCCCAAGATTATTCGCCCCCCTGCACACCGGCACCGTTGAAATCCGGCACAAATTCTTCCGAAGCGCTGCGACGTTCCTGCACATAGGCATTTTCCAGCCCCAGACTCAGGGCATAATCGACCACCGACTCATACTCAAAAGTGGTCAGGCGGCGGTTGATTTTCTTATGCTCACTGGCTTTATACATGGGGGTGTACTGGCTCATCAGGCTTACCTGAATCGTTTTTCCAAAGGTTTCCCAAAGCCATTTCACGATGGCCATGCTCTCATGACGGTGCCCGGGCAGGATCATATGGCGCACCAGCACGCCCTTCTGCAGCTGGCCATCTGCAGCGAACTGCACCGGCCCGGCGATTTCCACCATCTTCCGGATGGCAGCGCTGGCGCAGGCAAAGTAATCCGCCGCCGCCGAATACGCACTGCCGCTGGCTTCTTCCCGGTACTTCAGATCCGGCAGGAAAATATCCACATAGCCACGCAGGGCTTCAATCGTCTCGACCGTCTCATAGCCGCTGCTATTGTAGACCACAGGCAGGGCAAAGCCTTTTTCCTTCGCCATATCCAATGCCGCAATGATCTGCGGCACATAATGGGTTGGCGTGACTAAATCCAAAGTAGCCGCCCCCCGCACCTGCTGTTCGAGAAAAATCTCCGCCAGCCGCGCCACGGTGACTTCCTCTCCCTTGCCCCCATGGCTGATTTCATGGTTCTGACAGTAAACACAACGCAGGTTACAGTAAGAGAAGAATACCGTTCCGGCACCTTTTTCGCCCACGAGACAGGGTTCTTCCCACTGGTGCAGGGATACCAGGGCAATCCGCACCTTATCCCCTGCACCGCAAAAGCCCGCCCGCTGGGTACGGTTAACACCACAGCGGCGCGGGCAGAGATTACATTTTGTAATACTAAGCATCTTTTGCGTTATCTTCCTTTTTTTGCCTAAACGGCTTACTCATGATCATTACAATCAAAAACGAAATTCTTACATTTCATTAAAATTATACCCCAACCTGTCTCATTGTTCAACATCTGCAATAATCATCAGAACCGGCCCACACAAGTGAAGTGAATCCTGCTCCGCGAGCACGTTGTTTCATTGATTTCCCGCCTCAAAGGGAAGCCTACAGTCAAAGATGCAGAAATATTTTTCCGCCACTGATACCGTATCCCCAATCCCGTACTGATGAGCGCAGCCTCTTTTATATAATCATCAGCCTCGTAAACCTTGCCACCGTCTAAAAAGCCAAACATCTGCCACATGCCACTCTTTTCCAAAGGGACACCATACTCTGTGGAAAGGACGAAACCACCTGTACCGCTGAGGAGATTTTCTTCATAACCACGAATATTCCCTGCTCCTCCGATATTGAATTTCTCCGACGAAGGGAGCTCTTTGGACGGCGCCCATTGGAAGAAAAAGCTGCTAAAAAAGGTCTGCCCACCTTTAAAGCGGTGATGATAAAACGCATTGGCCCGGCCCAGGCTGACGTCACGTCTTTCACCATTCACATCATTTTTCCAATGATCAACGGTATAGGCATATCGCTGATAGTATACCGAGCTGCGGCTGTAATTAGTCTGAGTAAAAGCAGCCGTAACGCCATCCACACGATAATCCACGAGATGAAAAATTTTTGCAAATGTATTCGTGGACGTCTGATGACGATACCCCAGACTTGCTTCCGAGCGATTGGTATAACTGACCGAAATCGGCTGCGTGAACGTCATGCCGAAACTTGATGCATGACCTTTCAACCGATCTCTCCAAGGCCCCTTCACCGTTTTGGTACCATTGGTACTATAATCAAACGAGATTTTTGGCCCTCGGGCTGTAGTCGGAATATCATAGCGCAGAGTCAGTGAATTCAGCCCCGTCGAATGCATGCCGCCAATCGTAAAATCATCCTGATTCCTGGTTAAGCTGCGATAGCGGAAAAAGGCTCCCGTCTGCCATCTGCCAGTACTTTCCTGTCCGTCATTATTGACATACAGTGTCATATCCGTACGCTGTGGTTCTTTCAGCACCACAGCATAATCCGTAGTCCCCGGTTCTGCACCTGCCTGCAGCGTAATCTTCAACTGTGCATCATGAGTACCATTAAAGAAAGCCAGATCTTTATTGAGTTCATTGATGTTTTGCACGACTCCCGGCTTAAGGTGCAGTCGGGAATAGACATAACCAGCGTGCGTACTCTTGTTGCCCGTCAATGTCACCGTCCCCGTCCGCCCCTCGCTGAGACTGATATGGACCGTACCACTCTTGATCGTCTGCGGCTTCAGATACGCCCGGCAAGTAATATAGCCTTCACGGGAATAGAATTCATTGATTTGATCCACCAAGGCCATCAAATCATCAATAGCCACTTCTTTCCCTATATATGGTGCGGCCAATGCATTGAATCTTTCGGCAGTCAGAATCTCCGAATCATCTGTGGTAATCTTTTCCAACAGAAAACGAAGATTCTCATTCTGCGTCAGTTTGCCCTGCTTGTCCTGCTTATCGGTTACATTATCTTCCTTCCCCCGCTCCTGGTCTTCGATGATCTGCTGACGCAGACGTTCCCTTTCCAGATTTTCCCGATCACGGTTCAGCTGCAAGCCCGCATTATCCGGTGTCGGCGGTGCTGTAAAACCAATGGCTGGAAGGAACAAAACAGCCAACGCCACCCCAGACATACATTTACCCTTAAAGTTTCTTCTACGCAATTTTTTCATCCCTCTCTCACAGCAAGTGAGCTGTCACACGAAGAAAGGCTCCTGTGACAGCTCCATGCCGTTATCTGATGGTAACCTTTTCTGCTATTCTTGCTAATATTCAGGCAGCATTATTGCTGATCTGCGGTGATTTCCATTCCGCCTCCATCACCTTTGATGATCACAAGACCCTGCTGGCGTCTTTTCTCCACATCAATCCTGTTCGTCCCCATATTCAGGTCTTTATTGTTCAAATCAGGAATATATGCATCTTGCAAAGACATCAGCCACTGATAATATTCATCGAAATCAAACAGATATTCCATCCAGCCAACCCCATAGAATCCATAAATATCCTTATTGCGGACATCCCCACGATCGAGCATCCAAATAAAACGATTCGGATTGTCCAAGGAAAGACTCCTGAGATTGTAGCGGTTGATCCGAAGCGGGCTCCCTGTTCCGACTGCCTTCAGCCAGGCTTCACCATATTCCAGATTCAGGACTGCACCATTAGCGTAGATGCGCAACGGATTATCCTGGGTTCCCATTTGAGACGCTCTGAGATTTATCGAGTTGCCCATCAGGTAACCCATATCCTTGCCACGCTCTGTACTCATGCGCATAATGCCATTCGTACTAAGGAACAGCCCACTCGTTTCCTCTGCAGCAGTCGGTTGAATCTTGTTTGTCCCCACCAATACTGGACGGCGGTCTGCCCCTGCGACGGCAGAAACAATGGTCAAATCCCCCAGGTTGTCAATGAAAGCGGAACCACCTGCATTGGCCTCCAAGGTACCTGTTATATTCGTGCGCAGATAATTATCCAGTCTGCCAATATCGCCACGGCCAGCATAAACAGTCAGGTCTTTCGCATAGATTCGGTCGGCTTCATTCTTGGGCAGATAAATACCATTGCCCGTCATGAGCACAATATCCGAATCCTCACGACCAAAACCACTGGTAAAGTTAAAGGTCGTATTTTCCGTACCTACCAGGAAGATATTTCTCGTCTTCTTGCTCAGCGTTATGGTACCGCCCTCGCGCAAATCTAGGCTCAACGGGATGCGCCGCCGCACATCTACACTGCCATCTTCATTCCAGGTAAGATCACCGGCCTTAGCCGAACCCAAAATCTTCAGGTTCTCCAATTTGTTGATATCCTCGGCCTTGATGGTAATCTTGCGCTCCTTATAACCGACACCGCTGCCATTCCCCGTTATGAACGTGACATTTTTCGCATGGATATTGGGGCTGGAAATCACGACCATCTGTCCCGGCACACTGTTGACGATATCACTTTGGATTGCATAAAGCAGCTGATTCTTGGAAAAACCATAGTCGTTGCTGGCTTCTAACAGGCCATAATCCATGACTGCCGCCCGCTCGGCTTCACTAAGGCCATAATAGCCGGACCGGTCAAACCAGTGGAGCAGTTCTGCCCGATAGCTGTTGAACAGCCGGGTGTATGCGGCTTCATCATCAATGTCCTGCGCCTGTTTTTCAAAGGCAGCTTTACGTGCCAGCACCGTGGGATCCTTGGCAAAGTCTCTGGCAATGCTGACGTAACTTGACAGCATTTTGCCACTTGCGGCACCCAACGTCTGCAACCGGCCTTCAAGGCCTGCCAGGCGTTCTGCTTTTTCTGCCGCAGCCGCAGCCGACAGACTGTCATCCGAATCCTTGGCACTAATCAACCCCAATTCCAGCCAGTTATTTATCTTCTTCTGACTGTCAGAGAGTTTTATCCCCGAACCCTTGGCATCCACAATACTGCGCTTGTCAGCTGACAGGGTCACATCACCACCGGTGCTCTTGATCGTACCTACACCTATATTACCATTTATTTCCCGAATGTAGATATTGCCCTTGGCTTCTGCATCAATATTAGTCGTATCACTATTAAAGGTTGTCACAAAGTTCTCCTGGGAACCAATGCCCCCCTCCTTACTCACGAGCTTGATATTATTTGACCTAAGCCGTTCGTTGTCCTTCATGGTAATATTGCCTCGTGCCGACAGGCTCAACGTTCCGTCATCCTTACTGAGGTTAAAGCTGCCAAGCTGCAAGGTGTCAGCAGAATTGATGGTGATATCGCCATTCTTCGAATAGCCAGAAATGAAGGTATTACCGGCAACATTCAAGTCTACTCCCTTAGGCGCCGTCACCGTGAGATTATCCGTTGTCACCCGAACATTGTTGTTCTCAATAGCTCCGAAGGCCGAAGAGATATCCATGGCGCCCAAATTCTTGCCATCCTTGACTGCAGCCTTGATATCACCGGTCAGGATTACATTGCCGCCGCCCTTCAGCGTGATATTGCCAGCTACCGGATTTAACACCCCCGTCGTGATGGGCTTGTCAAAATTGATTTGCCCCATAACGGTCGGCGATAACTGATAGTTGCGTTGATATTCATAGATACGCCAATCTGTGCCAAATGGGTTAAACGTATTTTTTTCAGTCGCCGATGGATTTCTTGGATTTAACCAGGATGGCGGATAATTCTCCGCATACACCACATGGAACTGTGAAGCCCATCCCGTCGGCTTATCCATATGCTCCTTATTGATCAAATAACTGGAAACTATGGATTTTACTTGGTTAACATTATTAAGCGTAGTGTATTGCTCTACTATTAATTTGTCCTTAAAAATGGACCTTTCTGGATCCATCACGCCTTCCTCAAAACGTTCCAAGGCCTTCGCTTTGCTATTATCCTTGAGTGTCTCATTATGAACATGCTTTTCAACCTTGTATTTGAAATTTTGGGTATTGGCGATAGGCTCTGCCGACAATGTCCACCGCAAAACATAACGATCCCAGGTTGGTTCTGTACTATTCAACTGATAGGAATTCCCGGTCTGCTGCTTGCCGTTAATAAAGATATTGCCGTTGCGATAGTTATTGGTGATAGCACCAACGTAGAGGTCTTTGTTCAAATTCGCAGCATCCACGGTGATATCAGCCGCTCCTTTTGCCGCCAGGATGCGCCCTGTTCCGGCAATCGAGGAAAATACATTCCCCTGCAGATAGATATTGCCGCCCTTGACATAGGTATCCGCCGTCAAAAGATGTCCTGTATACGGGTTATAATAGGTATTGATTACACCTTCAAATACCTTTTGTCCCGAATTCCAAAGTTGTGCTGCTCCCGTCTTGTTGACCAGGAATGCCTGGTTGCCCAATACATCACTGTCGGTAAGCTTCTTGTTCTTATCGACCTGTTGTTCCAGAGCTGTAACTTTTGCGGCATCAATATCCGTACGATAGGTATTGTAGCCACTTTGAATCAGGCCATTCACAATGATATTCTGAGCCGAAATAGATACATCACCACCAGCTACAATACTGGCTTCCGGTGAGGGCGAACTATACTTCGTCTTAAGGTATTCTATGGCCTGTGCACTCAATTTCGAAGCATTTTTGTCATAATAACTCCCCAATATCCTTTGTACTTCTGCCCGGCCGGCCTCCGTTTTCTTCATGCGGTTGAACACTTCCTGTACCGTATTGGTAAGATACCCTTGGTAATAGGAATCTTCCATACCGTACACAAGCCACAATGATGCGGCTCTATTAAGCTCTCCTACAACTTTTTCTGCATAGTAGCGATATAGCTCCTGAGCAAACAGTTCACTGCCAAAGGTATACGGTGCCAGAGGATCAACACCCACTACCTGATAGGAACCAGCAGTTGCCTGACGATAGCTGCCATTCGGAGCACTGATTTCCGTCGCATAGGCCGAAGAAACCTGCCCTGTCGTCAGAATATCACCTACCTGGTTCGCAATCTGCACCTTGCCCGTATTATTGATAATACTTCCCTGAAGATGCACATCTGCGCCAACTCCGTTGCCGCCAGTTTTCTGAATGCGGATGACTGGAGATTGGCTGTTCTTGGCCGACTGTACATTCGCTGCCGTGTAATCGGCGCCATTCAGGAGCACCTGGCCACCGGCCGTAGCCAGTGTGAGGTCATTTACCACCAGACGTCCATTGGATTTGTCGCGAATCACAATACTATCCGCAACTTGTGCCTTGATGGAGCCGCTTCCCTTTATGCTTTGGGTCGAGAACGTGATATTGCCGCCGGATACGGTGATCCCCGGCAGGGTAACAGCCGATACCTTAGCTTCTTTCAGGACTTCATAGGAATTGCCCTTCTTGATGGCAAAACCTTTTTTCTCCATCAATGCTAACAGATTGGCAAGCTCTGCACTATAAGTCTGCTTTATATTAGTCTTATCATTTGCAGCCATCTGCTTTTCTGCCTGCAGGAGTTCATTATATTCCTTCAGATACGGATTCGCTACGGTCTGCTGACTGCCAAAGGAAATACTTTGCGGATTGAACCATTCCCGGCCTTTGATTACATTGCCTTTTATGCTGCCATCTTCAGCTTTGCCGATAATTTCCAGTTCCAATGCATTGTACAACCCAGCCAGCAAACTGCCATCAACCGTGATGAAATTTGCCTGCTGTTCGCGACTGTTCTTGTCTTGGGGCAATACCGTAATAAGATTACTTTTGAGGTTAGATGTATAGGTTGTATAAACATAAGCCGATTCTGCAATGGCTTCCCTGCCGCTATCGGCCTTCAGGTCGATATTCCTCACGCTTTCAATTTTACTGCCGCGGCCGATATTCACCTGATTGGCCTGAGACATGGAATTCGTATAATAAGGCTTCGTCTTTACCGGAATCGCCGTACGATTATACACATCCGCGAGAAGCTGCATGTTCAGTTGTCCCATTTCACCTTCGCTAGTGGCACCAGCGAACAGATTCACATCCCGTCCGCTGAATATGGAACTGCCTTCCAGTGAAACATTATTGCTGCGCCTGAGCACGCTGTCATTGACCGTCGTCGCCTTGCCACCCAAGCCACCCTGGATATTGGCCACGGCAATAAGGTCAAGCGTCGTATTATCAGACGCTGCCAGATTAATATCCGACGTGCTGCCCGGAGCTTTAAGGTTAGAATTTTTCAGCTTTACCGCATTATCATAAGCCAGATTATGGCTGCTTTGCGCTTTGATCAGCGAAGCGGCGCCGCCAGCTTCCAATTGATTCCTGGCCTTGATGCTGCCCGTAGTATCAGCATTCATCGTGATGCCGGCATAGGTACCATTTACCGTGAAGTTAGCGTTACCACTTCCCGTATTGCCCGTTTCAATCGAAGCCCGATAAGACGCATTGTTGTCCAGCTTGCTGCCAGAACCGTTCACACCGCCATAACCTGCAGCATCCACAGTCTCATTGACTGCGATTTCATTACTAGCGTAATACATCTGTGCATCTGTGCTTGTGACGTTTATCCCCGGATTCAGAACCACCTTAGCGGCAGTATCCGTCTTGCGGGTAAGGGACACAGCGCTGAGTCCTACGGCAGCTGCATTCTTGCCATCTACGGTAAGATCCGCCTTGTTATCCACGTTCTGTGCCAGAGCCGTCATCGGTCCCGAAAGATTCCAGGTACCACCAAGGGTTGTCACAGCTTCACGGCTTTCGTTGTCGTTGATTACCGCAGTCCAGGGAGAAATCGTAGCAAAACCTGCCCCGTAGCCCACAGCCTTGAAATCCTGATTGAGGAAATTCGAAGCAGATGCCACGACATAGTTCAGATTTGCACTGTTGCTCTGATAACCGTCCAACCGAACATTAGTCCTGACATCGCGATCGGCATTGAGGAAATTGCTGCCGGAGGCCAGGCCGCCTGCCGTCATGCCCCCCACCAGACCAGTCTGCTCAATATTTCCCTGACCAAAAGCCCACAGGGAAGCATCTTTTTGATACGATGCCCTGCCTACATAAACATCACTTGTACCATAGGAAGACAAGTTCCCCATGGTCACACCAATCGTCGCACTGCCGGCATTCAGCGATAACAACTCCAGCTTCTGCTGAGGATTCCATCTGCTGAGAAGCGTTATGTCTTTTGCATTCAGCGTCGTTTCATCGCCAATGTTCAGTGCAGTTTTGGCATAATTATCCTTTGTCCCCAGCGTATTGTCAACATCCGTAGCGGACATGGCGGCAATCATGCCTGCTGCCGATGAACCGACCTTGGTGCTTGCCTGCGGGTCGTTTTCAGCAGAAATATACAGCGTAGGTGCAGACAGTGTGCTTTTCTTACCGATGTCCACAGTTGCCGAGCTGGTATAACCTGCCCGGGCAGCCAGACCAGTTCCCGAAAAAGCCAGGCTGCCGCTGGCGGCAATAGCCGAAAGTTCTATCTGCGGTGCACTCTGCGCATGAATATCCAAATCACTGCCACTGACCAGTTTTGCCTGCTGGTCAATAGTAACCGCATTCCTGCCCGTACCGCTGTTTTCCGCCAGCAATGCGCTGCCGGCCTTGCCAGCACTGAGAGTCACGCCAATCGCATTCAGCTTGGCAGAAATATTGTCCGTATTATATAGCGACAGGCTTCCTTTTGCCTCCAAACTGCCGCCATGAATCGCCGAGACAGTCTCTGCATTGCTGTTCATGCCTGCATAAGCGATACCTGCAGCACCAGAAAGTGCTGCGGCGCCCTGACGAATCTTCAGTTCATTCGTCCCGGACAATTGGTTCTTCAATTTTATATCCTGAGCAGATTGTACATTCGTATTGGTCAGATCAACCGTAGCCTTGCTGGCGTTGTTCAAAATGCCTACAGCACCATTGAGGGCTGCACCGCCGATGGCAACGGATTTATTTTCCTGCAATACATTATTGAGGACACCACTATCCAAAAGGACATTGCCCGTGTTCGAAATCAGTTTGGAGCCGCTTATCGTGAGGCTTACACCAGAACCGCTCTTGCCACCGCCATCAGCCACGGCTGCCGTGCTGCTGCCAGTCCGGCCGTCCGTAGTGGAGCTGTTGAGCTGGTTGCCCTTAGTCGCCTGATTGGCCCGATTCAACAAGTCACTGGTATTCACCTGCGAGCCATCTGCTTCCTTGCCCTTATTCGCAGCCGATTCATAGCGATCAGCCAGCTTCTGTCCGATATTTATGATCATCACGTTGGCAGAAGCGCCCACGGAGCCGGCAGAGGCATTGTATGCACTCTGCTCGATATTGCGCTCGTCTTTTGCCTGAATGCCGATTTCCCCGGCTTTGAGGTCAGCGTTATCCAGAATGGCCGCCACTCTGCCGTCTAAGGTATTGATGACCACACCTACGCCCACACCAGCGCCCAGGCCTAATGCACCCGTAAAGGCAGTATTATGGAAGCTCAGTTTATTCTGCGCCAGCACTTCTATCTTGGCCGGGTCAACATTGGAATAGCCAGCCCAGTTCCCTGAAGCAGCCTTCATGGAACTATTGACCATACGCGCCGTCACATCGCCTGTGACATTCGCCACACCGATGGAACCGGCCAGTCCGCCGATACCACCGCCGCCAATATTGTAAAGTTCATAGGTAAGACGGGTGTCATTCAGTGCCTTTACGGCTGCCTGATTCTTATTGCCCGTTCCCCTGACCTGGAAACCTGCATCCACAGATTCCATTTCCGCTTTCACACGGCTGTCTTCTTTGACCACAGCTACGCCAGTGCCAACACCAACACCTGCCCCGGCAACGCCCAAGGAATAGATGTCACTATAGATTTTGCCATGATGGTCAGCCAGCACATCCAGATTGCCCTCCAGAAGTGCATTGACATTCTTGACGCTGGCATTCGTCTGTGAACGCAAGTCATAGACACCTGTCCCGTTGATAAGACCTGCCCCCATGCCGGCAAAGCCAATACCAGCAGCATGAGAAGCAATCCCCTGCCAGCCAGTTGCTTCGACATTCAGATTGCGCGCGATTACGTCGTTGACTCCATCCGTATTTCTCCCCACAAGCAGTGCCGTGGTCTCCCGCGTGATTGTCTGGCTGTCACTGCCCAAACCGGCACCAACGCCCTGACCAGCCGCGCTGACCGTGCCGACAAGGCCATAGGAATTGGTATAATCGCGCGCTGCAATATTGACATCCGCATCTGTGGACAGCTGAGCTGCTTTATCGGTCACGGCCTTGGTTGAACCGCCAATTTCATTGACATTGAAGGTACCGTTTATCGCAGCCCCCTGTCCGGCAACCCCTGCATTGACCAGCATGGACTTGATGGTATGCGTGCCGGAAGCAGACACAGCAATCCCCTTATAGGTGGATTCGCCCCGCAGGTCAGCCAGGTTTGCGGCAGAGTCCAGGATCTTTTCACCATCAGCGGCACTGGACTTATTATCTTTGTCCTTTGCTGCCGAAGCCAGTTGACCCACAATCGCCTGATCGGCATTATCCAGCTTATCCTTTACCTTCCTGTCTTTCGTATTCGACGTTGTAACCGCAGTATTCTCACCTTCAACAGCAGCATAGTTCTCACTTGCTATGGTATTTTTCGCCACAGCAGCACCAACACCAGCCCCTTGTCCAGCAGCAGCCAGAACACCCACGATATTCTTGATGTTTTCATCACCGCGAGCGGTAATGAGCACACTGTCACCAGAAGCATCTACGACTGCATTGCCGCTGAGGACAGCACGGTTTTTCGTCTGGATATCATTGATGGCCACAGAACCGACAATCCCGGCACCCTGGGCTGCGATGCCGCCACCAGCTGCAATGTTATGGATGGTCGAAAGACCTTTTGCATCGATCGTGAGTCCGGTGGTAAAGAGATTGCCGCCGGAAATCTGTGCACTGGTCACCGCCTTGTCGGTGTTCATGACTAAGCCTGCACCAATAGCAGCATTCTTGGAAGCCGACAGTACCGCTGCTACGGCACGCAGATTATCTTGGGTATCTGCGGCTGCGGTTACCGCAAACCGGCTGTTCCCACTACCGATATTGGAGCCTTCAATCGAAGCTTCCACATCTTTCTGGATGCTGGTCAGAGCAGCCACACCTTGTACAGCAGCTACACCGGTGCTGAGGCCTACACCTACACCAACGGTGGTCAGCTTGCTGTCATCCTTGGCCGTTACCGTCAAATCACCATTTCCACCATTGACGCCCGTCAACGAACTATTCTTGAGCGCAGCGCTGGTTTTCTGATGCTCGGAGCTGCTGCCGATATCGTTATAGACAAACGCACCGCCTATAGCAGCCGTGCCGCTGCCCTGCACATTACCCACTACGGCCAGTTTCTTCGAGGTATCCGCAGCGGTTACATCTACCTTCTTTATCGCATTGGCTTTGGTGTTTTCCACCAGGGCAGTCGTTGAATTATGGCCACGGTTGATTGCCGAGGCACCATTCAGCCCCAACCCTTTGGAAATGCCTACACCTGCTCCCACAGCATAAACGGAAGCCTTGCTGTCTGCCTGGACGGCAAGCATAGTACTGCCAGGGTCAAAAGCCTTGAGGTCAGGATTTATCGCGCTGTCCTTCAGGTAAGCATTGGTATCATTATTCAGGAGATTATAAGCCATGGCCATGCCAAAGGCAGCACCGCCCGTAACACTCACCTGTCCAGCCACATTGATTTCCGATGCGCCCGTACCGGCCTCTATCGAAACGCCCTTGGCCGATAAGTTCTTGACATTCTCTACGCCGGCAATAACATCATTATCCGTCAGTTGCAAGCTCAATGAACCCGCTGCGCCAAAGCCACTCTTGGACACAGCTGCACCAGCGGCCGTATTCACATCCAACGTATTGGAATAGGCACGGACCTTCAGCGCATCCTGGGCAACATTATACAGCGTAAGGGAGCCACTTTCAATTTGGGCAGAGAAATTATTATCCACATCGCTGATTGCCATAGCAGCAAGACCCGAACCATTTTTCGAGGAAGCCAGACCGACGGCTGCGGTGATGATTTTGTTGCCATAGCGGCCCTTTTTCGCCAAATCCTCATTGATGGCCTTGGTATCTTCGTTGTTCTTCTGCTCGAGCTGATCTGTGTAGCTGTCCCCTTCGACATCAACATCCGCCTGCTGCAGGGCTGCATTGTACTTCTTGTAATCGCTGGTGTTATCCGCTGCCTGATCCTGCGCAAGATTCTGCACAGCATCTGCACTAATCGTCGCAGAACCTTTGATCAATGCCTTGGTATTATTTTCCAACCGATTATAGGCAGCTACGCCTTGGAAGCCATAGCTGCTGCCATCTTTAGGTGCCGCTACCGATACGCCTACGGCTCCACCTACCTGAGTAAGCGAAGCGATTGCTTCATTGCGCAGATTCCCCAGGACAAGATAAGTGCCGCCATCCAACAACGCATTTACATTGTTTTTCAGATGGGCAAACGCCACCGTACCACCAGCTGCAGTAGCACCATTGCCGCCAGCCGCTACCGATAGATTCACGCCGCCCGTAACCTGCGTATCGGTATCCATGGCTTTATTGGTGATGTTTTTCGTGTTTGCATTAGAGCCCACTACCTGCGCATCGACATTGCTGCTGCCGATATTCACCGAAGTGGATGCCGCCCCTGTGAAGTTATAGCTGTTCTTTCTGGCCTGCGACACAGCCAGCCCTACACCGCCAGCAAACAAAGCGCCTTTCTTCTCCGCGGTGTTCTCGAAACTGCCTTGTTGTTCATTATTCTTTTCCTGGATCTTGCTGTTCTTAACCTGAGCCAGCACATCACTCGTGACACTGTTCACCGCCACAGCTCCGGCAATGCCTACGGTGGTAGCTGAATCCGATGTATTCTTCTTCAGCTTGATATTCTGGAAGCTTAAAGCTGCGCCGCCGCTCCAGGCACCAAGGAATAACGAATCGGAAGCCTTGTTGGCCAAAGCTGCCGCATCTTCACCATTCGAGCGCAGCGTGACATTGGCATCCTGCAAGACAGATTTCGTCTGATTTGCCGACAGGTTCACCGAAACGCTGCCAGCCCCGGCCAGCGTGAAGCTGGGCATGGTCTGCCCGCCCGTCATGTTGGCCACACCGGTTTCCTGTTTGTCCTTATCCTTCTGGCTATTGTTAAACCTTTCCATGGTACGGCTGAATACCGAACCCTTATCCTGTTTTTCATCGGGCTTGAAGTAGTTCTGATAGCCATCCTTGAAGCTGCTGAACTTGCCGCTGGTATTGGAAACGAAATTGGCCAGGGAGCCGCCGGACTTGCCGTTGTCCGTCTGTTCAATGACACCACCGGCTACACTTACGCTGTGGATATAACCATCCGCGGTAGCGTTCATAGCCAGGCTATGCACATCAATAGCGCCTGCCTTAGTCCCGGCAGAGCCAAAATAATCCGCAGCCTTCAGATTCGCATCGCCACGCATAGATAGCGTGCGTGCCAGCGAACCAATCTCATCTTTGCTGCTGGTATTATTATCACTCACGGCAGAAAGGGTCTTCACATCAAAGTTCGTTACCGCCACGGACGCACCAATGCCCTTGGAGCCATTGCCATAAGCCAGGCCGCCGGCGAGATTGAGGACTCTGGTATCATTCTGAGCCTTGATTTCCGCCACACCTGATTCCTTGGCAGTCTCTTTTTTCTGCTTTTTCTGTTCTTCTGCTGAAAGCTTATTCCACGCCTCATCAATCGCTTTTTGGTTGTCGGCCTTGGTCGTCTCGCCGGTTGCCGTTATCACAGCCCCGGTATCTACCGATACGATAGCCAGGCTTTCGCCGCCGACATAGCTGACAGTCCCCTGCAAGGCCGTAGTATCTGCAACGGTATCATTTTCACCGGTCTTATTGGAATTATTGGCTGCAGAACCAGAACCACCATTCAGGAGGTAATGGTTGATATTGTTCTTGCTCGTCAGGAATACATCACTGCCCGTAAGCTGTGCTTTATCCGCTACGGCCAGTACGCTGTCTGAGCGATTGTTGAATACATTGACCACAGCACCGACAGACGTTGCTGCTGCCCCAGAGGGTTTCAAGTGACCATTCATGGCGATATCGCTCTTGTTCACGCTGCTGCTGATTGCCAGATCACCCTCTGCTTCAAACTGAGCCTGCCGCCCCACCAACACGCGGGCATGGTCATCCAGTGAAACCACATTCACTGCCCCGGCCAACGATACCGAAGCCGCACTGCCGCCTGCGGAAGTATTCTTTTCCCGGTTCTTCACCATATTGGAACTGGTGGCACTGTCTACATAATAATTCGCTACCTTGGCCGGATTTGTCAGATTGCCAATGGCCTCCAGCGTCTTCGAAATATCAATGCCTGCTTTTTCCAATTCCGTAGCATTGTTCTTCAAATCCTCATAGAGAGTATTCCCCCGGCTGACCAAAGTCTGGAAAGCGGTCGGGTCCTGAGCAATGTTCGTCAGATTTTCCAACGCAGCAAAGAAATCCGTCACATGCTGTTTGGGTTCCTTCCACTTATCGGCCGTAAAGAAAGAAAGCAGCTTATCCTTTACATTCTGTATGTTCTTGATATCCGCCACCATTTTATCCAGACGGCCATGACCGCTATTGGTCTCTGCTTTGAGCGTGATGTCGCCTCCGGCAAACGAAACCGGCTTATCGCCATCGCTGCCAGCGATGACCACACTGGCATCATTCGTGATATCCGTTACCGATACGGCAGCATTGATAAGCGCAGACTTGGCCTTGCCATCACTGCCGGCAGCAGAAGTCGCAATGGAGCCGATCTGTATATCCGGATTGGATTGTACAGCAGTTATGGATAAAGCACCTTCATCTCCACCACTCATGCTGGCATTCTTGTTGATGACCACACCAGCCTTGCTGTCCCCCAGGACTACATTCACGCTGGAACCAACCGTAACGTATTTGGCCGCATTTTCCAAAGCCGAGGTCTTGGTCTGGCTCTTTTCAGCGTCTTTATCTTCTTTATTTTCCTTTTCCTCTTTTTCCTTTTCCGCTTCCTGCGTCGCCTCGGTTGCATCACCGAACAGATCAGCCAAACCGAGGTCATCCTCTTCGTCCTTAGCCTTAGTCGTATCCTTTTCCTTATCCGAATCTTTATCCTTGTCCTTATCCGACTCTTTTTCCGCTTCCGCTTTTTCCGTACCATTATTGGCCGTAATCTGCCGCTGGGTATTGGTTTCGGCAGCTTTCACATCAATATTGCCGCCCGCTTTGATTCCCGCACTATCCGCCAGCTGTGCGTTTTCCGAGGTGTTGACGAAGTTCAACGCCGAACCGCCCAGGCCCGTTTCCTTGATGCTGTTTTCGGCCTTGACTGCCAGGGAATTATCAAGGGTTGCCGCCACGGAAACATTCTTGGCAGCTTCCAGAGAAGCTCCTGCATTCAGCTGGTTCTGGCTGTCGGTCGAGCCAATTACGACATTGCCCGCAAAATTCAGATGACTGGTATCTTCTTTGCTGGCCAGATTGGAACTGGTGGCCGATATATTGGTCTTGGCATTCGAAACAGCAAACACAGAACCGTTATCCGCTTTCAAGGAACCATCCACCGTAATATTGGCATTATTCTTATAATACGAAAAAGTTGCCGCTGCCAACTGATTCTTTTTACCTTCGACTTTCCCTTCCGAAGCCAGTTTCGCATTGAGTTCACTGGATGCCGATACCGAAAGTGATGGCGTGGGAGCGGGAGTCTTACCGTCAGCACCGGCCTTCCCTGCAATATCATCACCAGTAGCTTTTATTTGGGCATCTTTGCCAATCGCCACATTAGCCGTATCTTTATGCATCATGAATGCACCAGAGATTTTGATATAGTCCTGCAACAGATTCGTTGCTTTGATCTCTTTGGCCATATCCTTATCAAACTGATAATCATCTTTGGTCGTTGCGGCTACATTGACCGTCTTGCCCGTGATTTCCCCGGCCAGCTCAATACCCGCCTTCAATCCCAAAAGGGTCTTGGTATTCTGGATGGCCTCCTTGGTTTTCTTTTCCAGTTCTGCCTTGGCGTTCTCATCCTGTTCCGTCTGGTTCTTGGGCTTTTCCGGTTTCACATTATTGGAAAGTGCCTTGGCTGCCATAATGACATTGCCAGCCGCATCAATCTTCGCACCCTTGGCCATTTTTATGCTAGCGCCAATAGGTTTGCTGATGTCCCAGTTGGTAATGCGGAAAATATTGACACCGGTTCCGTCCAGCTTATTATTCAACTTCCCCAGCAAGCCGCTCTCTTCCGCCGTATTCTTGCTGTCCGCCACAGCCGCCAGGACAATATCCCCGGATTCATTCTGCGTAAGCTGCAGATCACTGCCCAAGCCAGCGTTCACCGTAACATTGCCATTGGCATCCTTCACATTCACCAGGTCTGCATAATTGATGGTATTTTTGGTGTTCAGGAGCGCACCTTCACCCAGGCTGATATCAGCTGCCGCCAGCGTCATGCCCCCTACGGTATTGATATGACCGGCAACCGTAATCGAACCAGCAAGATTGAGCGGCACCTCACCATTTTGTATGCTTGCCGCACTGAGGAAATTATCCGCCTTCAGCGAAGCTTCATTCCCCAGCAATTGGTCATAGTACTTCTGAGTCGGTACCACCATCCCCACCTGGCCGGCATTGATGACACCGGTTTTGTCCACAGCAATCCCACTAGGACTGATAAAGCGCAGGTCACCGCCGATCTTATTGTTCCGCACGGCATTGACAATGCCAGCAATATCGACTTTGCCATCTACAAAATTAAGCAGACGGGCTGCAGCTGCACTCTCCTTGCTTGTACCGAAAAAAAGATTGGCAATATTTCCCTGACTCAGATTGAATGTCTTGAAATGATTGAATGCGGTCTTATCATCCAGCATCTTGTCCGCCAATACATTATAGACATTCCCTTCTGTCGTGATCGTGCCGCTCTTAGCTGCATCGGCCTTGGTAATATCCGAAGCCTGTCCAACGTTCGGCAGCGCCAGCATACCGAAAAGTGCCATTGACAGTATGGCACTGCGCCGTTTCATCAATCGCCTGTACATGCTCATGACAAAGTCCCCCTCTTTCCCGATCCATCTATAAGGGTGCTATCCCTGATCATTTTTTTAAACTATTCTTTAAAAATGCGCCTATTCCTGCTATTATTACAATTATATATTATATTTATATTTGCGTCAATTTTTAGATTATTTAAAATAAAGATTCAGTCCGCAACACTTGTAAAAAATCCGAACAAGGTGCGGACTGAGGTCATAAGCCACAATAATATTCAGCTGGCAACCAAGGCTTCATTCCACTTGTCATGAAATGAAAACATCCATCATCTTCCTTTTTCATCCAAGATCTTTTGGTCTAAGATCGGTCCATATTTGGGCCGCCACCACGATATCGCCCGCACGGCATTGATATAATCCTGCATGACCTGATCGTCGATGGTCGGCGCTTCATTGCCATCCACAGCCTCTGGTGCCAAAGGCACGGTATCAGCCTTGCCGATGGCCGTGCGCGTGATCCAAAAGCCATAGTTGACGCCCTTATTGCTGGTGGTCGTAAGGCTCTGGCCCAAGGCCATGTAATCCGCGCCCTTGGGGGCCACGAGTTCCATCAGCGTGGGGAATATATCAATCTGGCTGCCGGCACTGTCAGAAAGCAATGTCCCCTTATGGACATCCTGACCAGTCAAAATGAACGGGATGCCATAACGAGCATACATATCGGGTTGTTTTTCAATATTGTAGCGGTCACCGTGGTCGCCCACGATAAGCACGAGACTGTCAGGATATCTCGCCTTGATATCCTTGACGAACTTCGCCAGTTCCCGCTGGGCATACCAGTAATGGCCCAGCTCCCGCAGGAGTTCCTCATCCTGTTGATACTCCGCGGGCAGTGCTGCCCGCACTTTTTCTTTGTCATAGCCCTTGGCTTCTACATCCACATCATACGGGCTGTGGTTGGAAGCATTGAGGATCACATTGAAACTCGGGGCATCCGTCAGCCGTTCCAGCACATTGGCATAGAGGCATTCATCCTCACAGCCCCAGACACTGCCCGGCACATCACCGAAATCGCCCCGGCTGTAAAAATGAGCGAACCCCTGCGCCTGCGTGAACGCGCCAATCCGCTCCCAAGTAGCCGGCCCGGCATAGAAAAAGTTCGTATCATAGCCGAGCTTTGCCAGCTGAGGTGCCGAAGCCGTGGGATAAGGCGCCGCAAAGGATTCCGGCATGGTGGTCAGGTAAAGGTTGGCATCCGCCCAGCCCGTGACCATGCCCGTCACGGCCGACACGGTGCTGGCACCATTTGGCAGGAAGGTCGGGCAATAATCCGTATCCTGCTCTGCGATCAAAGCACGCAGATCATCGGCAATGGGAATATCTTTATACCGCTCCAACAGCGGCCAGTTGGCCAGACTCTCCGAGAGAATCACAAAGACATGACGGGGCGGCTCAGCCGTCCCCTGCACCACCGTCTTCTTTAGATAGACGTCGAGATTATCGGTATCCGCGGGCTTGCCGCTCAGCTCAGCCGCCAGCTGGCGGATATCTTCCATGGTAAAATCCAGCCCGTTGCAGGCCAGCATGCGGCTGTTGAGGTTATAAGCGCGGTAGATGGCCTGCGGATTATCCAGGATGGCCTCATTCAGGAACTCATCCTTGGTCACGCCGGCATTTTCCCAGTCCACCGCCGTCTGCCAGCCCAAGCTGCCACCGAAGATGCCCAACAGCACGGCCAGATAAACACCATAGAGGAACGCCGCCCGCACCACCAGTTTCTTCCAGAACGGCCAGTGACGGATGGGAAGCAACGGTATTTCCCAGCCAAGCAGCCTGCGCAGGAGCTGCCAAAGCACCAAAGCCAGCACCATCGCTCCCGCAAACCTTGCCGGCAGGGCATACTGGTCCACCATGGTCCAGAACAAAGCTGCCCAATCCTCATTCATCCCCGTGAAAATCATCTGATTGAAATTCATGCGGTAGATACGATAATAGGGAAAGCTGGCCATATATAGCACGGATAGCGCACCCAGAAGCAAGCCATTCATGCCCAACCAAAGGCATCGTTCCACTTTCGGCCAAAGATAATGCGCGGCCAAAGCCGGCACAAAGCTGAGGAGCGTCAGCGCCCCTGCCGTCTGCATGCTCAGGCGGCTGCCCCGCCATAGCGCCAGCAGTACATCGCTGCTGCCGGTGTTTGGTCCCCAATAATCATGGAGCCACAGGATAAAAAAGAGCCGGAAAAGGGAAAGGACTGCCAGGTAAAAAGCATATACCTTCAGTCCTTCCACAATTATCTTATGAAAATTTTCCCAGCTCAAACGTGAAGGGAAATTCATACTCATGGCAGAATGATTTCCACCCCGTAAGAATCAGCCGCTTCCTGGATGTCCTGTGCCGGCAGCGTATCGGTGATCAGGCCGGACAGAGTATCGAGCGTCGTGTAGTTGTAGTTGCCATCCGTGCTGAGCTTGCGTGCTTCGGCTACGACATAAGCCTTCTTGCTGTGACGGATGATGGCCGCCTTGTTGATGCCGTCATCGATATCATAGGTGGAAACGCTGTTTTCCTTGACATCAACGCCTACTGCACCAACGAAAGCGATATCCGGTTTCAGACGAGAGATGAAGTCCAGCGTCATGCCGCCCCAGAAACCATCGCGGCTCTTGTTGATCTTGCCGCCAGCGAAGACCACGCGGATTTTCGGATTGCGGGCGAGGACCACGAGAATGTCAATCATGTTCGTCACGACCGTGATATCCTGGTCCATCTTGACCAGCAGTTCCGCAATGGCCAGATTACTCGTAGAGATATCCAGAAACACCATGTCGCGTTCATGGATGAGTTTCACAGCCGCCTGAGCAATGCGCTGCTTAGCTTCCACATCGGTGTTGCGATGCTTGCTGACTTCCAGCATATGGCTGTTCTCGCGGATGCGCACAGCACCACCATAAGTACGCTTGAGCTTGCCCTTCTTTTCCAGAGCGCCCAAATCCTTGCGGATGCAGTCTTCGGTAACCTTGAACTTCTCGCTGAGCTCACGTACGCGAACCTTGCCATCACGGGCTAACATGTTCAGAATGATTTCCTGGCGTTCTTCCAAAAACATAGTTCTTTCACACTCCCATAAGTTTTTCCTTACATCTTGGGGAAAAGGTAAGGTATTGTTTGCTATTATTGTCTGAAACCTATATTATCATATTACTTCGGAAAAATCTATCCCTAAGTAATAGAAAATAATTATTTTGAATATTATTGCAATCCCAACGGAAGCCAATATGCTTCCGTGCCCGCAATCTGCTCTGGCGAGAAGCGGGCATAGAGGGCACTGGGAGTCTTGCCCAACATAAAGCAGCTCAACGTCTGATAGCCCGTCAGCCGCCCGCTGTCCGTGTCAGCCTCACATTCCTGCTGATCCACAAAGAGCTGATACATATCATCCTTGCTATCCCGGCGCACGATATTGTCTGCATCCACATCCTTGACAAGCTTCACGCCCTGTCTGTCCAACACTTCGATGCCGGCACCTTCCCGTCCCCAGATGGGCTTCCGTATCCAGGCTGCATTTGCGGCTATCTTCTCCGGCGAAAAATCCCGGGCAAAGTACGAGGGCAGCATATAGCGGCTGATAATGGCGGATTCCTCCTCTGTAAATGCGGAAGACATCCCCACCGGCTGGTTGTCCAATGCCCAGACCAATGCCTGAAAGGCCTTGGATTGCATGATGATGGACTCAGGCGGATTGAACATCATATAACGCCCCTGCAAATAGCCATCCATAAAGTCCTTTCCCAAGGACTCGCCTTCCGGCGTCGTCTCCTCGATCAGGATTTCCAACGGATGCAGGCGATAGATGGCATTTGCCGTGCGTCCATCCGGCAACAGGATGCTGCCATCATTCCGTACCGCCAGATCATAGAATGAGACGAAGGTTATGGCATCATCTGCCTCCACCGCCATGGTATTCTTCTTCATGGCCTGCATCAGGAACTTAGTCGTAGCAAGGTCTTCCGGATAATCATCAAAGCAGGAAAACAGAAAGGGATGCCGGCGATGGAACCTGCCCGTACTGATGCTGACTCCCGGTTCCGAGGCCAAAAAGATCTCATTGAGCCAATTGCAGAGCTTGTCATACTCCCCATGATTCGGATCTTCCACCTCAAAGTGATTGCAGGCCACCATGTTGCCATAATAGGCCTCCACTACCGCACAGGGCGTGTCGGCATTGATTTCCACCATATGGAGATTCCCCTGCTTGTCCAGCACATAATCAAAACGCGACAGCCATGAGGCCAGCCGCAGGGGATTTTCTTTCTGCAGATAAGGAATCAGCTGCGGCGGGATCTCCAAATCCGCCAGAAAACTTTCCCCGCATTGCTGGCAGACCTCCACAGCCCGCTGAAAGGCGCCGAACAGGACACCACTGACGTAACGCAGTTCCTCAGCCCTTTCCTTATCCAGCATCCTGATATCCTTCGTCGGATATTTATCCTCATACCCTTCGTACTCCACAAAAGGGAATATTTCCCGGTTCAATAAATCCCGCCAATCCGCAATCACCTGCAATCACTTCCTTTCTCACGATGCGGAACTTCTCGCTCCGGCAGAACCAAAACCGCTCTTAGAACTGGAACTTACCGCGCTCTTAGCCGTACTTTTCGTACTGCTCTTGCTGGTGGATACATCGCTGCTTTTATTGGTCTTACTGCTTGAGGAACTGCTGCGGCTGCCGCCGGAACTGGAACCTGAACCCTTGTCCTCCTTGTCCTTGACCGGCTGCACCGGGTCAAAGGTGGTATAGCGATGGGTTTTGGCATTATAATAGCCGCCACGGCCATTGCTCAGCCCATGGAACAGATAATAACCTGCCGCCAGCCCAGCCAGCAGAGAAGCTGAGCCTGCCAGGAAACTCAGGTTGCCATCATCATCCCGCTTGAACGTAACCGTCCGGCCATCATCATAGGTAGCGGTTTCCGAACCATCATCATTCTGGGTCAAAGTATACTCATTCCCATCACTATCCGTCAATACATTTGCGTTATCCTGCGCAGTCGGGACCTCCTCATCCTCTACACCACAGGAAGTAAATACTGCTGTTGTTGCCACTGCCGTAAAAATCGCCAGCGCTTTTGTCGTTTTACCACTCAACAAAATCATCCACCACTTTTCGCATTATTCTTTTTTATCATATGGTATACTTATCTGCTTGTCAAATGTCTTTTTTCAAAAGTCATTGATTTCACTTTTATTCGATTGCAATTCTAATATTCCTTTAATTGTAATCATGCGTTAAAAATGGTATGATATTTTCGGAAAAAAAATGAGGAGATGATGATGACATGGAAGAAATGGACAAACAAGAAAACGGTAAATCCTGGAACAAAAAAATAATCGCTTTAATCGCAGTGATTGTCTTGATTGCCTGCGGAATTGGCGGCTATATGTACTACAAACGCACCCCGGCTTACTCCCTGCAATTGATTCAGGATTCCGTCAAAGAACACAACTGGGAAAAGTTCAGCCGTCATGTGGATACCAAGAGTCTGGCCGACTCAGCCTTTGACGATATCATTGAAATATCCCTGGAGGAAGATACGACCATGGACGCCCAGACCAAAGCCTTGGCCGCCAACTTTGCCAAGCTGCTGAAGCCGACGCTGACGAGCCTGATTGAATCCTCCGTCAAAGAATATGTGGAAACCGGCGAATTCAAAGATCTCGATGATAAAAAGGATGGCGGAAAAAAATCCAAACGCCAAAAAGAGAATCCGGCAGAAAATCTGTTAAAGGAAACCAATGCCGATAAACTGAAATTCACCGGCGTGAAATCCACGGAAAAAGATGGTACCGGCACAGTAGTTGCTATGGGGCTTCATGATGAATCCCTCAATGCCGATTATGAATTGAAAATCCGTATGATCCAGCTGGAAGATGGCACCTGGAAAATGAATAAAATCGAGAATCTCAAAGATTTCTATAATGCCACCAAAGAGGCCGAGAAGAATAAAAAAGCTTGAGCCAAAACACAAAAAACGCTTGCTGCTGCGCAAGCGTTTTTTTGTGTTTATCGCCCTTATAATTTTTGCTGCAAGATCTCTTTGGCCATATTGAGCTGCTTGTCTTCCGTATCCTCTTCACTGAGATTTACCGTCACATCCGGCTCAATGCCAATGCCATCGATACATTTGCCGCTGGGCGTATAATATTTGGCAATGGTCAGTTTCAATCCATCATCATGGAACAAAGGCACAACTACCTGCACCGACCCTTTGCCATAGGATTTCATGCCGACAATGGTCGCCGCCTCTGTATCCTGCAAGGCACCAGCCAGGATTTCCGAAGCGCTGGCACTGTTGCCATCAATCAGGACAACCAGGGGATATTTGACCGCTTCCAGATCGGAATCATATTCTTCCCTGCTGCCATCCTTCTGCACGACGGAAACGATATTTCCCTTGGGAACCAGCATCTTCGCTACATCGACGCAGCTTGTGATAAGGCCGCCGGGATTCTGCCGCAGGTCGATAATCAAGCCCTGCATCCCCGCTTCTTCCAGCTTTTCATATTCTTCCTTGAACTCTTCTGCCGTATTTTCCCCAAAGGAAGCAATGCGGATATAGCCCATATTGCTCTCATCCAGCATCTTGCCCTTGGTCGAACGGACTTTTATCATATCCCGCTCGATGGCATATTCCCTATCTTCTTCGTCGGCACGATGAATCATCAGCTTGACTTCCGTGCCGGCTTCGCCGCGGATGTGCATGGCCACTTCCTCGGGCTGGAATTCCGTGACAGGCGTCCCATCTACCGACATGATCTCATCCCCGACCTTGAGGCCTACCTTTTCCCCGGGTGTACCTTCCAATACAGACATGATCGTGACCTTGTCATCCTTGAAGCCCATGGTCACACCGATGCCGCCAAAAGCGCCCGCCGTATGTTCCTTGAGGGATTTATATAAAGAAGTCTTCATATAGATAGAATGCGGGTCCCCCAAGGACTTCACCATGCCATCTATGGCCCCGTCCATCAGCTTGCTGCTGTCCACATCAGTGACATAACGGGTTTCAATCATGCGCTTGACGCCGAAGAACCGCAGCAGATCCGTCGTCTTATCCCCGCTCAGCCCAAAGAGCTTCATCAGGCCCATAACGGTCAGGAAACTGGATATCACAGCCGTTACCAGAACAATCAGCGCTATTTTCTTCTTACTCAAAAACTTTCACCTTCTATCGTAACGCTCAAAGATAACCATACGGGCTGACGGGTGAACCATTCTGCCGCACTTCGAAATGGCAGTGAGGGCCAGTGGAATTACCCGTAGAACCACAATACGCTATGGTTTCTCCCTGACTGACGCTCTGGCCTACAGATGCCGCCAGGGATTGATTGTGCCCATACAGAGTGGTTATGCCACCGCCATGATTGATGATCACAGTATTGCCATAACCAGAAATCCACCCTGCATATTCCACCGTTCCCGAGGCAGCTGCCGCAATCGGCACGCCATAATCTGCCCCAATATCAATACCACTATGGAACTTTTGGGTTCCCGTAATCGGATGCGTACGCCAGCCAAAATCCGAAGTCACCGTACCGCCAACGGGCCAGATCATGGAACCATTGCCCCCACCGCCACCAGCAGGTGCCGGCAGATTGGCCATGCTACTGCGGCGCAGCATATCCTCAATCTGTTTGGAAGCGGCCATCATTTCATCATATTGACGGTCAACCGTGGCCTTATCGCTCTTCATCTGGTCGATGATGGCCTTGCGCTTCCTGACCTTCTCTTCCATGACTTCTCTGGCCTGACGGGCCTTGAGTTCCTGCTCCGCCCGGGCCTTGCGGTCTTTTTCCAGGCTTTTCTGTGTCGCTTCGATTTCGGCCTTCTCGTCCAGCACCAGATGCACGAGGTCATAATCCTGCTTGATTACCTTCTTCAGGAGGTCCATACGCGTCATCAGATCGGAAAAATCCTTGGCCCCAAAGAGCACATCCAGATAGGAAATCTGGCCATTCACATAGATATCCCGCACCCGCTTGCCGAGCTTCGCACTTTTCTTATCGTAGTCCGCCTCCACTTCCTGGAGGCGGTTTTCATTCTTTTCCATGCGGTCCAGTGTTTCATCCAGCGCCGCCTTCAATTCCTTGTGTTCAGCGATGGCCGCATCGGCTTCCTCATCAATCAGCCGCTTTTCCTCAGACAGGGATTCAATCTTGGACTGCAATGCCGCACTCCTGCCCTTGAGTTCCTCGGCCTTCTTGTCATAGCCGGCCTTATCATCTTCCAGCGAAGCATACGCCGTGGAAGCCGTCAGCACCACGGAGAGCGTAGCCGCCGTTATCTTCTGCCAATGTCTCATAACCTTAAACCTCAAGGAAACGCTTCAGCGAGAAAGCCGAGCCGATTGCACCGATCACCATGCCGGAAAGGACAATCGCCACGGTCACATAATTCATGAAAGGATACTGGGGCATCAGCGGGAAAAAAGCCAGGGTACTGTATATTTTCGCCGCCATGGCCGCATAGAAGCTGCGCAGGGCGATAGCCGACAAAATACCGCCAATGCAGCCCAGCACGATGCCTTCCATCAGGAACGGCCAGCGGATGAACCAATCGGTTGCCCCCACATATTTCATGATGGCGATTTCCTTGCGCCGCGCAAAAACCGTCAGCCGGATGGTATTGGAAATGATGAAGATGGTCGCCCCCGCCAATAACAGCATCAGCACCAGACCAAAGATGCGCATGAGCCGGGTGATATCAAAGAGATGTTCCACCACATCCTGCCCATACTTTGCCGACTCCACGCCATCCATACGCTCGATGGCCTTAGCGGCGGTTTCCACCATTTCCGGCGTCTTGACGGTGACCTCAAACGCATCAGGCAGTGGATTCTTGTCTCCCAGTGCATCCAGCAGATACTTCTGGTCGCCCAGACGCTCAGAGAGGCGTTCCTTGGCTTCATCTTTATCCACATATTTCACCGTATCAATGCCCTGCATCTTCTCAATATCGCTTTGCAGGTCAACGCGTTCCGACTTCTTCAGATCATCCTGCAGATAGACGCTGATCTGTACCTGAGATTCCAGGGTGGAGGCCATACGATTCATGTTAAGCACGAGAATCAGGAATACCCCCAATACAAACAGGGACACGGCCACCGTGCCGATGGACGCAAAGGACATCCAATTGTTGCGGCGCAAGGAGCGAAAGACTTCCTGTATAAAATATTCGCCAGTCCTAACCTTCATAACCATAACCTCCCCGCTGCTGGTCACGCACAATGCGGCCATCTTCAATGGCAATAACCCGCTTCTTCATGGTGTCCACGATATTGCGGTCATGAGTAGCCATGACGATAGTCGTCCCCGCCTTGTTGATGCGCCGGAAAATGTCCATGATATCCCAGCTGGTTTCCGGGTCAAGATTTCCCGTCGGTTCGTCTGCGATCACAATGGAAGGATTGTTGACGATAGCCCGGGCGATGGCCACACGCTGCTGCTCGCCGCCCGAAAGCTGCGACGGAAAACTGCGATACTTATCACGCAGCCCTACCACATCCAGCACAGAATTAACACTGCGCTGCATGGTACGGCGCGGTGCCTCAATGACCTGCATGGCAAAGGCCACATTCTCAAATACTGTCTTATCGGGGAGCAAGCGATAATCCTGAAAGATCACACCCAGCTCACGGCGCAGATAAGGAACTTCAGAACGCCCCATAGCCACCACATCATGACCGTTCACTAATAATTTTCCTTCGGTCGGCAGCTCTTCCCGAAACAGCATCTTGATGAAGGTGGACTTGCCCGCGCCACTTGGCCCCACCACGAAGACAAATTCGCCCTTCTTGATATCCACACTGACGTGGTTCAGGGCCACCACGCCCGTATCATAGGTCTTGCTGACCTCCCGCATCTGTATCATTAGGAATTTTCCTCCTGTAAAATAAACTAACCTTTATTTTACCATAAAATGACCGGTCAAAGCAAAATCTGACCGGTCAAAAATAACCAAAGACCTTATATGATCATGCATCACGAAACACCCACAATATCAGGATTTCAATTCGTGCTTCCGCTCATACATCCGGGAATCCGCCCGTTCAAAGATCCGTTTGAAGCTGTTGTCCTGATTGGGAATATACTCCGTCAAGCCCGCTGCGATAACCAGGCCATCATTCTGCCGGTTCCGTTCAATTTCCTGATTGAATTCCTGCAGCAGCAAATCCCGGTCCATATAGTCCTCCCGTTCCAGGATGGCTACAAACTCGTCCCCCCCCACACGATATACCGGACTTTTCTTGAAAATACTGCAGATCAAATGACAGGACTGTTTGATGAATTCATCGCCAACATCATGTCCCAGATTATCGTTTACCCATTTCAGATTGTTGACATCAAATACAGCCACGGCCAATTCTTTCATGTCTCCGCGCTCTATCCTTTTATCAATAAGTTCCATCTGCTCCGCATATGCCAGCTTGCTCTTGACGCCGGTAAGCGGATCTGTATAAGCAAGTTTCCAGGCTGTCTTCAGCTCCAGGAACTGCTCCTTTTCTCGTTCCAGAGCGATTTCCAAATCTTTGCGATACTCCTCCCGTTCATTTTCGATGACGAAGGTCCGCAGCAAGCAACAACCCAGCATATAACTGATGGCATAAAGCGGATAATGCGGAAGCGATACCTGTATCGCAATGAACAGCATCATGATCAACCCCGACAAACCGATGGCCAGATGCCGCTTGCGCTCTATCTCCGTATCCTTGTTGGCAAAAACCAGCGTATACATGGAAAGCATCAGCAGCATGACGACCTGATAGACAAAGATCAGATTGCGTGCGATCCCCGCATGATAAACACCTGCCGCATCAAAATAGAACATCACAGGCCACCAGCGATTCAGCAGTGTGCCAATGATCACGGTAGAAAGCAATATCAAGGCTGTATAGGTCAGGAAATGCCGGAACACCCCTTTGATTCCCAAATAGATCACAACATAATACAGCCAAAGCAGAACGCCAGCCGCCATGACAATAAAATACACTTCCGTATCCAGATAGATCCAATCCAGATTGGAAATCTCATACAGCCAGCCCCAAAGCAAATCTGTAACGTAATAAAGAATAACCGCATACAAAAAATAACGATAATGCCGCTGCGCTCTATCATTCTCCATCTCACGCCGGGTAAAGAACACATCATGATTGGTTATCAGCAATACCAGCAAAGCCAATAAATCAATCAGACAATAATACATACATGTTCTCCCCCCTTGACTTTTCCATACATCAGCAACCGCTTCTACTCCTCATTATATTCGCGAAAACACGAAAAAAAGCCTGCTTTAATCCATAAAATTTTTCCACAGTCTAATTCCCTGCAAAAGGGAATCCTCCACTTCATGCCGAATATTGATAGAGAAGTGAGGGATTATCATGAAAAAAAATATAGCAAATTTTTATTTATTCTTATCCGCCCTTATCCTGTCTGCAGGCATCGGTTTCTATTGGTACAGCCAAGGCCTTGCTATGTTCACAGTATTCAATGCCGCTGCCGCCACTCTTATTGCCGCACTGCCTTTTCCCTATATATTGGGAAAGATCCTGCCTTTTGCCAAAGGAGCACGGCAGGCACAAAAAAGCGACATCAAACTAAACGACAGCAGTCAGCTGGAGGACATCGGGAATATCGATACTCTGATCCTGGGACGTCATGGGATCATAACGGAAGGACATCCCTATGTAGCCAGTCTCTATCCGGCAGGAGTCAGCCAGAATGTCCTGCTTTCCCTGGCCGCCTCTGCCGAAAAAGATGCCACACATCCCCTGGGCCAGGCCATTTACGAAACCGCCAGCCAGCGCGGACTGCAACTCCTGGAAGCCAGCACCTTCACAGAAGTTCCCGGCTGCGGCGTGGAAGCCATTGTCGGGCGCAATTCCCTGCGCGTGGGCAGTATATTCTGGCTGAAAAAAGAAGGGATTGATATCAGCGCTGACCTGATCACCAAAAATGATCAGCTGGCCCAGAGAGGCCATAGCACCGTCTTTGTCGCCAATGGCAAGTACTGCCGGGGCATCATCGCCATCGACGATGCACTCGACCAGGATACCCTGACCGCTATCCGCAAGCTCCAACGCCAGCATCTTCACGTTGTGATGCTCACACGGGAAAACAAGCGCACGGTAGAAACCATCGGCAAACAGGCCGGCCTTGACTCTGTCCATGGTCAACTGACATTAGAGGGGAAGCTGCGGGAAATCCAGCTCCTGAAAGCCCGGGGCACAGGTGTAGCCATCGTGGAACGCGGTAAGATTCCCGATGAACTTTGTCAGGCAGTGGATGCCGTCATCGAGCTTGCCCCCGCCAGACATCCGCTGGACAAAGAAACTGGCCTGCCGCCAGCCACGCAGGAAAATCCGCAGGCCATCTTCCTGCAGAGCGGCCTGCTCTGGGACTTTGCTGTCCTGCAGGAAATTGGCAGATCCACCCTGAACCGCATCAAACTGAACAAGATGATTGCCCTCATCGCCTTCGCCGTGATGCTGCCCCTTTCCGCGGGCGCTCTCTATCCCTTCGGCATCCCCTTTCTCCCCGCCTGGGGCGCACTGGCAGGACAGGCTCTGACCCTGCTGCTGGTGACCATAAACTCCTTGCGGTAAAACTATAGTATGCAAAAGCCCGGTATCCGGCGATTGCTTTCCGCAGCGTTTGGCGCTTTTTGTCAAAGCGAAGGAAAGTAATTGCCGGACACCGGGCGTCTTATCACCACGATGCAACTCTATGCTTTCACATATAATGTTTTTACCTGGATATTGACTTCATGCACAACCATACCCGTCATATACTCGACCGCATCCCGCACATCCTTCTGTGCCTGTGCCAGCAACGTAGGGATATGATTGCCATAAGTAAGCACCACCCCACAGACGATCTTCAGTCCCAGGTCCTCATCTCCCTGCAGCAAATGTTTGACCTGCAGTCCATCCACCTTGGTGATGGCTTCAACCTTCTTCAGCACCACCTGCACGATTGACTTGACCGCCGAATCATCTATGCTGAGCTTACCATAATAACTGAACACTGGCCGCACTATGGATTTCTCACCCAGACGACGGCGCTTGGTCGATGACCGCTTGAACAGTGTCTGCAATGGATCTACCAGATACCCAGAGAAATGCGGTTTCAACTCGATTGTGGGAACCGGAATGATATGCTTGCCTTCTTTCAGACGATGATATTGGGCGGCCGCCATTTCCTGTTTGGTCGCCACATCTTCAATATTGATGATTTTGGCAATCTGCGGCAGATGCAGCGCCTTAGCAATCTTGAACACCATATTTTCCGAGGTTCCCAAAATCAGGATCCGGTGTGGTTTGGCCTCCTTGATGGCCGCCTGCACCTCTTCTGCATGACCTGGCAATACAAAGATTGCTCGCCGTACCGCCATGATCTTGCTCTGCTCCTTTTTGGCAGAATGCCCTCCCACTATCTTGCCGTCCTTAATCAGGATTCCATCATCGATAATGGCGTCTGCATTGTGCTTATGCGCCACAATCAGCGCGTGGTGACTTTTACCGGTGCCACTTGGCCCGACTAAAGCAATCACATCCATATACTACTCTCCTGACCAACGAATCAAACTTCAACTGAATTTTTCCGAGGGACGATAAAATGGCTCTGCCCATTTATCCTCAATGGTAAAAACCCCCACTTCAGAAGGATATCTGGTGGGATAACCATGAAAATCCGAACCTCCCGATGGCAGCAGGCCAAACTCCTGCGCCATCATGTAATAACGCGCCGTATCCTCAGCATCATGCTGGGGATAGAAAACCTCCAACCCCTCAATTCCCCGCTGACAAAGGTCTCGCACCAGCTCATCATCACCGATCAATTTGGGATGAGCCAGTACCGGCGTACCACCAGCGCCTTTAATGAGGCCAATGATTTCTTCCACTTCCAAATGGTAGTGGGGCACATAAGCAGGCTTTCCCTTCTGCAGGACTGCACTGAAGCATTCACGCACCGAAGTAAAACAGCCTTTCTTCACCAGGACCCGCGCGATATGGGAACGGCTGATGGAGCGGCTGGCGCCAGCCAGCGTCAATACCTCTCCTTCGGAAATGGGGTATCCCAAATCCTGCAGTTTAGCCACCATATCACTGAAACGAGTCCAACGTGCTTCCGTCACATCGTTCAATTTGTCAATCAGGTCAGGATAATAAATATCCACATTGAAACCCAGAATATGGATCTCGCGCATCGGATGATGAGCGCTGAACTCAATCCCAGGAATTATCTTGATTCCCTTGGCAGGGAAAATCCCGCTCTCATAAAGATGGCTGACACCATCCACTGTATCATGGTCGGTTATAGCCATATATCTGAGACCGGCAGCTTTTGCCGCTGCCACAAGCTCCTCCGGAGTGAGTTTCCCATCAGAGAAGGTTGTGTGCATGTGCAAATCACTTGCCATTATTGTCACTCCTATGCCGAATCAGCACATCTCAGCGCGGTTCAACGATGAGTTTGATAGCAGTGCGCTCTTCACCTTCAATATTGATATCGGTAAAAGCAGGAATGCAGATCAGATCAATACCATGCGGCGCCACAAACCCGCGGGCGATGGCTACTGCCTTGACTGCCTGATTAAGGGCACCGGCACCAATAGCCTGCATCTCCGCACTGGAATGCTCACGCAGCACACCAGCCAGCGCTCCTGCCACTGAATTCGGGTTAGATTTCGCAGATACCTTCAAGATTTCCATGATTAGCACACGTCCTCTCTTTCAACAAAACTGCAACAATGTTCTAGATTTTTCCTATGACATATCTAACTGATACTAACTTATTATTCTGCATGGGCAGAAAAAATCCTGCCTCAGGAAAAATTCTTCTGAAAATCTTTCAGCCATCTGCTTGTTATTCTTTGATTAAGATCCGTTCGACACCAGTTGTCTTGTTTGTGGCATCATCAATGTCCACGATCAGTGCCGAATACACCATAGGCCCGCTCTCTTCCAGATCAAACCGGCAGGGCAGGCAGGTGGTGAACTTCTGGAGGATGATCTCCGTCTTCACACCTAAGATGGAATTCCAGGGGCCGACCATCCCCAAATCCGTGATGTAGGCCGTCCCTTCCGGCAGGATGCGGTCATCCGCGGTCTGGATATGGGTATGGGTACCCACCACCGCATTGACTCTTCCATCCAGATACCAGCCCATGGCCATCTTCTCCGACGTGGTTTCCGCATGGAAATCCAGGAAAATGATATCACATTCCCGCTGAAGCTCCCGCAGGATCTCTTCGATTTTCTGGAACGGGCAGTCCATGTCCGGCATAAAGGCCCGGCCAGAGAGATTGACCACGCCGATATTCTTCGCCTTGAAGGGATAGACACAATAACCTTTGCCCGGCGCACCTTCCGGATAATTAGCCGGCCGGATCAGGAAGGGTTCCTGATCGATGAATTCCAGCACATCCTTCTTATCCCAGACATGGTTTCCGGAAGTGATGATATCGGCGCCACCATGATAAAGGCCATCCAGCGACTTGCGGGTATAGCCCTTGCCACCAGCAGAGTTTTCTCCGTTGACGATCACCACATCAATATTTTTTTCGGCTTTGAGCTGTGGGGTATATTTTTGGAACGCCTTGCGTCCCGGCTTGCCCACCACATCACCAACCAGCATTACACGCATAACTTACTCCTTTCAGCGGTTGTAGACTACAACCTTATCTTTATCCCGCATGCCAATCATGCGCTCCTTGATCCGGCTGGTCTGAGCCATTTCAAACATCTGATCCAGAAGATTGCTCTGCATCGTGGAAAACTCCGGCTCCAATGCATCCAACGTATGTGCATCGATCTGCAGGGCATTGCCGAACTTATCATGGAACAATTCCGTCAACAAATCCAATTCGCCCCGCAGCATGGTCCCTAACTGGCGCCGCACATGAACGGTCATGATCTTGCCGTTCACATCTGCATCGATTGCCAGCCATACAGGATCACCACCATGAAGTTCATGATACGTCTGCACACTCTTATCCACTAAATCAGCAAAAACTTCCATCTCATCCCGTTTCACCTTTGCCTCCACCACAAAGTCCAACGTGATTTCCGTTTCTTTGGGTTCATAGGTGACTGCATAGAGTTCCGGATAACACACCAGCATCGATGCCAACAACTGCACTCCGGTGCTCATTTCCTTACGGCCGTTATTCTTGCCGTTCAGGTTAAATCCAAACATAATTGCATCCTCCCGCTAAAGTGTAAGAAAGGGCGCAAGGCTCATAGCCTGCACCCTCCTCACTTATGTGCTCATACGCACGCCTTATTTTGCATAATCCACAACGCGGGTTTCCCGGATGATCGTGGCCTTGATCTGGCCAGGATATTCCAGTTCTTCCTCGATTTTTTTCACGATGTTATGCGCCAGCGCTACAGCTTCCGTGTCATCTACCTTATCCGGTTTTACCATGACGCGGATCTCACGGCCAGCCTGAATGGCAAAGCAACGCTCAACGCCTTCATAGGATTCAGCGATTTCTTCCAAGCTCTTCAAGCGTTTCAGATAGGATTCCAGGCTCTCACGACGAGCACCCGGACGAGCTGCCGATACTGCATCAGCAGCGGCTACCAGCACAGCCTCTACGCTGGTGGCTTCTACATCGCCATGATGAGCGGCGATGCAGTTGATTACATCCTTGGATTCCCGGAACTTCCGGGCAATGTCAGCACCAATCGTGGTGTGACTGCCTTCCACTTCGTGGTCGATGGCCTTGCCGATATCATGCAGCAGACCGCCACGCTTAGCCAGTGTAACATCACAGCCCAATTCAGAAGCCATGACACCGGCCAGATGCGAAACCTCAATGGAATGGTTCAGTACGTTCTGACCATAACTCGTGCGATAACGCAGACGTCCCAGCAGCTTTATCAGCTCTGGATGGATACCGTGAACACCAGTATCAAAGGTTGCCTGTTCACCGGCTTCCTTGATGCGCATATCGACTTCCCGCTTGGCTTTTTCCACCATCTCTTCGATGCGAGCTGGATGGATACGGCCATCCTGAATGAGTTTTTCCAGTGCAATGCGGGCCGTTTCCCGGCGTACCGGATCGAAGCCCGACAGGATAACAGCTTCCGGCGTATCATCGATGATGAGGTCAATGCCCGTCAGCGTTTCCAGCGTCCGGATATTGCGGCCCTCACGGCCGATGATGCGGCCCTTCATCTCGTCATTGGGCAGGGCCACCACGGATACCGTGGTTTCTGCCACATGATCAGCAGCGCAGCGCTGGATGGCCTGGCTCAGGATATCCCGTGCCTTCTTGTCGGACTCATCCTTGATCTGCTGCTCATACTCCTTGATTTTCATAGCCTTTTCATGCTTCAGCTCTTCTTCCGCCTCAGCCATGAGCATTACCCTTGCTTCTTCAGCAGTCAGGCTGGAAATACGTTCCAATTCCGTCTTCTGCTGTTCGTGCATCTCATCAATCGCCTGCTGGGTCTTGTCAATGCGGGCTTCCTTGCGGTTCAGGCCCTCTTCCCTCTTCTCCAAGGAATCCAGCTTGCGGTCAAGATTTTCTTCTTTCTGTACTACGCGGCGTTCCTGACGCTGAAGTTCGCTGCGACGTTCTTTCGTCTCACGATCGAGCTCCTGACGCTGACGATGGATTTCCTCCTTCGCCTCGAGCAGAGCTTCCTTCTTCCTCGTCTCGCCTTTTTCTTCTGCATCCGCTACAATGCGTTTTGCTTCTTCTTCAGCGGAACCGATCTGGGCTTCGGCGGTACGCTTACGCGCCGTATAACCAGCTCCGGCACCGATGATTGCTGCGATTATTACCGCTACTACTTCGATAACGATAATACTCACCCCCTTCTTACTTATTTGCGTTCATGCATTATTTATTTGTTTTGATAGTTCATTAACTATACCCTACTATTTTAATGTTTTTCCCCATAAGTGTCAAGAAATCTATAGTCAAATCGACAGAAATGAAGTAAAATAGAAAGGTATTTGTCTTTGAGGATTTTTTGGGGGTAATCATATGTTGAAATGTTCTGAGTGCGGCCGGGATCTGCCGGAAAAAGAAGCGCTCGTGAATAAGAATGAAGCTGGCGAGCAGCGCATCATCTGCCCGGAATGCTTCCAGAAGCTCACCGGTGTGGACTACAAGACTTTCGCTTACCGCAAGGAAAACGCCAAACAGACGCTTCTGGCTGTGCTCTTCTGCCTTGGTGCCACCATTTACGCTTTCATGGAAAAAGGCGTAGAATGGGGTATCGGCGGCATCGTGCTGACAATTCTCGTTTATTTGTTCTCCAGCAAGGTAAAATGATCGTACCGTAAGACCATAACGCCCGGCAATCCGGGATACTTCTCCATCACTTAGACAAGCCTGTCAATTGTGGTGGAAAGGCATCCCCGGATGCCGGGCGTTTTTGCGCGAACGCAGCTTATTCTATAATGTCCTTAAACTCTTCTGCCGTGATCTGGAAAGTATCCAGCAGTGCCTTGCTGCTCATTGTGCCGTTTTTATAAAGCTTCCTGAGAATGGCTTTCCGGGCTGCTTCCATGCCCTGCACATACCCTTCATCATAAAGAGGCGTCTTCCCCCCTTGTCCGGCATGGCGATTATTCAGTCCCCCCAGCAGAGAATTATTCAACTGCACATCGGGCTTCTTCCAAAGCGCATCCCTGTCCACCATGCGGGTAGGCATGACTTTCCCCTTCAGCTGATAATCGCCGTCCGTCAGCATTTGCCAGGTTTCATCTGCAGGCCAGGATCTTTTGAGACAGCGCTCCACATTGAGCTTGTCGCTTTTCTGATAGAACTTCTTCGCCGCTTCCATCGTGCTGCCACCCGCCATCTTACGGCGGATCAGCCGTTCCTTCAGATCCTGTGGCTCGGCACTGATGAATAGGCTGTAATCCGCAAAGGAGCGCACATTCAGCCAGCGATCCTCTCCCAGCAGCAGCCAATTCCCCTCCAAAATGACAATCGGCCTTTTTACCGTAATCATTTCCTCCAGCACATCATGGATATTGCGATCATATACCGGCCAGCGCACATTGTTCTTGCGCACATCCGTGAGCTTGCCAATCAGCTTGTCCACCGCGAAAGTCTCCGGACTGCCCTTGATTGCGCTCAAAGGGATAAGCTGGCCTCCCCGTTCAATACTATGCGAGGTCAGATATTTGTTCGGATAATGAAACCCATCCAGCCCCAGAGCCTGGACGGGAACAAGCTCCTCATCCGTGTTGGACAATCGTTCCAGAAACAGCGCCAGCGTTGACTTCCCCACGCCCGGCGGAGCTGCCAGAAGAATAATCATGCGCCGTCCTAATTTCTGCTGCATCTTGCCCATACGCCGCAGAAATGGCAGAAATAAATTATCTATCGTTGCCTGATTATATTGCACCTTATGCGCCAGCCCATTGATCATGAGCCGGCAAGTACGCCATTCTTTTTCACGCATCCTGCTACCGTTACTGAAAACTTATAAAAAGCTATACATTTCAAAAGAAAAGCTAACTTTTACGTTCCATTCCTCATTCTTTCCTCAAAAGAGGTTTTTCACATCCGCTTTTGCCGTCCCGAGAGGCAGACTACTTGCGTTTGATGTAATGCTCCAGAGGCTTGAATCCCCCGCTAACGAACGAGTACATATCTGCATTGACTTGTTGGTGTCAGCTTGCAGATTGGAATAGTTCCGCTTCTCCATAACGTTTTAGATTCATTGCCGCTTGGAAGTCACGGTCTATCACATTGCCACAATACGGGCATACATAAGTCCTATCTGATAGATTCAGGTCTTTCTTCATATAACCGCACTTGATGCAGGTCTTTGAGCTTGGATACCACCTATCAGCTATGACAACAGTTATCTTTGCCCAATTAGCTTTGTATTCAATCTGCCTGCGGAATTCATAAAGATTCTGTTCCTGAACTTTTTCGGACAGATGCTTGTTCTTCATCATGCCCTGCACATTCAAGTCTTCGAGGCAGATAAAACTTGGTTTTCGTTTTATGATTGCCGCCGTGGCCTGATGTACATGATTGGCTCTGATATTCGTAAGCCTGTGATTGATTCGTAAAAGTCGCTTTTCACTTTTTATAAGGTTGCCTGTTTTGCAGTAACGATCTCCTTTCTTGTTCATCTGGTATTTACGAGATACCTGACGCTGCAACCTGCGTCTCGTTTTCTTGCTGCCAGCAATATTCTCCATTATGACAATCTCCATTAGTATTATCGTCTGTTTTGAGCAAAAGTTAAGTTCTATCCATTTGACACTTCCGCTCAATCTATACTATGATAAAGACAAAACGATTACAAAAAGGAGGAAACACTATGCCCATCACCGCCGCCAGCGTCATCCTGAAATTCAAATCGGAAGAAGAAGATAACATCCGTCAGGCCCTGCAAAAGTTCAGTCAAGTCAGCATTGAAGAACAGGCACCTTCCGGTGATCTGATTCTCTATGTGGAAGAAAATGACTATCAAAGCCTGCATAAAACCTGCAGTGAACTGGAAAAAATTCCTGGCACCCTCGGAGTCTATCCTTGTTACGTAGGCGAAGCAGAATGAAAATTGCAGTTTATCAATGCGAGCCTGAATAAAATTTGTTACAGCTCAGTGGGGCGGCGGTGGGAATACTTTTTCGCCGCTCCACTAAATGACCCGCCAGCAGAAGTACGAATCTTCCAGCTACCTGCGCCGGGCAGGCCAACGGCGCTCCAATCAACGAAGCTTCCAGCCAATGCTGTTTGCGGGCCAGCCTTCACTTCGTTCAGGCAGTCGTTCCGTCGGCGAAAAAGCATCCCCACCGCCACCCAAAGGTACGCATGTAAAGACCACTACGCCTTTGCTGTAAGGTGCAAGCACAGCGATGTGCTTGTTACGGGAGAAACGGTTCGTGCCAATTGCCAGAATCGTGCCTAGGGCGAACGGGGGAGTGCTTTTTCTGTGGGAGCGACTGTCTGAGCGATAGCGAAGACCGGCCCGACGCAGGCAATAGCTAAAGAGCACGCTGAAAGACGCGCCGCTGGCCTGCCCGGCGCATCCAGCTAAGTAACTCTAACCTTGCAGGGAGGGTCGTTTAGCGGAAACAGAAAAAGTACTCCCCCGTGAACCCCTGACGGCGTATGAACGAGCTACCTTTAGCACGAACTTATCAACAAACTGCAATTTAAAAACAGTCCACTGGCGAAGTGTCAGCGAACTGTTTTTTATTGCATCCTTTGTTTTTTTATCCTTGATGCTTTTGGATATTGACCGCACAGACTTTATACTCCGGCTGCTTGGAACCGGCATCGAAGGCATCCAAGAGCACGCGATTGATCAGGCGCTCATGCACCGGATCATGGAACGGCACGTAGACCAGCCCTTTCTGTGGCTGCCCGCGGCCGTTGATCTTGGCTTTGAGATAGCAGGTCGAGCGGCGGGAGATGACATCCACCAGATCCCCATCGGCAATGCCGAATCTGGCGGCATCTTCGGGATGGATCTCCACATACATTTCCGGCACGGCATTCTTGAGCTCCGGCACATTGAACGTCATGGTGCCCGTATGCCAATGTTCCAGGATACGGCCTGTAGTCAAGAAGAACGGATATTCGCTGTCCGGCATTTCCTGCGCATCGACCTGCGGCCTTGCCCAGATGACTGCCCGCCCATTAGGACGGCCATAGAACTCGATGCCATCGGGTGCATCTTCCTTGACATGCGTATCCCAGGGACGCGCATAGCGGATATAGGTCTCCGGTGAATCATCATCGGGTACCGGCCAGGTAAAGCCATGTCCCTTGCGCAATCTGTCGTAGGAAGCCAGTTTCATGGCCGTGCCTTCCTGACACTGCTGGTATTCCTTCCAGACATCTTCCGGCGTCTTGAAGGGCACCAGCTCCTCATAACCCAGACGCTTCGTGACTTCAATCAGCACCTCGAGGTCAGGCCTTGCCTCGCCCGGTGGGTCAACGGCCTTGGCGATATGGTTGGTACGACGCTCGCCATTGCCATAGACGCCTTCCTTCTCCATCCAGAGAGCTGCCGGCAGGACGATATCCGCCAGCTCACTGGTACGGGTAGGATGATAGGTTTCCGACACGACCATAAACACCTTTTCCATGCCGGGACGATAGTATTCCAGATTGGGCAGGCTGTGCCCCGGATTGGTGCACATCACCCAGAGGAATTTCAGCTTGCCTTCCACCGCCGCCTTGAACATGGCCAGCGTGTGATAGCCCGGCTTGCTGGGCATCCTGGCAGGATCGATGCCCCAAATCTTGGCCAGTTCTTCCCGGTGCTTGGCATTGGCCGCCATGCGGTGAGCAGGCAGCAGATGCGAAAGGCCGCCCGTTTCACGCACACTGCCGCAGGCACTGGGCTGGCCGGTCAGTGAGAAAGAAGAATTGCCCGGCGAGCAGATCTTGCCCGTCAGCAGATGCAGATTATGTACCAGATTATTCACCCATACACCGCGGGTACGCTGATTGAGCCCCATGCACCACATGGACATGGTCTTACGCTTCGGATTGGCAAAGAGATGCGCAATCTCGCGGATCTTGGCCGCAGGCACGCCTACCGCAGCTTCCACCTTTTCCGGCGTATAATCCTGCAGGAAAGTCTTGTACTCATCATAGGTCAGTTTATCCGTCGCACCCTTCATGAATTCCGTATGGCGCTCGATAAACCCTTCATTGGTCAGGCCATCGGCAATGATCACCTGTGCCATGGCATTCATCAAAGCCAGGTCACGGCTTGGCGTGAACTGAATGAAATGGTCCGCAATATCGCATGTACGCGTCTTGCGCGGATCGCAGACGATGATCTTCACATCGGGATTGCTGTTCTTGCGGTCAACCAGACGGGAGAACAGCACCGGATGGGCTTCCGCCAGATTGGAACCAATCAGGAAGAAGGTATCCGCTTCCTCGATATCGGCATAGGTACCGGAAGGCTCGTCCTCACCGAAGGTAGTGATGAACCCCGCCACGGCACTGGCCATGCAGGTACGCGGATTACCGTCGATATTGTTGGTTCCCAGCCCCGCCCGCATCATCTTCTGGGCTACATAGGTTTCCTCGGCAAAGGTCTGACCGGAACCATAGAAGCCCAGCGCATCCGGCCCGTCAGAAGCCAGCACTTCCTTCATCTTGCTGACCATCAGATCAAGGGCTTCATCCCAGGTTGCCTCTACGAATTTACCATCCTTTTTGATCAGCGGATGAAGTACGCGGTCCTTGGTCGGAATAATCTTCGGCAATAAGATGCCCTTGACGCATAAACGTCCTTTATTGACCGCACAATCCGGATCGCCCTTGACCGCCACGATCTTACCGTCCTTGACACCGGCCAGCACGCCGCAGCCGGTACCGCAATAACGGCAAACACCTTTGACCCATTTATCGGCTTCACCAGTGCCCACAGGCCCCTGCTGCGTATCACGTTTGGGCGCACAGCCCGCTGTTACCATGGCACAGGCCACTGCCATGCCCTTCAAAAAATCCCTGCGGGAAAATGACAAACTCATGATAGCGCCTCCTTATAATTTACCCATGGCATCGAGATGGCAGGTGTAGCAGCGGTCACGGCTCGGCAAATCAACGTTTGCCCCATCCTTATGCACCACACCGCTATGACAGGTCAGGCAGTTCATGCCATTGGCAAAATGCTTGGCCGTATGCGGATTCTTGTCCTTGGCCGCAATCTCTTCATTCATGATATTGCCCTGATGACAGGTATAGCAGTTCACCTTGTCCTGCGGATTTTCCATCTTGATGGGGTCCGGCACCTGTCCCGTCACATGCAGGAAGAGTTCCTGCGTGCCCTGCCATTTGGAAGCAATCGTGCCCTCAATGCCAGGCTTTTCATGACATTCAGCGCAGCCGACATTCTTATGCCCCGAATGGAGCCAGGTCTGATACATGGGATCCATTTCATGACAGGTCGTGCCACAGAAACTGCTCTGGTTCGTGGCTTCAATCATAGCCACGGTCACACCCAGCAGCGCAATGCAGGCAAAACCCGCCAGCGCAATGTGCTTGAGCTTGAACTTCTTGTCCAATAAACTCATCTCATTTCCCCTCCTTAATGATTCCACTATCCTTCGAACCCGTTATGCCAAAATGCAATGCCTGCTTGTCACAGACATCCACACAGTCACCACAATTCGTACACAGATAAGATTCCGCAAGCTTATCGCTGCCGGGCACCGTCCCCATGGAGCAAGCCTTCAGGCACCGCCCGCAATGCACGCACCTACTGGCATCCACCTGCAGGAACAGCCGTCTTTTGACGCCCAGAAGGCCATACATAGCCCCCAGCGGGCAAAGATACCGGCACCAGCTTTTCCGCCCCATGACCAGCGCCATCACCAAAACGATGGCCACCAGAAGGATTTCCACCCCCAAGCCAAAAAGCAGGACATGCATCAGCCCATACACCGGCGAAAGGATATTATGCACCGGCAGGCTGACCAACAGGGACAAAAGCAGCACCAGCGCCAAAATATAGATTGGCAATTGGCAATTTTTCGACTTATAGTTTTCCAATTTTCCCGGCAGCAGCTCCAACAACAGATTCAATGGACAGACATAACTGCAAAATACCCGTCCCAATAAAACTGCTGCCAACAGCAACGGCAAAGCCGACAGCCACAAAGCCGGATAAAAATCCTTGCCTGCCAGCGTGATCTCCAAGGTTGTCAACGGATCTGTCAAAGCCAGCCCGCCCAAGTCACCGGATATATAGGTGCCAAACCATAGGACACCGGTGAAATACAACGGCGGAAACATCAGGGCCAGAAAAAATAATTGCAATACCCGCCGCCGGCTCTTCATCGTGATCTTCATAGCCGCGCCTCCTATTCCCGCACCTTGACATGCACGGCCTTGGGATTTCCCAGGCACACGTGCTCGCACATGCCACAGCCGGTACAGTAGTCCGGATCGATGACCGGATATTTGTACCTTTCCAGCTTGATGGCCTTGCCATACTGCGGGCAAGTGCGGTAACAGGTCTGGCAGTCATCATCCCGGCGGGCAATGCAGAGATCATTGTCAATCACCGCCACCCCCATGCGGACTTCCTCCTTGGGAATCTTCCGCAGTGCCCCTGTCGAACAAACCTCGGTGCATTTCATACAGAGATCACAAGGATGTTCCAGTGGCGTCATATACGGCGTTCCCATCGAAAGCCCAGCTTCTCCATGCGCAATCTCGATGCAGCCCAGCGGGCAGACTTCTGCACACTTGCCGCACCGGGCGCAGGCCGCCAGGAAACTCATTTCATCCCCGGCTCCTGGCGGCCGCAGAAGCTTGGCTGTCTCCCCTTTAGCCCCCTGCAGGAAGAGTCCCATAATCCCTCCAGCAGCCAGGAGCTTCAGAAAATTTCGTCTTTCCATGACTCTCTCCCATTTCATAGTGTTTGCTAATGCCCATTATTGATTTATATTATACTAATTCCAGCAAAAAAATGATGTTGCAACAGTCACCAGTAAGAAATAATTGTGAGAAACATCACCGTCTTAAAATTCCATTAAAAATCTGAAGATATCAACACAACGATGCCTTTTTCCGCTATAATATAATCGTATTTATTTGATAATCAATCAGCAAAATCTGCTTCAGGAGGTTGCTCATGAATAAGAAACTCAAAACCAGAATCACCACAGGCCTCACTGCACTCTGCCTGACTATCCCTCTTACACTTGGTGCTCCCGCCCCTAGGGCAGAAGCAGGCTTTGACCTCAGCAATATCGCTGGTGCGCTGATTGGCGGTGCCGCCGCTCACAGCCAGCTGAACAACGAACTGCACAAATACAATGACACCGAACAGGGCCGTCAGGAAATGCTGCAACATCTAAAAAAACAATACGGCGTCAACCATGATCCCTATCTCAACAACCAGCTGGATCGCATCATGCATAACCTTACCACTGGTATCGCCGCTGTCGATCCCAGTGTTTACAAGAAGCCCTATAATTATTTCATCAACAATGAAAAAACCTTCAACGCCTTTTGCACATTAGGCCATAACCTCAGCGTCAATACCGGACTTTACTCGGTCCTGCAAAATGAAGATGAGATTGCCGTCGTACTGGCCCACGAACTAGGCCATGGCCAGAAAGACCATCCGGTCAAAGGTGCCCGCCGGGCCCTGAATGTAGAGATCGTCGGTGCCGCCACCGGTTCTCAGGCAGGCCAGCTCATGGCCGCCGTAGTGAACAACCGCCATATCACAAAACCCATGGAACGGGAAGCCGATGCACTGGCCTTTGACTACATCTCTCACACCGGCTATAATCCCGGTGCTTGCGCGGCCGTCTGGCAGCGTGTCATGGACCGCTCCAAGGGTCAGCCTTCCTCTTTCCAGAAATTCCTGTCTGACCACCCCGCCAATGATGACCGCCGGGATGCCTATGCCAAAAGGCTCAACCAATACAGCAATGGCCATGTCACCAACAAAGACGGCGTCATCAAGGTCAATACCAAAGTCTTCTGCACCCCTGCTGCCGCGGGCGGCATGAGTGCCCAGGAACGCGCTTACTTCGTCATGGGCAATCTGGCCGCTGCCTATCATAACGGCCATAACACCCGCGCTGCTTACACCGAAGGCAATACCGTGATGCTGGGCCAGCAGCCCATCATCACCTGCACCAGCGGTGACGAAAGCGCCTCGGTCCTTGCCGAACGCCTGAATAAGATCAAATGAACATAAGGAGAACCTCCCTTGCCCATCAAAAAATACCGAACTTCGATTCTTTTAGCCATAAGCTTTACGGTACTGCTGTCCACTTTCTGGTTCATGCCGCAGCTGGCTTTCATCATCTTCATTTCCCTGCTGTTGCAGCTGCTGCTCCTGCCTGTGGTAGACAGACTCGCGGCAAAAAAAATCCCCCGCTCTCTGGCGGCGGGTCTGGTACTGCTCTGCTTCATCGGCCTCGGCTTGCTGTTGCTGGCACTGGTATCCAAAAGCTTCATCCCGACATTCAGTCGCTTCGTCATGGACTTCCCCCAGCTTACGGAACAGATCCAGAATATCCCCTGGCTCCATGATTCTGAATTCCTGCAGGGACAGCTGGATGATATCTGGGGCGAGATGAAGAACGCCAGCACAGAGGTACTGAAATCATCCCTGACCATGCTGCTCTCTCTCTTCAGCAAAGCCATCGACCTGGTCATCATCCTTTTCGTGACCTTCTATCTCTTAAAAGATGGCGAACCCATCAAAAAATACCTGGCCAGTCTCTTCCCCACCCGGGATTACAGCCGGGTACTCCTGCTCTTCAACCGTATCCTGCTGTCTCTGCGGATTTACATCTGCAGCCAGCTGGTCATCTGCTGCATCACTGCAGTGATTGTCTTTCTCTACTTCACCATCCGGGATCTGCCCTATGCTTCCGTATTCGCCGTTGTATCCGGCATCTGCGAATTCATTCCGGTGCTGGGGCCCACCGTTGCTTCCGCCTTCGGTTCCTTGCTGACTGCTACTGTAAATCCCATCGTGGCCCTGCAGACCGCAGGTTTCTATCTTTTGCTCACGCAGATCAACCACAACTTCGTCTATCCCACCCTCATCGGCAAATCCCTGAACCTCCACCCCATCGCCATCATCCTTGGCATCGTGCTGGGCGGAGAACTGCTGAGCGCCCCCGGCATGTTCCTGGCTGTCCCCTTCATCGTCATCTGCAAGCTGGTGATTGAGGATATCTATACAGACAGAGTCCAAATCCGCCAACAGGAAAAAGCCTCCCGCTGGCTGGCCAAAAAAAACGAACCAAACAAATAAAAAACCTCCCCGATGGGGAGGTTTTTTGACGTTTGCCTTATTTGGCCATCAACTTGGCCACCTTATTGGCAAAGTCCACCGGATTTTCCGGCAGGATGCCTTCGATAAGGAGTGCCTGCGTATAGAGCAGGTCGCAGTAATCCTTGAAGTCAGCGCTGTCCTTGCCGGCTTCGTGGAGACCCTGAAGTCTCGTGAAGAGTTCATGATGCGGGTTGATTTCGAGGATGCGTTTTGCCTTGAACATGGGGTTGTTCATCTCAGCGAAGGTCTGTTCCATGGACAGGGACGGACCGGCTTCGTCAGCTACGAGGCAGACGGCGCTGGATTTCAGACGAGCAGAGACTTTGACATCTGCTACCTTTTCGCCCAGAGCATCCTTGATGTCCTTCAGGAGGTCATCATTCTTCTTCTGGATGTCTTCGGTTTCCTTCTTGACTTCCTGGCTTTCAGCATCGTCGAGGTCGAGGTCGCCGCGGCTGATGGAATGGAAGCTCTTGCCCTCGTATTCACGCAGGGTTTCAATGCAGAATTCATCTACCGGATCGAGGAGATACAGCACTTCAAGGCCCTTGTCACGCAGGGTTTCCATCTGGGGCAGATGCTCGATGGTTTCCTTGTCCTTAGCCGTAGCGTAGTAGATCTTCTTCTGGCTTTCCGGCATGCGTTCCACATATTCCTTCAGCGTTACCAGCTTGCCTTCTTTGGAGCTCATGAAGAGCAGCAGGTCCTTGAGCTTGTCGATGGTATCGCTGCCGGCATACATGCTGTTGTAAACGCCAATCTTGAGGGATTTGCCGAATTCATTCCAGAACTTCTCATAATCCTCGCGCTTGTTCTTGAGCTTGCGGGCCAGCGATTTCAAGATGTTCTTTTCGAGCGCCTTGCCGATAACCTTGAGTTCGCGGCTCTGCTGCAGGAGTTCACGGGAGATATTCAGGGAAAGGTCCGGAGAATCCACAAGGCCCTTCATGAAACGCAGATAATCCGGCAGCAGGTCCTTGCACTTGTCCATGATGAACACATGGCGGGAATAGAGCTGCACGCCCGGTTCATAATCCGTATGGTAGAGGTTGAACGGTGCACGGGACGGGATAGCCAGCAGAGCCGTATATTCCACGGAACCTTCGGCCTTGGTATGGAACACTTCCATTGGCTTTTCCCATTCATGGAACTGATTCTTGAAGAACTCATCATATTCTTCCTCTTTGATATCGGACTTGTTCTTCGTCCAGAGAGGCTGCATGGAATTCAACGTGCGGCATTCGATGGTCTTGATCTTCTCAGCGCCTTCGATTTCCTTGCCCTCATCATCCTTCGGCGTTTCCTCATGCTCGAAGTTCATCTTGATGGGGTAACGCACATAATCGCTGTATTTCTTGACCAGACGTTCCAGCGTGTAGTTTTCCGTGAAGTCGGATTCCGCTTCGTCGCCGAAGAATTCCTTGCCCAGGGTGATGGTGATGCTAGTACCGCGCTTGTCACGGCTGCATTCTTCAATGCTGTAAGAACCGTCGCCAGTGGATTCCCAACGAGTGCCTTCCGTTTCCCCTGCCTTGCGGGTCTCGATCACAACTTTTTCTGCCACCATAAAGGCAGAATAGAAGCCTACACCGAATTGGCCAATCAGTTCCTTATCCGTATTGCCTTCGCCGCCCTCGCTGGCTTCCTTGGCCTTCTTGAGCTGTTCCATAAAAGCCTTGGTGCCGGATTTAGCGATGGTGCCGATGTTTTCGATCACTTCCTGACGGCTCATGCCGATACCGTTATCGGTAATGGTCAGGGTATGGTTTTCCTTGTCCGGTTCGAGGAAAATTTCGTAGCTGTCGTCCCCTTCCAGAATGTCCCGGTTGGTCAGGCTTGCAAAATGCACCTTATCAATAGCGTCTGACGCGTTGGAGATAAGCTCCCGCAGGAAGATTTCGTGATTCGTATAGATGGAATGAATCATGAGGTCTAACAGTTGCTTGGTTTCCGCTTGAAATTCATGGGTTTCTTTTGCCATTAATCTTGCGCCTCTCTTTATCCTAATAATGAAATGTCACGTTCTTTAGCACTCCATGTGCATGAGTGCTAACTCACAATGCTTAGTATACGACAGAAATGACAAAAAGTCAAATTCACATTTTTACTACAGCCATTATCCTGCCCCCCCAAAACGCCAGCGCCCCCAAGCAGGAAAAGCAGACGCATTTGTCGAAGAATAACAGAAATGTTTGGAATGTTTAGGTAATAAGGGTTATTCAGGGAGGAACTCTCATGTTTAGACAAAGAAAACGGGTTTTAGCCGCGTGGATTGGTTTGGCATTGGGAACATCGCTCGTGTTTACCGCAGGAACAGGCAAGGCAGCCACGGTAACCATCAAGAGCGGCGCCGATATCAAGAATTACATGGTTTACAAGGATGACGTCTACTATGTGAAGGGCACGAACAACGTACTGAACGTGCGCCTTGGAGATATGGGCTCGTATTACTTTTTTACGTTGGCAGCCTGTCCGGAAAGCGGTGGCAGCGGCCATACAGTGAATGTGTATAGCGGTGGCGGGAAATACATCGATATCATGGCCGGCACCATCAGCAACAACAAGGTCGTGATGACCGACGGCACAGTATACAATGTTTATGGCGGACTGCAGAAGGGCAGCAGCACGGTGTCCAATAATTCCGTCACCATCAGCGGCGGCACGGTCAATGGTCAGATCTACGGCGGTTACAGTGGTTATGGCGGCACTGGTGGCGCAATCAACAATACGGTCACAATCAGCGGCGGTACCATCAGCAATATGTCAATCTATGGTGGCAACGGCCAAGGGTTGGCCAATAACAATACCGTTACCGTGACGGGCGGCAATTTCAGCGGTAACAGTGGCATCTTGTGGGGCGGTTACTGCAGCTATTCATCCGGCACTGCAACGAATTCGGAAGCCACAGGAAACGTCATCAAGGTCAGTGGCTTTTCCGGTACGATGACACAAGTTATCGGGGGAACGGCCACCACCAACAAGGATACGGCTCTTGCCAGCAAGAACCAGGTGATATTGGGCAGCGGAACCTACAAAGGAAGCGTTGAAGGCGGCAGTACCTCAGGCAGCTCCGGAACGGCGTCTATAGCGGACAGCAACAGCGTGCAGATAAATGGCGGCACCCATCAGGAACGCATCTATGGCGGCTATGCCACGCTCAGCAGTGAAGGCACCGCTACAGCCAGCAATAATGTCGTGGAAGTCAATGCTGGCGAACTGGGCGGCTTCCAGATCTATGGCGGTTATGCCAGCGGCGGCACCAATGCAGCCCGGGGCAATCAGGTAATCATCAACGGCGGCACCATGAATTCCACAGCCTCCATCATTACCGGGGGGTTTGCCAATAATGGTACGGCGGAAAATAATAAGGTGGTGCTGAATGGCGGCACGGTGGCCGGCAGCATCTATGCCGGTGATGCGGAGTACAGCGGCACGGAGCGGAACAATTCCATCGATATCTACGCCAAGTCGGCGCTGGATCTGAGCAAGGCAACCCTCTATGGCACGAAATGGCGGTATTCTGATGTGTCCAGCATTAATTCCACCCTGAATGTCTATACCAAGGACATCACGGTAAAGGACGTGAAATATTTTTCCAATCTCAATTACTATCTGCCCACCAATGTGAGAAACGGAGATACGATCATCACGGTCAACTCCACCATGTCCACGGATTTGGGCAGTGGCAAGGTTTCCGTCTATGTTCCCGGAGGTACCAGTCTTGGGTACGGGGACAAGGTCAACCTTCTGACCAATCCCAGACGCATCTGGTGGGATGGCAATGTGGGAGAGGCCACGCTGACGGAAGGCGTATCCATCGATTATCCTATCGGAATTCAGCTGGAGAATGGGGATACGAGCCTTGTGGCCACCATTGGCGGCACCTTTGATTCTGATCTGGACGGAGCTGGAGGCAATGAAAATACAACCGTTCAGCTCAAAGAGCAGACCAAGTCGCTGGTGGAAACTGCAGCGGCTGGCATGGCGGCACTGAACTCCAGTGCAGACTTTGTGACTTCCAAGGGACTTGCCGCAGCTCAAGTGGCAGCAGGGACGTCAGCCGGCTTCAACCCCTTCTTTGCCGCAGGGGGATCCAATATGCGTTACAAGACCGGCTCTCATGTGGACAGTGACGGGTTCGGGCTGGCACTGGGGCTGGCCAAGGAAATCAAAGGCGCCCGGCATACGCTTCTGACCGGACCTTTTGCCGAATACGGAGGGAGCACCTACAACAGCTATCTGGATGATGGCACCCATGCCAAGGGCAATACTCACTTCTTCGGTGGCGGCTGGTTCCTGCAGAACGAGCTGAAGAACGGCTTCTTCTATGACGGTTCCCTGCGTTTTGGGCGCCTCACGAGCGACTATCACGGGGAAGGGGCCATGGCTGCCAATTACGACAGCCGCAGTAATTATTACGGGCTCCATGTCGGTGCAGGCAACCGTTGGCAGGTGGGGAAAAAGGACTGTGTTTCCCTCTATGGCAAATACTTCTACACCCATCAGGCCGGGGATGATGTGACCTTGTCCACCGGCGAAAAATACAACTTCAAGGCCATCAATTCCAGTAGGACACGACTGGGGATACGTTATACACATAAGACCTCGACCGATACGGAAATATATGGAGGCCTTGCCTGGGACTATGAGTTCTCAGCCAAAGGCCGGGCCAGCTACCGGGGACTTTCCACCCCTGCCACCTCCATGAAAGGCTCCAGCGGCATGGCCGAACTGGGCGTCAAATTCGTCCCCAGCGAAAAAGATCCTCTGACCATGGATATTTCCCTGCAAGGCTGGACAGGAAAACAGCGTGGCCTTGCCGCCAATGCAACTCTGTTGTGGAAGTTCTGATAAACGGAACAGCAAATGATCCACCCCAACAAGCGTGGAGCAGATTGCCCCTCAGGCCAATCTGCCCCGCGCTTATTTATCTGCCCATTATCGCATGACTATCCTTGCATATCGACAATGCTAATGTTAAAATGAATTTCATACAACACAAAGAAAGAACGGGGCTATTTTGACAGATTTCATTCTCACCATCATCATCGCCACCTGTGGCGGTTTTCTGCTGGAGCAGGTAAATGCTCCCCTTCCTTGGACTTTAGGACCTATCCTGGCCGTTTCTCTTACCGCTTTGGTCAGCGGTCGACGACTGCGCTGGCCGCTCTTTGTCCGCAATGCGGCCCTGATTCCTTTGGGTTATTCCATGGGACGTCCCTTTACGCTGGAAACCGGGCAGGCTATCATAAGCCAGCTGCCCTTTATGCTGCTGGCCACTTTTGTGACCATCTGTGCGGGGATCCTCTCCGCCTGGCTGATGTTCCGCCGCACCAAGATCAATCTGACCAGCTGTCTCTTGGGGTGCGTTCCCGGCGGTTTGTCGCAGATGGTAATCCTGGCCGCCGAGATGAAGGAAGCGGATCTGACCGCCGTCACCATCATGCAGACTATGCGCATGTTGTCCGTTGTCTTCGTGATTCCCTTTTTGGCCATCCATGTGCTGCCCTCTGCAGGGCAGTCGGCACATCTGCTGGCTGTAGAGCATACCGGCAGCCTGTTGGTCTTTGCCCTGGTTGCTATAGCAGGTGCAGTCATCGGCAAGGCCGTCCATCTGCCTACTGCCACTCTTTTAGGCCCGCTGCTGGCCACAGCCCTCTATATCGTCTGTTCCGGCCACACTGCCCCTGTCATTCCGGTACACTACCTGAATATGGCCCAGATCTGCGTGGGCAGCTATATCGGCACCAGCATAGATCTGCGGAAGATCCGGGACTATCAGGGCATGGGGCCGGTATTGATTGGCAGCGTACTGCTGGTGCTGGCCGTGTCCATGCTTATGGGCATCGCCCTTTCCTGCCTGACGCCTGCTGATATTGCCACCACATTCCTGTCCACGGCCCCTGGCGGCCTGGCGGAAATGGGTATCACAGCACTCGTTGTGGGTGCTGACAGCTCCACCATGACGGCCTACCAGTTGACACGGCTGCTGTTCATCATGCTTTGTTATCCCTATATCGTAAAGATCATCCTAAAGAAAAGAGGACTGTGAGCGCACAGTCCTCTTTTCCTCAATCCAGCACTACGATAGCTTCTATCTCGCACAAGGCGCCTGCCGGCAGATCCTTGACGGCCACACAGCTTCTGGCGGGTTTGCTGATGAAATGCTTCGCATAGACTTCGTTGAAGGCTTTGAAATCGGCAATCTCAGCCAAGAAACAAGTGGTCTTGACCACTTTGCCCATATCGGTGCCAGCTTCTGCCAGCACAGCTTCAATGTTCTGGCAGCATTGCTCTGCCTGCCCGGCAATGTCAGCGGCCACGATCTTGCCCTCTGCCGGATTGATGGCAATCTGCCCGGAAAGATAAAGGGTATTGCCTGCCTTGATAGCCTGACTGTAGGATCCCACAGCGGCCGGAGCTTTATCGGTATGAATGACTTGCATGATGATTCCTCCTCAATAAAAATGGATACAGCTTCCGCACTGTATCCATTTTACCTTATATAGATGAATGTTACAAGTTTACACATCATAAGTTATGACTGTAAATCGACAATCCTGCCATTAGTACCAGTGGATTTAGCCGTCGAATTCGCCATGTAAGTGTTCTCACTGCTATTGCTGTTCTTCTTCAGATATGCCGCTACCGTCTTGCTTTCCTCTGCGGAATTTTCCGTGACTTTCTTGAGCATCTCCTGGAAAGACTTCTTCCCTGCCTTGTAGTCCTTGACTGAAGTATCCGTCTTCTCCTGCAAGGATTTTTCCGTATTGATTCCATTCTGCAGGGCATTATATGCCGTCCGATTGATGTCCTGCTGCTCACGGACAGGAGTGGCTGGATGCATATTGGGATGTGGATCGAACTTATCCGACAACCGCGGCATCTTCACGGAAAAGTCAACAACCTGACTCATGATGCCCAATGTCTCACCAATCGCTGCCATGAGAAACGCCTCCCTTCTGCCTTAATTTCCTTACACCTTATACTTTATTGTACCATAAATGGAATTTTCAGGCAATATAGATAAGCATGAAAAAAGGCCCATAGCGGGCCTTTTCATGCTTTTTTCTGATACAGGCTTTCGCCCCGATAAAACAGGACGCCCAAGGATAACAAGCCACGTGCGCATAGCTCCACGCACATGGCCGTCCAGACTCCGGGCAGTCCGTAATCAACAGCCAGATAAATAGCCAGAGGAATGCGGATCCCCCACATGGCTACGAGATTCAGGATGGTCGGCATCCTGGTCTCTCCTGCTCCCCGGAAGATGCTGGTCACGATGATCCCCGCCGCAAAGAGCGGTTCTGCCCAGGCTTCAATGCGCAGGATTTCTGTGCCAGCGGCGATAACTGCCGCATCAGCAGACAGCATCGCCATCATCAGCGGCGCACAGGCATACATGATGATGCCCATGATGAGCATGACCACCATCCCCAGCCCGGCACTGGCATAACCAAACCGCTGGGCCAGCTGGCTGCGTTTCGCTCCCACACTCTGCCCCACCAAAGTCTGGGCAGCTGTGGACACGCCAATGCCCGGCATATAACAAAGGCTTTCTGCCGTGATAGCAAAGGAATTGGCCGCCAGTGCCACTGTGCCCAAAGGCGAAACGATACGGGTAAAGGCCACATAGGCACCGCCCATGACCACCTGTTCCAGCACCATGGGAATCCCCAGGATGACCGCCTCCCGCAATTCGCTCGTCCAGGATAGCAGTTCTTCCTGACGGTAATGCAGCTGCCGTGATTTTTTCAGCAGTACATAGAGCATCGCTGCCATACAGCAGATCTCCGCCAAAACGGAACCTAAAGCCACACCGGCTACGCCCATATCCCCACCGGGAATCCATAAAGCCCAGCCCTCGATTTCCACCGTACGGCAGGGAAATATCAACAAGGCATTGAACAGCACATCCAGCAAACACATCAGTACGCTGAGCAGGCTGGGCACTTTCATATTGCCACTAGCCTGCAACATGGAACCAGCAGCAAAGTTCACGGCCAGGAACGGCAGCCCCAATGCATAGATGCACAAGTAAGTCGCCGCATCCCCGGCAATTTCTGCCGTCCCGCCAAGAAAATAAGGCAGGTCGTCGCTGAACAGGGCACTGCCTGCTCCCATGGCCAGACTGAAGGCAAACACTGCCCACAAGCCATGACGCACCAGGCTCCGTGCCTTGACATCTTCGCCTGCCCCAATAGCATGTGCCAGCTGGATGGTATAACCCATGGACATGGCAAAACAGACACCACCAATCAGCCAGGTGGTTGAATTGACCAGTCCAATGGCAGCAGCAGCCGCAGAACCGATCATGCCGACCATGGAAGCATCGATGTATTGCATCATCACCGTGGTGATTTTCGCCATGATTGCCGGAACACTAAGCTGCCAGGTCAGCAGCAACAACTCTCCCCAGGAAAAGGGCTGCCCTTTCCTGATTCGCCCTAAAAGATTTCTTTGCATATACACTCCGTGAATTAGTTTCGCCTATAGAGGCTGGATTCCCCCCCTCAATACGCTGTCGGCGGAACAAAATCCGCCTTCCAAAGCGCTGCACCATCAATCACACGGAATTCATCCATAGTCCCCACCATAAGGCCATCACTGGTATAATTACTCTTGCCCAGCAAGCCCTGGTTGAATTGTGTCCTGGGAATCGTACACTTCAATTCACTGCTCTTTTTCCCATCCACATAAGTAGTCAACACGCCCAGATCATGGCGATAAACCAAAGCAATATGTTGGAGATGATCTAATTTCACCGCGGAATTATTCACTGATGCGTTATTCCACATCGTGGCGAATGTACCAGAGCTGCCTACCCGATAGAATAACAGTGCATTCGTATTGCTATTCTGTGTATTGTAGAATACAAAGGCCCTGGCATAACTGCCACTGTATGAAGACATATTCAACCAAAAATCGACCGTAAAGTCCTGTCCACCGAAGGTTACAGCCTTATTCAGCTGGATATATGCCTTATCCTTGAGGTTAAGCGCCTTGCCTGCCTTGGCGCCAAAAGTATCCAGTTGTGGATTGCTGTATCCACCCCAGGAATTTCCCGCATCATCCTTGATGGCCGAATCATTGAAACGCAGATAGCAGACCAGCTTTCCGCCCTGCAGATTCATGGGTGCGGCTTGAGGCGGCACAGGAACAGGCTTTGCTGCTGGAGGCGACACAGGAACATGGTTCACCGCAACAGGCGGCGTTGGCTGTGCTGGCGGATAGCCTGGTCCATGATGCCCTGGCCGTACCGGCGGCCTATGCCCCGGCGGTTTATGGGCACCTGGTTTATGATGGGGATTGCTGCCCCGCAGGCTGTCCCATTCACAAAGAAAAGCCTTGCTGCTTCCGGTACTGCCCTGCAGGCCAAAGTCACCGTCATTCCAGGTATAGGCCTGATGAGCAGTATAATACATACCATAATGTTCCCCAGGCCCATGATTGGGTTCTCCGGTATTCCAATTCTGATAAGTCAGCGGTGCACCATCCACCCAGCGCCAAACATTTGGATGTCCAGCTTCCGTAAGCCCGAAGTAAACATCTTTCTTCCCCATGCGTTTGATATAATCATAAAGACTCTGATTCTCTGCCGCATCATTGATGATCGCCAGATACCCTCCACGTGATTCGCAGTACCGTTCCGCTTCTTCCCAAGTATTGGCCACGCCGTCAAACACATAATAGAAATGCCCATTATAACGATGGGCATCAGCGGGAATCACGGCATCGGCAAGAGCCGTTCCCGATATGGCTGTAAGGACAGCTGCAGCTAAAAAAAACGTTCTTTTCCTGTTCTTCATGCTTACCAACCTCCATCCACTTTCATCCATGTTCAACCACTTGCTCTGACTTTCATTCATCTTGTCATGCGCCACGCGGGTCTTGGAAGGTCAGCCCATAATATTTTCCCTGCCGGTTGGCCTGTGAACGGGCAACCAACAGGGAAAATCATTCTTACATGAAATTAATTAACGAATAAACACCACGTTGGTTTTCTCTAAGAATCCAGAAGCCTTGTTTTCAATCAGGACGCGGTTAGCATCAGCTACGGACAGAACCGGATAGCTGTTATGGCTCTGCAGGGATACTGCCTTTACAACCAGCGGGTTGTTGCCTGCACGTGTACAGCCGCTGTTGAGGTCAGTCGTGTAGCTGGCCATACCATTGCTGATCACAAAGTCCGGGTTCAGATTTCTATGTCCATAGATCTTTTCGCCATTCTGATTCATGATAACCGGGCTCATTACCGGATTCAAGCCGAGGCCACGGCAGTCAACGATAATACCCGTGTAATTGCCAATGGCATTGGAGTTCGCAGCAGGTGCCGGAGCTGCCGCCGTTGCATTAGCCGTTACTTCTACGCGTACGCTGACAGATGCGCTGGCATCATAAGCCGGCATGGAAGGAGCTACAGACTGCACCGGTTCCGGGAATACTTCCTGCGGGCTAGTGGTCGGCATAACAGCCGTTGCCAGAGAGCCTGCACCGAACAGCGGCATGGACATCGTCACTTCATAGCCGCCACCAGGGATCTCTTTCTCGCTGACAATACGAGCACCCTGAACTACAGCCTTTACCTTTGTGTTAATCAAATCACTAGCAGCAGCCAAGTCCTGTACCTTAGATTCAGCTTCAACCTGAACACCCTGAACATATTCAGCCAAATAGCGATATGCATCAACCACAGCTGCTCTGCGAGCCAGCATGCGGCCCTGCACCGGTGTGCGGGCATGCGCAGGTGCTACACCTGTTCCCGTAACCGTAATCACATTATCCTGCCAGTTCGTTTCTGCAAACGGCGTAGCAAAAGCGCTAACCGTGGAGAAAATCAAAACTGCCAGCAGTGCTACCATCTGGGAAACATGTTTTGCAATATTTCTCATAATTCTTCACACTCCCTAAAAAAACAACCAAAACCTTCTCTAAATAACCATAGGTATCCGCTGGGCTGACCTTCCAAAACCCGCCCGTCGCAAATAACCTAAAGTCCTTACTTATTTATCGAATTTATTCGCTAAATAATAAGCAGAATCCTGTAAAAAACATGAAATTTGCCAAAAAAACTTAGTCAAAATCCGACCTACAGACACGTTATTATAACACCATCTGATAATTATTTCCACTACTTTCGCTTTTTCCAGTCAGACCGGGGATGAAATAAGTGCCAGCCGAAATGCAAAGCACTGAAACGCAGGCCAATCACCAGCACAAAACAAACCCATGCCATGGTGATGGTATCGGTCACCGTCTGCAGAGAACAAGATACCATCGCCCCCAGAAGCGCTGCCGTAGCATAGACATCCTTATACAGGACCGCCGGCATCCGATGTGCCATCAAATCCCGCAGGATGCCCCCCCCTACTGCCGTAATCACGCCCAACAGCACAGGCAGCACATAGGGATTACCGGCTTCCCGGGAAAGTCCGGTCAACATCCCTGTAATGGTAAAGGAAGCCAGGCCCACCGTATCAAACATATTATAGAGCCAGAGCATGAATGCTTTATTCGGCGGGGAAAATGGCCAAAAGCTATAAGCCAAAGCTGCAATGATAGCGATAATGATCGAAAGCATGAAATCCGTAATATTGCACAAAGCCACCGGTGGATTGATCCCCACCAATACATCCCTTACCATACCACCTCCCACGGCTGTAAGCGCCGCCAACACAATGATACCAAAGATGTCCATGCGGCGCTGGATGGCCACCATTGCTCCCGATACCGCAAAAGCAATGGTGCCCATAATGTCAAAAATCACCCAGGTCAGACTATCCATGTAACTGCAGATTTTCCTTTCCCCATTCATTGATTTTCTGATAGAGCGGGACTGGTACATGATACCTCTCACCGAGTTCCACTACGCGGGTGACGAGCCCAGCAAATTCCGACTGCCTTCCCCGCAGGATATCCCGCTGCATAGAGGTAGTGGAACCTGCTTTCAGGGCATCCATGATTTTGAGCCCGGTCTCTACCAGATTGTTTTCAAATTCAATGCCCATAGCCTTGCCCAGAGCAACGACTTCCTTGATCAGTCCGGCAAACATCTCCCGCTCCGGACCAGCCTGCTGCAGCTTTTCACTGGTGACGTTGAAATACGCCCCCGCCGCCCCTGCAGGTGATACATAGGCAAATTTCTGCAGGGCATCCCGGACGATATGGTCACTGAAATGACCGCGAATCTCTGCTGCCTGCAAAACATGTTCCAATTCCTGCGCCGTTGCCAAAAGGTTCTGCGCCTGATGCGGGCGATAACCATAGATTACCCGGAGCATCTTATCGGACTGATAGATCACACCAGGAGCTTCAATCTCGCCCATCACATAGATACAACCATCCAGACAGGTAAGTTCCGGCAGCTGCTCCTGCATGACTCCGCCAGTCCCAAACACATTCAGCACCGGAATGATCAGCGTGCCCTTTCCCATCTTCTGCCGGACAAAAGCAATTGCATCCTCCAAATCATAATACTTTATGCACACAAAGCAAACGTCCGGTACATCCTCATACTCTGCCGCCGTGCATGCCCTCAGGTTCCGAATGGACTCTGTCCCCCGGTGGTTGGTATGCAAGGTCAGTCCTGACTCCTGAATCGCCGCTAAGTGTGCTCCACGAGCAATCAGCGTCACATCATGTCCGGCCATCGCCAGATAAGCCGCCAAAACACCGCCGGTACCACCAGCACCAAATATACAGAATTCCATGCATTTGTCCCCCTTTATATGATGATAAGACTATTGTATAAAAGGTGCGCCGACCTGTCAATCTGACGCGTCAGCGCACCTTCCCAAACGATTTATTCACTTGCCGCTACGGTCTTGACGATTTCCAGCGCCCATCTGGCAGAATCATACAAATCCTTCACTTCGATATACTCATCCTTGGTATGAGCGTTTTCCATGCCCACGGACAGCACCACAGTAGGCACGCCGTAGGTATTGAAATGGTTGGCATCAGAGCCGCCGCCGGATTCTTCGAGATTTACCGGCAGGCCAAGCTTTTCCGCAGCTTTGATGGCCGTCCGGATAGCTGGCGAATCCTTCTCCAGCAGGTACGGGCCATAGTCTGGGCTGACTTCTGCCGTAATCCGGCAATTGGTCTTCGCTGCACCGTTTACGAAATGATCGCAGATTTCCTGTGTGATTTTATCCAGCTTTGCCTTATTGCGGCTGCGGCTTTCATAGAACACATCACAGCATTCCGCCACCACATTGGTCGCTGAACCGCCCACGATCCGCCCCAGATTGCAGGTGGTTTCCTCATCGATGCGACCCTGCGGAGCATCCGCGATAAGCAGGCCTGCCGCACAGATGGCATTGATGCCCGCCTCAGGATTGACACCTGCATGGCTGGCCTTGCCTTCGATATGGATCCGGATCTGGTTCTTTCCCGGTGCCATGAAAGTCATATTGCCAGGATGATTATGCGTGTCCAACGTAAAGCCGAAATCGGCATGCAGCAGACTCGTATCGAGATTCTGGGAGCCATGAACACCATTTTCTTCAGCCACCGTGAACACGACCTGCAGCGGACCATGAGGAATCTCCTGCTCCCTGAGCTGGCGCAGGGTTTCGAGAATGGCCGTCACGCCGGCCTTGTCATCGCCCCCCAGGATCGTGGTGCCATCCGAACGGATGATGCCGTCTTTGACCACAGGCTTCACACCGCCGCAGGGCTCCACGCAGTCCATATGGGCAGTCAGCATTACCGTAGGAGCAGCAACGGTACCGGGAAAATCCGCCACCAGATTACCCGTATTGCCGCCGATTTTCTCCCCGGCTTTGTCTTCCCTGACCGTACCGCCCAACTCCTTCAGACGATTGGTCAGGAGGTCTGCGACCTCCCTTTCATCATGGGTGGAGCAGCGGATCTGCACCAGCTCCAGGAATTCATCCAGCACGCGCTGTTCATTGATCATGAGTATACCTTCTTCCGTTTCATCCACAAAATTACAGGAACAGCATCAGTACCAAAGCAGCCGCCAGACAAGGCAGGGCGTTGCGCTTGGAAATCTCCATGGGGTTGACCTTGGCCAGACCTGCACAGATGATAGCTGCGCCGGCCACCGGGGACATGGAACGCCCCATGGCACCGGCAATCTGTGCCAGCGAACCCAAATCCATGATGCTCATGCCGAACTGTTCGGCAAAGGGCGTTACCGCACCATTGAAAGCAAAGGCAGCCGCATCACCGGAACCGGAAATCACGGCAATCAAGAAGGGGCCGAACGTACCAGCGGCAGCAGCGGCAGACTGAGAGCCCTTCATGACATCCGTCAGCGCACCGGTCAGACCCACAGCGGCCATACCGGTGGTAAAGACGCTGGCGCAGACAATCAGGCCGATGACATTGGCATAGGCACTACCCATACCGTCAAAGAAGTTCTTGCAGACTTCCTGCGCATTGGACCAGGTCGCGAGCAACCCCAAGACCACACCGATGATCATGGACAGGGCTACGCTCATCTCCGGCAGGATGCCCACCTGCTTGGAACCGAGAATCAAGAGCACCAGCGGTACCAGCGGCACGATGGCCCGCAGGGGATTTACCTTGAAATCATGCAAGTCATGATGCTGTTCTTCTTCCAGTGTAGCCAGATAGGCTTCCCGGCGTTCATCTGTCGCCCCTTCCTTCATGACCACGGCATAGACCGTCATCACGGCAATGCAGGCAAAGGAAGCAATCACGGAAGCCGGCGTTTCATTGATGATGACCGTCATCATATCCGTACCAGCCAGGTCAGCCACAAAGGGATTATGGGCGTTGCCCGGGCTGATGGCACTGCCCCAGGTACCAGCCAGTACTGTAGCAGCTGCCATAGCCGGATGGACACCAGCAGCAATCAGTGTCGGAATCAGGATACTGCCCACGGCCGCTGAGCAGCCAGCTGCCGAAGGAATGGCCAGACTGATCCACCAGGTCAGGAAAAAGGACAGCGGCACCAAGACCATACGGCCTTTTTTTAGGACACCGGAAATGGACTGCACCAGATGCTGGTCACATTCGGTGAGTTTCATGACATAGGAAAAACCCATCACCGTACAGATTGTCGGCACCAGGGAATTATTGGTCATGGCCTTCATAAAGGCTTTCATGATATCCTCCGGCAAGCCGCCGATCAGGCACATGATGACACCGGCCAAAAAGAGTACCAGGCGCGCTTCAATCTTCTTGATAATCAACGCAAAGGTCAGGATAACGATAAGACCACCAGCGAGTAACATAATAATACCTCCTGCTCACTGTAAAATATTTATGACACCATAATTATATATTATTTTATTTTACGTGACAATCAGCATGAATAATATTTAAGTACCGTTATGATGGACATCATTTTTTTCATTCTGTAAAGTTTACAAAAAAAGAAACCTTCTCCTAAGGAGAAGGTTTCCTGTCATTTACTTATCGTAATGGGTCACATTGAATTTCGGTTCCCGGGAGTTTTCCGTTACGCCTTCAGCAGGCACTGCTTCCTTGGGCGTCTCGATGCCCATGGCTTCATTGTGGATCTGCTGTACCAAGGTCGTCGGCGGGATCTGGGCCGGATCGCCATCCTTAGGACCATCATTGTTGTCCTTGGGCGGCTCCTGCTTCGGCTCATCCTCGGTGATGAAACCTTTTTCCAGCAGTTCTTCCAGCTGCTTGGCCGTAAGGGTTTCGCGTTCCATCAACGCCTGGGCGATGAGTTCCAGTTTGTCGCGGTTTTCCGTGATGATCTGGCGGCAGGCCTCATAGGCATCTTCCAGATACTTGCGGACTTCCTTGTCGATTTCGCTGGCCACTTCTTCGGAGTAGTTGCGCTCCTGATGGAAGTCACGGCCTAAGAACACCTGATGGTTCTGGCTCTCGCCATAAGCCACAGGACCCAGGACATCGCTCATGCCATACTGCATGACCATGCCGCGCACCATGCGGGTAGCCTGCTGGATATCCTGCGAAGCGCCCGTGCTGATTTCCTGCAGCACGATTTCCTCGGCCACACGGCCGCCCATAGCCACTTTGAGCTTGTCGAGGAGCTCGGACTTGGTGGCATAGTTGCGGTCTTCCTTGGGCAGCATCAGCGTGTAACCGCCGGCACGGCCACGGGGAATGATCGTAACCTTATGCACAGGATCAGCATGCTTGAGCATCATGCCCACGAGAGTGTGACCACCTTCATGATAAGCCGTCAGACGCTTTTCTTCATCATTCATGATATGAGACTTGCGCTCAGGACCGGCCATGACGCGTTCGATGGCTTCTTCCAGTTCCTGCATGTAGATCTTCTTCTTGTCGCGGCGGGCAGCCAGAAGTGCTGCCTCATTCACGAGGTTGCTGAGATCAGCACCCGTGAACCCCGGCGTACGGCGGGCCAGGATATCGAGATCCACGCCTTCATCCACCGGTTTGCCGGAAGTATGCACCTTGAGAATGGCCAGACGGCCGCGCACATCCGGCTTGTCCACCACGATCTGGCGGTCGAAACGGCCGGGGCGCAGAAGCGCCGGATCAAGGATATCCGGACGGTTGGTAGCCGCAATGATGATGATGCCTTCGTTGGCAGCAAAACCATCCATCTCGACCAGCAACTGGTTCAGGGTCTGTTCGCGTTCATCATGACCGCCGCCGACACCAGCACCACGCTGACGGCCCACAGCATCGATCTCGTCGATGAAGACGATGCAAGGCGCATTCTTCTTGGCCTGATCGAAGAGGTCACGGACTCGCGATGCACCGACACCCACGAACATCTCCACGAAATCCGAACCGGAAATGGAGAAGAATGGCACGCCAGCCTCACCGGCTACGGCACGGGCCAGCAGGGTCTTACCAGTACCCGGAGGGCCAAAGAGCAGAACGCCTTTCGGGATGCGTGCACCCAAATCGTTGTACTTCTTGGGATGCTTGAGGAACTCGACTACTTCTTCCAGTTCCTGTTTGGCTTCATCAGCACCGGCCACGTCCTTGAAGTTGACCTTGATCTTGTCCGAACCGCTCATACGGGCACGGCTCTTGCCAAAGGACATCACCCGGCCACCGCCCCCCTGGGTCTGCTGCATGATGAAGAACCATACCCCCACGAGAAGCAGGATCGGCAACAGGGACGAGAACATGGTGGACCACCAGGGTGGCTCCGGCGGATTTTCCGCATTGATCTCCACGCCCTTGGCGGAGAGTTTGTCAAAGAGTTTCGGGTCCCGGTTAGGATTATCCGGGGTAATGGTGGTAAACTCCGTACCATCAGTCAACGTACCACGAATGGTATTCTGAATGAGGACAACCTTTGCTACTTTGCCTTCATCCACCTGCTGCAGGAACTGCGTATAACCCACTTCCTGCTTGGTTGTGTTCCTTGTCGAAAAGTAGTCAATGATGGAGATGGCTACGAGTATTATCAACAAATAGAACCCTACATTGCGTAGAAACTTATTCAATCCATTGCCCTCCTTCCGAGAAGCCAATGCCTCCCAGGATTTTATTCTTCGGTGTAAATCTCCGGCTTCAACACGCCGATGTACGGCAGGTTGCGATAGATTTCCGCATAGTCAAGGCCGTAGCCCACCAGGAATTCATCCGGTACTTCAAAACCACAATAGTCAATAGGTACTTCTACCATGCGGCGGGACGGCTTAGAAAGCAGCGAGCAGAGTTTCACAGATTTCGGCTTGCGCTCTTTGAAGTACTTGGACAGATAATTCATCGTCGTACCGGAGTCTATTATATCTTCGATAACAATCAGGTGTTTTCCTTCAATATCGTAATCCAAATCTTTGAGGATTTTCACAGAACCTGTGGTGGACGTGCCATTGCCGTAGCTCGAAGCGATCATGAAGTCAAAGCGCACCGGCAGCTCCAGCTTGCGTACCAGATCCGTGTAGAACATCACAGCCCCTTTCAGAATGCCCACGCAATAGATTTCTTCCTGAACATCCTTATAGTCTTCCGTGATTTCTTTTGCCAATTCAGCAATACGTGCCTGAATCTGTTCTTCTGTGAAAACAACTTTTTCGATATCTTCGTGTAACATGATTAAATACCTCTCTCCTCTAACTTGAGATACAAAATTCTATGATAATCCTCAGAACCATGCAAACAATTTGCACTGCGCCTGCGGCCAATCATCCATATTATCTCACTGCCATTTGCCAGCAATGGCAGCATATCCCGCTCAGCCTGCGGAACCTTATCGTCAATCATCAGCTTCTTCAGCTTCTTGCATCCCCCGGGAAGCCGCATATAGTCTCCCGGTTTGCGGGTACGCAAAACCAGCCCGCCTGCAAAATTTTCCGGATACAGATAAAGTTCGCGAGGCGAAGTCTCCCCTCTTACCTCACTTTGCCATTCTGCGGTAAGCTTCCACGGCCCCCATAACGTTATCCCCGGAACCTGCACATCAGCTGCGGGTTGAACCACTTCTGCCTGATTGGTCCGGCTGTTTGATGATCCAATGGTCAGATAACCATAAGCCAGCCGGGCCATATAGTGGTGAGACAACTCCTGCTGGCTGCCAGTCGTGCCTTCTAAAAGCAAACGGCGTACCAACCCCGTCTGCTGGTAATTGAGGTCCAGTACCGAGCCCGTGACCTGCTCCCACAATTTACGGATCAAACCGCGCTGCAAAGCAGGATGAAGGTCTGCCACAGCCCTCTGGTTCAGCGCATGATCTGCCTGCCGCACATAAGCGTCCTCCTGCCAGCAGCGATCCACTTCCCCTTGCAGGAAATCCGCGGTCTCAGCCGCCATTTCTGCAAGCTGGCACAGGCTGCGGCTGATTTCCGGATTGTATTCCCGCCGCAATTGAGGCAACAGATCCAGACGCAAACGGTTACGGGTGCAATCTGCCACAAAATTCGTGGCATCCTCCCGAAAATCCAAGCCTTGCTGCTGGCAATAAACCAATATTTCTGCCTTGCTGATTCCCAATAGCGGACGCACAATCGGATAACGGCCGCCGCTTTGAGGACGCATCGCACCTAAGCCTTTGATGCCTGTTCCCCGCAGGATCCGCATCAATACGGTTTCCGCCTGATCATCTGCATGATGGGCCGTGGCAATATAGCCAAAGCCCTGCGCCTGACAAGTTCGTTCCAAAAAATCATAACGCAGATCTCTGGCCACCTGTTCCAAGCTCTGTGCCCTGCTTTTCGCGGTCTCCATGGCTTTGCCATGCTCCACAAAGCAGGGAATATGGCGCTGATGACAGAAATCTGCCACAAAGGCCGCATCAGCTAGAGAATCGTCTCCCCGGATTCCATGTTCATAATGCCCCACAGCCAATTGCCAGCTATAGCGGGAAGATAGATGCCACAAGATCTCCAACAGTGCCAGTGAGTCTGCCCCGCCAGAACAAGCCACCAGAATCCTGGCCCCCTGCGGAAGCAGCTTCTGGCATAGCTCCTCTACCTTTTCCCGCATAACACTCCTCAATCCTATCACCTAGAGCATAAAGAACAAAAGCACCCCTTACAGAGTGCTTCCAATTTATGCTCAGTCACGACGGGAGCCACGCCCGCCACGCTTGGAATCGGTCTTGCGCCGCAAGTCCGTCAGGCGCTCATCGCTGTCTTTGAGGAACTTGGAAAGCTTATCCTCAAAGGAAGCCGAAGTAGCACTGTAACGATTCGGTTTTCTAAAGTCACGGCCGCCAAAGTTGCCTCTGGGGGCACGGAAGGAAGAACGCTCACGAGCTGGGGCTTCGACAGTCACCTCGGCCTTTTTCTCCTGCAGCTGCTTGATGGAGAGGCCAATCTTGCCTTTTTCATCAATGGCTACTACCTTTACTTTAACCTTGTCTTTCTCTGCCAGGAAATCATGGACATCTTTTACATACTCATCTGCTACTTCCGAAATATGTACAAGTCCCGTTTTCCCCTCTGGCAATTCAATGAATGCGCCAAAATTCGTGATGCCCGATACGACACCATCCAGCACGCTGCCAACTTCAATGGACAAATTAATTCTTCCTCCTTAGAGTATTTAGAAATACAAAAAATATTATACCCTTGACAACTTGCGGGTGTCAAGATATACAAGCTTATTTATGACCGGTGCTGTAGGGAAGCTCCCCGGCTCTGGTCATCCCCAGTTCTTCCCGGGCGATCTTCTCGATATACCCGAGTTCATTAAGCTGCTGAGTTTCTTCTTTCAGCGCCGCATTTTCCTTCTGGGCAGCCTCCAGCCTGGCCTTGGCTGCCGCATAATCATCAGCTGCCTGGCTCAGGTAGACCTGCTGAGAGATGAGGATGGAGGAAAAATAAACAATGATTGCCAACATTATCAGGGCAAACCAGTTTATTCCCCGTCTTTCCCGTCTTGCTTTCATCCTTCTCCCTCCTTGCCAAAAACTCAATCTACTCTATAATAACCGCAAATTTTTCTCATGGCAAGACAAATCTACTTTTCTGACCATTGGAAATAATTTGTGGTGGCAATACGGCGAAAATAGGACTCACAGTTGCTGCAATGAAAGTGATCCTTCACATTCTCCATGTCCGGGCGGCCATTGACCAAACGCACCGCCTGACCTTCCACATAATCCATCATGCTCCCGCAGCGGGGGCATTTGCATTTATTCTCTGCATCCCGCTTCAGTTCCATCGGCTTCAGGTTCCCGGTGGGAATCCAGTTCGCCCTGTTCCCGGGACCACTTACCTTGGGCAGATCATGTTCATCATAGAAGCCCGAGCCCAACAGTTCCTGAAAATAGACACCGCAGTGATGGCATTCATATTTAGGCAGGATAGAAGACATATCTGCCCGGCCACCGACAATCTGTACTGCCGTACCATCCACGAAATGCAACGGCCGGCCACATTTGGGACATATGAAATCCTGATTGCCGTTCTTCTGCAATTGAAATACAGCCATGTTATCACCAATCTCTTCCATCAATTGTCCACTCTTGTGAAACCCGCAACTATAATATTCCCTATTCACTTGTCAAAAACCTGCCGACTGCAAAATTATTTTCACGATTTCTTCACTGGCCATTGGTCTGGCACAGGCCAATGCCCGCTTCCGCATCCCGGACAATGCCTCCCCCGCAAAGATCTCCTCCACTGCCGGCGAAAGCCGTTCCCCCGGATGAAGCCAGATGGCAGCCCCATGCTTCGTAGCATAGACGGCATTTTCCGTTTCCGGTCCCGGAATGGGATCATGGAGCAGCATGGGAGTTCCCAGGGCAAATGCCTCACTGATGGTCAGCGCCCCCGGCTTGGTGATCAAAAGGTCCGCTGCCCCCATCAGCTTCCTCACTTCATCTGTATAGCCCCAAACCTTCATGTCATGCCGGGAACTGGCAGCAAAATTCCGCACCTTTTGCAAAAGCTGCTCATTGCGGCCAGCGATAACCAGGAGCGTCAACGGCTGGGCGATCTTTTCCAGCTCCTGCAGGTTCTTCTCGATACCTCCCAGGCCCAAGCCGCCGCCCATCAGCATGATGACCCTGCGCTCTGGCGCAATACCCAGCTGCTGCCGCAATGCCCCCTTATCCGGCAGGAATCGCAGGGCACGGCTGATGGGGATGCCAGTGGCATGCAGCGTTTCCCGGGCAAAATCCTGCTGCAGCATGCCCTGTTCCATGGCCTCCGTGGCCATGAAATAATGATCCACGCCGCGGCATAGCCACATCTGATGCAGGGAATAATCCGTCATCACCACGGACAGGGACAAATCACTATGTTCCCGTTCTTTCCATAGGGAAACCGTCTCTGCCGGAAAAGGATGGGTACAGATGACATAATCCGGCTGATGTTCCCTCTGCAGGCGGCGGAACACCGGCAGCATGAAATACGCAAACATATTCTTGCCACAGCTGGCGCCCATCTCGCAACTAGAAAGCTTATAGAACACATCATAGAGATTGGGCACGAAGTTCAGCATCTCCAGATAGATCTTCTTCGTGAGCCAATGCCAGAAGGAAGTGGAACGGGCCATGAAATCCACCATGACAATCCGTGCCTCCGGCTGCTGCCGCTGCAGTTCCTCTGCCACCGCTTCTGCCGCCTTGATATGTCCTGAGCCGATGGATGCCGTCAATATCATGATTTTTTTCCCGGCCATCAGCCACACCTCCTGCACTACGAAATTCACACCTGCTCATTGTAACACAATTCAAGCTGTCAAACCACCATCAACATGCAAAATTGTCCCCGTGATGAAACCGGCTGCTGAAGATGCCAAAAATCTGATGGCCGCTGCCGCTTCTTCAGGCGTACCGATGCGCCCCAAAGGATAGACCGAAACCATCTCCCGCAAGGCCTGTCCGGGGTCCTGCGCCTCCTGCAGCTGTGCTTCCGTCAGCGGTGTCATGATATCCCCCGGCGCAATGGCATTGACACGCACGCCAAAACCCGCCAGTTCCAAAGCCAGCGCCCGGGTAAACATCACGACTGCCCCCTTGCTGGCACAATACAGGCTGCAATAGTAATTGCCATGCACCCCGGCATCCGAGGCCACATTGACGATATTGCCCCGGGACTCCTTGAGATAAGGCACGGCTGCCTGGCTCAGATAATAGGTGCCCTTCACATTGATGTCCAGCACCTGATCCACCTGCGCTTCCGTCATGTCCTCCAAGGCACCTTCTACATAAATGCCCGCCGAATTGACCAGCACATCAAGGCCGCCCCAGCTATCCAACACCTGCTGCACAACCTGCTGGCAATCCTGCCAGCTGCTCACATCGCCCGGCACGAATACAGCCTGTTCACCGGCAGCCAGTTCCACCAACGCCTGCCGTCCCCGATCAGCCGACCTGCCCATCAGGGCTACCTTTGCCCCTGCGGCCACAAACAGCTTAGCCGTTGCCAGTCCAATGCCGGAGGTGCCGCCGGAAATCAAGATTCTTTTGTCCTGCATGAATTTCTCCTTCATATGAAAAAAGAGCCGTGAAAAAATTTTCACAGCTCCTATATCAGCTCAATCAGTTCACAGCGTCCTTCAAAGCCTTGCCAGCCTTGAACACCGGATTCTTTGCTGCCGGGATTTCGATTTCCTTGCCCGTCTGCGGGTTGCGGCCCTTACGAGCAGCGCGTTCTTTCACTTCGAAAGTGCCAAAGCCGATCAGCTGTACACGGTCGCCTTCGATCAGTGCCTGCTGCACGCTTTCAAAGAAAGCACCCAGTGCCTTTTCAGCGTCTTTTTTCGTCAGACCGGATTTTTCTGCGATATTAGCTACCAATTCAGTTTTATTCATGAGCGTAGCCTCCTTAAAGAAAATTATTGCACTCCCGCGGCTAGCCGCGGGCCTTTGGGGGTTGCACCCCGCTATAAGAGAATTTAACAGAAAACCCGCGAAAAATCAAGGGTTTTCGGGAAAAAACAAAGGCCGGAGCCTGTTTTGGCCCTATTTTTTTCGATAAGCGCGGGGTTTACCCAGGATTTCAGACCAGATGACAGCCTGCTGCAGGGTATCAGGTCCTATAGCAGGCGGCACTGCTGCAGGTGTCTTTGACTGCGACACAGCAGCCTGTTCCTGCCGCTTCTTACGGCGCATCATCTCCTGATAGCGCTGCTGCTCAGCCAGGATGGCATCGCGCGCCTGCACCTGCGGCACAGTCAACACATTCGGCTGAGGCGGCGCACCGCGCAGTTCCGGAATCTCCAGCTTTTCCCGGCGTGGCTGCACAATATCCGGCAAGGGCCGCTGCGGCAGATCCGGGACACGTCGCCTGGGCACAGGCTTTTTCTGGCCCTTCTTATCCGAAAAAATCGCAAAGAGGATAAAGAGAACGATCACCCAAAAGGAATCCATGGGAATCCCCCCCTTATTTTACGGGCGCCTGCGGAGCCTGCAATTTGCCGGCTCCACTGCTCGTACTGATGGCGTTGCGCATATCCGTATCAGCCTGCACATTGTTGAGGTTGTAGTAATCCATAACCCCAAGCTTGCCTTCGCGCAGGGCCTGAGCCATAGCATGAGGAACTTCAGCCTGTGCTTCTACCACCTTGGCTTCCATTTCCTGCGTATAGGCCTTCATTTCCTGTTCCTTGGCCACAGCCATGGCACGGCGCTCCTCGGCTTTGGCCTGGGCGATGCGCTTATCGGCTTCGGCCTGGTCGGTCTGCAGTTCCGCACCGATATTGCGGCCCACGTCCACATCGGCGATATCAATGGAAAGGATCTCAAAAGCTGTTCCGGCATCAAGCCCCTTGCCCAGCACCGTCTTGGAGATGTCATCGGGGTTAGCCAGCACATCATTATGACTTTCCGAGGAACCAACCGTCGTGACGATACCTTCACCGACACGGGCGATGATCGTGGGTTCGCCGGCACCACCGACCAGACGGTCGATATTGGCCCGCACCGTAACACGCGCCTTGATCTTGAGCTCGATACCATTCTTGGCCACCGCCGAAACTACCGGCGTCTCGATGACCTTCGGATTGACGCTCATCTGCACGGCTTCGAGCACATCACGCCCAGCCAGGTCAATGGCTGCCGACCGCTCGAAGGGCAGAGGGATCTGTGCCCGATGTGCTGCGATAAGGGCATCCACGACCTTATCCACATTGCCGCCCGCCAGATAATGAGCCTCCAGCTGATTGACCGCCACATCAAGACCAGCCTTATTCGCCTTGATCAAAGGCAGGATGATCTTATTAGGCGGCACCCGCCGCATCCGCATACCAACCAAAGTCATGATACCGACTCTGACATTGGCCGCCAGCGCTGAAATCCACAAACCAATCGGCACGAAATGCAGGAATACCATGATAAAAGCAATGATAAGGACTAACAAAAAACCTGTTCCAATCAAACCACTCATAAATGCAAAACCTCCTTAAACACCTCATCCGAGCGCTTCGCGCCCACTCCCGGGGAGTCCACTGGACTCCCGCCGCTTCGCCGTCCTCTCAAGGGAAGGCTTTTCGTCCCGCATCGAATCCATAAAGGTATATCGTTGCCCAGCGCTCAAGGATGAGCGTTGTCGGCCGTAAATCCCGTGATGGGATTTCAGGCCGAGTTTTCTTTTGGTACTTTTCTTTGCGCCAAAGAAAAGTACACTAATCATACTTGCCGAACCACAACTCTATTACCTTGTACATCAACGACCTGAACTTGCGAGCCTTTGGGCACGAACGCCCCCTCGGAAACCACATCCACTGGCTTGCCATTAAGCCTTACACTCCCCGAAGGCCGCAACTCTGTCAGCACTTCTCCAGTCGCTCCCAGGAGCTCCGGCCGTGGCATTGCACTGACAAAACCTCTTTCGGAACGGCTTTCATCCTTGAGCACCACCTTATTCCAAAGCTTGCTCGACGGCAGCCGCTTCACAATCAAGGCGAAGATCACGATTGCCGCAACGAAGGACATCAGCATGGCATAGAGGGCATGGATATCGCCGCCCATGGCCAGTACCACGCTATAGAGCATGGCCGCCACGCCCAGGCCGGCCAAAAGGCCCACGGTCGGCAAGAGCATTTCCACGATAATACAGATGAGACCGCCCATAAATATGGCAATCTGATAAAGCGACACCAATCCCTTCACGTACTGGCTGCCCCAAAATACACCGGCAGCCACCAGCCCTAACAAAATGCCCGCACCCATGCCGCCAGTCTTTATCTCCACCATGATGGCCAGAAACATGATGACCAGCAAAAGCATCTGCAATACCGGCATATCAATCACCGCATCCATAAACTCACCCCCTTGGCTATTTATTTCCACAATCAACCATAAAAATCCTGCCCTGCATCAGCAATAACAACGCATTAAGCCCAAGGGGGCTGGTGATGTTTTCCGTAGCGTTTGGCAAGCTTGTCCAAGCGAAGGAAAAATATTACCAGCCCCCTCGGGCACCTATCATATATCAGTTCTGCAAAAAGCTCTTAACGATATTGTTGACCATCTTGCCATCAGCACGGCCTTTGACCTTAGGCATGAGTACCCCCATAACCTTGCCCATATCTTTCGGGCTGGCAGCACCGGTCTGCTCCACAGCAGCCTTGACCAGTTCGCGCACTTCGTCTTCGGAAAGCTGGGCCGGCAGATACGGCATGAGCACATCGATCTCAGCCTGCGTTTTTGCCACGAGGTCCTCACGGCCGCCCTTCTGGAATTCCTCGATGGAATCGCGGCGCATCTTGACTTCCTTGCTGATTACGGCAATGACGTCTTCTTCACCGAGTTCCTTCTGACCGTCGATTTCCTGCTGGCGGATAGCACCACGTACCATGCGGATTACGGCCAGGCGCTCCTTTTCCTTGTTCTTCATGGCTTCTTTCATATCAGCGGTAAGCTGTTCTTTCAATGACATATCCATCTTCCTTTCCTATATGCGCATAGCAAAAAGACACCTGAAAATCTTGCGATCTGCAGGTGTCCCGCGCAAATTATCTGAACTTGCGCTTACGAGCTGCCTCAGATTTCTTCTTGCGGCGAACGCTCGGTTTCTCGTAATGTTCACGTTTTCTCACTTCAGCCAGCGTACCAGCTTTCTGGGACATGCGCTTGAAGCGGCGGAGAGCACTATCGATTGATTCATTTTTACCAACTTTGATTTCGTTTGCCATCTATTTTTCCCCCCCTCCACTTAACTTGGGAGTTTGTGTTTTCAAAACTACACCACGCTATTATACAATAACAATAACGCCCATGTCAACACAAACTTCGCACAAATCAATGCTCTGGACTTAGCCGGGAGGCCATTGCATGGAGCGACCGCCTAAGAGATGGAAATGCAGATGCTTGACCGTCTGGCCGCCTTCATCGCCGGTATTGGCGACAACGCGGAAGCCCTTTTCAGCTACGCCAAGTTCACGGGCCAGCTGCGGAATCACATCCACCAGGATATGAGCGGCCAGTTCCTTGTCTTCCTGTTTGAGTTCCGCTACGCTTGCCACATGCTTCTTGGGAATCACCAGCACATGCACCGGCGCCTGCGGTTCCAAATCCTTGAAGGCCACAACCTGCTCATCCTCGTAAACCACCGTGGAAGGGATTTCCTTATTTGCTATCTTGCAAAAAATACAATCTGCCATCATTTACACCCCCTTTGCAAATCACATATAGTATAAATTCAACAAAAATGTTGAAATACCTGCTTTCAAAAAAATTTATTCCGCTTTATTTGCCTGAACGGGCCGGATATAAAGGCTGGTCAGATGGTCAAGATCCGGCTGCCGATCGAGCTCGTATAGCGGGATCTGCCGGATGGACTCATCCTCCATCGCCAGATCATGGATGTAGGTGATCTCATATTCATCCGGATAGAGTTCCATCAGCATGAGTTTCGCATCGGAAGCGATGGGCTGGCTGTAGACCTGCGTGATGATCAGCGACTGTGCCGGCGTCTCGTTCAATGTTTCGATATCCAAGGCATCGAGGATGGTCAGGCCTTCTACCGGGTCGATGCCCAGACGGGTATACATGACCTCAACAAAACTCATGCCCGGACGGATATCCACCGCCACATCTGTCCCCTTAGCCATATCCCGCAGCAATACCACGGTACGCTCAGCCACCAGAGGACTGCCCGGCACCACATAGACCAGTTCGCCCCAGGCCTCTGCCTTCTTCAGCAGGTCAGCGGCGATGCTGCGATAGAGTGTCTCAAAATCTGCCGCTTCTTCATAGAAGCCATCATACGTTGTATATTGGATGCCAGCTTCGTCCAGTGCCGCTACCGTGGGGTGGATTTTCGTGCGCAGGATCAGATGCTCTGCCTGCTCCATCAGTGCCCAGCTTTCCCGGGTAATCAGGCCGGCATGGCCGGGGCCTAAGCCAACTACTGTAATCTTTGCCATATTATTTCTTCACTTTCGCTTTCGTTATTTTTTTCGTCACCGGTTCACTCGTCTGCATTGCCGCCTCTTCTTCACCTCTGGCCAGCAGCAAAAGCCGCAGCACGAAATTGGTGATATTCTTTTTCTGGCTGTCCTGCAAGGCAAAGCGATAACCGTTTTTTCCGGGCAGGGAACGCATGCTGCGGCCCAATACTTTATCGACAGCAATCAGCCCCTTGGCGGGCAGGCGATGGCCGGGCAGGATATAGATATCCAGTGCCTTGGGCAGTTCTGCAATGGTGCGGATCTTCAGCTCGCGGGCATAGTTCTTGATGCGGGCTACCTCCAAAAGGTTCATGACCGACTGGCTGGGTTCACCGAAGCGGTCAATGAGCTCATCGAGCAAAGCGCGGATTTCCTCATTGCTGCGGATAGCGGCAATGCGCTGATATATCTCAATCTTATGCATGGCATCGCTGACATAGTCCCCATCAATATAAGCTTCCACCTGCAAATCGATGATCGGGTCTGGCTGAACCTCCACCACTTCTTTTTCGCCATGCTGCAACCTGTCCACAGCCTCTTCAAGCAGCTTGCAGTACATCTCGAAACCGACGCTGGCGATATGCCCATGCTGCTGGGAGCCTAAGAGATTGCCTGCGCCGCGGATTTCCAGATCCCGCATGGCTATCTTGAAGCCAGCTCCAAGTTCGGCAAATTCCTTCATGGCCTGCAGACGCTTCTCTGCCGTCTCCGTCAGGATTTTATCCGCCTGATAGACGAAGTAGGCAAAGGCCATATGATGGGAACGGCCTACGCGGCCCCGCATCTGATAGAGCTGGGACAGGCCGAAATGATCGGCATTATAGACAATGATGGTATTGGCATTGGCCACATCGAGGCCGTTCTCTACAATACTGGTAGCTAAGAGGATATCGTATTCCCCTTCGTAGAAATCCATCATCACACGCTCCAGCAAAGACTCCGGCATCTGGCCATGCGCAGTCTGGATACGGGCATCGGGCACGAGCGATTCCAGTTTTTCCCGCATGCGGTCAATGGTATCGACGCGGTTATAGACAAAGTAGACCTGACCACCGCGCTTCAGCTCACGCTTGATAGCACCGGCGATAATCGCATCATTGTCCTCTACCACATAGGTCTGCACCGGGAAACGGTCCGCTGGCGGCGTCTCAATGATGCTCATATCCCGCGCTCCCACCAGGGACATATGCAGGGTGCGGGGAATCGGCGTAGCCGAGAGCGTCAGTACGTCAATGCCTGCGGCCAGCTTGCGGATCTTATCCTTCTGCTTGACGCCAAAACGCTGTTCCTCGTCCACAATCAACAGCCCCAGATTCTTGAACTGCACCTTGTTCTGATTGAGGATGGCATGGGTGCCGATCAGGATATCCACCTGCCCCAGCCTGACTTTCTCAATGGTCTGCTTCTGTTCCTTCAGGGTACGGAAACGGCAGATGACATCTACCTTGGGCGCAAATTCCATAAAACGGGCATTGAAGGTCTGGAAATGCTGCTGGGCCAGGACTGTCGTCGGCACCAGCACCGCTACCTGCTTGCCGTCCATGGCGGCCTTATAGGCAGCCCGGATGGCTACTTCCGTCTTGCCAAAGCCCACATCCCCGCAGAGCAGGCGGTCCATGGGCTTTTCCTTCTCCATATCTTCCTTGATTTCCGCAATGGCCTTGAGCTGATCATCCGTTTCCTGATAGGGGAAAGCATCTTCAAAATCATGCTGGCTGCTGTCATCCGGTGCAAAGGCAAAGCCCTTCGCCTGACGCCGCTTGGCATAGATCTCAATCAGCTGTTTGGCAATATCCTCGACGGACTTCTTGGCCCGGGCCTTGGCCTTGACCCATTCCGTACCACCCATGCGGTGCAAACGGGGCACTTCCCCTTCGGCACCGATATATTTCTGCAGGAGATTGACCTGCTCAGTCGGCACATAGAGCTTGTCATCCCCGCCGTATTTGATATGCAGGTAATCCTTATGGATGCCGCCAACTTCGAGGGTTTCCACACCGATGTACTTGCCGATACCGTGACCGGCATGCACGACATAATCCCCGGGCTTGATATCCCGGAAATGGGAGAGCTTCTCGCCCTTGCTTTCCTTGCGGATGGCCCGCCTTTTCGCATGCCCGAAGATATCCTTCTCCGTCACGACCACCAGGCTGGCAGCGGCCATCTCAAAACCGTTGATCAGGCGACCAACCTGGATATTGACGCAGTCTGACCGAAGTTCTGCCCCTTCCTCAATCACGAGGGAAGGGTAACGATGACGAGCCAAAAGTTCACGCAGGGAATCGGCCTTGCTCTTCTCAGACAGCAAGATCAGGATGTGCTGTTTCTGCGCCAGCCAGCGGCTGATCTCGTCCATGAGCAAGTCCATCTGCCGCTGGAAGCTGGCCACATTGGGTGCCGTAAAGCTGATGGTCTGCGCAGCGTCTGCGCCATGCACCTGCTGCAGCAGCATGGCCGTATAGAGCACACGGTTTTCCCGGGCTGAAGCCTGCAGGTTTTCCCAGGAAAAGACCTTGCCTTTGATATCAGGATTTTCCCGCACCATGGTGCGCATCTGTTCCCGCAGGCGCGTGGGCTCATCAAAGAGCACCGTGCCCTTGCCCTCGAGAAAGGACAGGAAGACTTCGGCCTGCCCGGAACTGTCCGTCTGCGCCAGTGGCATGATGGTCGCACTGTTGATGTTCTTCAGGGAACGCTTGCTGTCTAAATCGAATTCCCGCAGGGAGTCGATCTCATCCCCAAAGAATTCGATGCGCACGGGGTTCTCGCCATTGATGGGATAGACATCCACGATGCCGCCCCGGGCGCTGAACTGGCCGATGCGCTCGACTTCATCGGCATGTTCATAGCCAAGCTGCACCAAGCGCTGCAATATCTTCTCTAAGGCGATTTCCTCACCGATGCTGATGCTGACACTGAGCCGGGCAAAATCCTGCCGGCTGATGCCCTTCTGCACCGCAGCCGTTGCCTTGGCCAACACAATGACCGGGTCTTTGCGTGAGAGCCGCACCATCACGTCCATGCGGCGGGCGGAACGCTCCATACTGCGGGCCTGGGCCTGCACGGTCATCATATCGAGTTCCGGCAATTCGAGGATTTCGGTTCCCGGCAACAGAGACAACAAATCCTCCCGCCAATCCTGCAAGGCCTCTGTACTATGAACGATAATCACCAATGGTTGGGGTGCCCGTTCATAAGCCGAAGCCAGAATTGCATGTTTTTGGGAGTTTGATAGGCCATATACCAATGTTTCCTGGGGCGCGGCCTGCATACAGGCCTGCAGTTTCTTGACCCCGGCATTGCTGCTGAGTGCAGCAAATAAAGAATTCATCTTCACACCTCAATATTCTTCCTTGCATATATTACGCGAAAATGGGACTGTCGGCCAACACCGATAGTCCCTTGCTCGTATGTCAATATGGTTTATGATAATCCTATTTTTCTTTCACGTCAAGCCACGGGCGCATTTTCCAGACAAATTTTGTCCCCTGGCCAGGCTTCAGAGCCTGCAGATCCGCCGCAGTCCTGGCGGGAAGTATGCAATAGTTGCCACAATAACGGCAATCCAGCCGTACCGAATCCCGTTCCACCGCCGCTGTAATGTCTGCACTGCCACAGGTACATTCCAGCTCGCCGCTGGCCGCCAGATCGTGAATGCGATTGAGCGCTTCCAGCAAGGTCTGCTGATGTTCGATGTAACAATCGCCGTCAGTGGGATGCAAAGCATCGTATTCTGCGGTGTTGAAGTCCAGGAATTCGGCAATATCCTGCCACCGGCCAATGTAGCCGAGTTCAAAATTATCGTGCTGACAGTAAAGTCTGGCAAACCTGAGTTTTCGCAGCTGCCGCCAGGTAAAGACTTGGCGGTTCTCGCCTTTGCATATTCCGCATTCCGTGTTCAGTTCCAGTCCTTTGCGCGGCCGCAAGGTAATTTTGCCCATCTCGTGCCCACAGTTCTCACACTCCATAACGAATTGCATCTGCCCGCTAAAGAGTGGTACATCCCGCAGTTGGATTCGGCCGCAGCGCTGGCAGTAGAACGCCAAAGAACAGGCCGTATCGATAAGCATTGAAAATCCTCCTCTCTCCGTAAAAATCCCAGTCCCAAGCCAAAATTTCCTTACATTTGACTCTCTCATCTTTTATACTGTCTATTTCTACGAGTTTGCTTGCTTATCCTGCTTGATTGAAAGTTTTTTTCCCCCAAGACGGCTAGGGCGAGGGGATTATTCAGACTGCGCTACGGTGATGGGCTAAACTTATTTTTTTCTCTCAATCAAGGAAGTGGGCAAAGGTTAAACTCGCTACGCTCAAACAAAACCTTTGCGCACTTCCCTGGAGAAAAAAATAAGTTCTTAACGCCCATCACCTAACGCTCCGCTTAGAATAATCCCCTCGCCCCAGCCTTACTGCCTGCTTGCTGACAGGTTTTAATTCGTGACTATTGCAGCGATAGTCACAATATGTGCAGACCAGTTCCTTCTAGCGGCTTAGGGAGCTTTGGCAGAGCGGAGCGTATGCCGGCAGGCGTTAAGAAACTATTTTTTGCCCACCACAAAAAATCAGCGGGAAAAGTCTGCTGTCTGAGCGCAGCGAGTTTTGACTTTTCACGCTGATATAAAGGGCAAAAAATAGTTTTAGCCTGACGGCTCAGCGGAGCGAGTCAAAGCTCCCTAAGCCGCCAGGCTGGTACTAACTAACTAAATTTATTTAACCTGCAAAGCTGCTTTGACAAAATCGCGGAACAGCGGATGCGGGTTGTTCGGGCGGGACTTGAGCTCGGGATGAGCCTGCGTTGCCACGAACCAGGGATGGTCTTTTACTTCGACCATTTCCACCAGGCTGTCATCCGGCAGGGTACCAGCAATCACTAAGCCGCGCTCCGTGAGTTCCTGACGATACTTGTTGTTGAACTCATAGCGATGACGATGGCGTTCGGCAATGTTTGCCGTGCCATAAGCGGCCAGAGAATGCGTACCTTCACGCAGAGTGCAGGGATAGGAACCAAGACGCATCGTGCCGCCCTTGTCTTCGATGCCCTGCTGGGATTCCATCAGGTCGATGACTGGATGCTTCGTTTCCTCATTGAACTCAGAGCTGTGCGCGTCCGTCATGCCGCAGACGTGACGGGCAAATTCGATGACGGCGCACTGCATGCCCAGGCACAGGCCCAGGAACGGGATATTGTTCTCACGGGCATACTGGATAGCCTTGATCTTGCCTTCCACGCCGCGATCGCCGAAGCCGCCGGGCACGAGAATGCCCTTGCAGCCCACGAATACTTCCGACAGATCCGTATCCGGATCTTCGATGGCTTCCGCATTGACCCACTGGATCTTCACGGATGCATCGTTGTAGATGCCGCCATGATGCAGGGCTTCCGTCACGGAAATGTAAGCATCCGGCAGTTCCACATACTTGCCGACCACGGCCACCTTGACCTTCTTGGACGGGTTATTGATCTTGTAGACCATCTTTGCCCAATCGGACATATCGGCCGGGCCGTAGTCCATATTGAGCTTCTGCAGGGCAATTTTATCCAGCCCCTCGTTCTGCATCATCAGAGGCACTTCGTAGATTGTGGACGCCGTGCGGTTTTCAATGACAGCTTCCGGCTGCACATCGCAGAACATGGCAATCTTTTCCTTCATGTCCTTGGAAATGGTCTTTTCCGTGCGGCACACGAGGATATCCGGCTGGATACCAATGGCACGCAGTTCTTTTACGCTGTGCTGCGTCGGCTTCGTCTTGAGCTCGCCAGCTGCGGAGATATACGGCAGAAGCGTTACATGAATGTAGAGGGTATCCTTCGGGCCGACTTCCTTCTTGACCTGACGGATGGCTTCGAGGAACGGCTGGCTTTCGATATCGCCTACAGTACCGCCGATTTCCGTGATGACCACGTCAGCGCCATCAGCCTTGGCTACATCATAGACACGCTGCTTGATTTCGTTGGTGATATGAGGGATAACCTGCACCGTGGAACCCAGGTATTCGCCGCGGCGTTCCTTGTGGAGTACAGACCAGTACACCTTACCCGTGGTAATGTTGCTGTTCTTGGACAGGTTGATGTCGATGAAACGCTCATAGTGGCCGAGGTCGAGGTCAGTTTCTGCACCATCATCGGTCACGAACACTTCACCATGCTGGTAAGGGCTCATGGTACCCGGATCAATATTGATATACGGGTCGAATTTCTGAATGGTCACCTTGAGGCCACGGCTTTTCAAAAGACGGCCCAGGGAAGCGGCCGTAATGCCCTTGCCCAAAGACGAAACTACACCACCGGTAACGAAGATATACTTTGCCATGATTTACCTCCTTATTCCTGAATGCTTTCCAGCTTCTTCTGACGGCTGTTGATGGCCTTGTTGGCAGCCTTGGAGCGGGATGCCGTACCGCGGGCAGCATGACGCTTCACTTCAGGCGGGTTCCATTCCGTGAGGCCCCACTGCTGGTCGCCTTCATGCTGGAAACGGCTGTCCATATTGATGAGGGTATATACTTCCGAGATAGCTGCGGACAGGGACTGTACCGGCTTATGCTTCTTTTCGATTACCTCGAGGATCAAATCCTTGTAGTACATGGTCTGACCTTTTTCCGTCAGCACGTGATAAGCGATATCTACTTCCGAGCTATTGATAAAATCCATAATCAAAGGGTCTCCTTCCAACTCTTAAATTTACCTTACATCTGTTCCGGTGCGGATACACCCAGAATTCCCAAAGAATGACGGATCACATGGGCCGTTACCGTCACCAGAGCCAAACGAGCTTCTGCCAGTTTCGGCTCTACGCCGACAATGCGGCATTTATTATAGAAGCTATGGAAGGCACTGGCCAAATCATAGCTGTAGCGGGCAATGCGCTGCGGTGCATAGTCACGGGCAGCACGCTCGATTTCTTCCGGATATTCCTCAATCTTCTTGATGAGGTCGATTTCCGACTCATCCGTGAGCAGAGAAAGTTCCGGCTTGTCGCTCAAGGACAGCCCCGTTTCCTTGCACTGGCGGAAGATGCTGCAAATGCGGGCATGGGCATACTGGATGTAGTACACCGGGTTATCATTGGATTTTTTCTTGGCCAGATCCAGATCGAAGTCGAGCTGGCTGTCCAAGGAACGCATCAGGAAGAAATAGCGGGCAGCATCGGTGCCGACTTCTTCCATGAGTTCGTTGAGGGTTACACTCTGGCCGGTACGCTTGCTCATCTTCACGAGCTCGCCGCCACGGTAGAGAGCCACCATCTGCAGCAGCAACACCGTGAGTTTTTCGGAATCATGGCCCAGTGCATCCATGGCAGCCTTCACGCGGCATACATAGCCATGATGGTCAGCGCCCCAGATATTGATGAGACGGTCAAAGCCACGCTCATATTTATTATGATGGTAAGCGATATCCGCAGCCAGATAAGTGGGCACACCATTGTCACGGATAACCACGCGATCCTTGTCATCGCCGTAAGCCGTGGACTTGAGCCAGAGGGCGCCATCCTTTTCATAGATATTGCCGTTGTCCTGCAGGATCTTCACAGCAGCATTGACAGCTTCCGGATGCAGGGTGCGCTCGCTGAACCATTTATCAAAGGTCACATTGAAAGAGGCCAGATCTTCTTTGAGGGTAGCCAGTTTTTCCACATAGGCCAGATCCTTGAAGATATCCATGCGCTCTTCATCACTCATGGAGAGGTATTTGTCGCCTTCCTTGTCGATGATGCGCTGAGCCGTGTCAATGATGTCCTGGCCATGATAGCCGTCTTCCGGGAACTCGACGTCCTGTCCCAGAAGTTCGAGATAGCGGGCATTGACGGAACGGGCCAGATTGTTCATCTGATTGCCGGCATCATTGATGTAGTACTCGCTTTCCACCGGATAACCAGCCGCCCGCAGCAGGTTCACGAGGGCAGAGCCGGCTGCCGCACCACGACCATGACCGACATGGAGCAGGCCCGTGGGGTTGGCACTGACGTATTCCACCTGAATCTTCGGTGCGTCTTTCTGCGGCAACTGGCCGTAGTTTTCGCCTGCTTCGAGGATTTTCTGGAAGGAATCATAGAGCACATTGCCCTTCAGATAGAAATTCAAAAAGCCCGGGCCGGCAATCTGGGCATGGTCGAGCCAGTCACCCTCGATGCGTTTTACCAGTTCCTCGGCAATCTGGCGGGGAGCCTTGCGGAACACCCGTGCCGACTGCATGGCAAAGTTCGTGGCAAAATCGCCGAATTCCTTCTGCGGGGGTACTTCCAAAACGACTGCCGGAAGTTCCCCTTCCGGGAACACACCATCAGCAATAGCACTTTTTGCAGCCGCGACAATGGCTTCTGTCAGTGTATCTTTAATATCCAATCCAAAATCCTCCTAATTTATTCGCTTATAGCGTTAATCACTACATTCAAGGTATTGTGGCTTTGCAGTACATCATTCAGATGCATGTCGTACTCAGCCTGCACTGTGCCCTGCCCCTCAGCAAAGCAGATATCCAGCTTCTTGCATTCCACCAGCAAATCAAAATTACCGTAGGGCGTTCGATACACACTACGGGTCTTTTCCCCCAGCCGAAAATCCAGCTGCATATCCACAGCTCCACGGCGTATCAGCGTCAATCCCCGGTCATGGAATTTCAAGACCGTGGGCACCGCCTTATCGTGGAGAGAGGCATCCTCATAACGCACATAATGTTTGCCCGCCCGGGCCGTGTATTTGCCGCGTGCCGCAGATTTCAGCACCGTCCGTTCTCCGGCCGTATCTACCTGCACGCCTTCCACAGCTACCGAGACAGTCATTGTCTCCGTCATATAGCCACCTCTTTAAAACATACTGTAAAACATTATAAACTAATCTAACGGCCTTGCCAACAGTTTTTTTATATTTTTCGTTGGTTATGGTTAACATCTTATTTTTGATTGTCAGGACCTGCTGCCGGCAAGATACTTAACATTCAATACCCAAGCTAATCCATAAGAATCAAAGGTCAATGCCGTCCCGAGGGCGGCGCGGCGACGATGATTTGCCAAAGCGAAGCGTCTGACCGTGAACGTTAAGAAACAAATTTTGACCCACCATAAAATTAGCGTGAACGGCCATTTGTCTGAACGCAGTGAGTTTATGGCTGTTCACGCTAAATAAAAGGTCAAAATTTGTTTTAGTTCACGGTCTGAGCGAAGACTGGCAAAGCATCGTTGCCGCGCCACCAGCACACCGTAACAACCAAACCACGATGTAAACAACGCGCTTAAATTCTGAACTTCTCAACCTCATGGGCCAATTGTTCTGCCTGCTCCGCGAGGCCGCGGGTGGCTGCGGCAATCTCTTCGGCCGATGCCGACTGTTCCTCGGTAGTGGAGGAAACGGACTCTGCCCGATGCGCGTTGGCATGGCTGATTTCGGCAATATCCTTGACGGCCTGCTGCATGGAATCCGTGCCGTCCGATACGGACTGGATGCTCCGGGATACTTCCCGGATACCTTCCGCCAGCGCATCAATATCCATCTTGATGGACTTGAAGATACTATCTGCCTCCTTGACCGAATCAATGCTGCTGGCCACGCTTTCGGCACTTTCTTCACTGGCTGCTACCGCCTGTTTCATATCCGTCTGAATCTTGGCCACCAGATTGGCAATCTGCTGCGTGGAACTGGCGGACTCTTCGGCCAGCTTCCGGACTTCATCGGCAACCACCGCAAACCCCCGGCCATATTCACCAGCACGTGCGGCCTCGATTGCTGCGTTCAAGGCCAGCAGGTTCGTCTGCTCGGCAATACCGGAAATCATCTCTACAATTCTGCCGATTTCATCGGAACTCTTGGCCAGCTCCTTGATGGAAGACTTCACCGTATCCGTACTGTCGCTGATCGTATTCATGGATTCCACTACATTATGGATGGAATCGCGCCCTGTACTGACACTAGACACAGTCTTTTCCGTGACTTCCGCAATCTCTTTGGCGTTATCTGCTACCTTCGTGGTACGTTTCGCCATATCCACAGCGGTTTCATCGGCATGGGCTGCCGATTCCGACTGATTGTTGATACCTGCCGCAATATCTGAGATCTGCTGGGCCGACTGGCTGGCAGCGTTGGCCGACTGGTGGGAAGCAGCCGAAAGTTCTTCTGCCGAAGCCGATACCCGCTCCGCATTCTTCTGGATATGGCCAATCAGTTCCCGGATGGTGCTGCGCATTTCCTTGAAGCCCCGGGCCAGCTCTCCCAGCTCATCATTGCTGTCTACAGCCAAAGGACGGGCACGCAGGTCCCCCGTATTGATGACCTTGCATTCATCCCGCAGAGCCTCTACCGGACTGCACATCTTGTTGCCCATATACCAGATGATGGCACTGATGATCAACACCATGATGACAGCTACCAGCCCCATGATCCGCACCAGCGAATAGGCCTCGGCGCGCACTTCGGTAATGGGGGCTACCGATACGGCAATCCAGGTGCGATACCCCAGATGCACAGGGGTGAATACCGCCTGGGAAGCTACGCCCTGTGATGTCGTATATTCTGTAGAGATCTGCTTGTCCTGCTGTACCGCGCTGGTAAAACCATTTACAAGCGCGATGTCAATCTTCTTGCTGGAAACCTCCTTGGTCAGGTCCATCTTGCCTACTTCTTCCGGCAACTGGGCATAGGCAATGCAAAGGCCATCCTGGTCAGCCAGATAGACGCGGCCATGTTCCATGTATTTGATTTTTCCCACCAATTCGGTCAGGTCATCCAGCTCAACCGTACCATAGACAATGCCCGTAAGCTCACCATTTTCCAACACCGGATAGGCCAGGATGGTGATGAGCTTGCCGCTGGTCCCCGATACGGATGGCCCCGTCATAACCGGCTGTTTGGTTTCCCGCACCTTCTTGATGTAGTCCCGGCTGGTGCGGTCCATATCCTTATCCTTGTCGCTGATAGCATGGCCTTCTACATCCGAATAAGCCAGCATGGTGAAGTTCTTGCGCTTGGCCAACGCCTCTGCCAATACCTGCACCCGTTCTTCCCGGGTACCATGCCGGATAAGTGGGTTACTGGCTAAAGACTCCACTGTCAGTTCCCGCTGCTGATAGAGCTTTTCCAGCTGTTCTGCTGTACTCTTGCCGATTTCCTGAGCCAATAAATCCGTATTGCGCGTCAATGCCGAACTAGACATATAGTAGCTGATAGCAAAGAACACCAAGAAGCTGCCCACAAACAGGGGGATAAACCCTGCCAGAAATTTAAACCGCAAACTGTTAAATTTCATTTTCTCCTCCTTGTTTATAAATCCCATAAAAAATTCCTTACGAAAATAGCATTGCACACACTTCATCATGCATACAATGCTAATTTCATTTCAGCGGTATAATCTCACTGCTGTTCAACTGCAATATCTAGTTCGACTACATGGCCAGCCAGATCCATTTCCACGGTCAGATAATTCTCATCGCTGATCTTCACCTGAAAGTTCTCTCCAATAGAGAGGGACGGCGTGGAAATATCTACCTCCAGCCCCATGCCTGTAAGATTGGTAGCCGCATTGGCGGTCAGCATGTTACTCATTTCCGAAATGGCACTCTGCGCCATGGCATCAAATTCCGCCACCGGCATGCCCATCATCATGGTCGATGCAATGAATTTAGCCGTGTCTTCCGACATATTATAGACCACATTGCCCCGAATCTGTTTGGTGAAACCTACGATAACCGATACTCCCAGGCTCACCGCATTCTTGGTCTTTACTCCCATCTTCAGCCGCTTGGGCTCCGGAAAGCCCATCTGCGGCATTACGGTCGTGAATGCATCGACGAACGGATTAACTAATTTGGCATCCATCTTATCATTCTCCTTCCGCAAATCCCACACTCATATTGATATCGCCCAGTCTTGTTCTGGCGCTTATACGGAAGGTCGTAAGCTTCGGACTGGCAATGCGAATCTTACTGCCCACGATAGTGCCGGGCGGCGTGATGCGCATTTCCTTGTCCTTGAACACATCATTGATATTGGACACCCCTCGTCCCACGATGATGTTTACCGCTTCTTCTACCGATTCACTGGCTTCATCCTCCGTAATCTCATCCTCTTCCTCGGCATCGAGCATCACGGTAGCAAAATCCTTCATGGTCTTATCATCCATATAGACAATAGCGCGCCCATTTGGTATGCCCGTAAGGCCTACGATGACGGCAATACCGCTGATATCCAGGAAACTGCGCCCCTCTTCTTCCAATTCCACTTCACTATGGACACCGGTCATGCTGAAAATCCCCTGCTGCAAAGCTTTCACGAAAGGTTTGGCATAGGACTCACGCAGGACTGCTACCTTGCCCACCTTGCTCTGGCAAAGAATCATCAGGGTATCAATGAGCTCATTGATGCTGACGGGCTTCTGCAAAAAGGCACTGATACCAGCCTCCCGGCCTCTGGCTACCAAACTGGCATCCTTCATCGCGCTGATCATGACAATCTTGGCGTCAGGATCCACTGCGCGAATCCGGCGGGTGCATTCAAGACCATCAGCATCCGGAAGATTCATATCCATGGTGACCACAGCCGGCTTGTACTGTTCATAGAGCTCCACTGCTTCAGCAGCATTTTTGGCTTGTGCACATACCTCGAAGTTCGTCTTGGATAGATTTCCTTCAATCATCGCACGGCTGACCTTCGAATCATCGACGATCATTACTTTGACTTTCTCCACAAATGCTCACCTGCTTCTCTACATTCCTTACACTTGCCTACTCATAATATCATGTAATACCTGTACAATTTTCATAAATTAGATTTTCGCTATGCTGTGAGAAAATCCCTGCCTGTCAAAAAAATAATTTTAGATTTCGCTTCTGCCAACCGCATCAAATGTTTCCACAATTGACGCCGAGGGTTCCTTGTCCATTTTGCTCACCAGATAAACCGCCAGCAAAGAGAACAGGAAGCCCGGCACAATCTCGTAAAGACCGAGCCAGTCAATCTGCTTCCAGACCAGCACCGTGATGCCACCCACGATGATGCCGGCCAGCACGCCATTGCGGGTGGTGCGCCGCCAGAACAAAGCACAGAGCAGCGCCGGGCCAAAGGCCGCGCCAAAGCCAGCCCAGGCATAGGCTACCATGTCAAGGATAAAGCTCGACGGATTCAGCCCGATAAAGATGGCCAGCGAGGCGATGATCAGAACGGAAGCCCGGCTGATCCAGATAAGCTCCGTTGTCTCCGCTTCCTTGCGCAAAAGCGTGCGATAGAAATCCTGCGCAAAGGCTGAAGCTGCCACGAGCAGCTGCGCCGAAGCCGTACTCATGATAGCGGCCAGCACAGCCGAGAGAATCAATCCTGCCACAATCGGCGGGAAGAGTTCATTGGTCATCACGAGGAATACCGTTTCCGACTCTGTCCCCGTCAGCTCATGGGAAAGGAATACACGGCCCACCATGCCCACGGCTACAGCTGCCGCCAGGGACAGGACCACCCACGTCATCGCAATGCGCGTAGCCTGCTTTATTTCCTTTGAGCTGGAAATCGCCATGAAGCGCACGAGGATATGCGGCTGGCCAAAATAACCGATGCCCCAGGCCAGCAGGGAAATCAGCTCAATAGTCCCCAGCGTGGAACCATCCGGCTTGGTAAAGGGCTCCAGCATGGAATGGCTCACATCGGAGATGGCCGTGACCGTCGCCGTATAGCCGCCCATCTCCATGGCTGCCGTGATGGGCACCACCAGGATGGCGAAGAACATCATGACGCCCTGAATGAAATCCGTACGGGACACGGCCAGGAAGCCGCCCACCAGCGTATAGAACACCACGGAACCAGCGCCGATGAAGATGGCATACTGATAAGGCAGGCCAAAGACCGTTTCAAAGAGACGTCCCGAGGACACAAAGCCTGAAGATGTATAGATGGTAAAGAAAATCAGGATGAACACCGCGGGAATTGTCCGCAATAACCCGCTGTTATCCTCAAAACGATTCTCCAGGAACTGCGGCACCGTCAAAGAATTCTTAGCCAGTTCCGTATACTTGCGCAGACGGGCTGCCACAAAGTGCCAGTTGGCCCAGGTGCCCAGGGCAATGCCCACGGCAATCCAGCCCGCATTGAGACCTGCCAGATAGGCAAAGCCCGGCACGCCCATCAGCATCCAGCCGCTCATATCCGAAGCCTCGGCACTCATGGAAGTCACCCAGGCCCCAAGCTTACGATTGCCCAAAAAATAATCGCTCATATTGCGGGTACGGCGGTAATAATACACACCGATGGCCATCATCAGACCGATATACAGAATAAACGTGTTGATAATCGCTAATTGATTTGTCAAAAAAGTTCCTCCTCATTTCCATGCATTTGCAAGTTTACACTAGCAGGTTAAATTATACTTTGTTTCGCCCCCTTTTGGCAACTTTATTTTTATAGGAGCTATAATATTATCGTCATAGTTGACAGGTACACATCTAATTTTTTCGTGATTTTTTCCCTTTTGCAGGAAAAAAAACTTGCATTATCGAAAAACTTCTCGTATAATAGCTAAGGTTTTTTCGGAAACGTCCGATTCAAACGCAGATAGGCCTTAGTTTATCCATATCTATAAGGTCGCTCTGCGCTCTTTTCGTGTGTGCAGATTTATGTGCATGTTATTTTAGGAGGAAGTACCTATGAAAAAGTATGATGTTGTGATTGTGGGCGGCGGCCCGGCTGGTGTGTTTGCCGCATATGAGCTGGCAGAAAAGGCACCGGAACTGAAGGTTTTGCTTTTGGAAAGCGGCAAGGATATCTATACCCGCGTCTGCCCCATTTCCGCAGGCAAAGTAAAGAGCTGCATCGGCTGCAAGCCCTGCAGCATCATGCGCGGCTTCGGCGGTGCCGGTGCTTTCTCCGACGGCAAATACAACTTCACGACTCAGTTTGGCGGCTGGCTCAACGAGTATCTCTCCGATGAAGAAGTCATGGACCTCATCTACTATGTAGATAAGATCAACATGAAACACGGTGCCCCGGCGCAGGTCTTCAGCACCGAGAATTCCGATATCGGCTACCGCGCCCTGCAGCACGACCTGCACCTGCTCTCCGCCAGCGTGCGTCATCTGGGTACCGAAAACAATCTGGAAATGCTCAAGGCAACCTATGAATATCTGAAAGACAAAGTGGAGTTCCGCTTTGAATGTCCCGTTGCCCACATCCATTCCGATGGACAGGGCGAAAACGAAGTCGAGCTCTACGACGGGGAAAAGATTGCCGCCGAATATCTGATTGTCGCTCCGGGCCGTGCCGGTGCTGAATGGTTCTCCACCGAATGCGATGCTTTGGGCCTCAAGCAGGAAAACAACCGCGTGGACGTTGGTGTACGCGTGGAAGTTCCCGACGAGATCTGGGACCCCATCACGAGCCAGGTCTATGAAGCCAAGCTGGTCTACCGTACGAAACGCTATGGCGATCAGGTGCGTACCTTCTGCATGAACCCGCATGGCCATGTGGTCATGGAAAACACCGACGGCATCATCACGGTAAACGGCCACTCTTACAGTGACCCGAAACTCCAGAGCCGGAACACCAACTTCGCCCTGCTCGTGAGCAACCGCTTCACCGAGCCTTTCCATTCCCCGCATCAGTACGGCAAGCGCATTGCTTCCTTCTCCAACCTGCTTGGCGGCGGCATCATCGTCCAGCGCTTCGGTGACCTCATGAAGGGCCGCCGCTCCAATGCCCACCGCATGAGCAAGAGCTTCACCCGCCCGACGCTGCAGGCAACTCCGGGCGATCTTTCCCTGGTCCTGCCCAAACGCCATGTCGACAACCTCATCGAGATGATCCAGGCACTCGACAATATCGCCCCTGGCATGACCAATGACGATACCCTGCTCTATGGTGTCGAAGTCAAATTCTACAGCTCCCGGGTAAAACTCACGAACGAGCTGGAAACGGAACTTACGAACGTCTTTGCCATCGGTGATGGTGCCGGTGTAACCCGCGGCCTGTCCCAGGCCGGTGCCAGCGGCGTCTATGTGGCCAGACAGATCATTGCCCGCCACCAGTGCAATATATAGCAGCTGAAAAATCCCTTGGACACCATTTCCTCTGTCTGAGGGACACTTTTTACCATCCCGTAAATTCATCATACAATTTTTTTTATTTTTGGCAGGAAATCTCCTCTAATTAGCGAAAAAAGGCAATTATATAGATTGACAACTTTTAGTACCTGCTTATATAATGAGTTTTATCTTATTCATATATTTTTCATATTTCTATTTTAATTGGAAAGGACTTGGTATCTTGTTTCTGATTGCGCTTTCCCCAATCCTGTGGTTGGCGGTAGCTTTGTGCGTCCTGCATATGCAGCCTCATAAAGCCTGCCTGCTGGCTCTGCTGCTTTCCGCAGTCGTGGGCATCGGCCTCTATGACATGACGACGATTCATGCATTTCAGGCTTTCTTAGAGGGTGTGGCTCTGGCTTGCTGGCCCATCCTGCTCGTAATCATCGCCGCTATCTTCACCTACAACTTATCGGAATACACGAAGGGCATGGAGGGCATCAAGAAGATGCTGACCTCCGTCAGCAATGACCGCCGCGTGCTGATTCTCCTGATTGGCTGGGGCTTCGGCGGCTTCATGGAAGGCATGGCCGGTTTCGGTACGGCTATTGCCATTCCCGCCAGCATGCTGGTCGGTATCGGAGTGAACCCGATCCTGGCTGCCAGCGTCTGCCTGGTTGCCAACTCCGTACCGACAGCCTATGGCTCCATCGGTATCCCTCTGGTTACGCTGGGCAATGTCACCGGCACGGATGCCACGACGCTGGCTACCTATACCTGCCTGCAGCTGGCACCGCTCTCCTTCCTCTGCCCCTTCATCATGACACTGGTAGCCGGCGGTTCCTTCAAAGCCTTGAAGGGCATGACCACCATCTGCCTGGGCGCTGCTCTGGGCTTCCTGATTCCGGAACTGGCCGTAGCTCTGACCATGGGTCCGGAACTGGCCGTTGTAGCCGGTTCCATTGGTTCTATGGCTGCCATCGTAGCCTGCGCTAAGATGTTCCCGGTCAACGACCCGGCTTATGCGATGCCGGCTCATGAAGATGAAGCTCCGCTGACTACGGGCGATGCCATCAAAGCATGGCTCCCGTTCATCCTGATCTTCGTCTTCCTGCTGGCTACGTCCAAGCTGATTCCGGCTATCCATGACCCGCTGAACCTCATCAAATCCTCCGTACTGATTTATGACGGCGAAGGCGGCACACCCTATACCTTTACCTGGGTGGCTACGCCGGGCGTGCTGATCTTCCTGGCCGCTTTCATCGGCGGCTCCAAACAGGGTGCCAGCTTTGGTGAGATGCTCAATGTATTGAAGACCACAGTCGTCAATCTGCGCTTCACCATTGTTACCATCATCTCCGTCATCGCTACGGCAAAGGTCATGGGCTATGCCGGCATGACGCACGAAATCGCTGAAGCCGCTGTTGCCGCAACGGGCACGGCATATCCCTGCATTGCCGCTTTCATCGGCTCCATCGGTACCTTCATCACGGGTTCTGCTACGTCCAGCTGCGTGCTGTTCGGTAAATTGCAGACTGAAGCTGCTATGGCTATCGGCGCTACGCCTGCTGCACAGGCCTGGATTGCCGCAGCCAACGCTACTGGTGCCTGCGCCGGCAAGATGATCTCCATCCAGAGCATCGCCATTGCCGTGGCAGCCATTCAGGTACAGGGCGCAGACGGCAAGCTCTTGGCCTTCGCGGCTAAGGTATATGCGCCTTTCATCATCATCATGGGTCTTATCGTCTACTTTGGCCAGACCCTGGTTGGCTAAGCTAACAGAATATAAACGCCTCAAAGGGGCTGCTGCATGCATGATATCACATCATTGCGTGCAGCAGCCCCTTTCCGTTTGAGGGAGCTTTACTTGTCATAGCTTTCTTTTTCATAGATCACATATTCCATAAGATATTCGATATGGATACCGGTATGATGTTCTTCTGCCTCCCACGCATTCATAATACGGCGAAACACAGTGGGAAAATCTTCCTCGGAAAGATTCTGCAAGAGCACAAAGAACTGATTTGACTTGTGCCGAAGTATCATATCGCTTTTCCGCAATGAATCCTGCAGGCAGAGGCCGAATTTTTCCGCAACATCCTTCAGTCTGTACGGACGTTCCCCATCAGAACCTTCTGCTGACAGAATGAACATCAGCTTGACGATCATGCCGCCGTATCGCTTGTAGAACTGACGGATGAAACGATAGATAAGAGAAAACTGCTCGAGGTTCAGCAAAAGTGCGCCCCCTCTGCCATGCCGTCCCTCGACAATCTGCGTGATGCGGGCAAACTCCTTTTTGATATCATCATCTCCGGATAGGTCATGCTCTCCTTCCTGTCCATATATCCTGCTGCCGTTCTTGCCGTTTTGTTTCACCTTGTAAAGGGCACTGTCTGCCAGGGAAAACAGGATCTCGTAGTCCCGGCCGTATTCCGGTACCAAAGCTGCACCGATGGAAATGTTCAGCGGAATATCAAAACCAGCCCCTGCCAATCTGACCGCTTCTTTGTGCAGTTCACCATTCAGTCTGTGATGAAGGCTGGACAGCGCAGTTTCATCGTTCATATAACCGAAAAAACCCATGAACTCGTCCCCGCCGACCCTTACCATGACATCCTGTGCCCGGATGTTCCGTCTGATTACGTCAGCAAACGCCACCAAGAACTTGTCGCCCATGCTATGGCCATAGAGATCGTTGACCAGCTTGAAGTTGTCAAGATCCAGAATCATCAGCATACCGGACCGCTCCGCACAGAGTTTTGTCAGCTTGCTGGTGCCTGCTGTTTTATTCAAAAAACCAGTCAGCTTGTCGAGAGCCGCTTCCTCTTTCAGATTTTCGATGTCCTTAGTATGCTTGACGGCATTCATGATTCGTTTGATGAGGATATCCTTATGGACAGGTTTACGGATAAAATCGGAAGCTCCCTGTTCCAGGCTGCGCCGCTCTGCCTCACTTGTCTCTATGCCGCTCAGGAATATGATTGGTGTGGGTTTCCGCGCCGCATGTTCTTCCATCCGGCGCAGTTCCTGATAGGTTTCAAATCCGTCCATTTCTGTCATTTGTATATCCAACAAAATCAGATCGGGTATATTTTTCGTCATGAATTTCAAGAGCTCCCGCCCGGAACGCAGGCAGCTGACACGCATATCCTGCTCCCGCAGGATACGCTTTATATGCGTCAGCGTCAGTGTTTCATCATCAACAACAACAATCCAGTACCCCATATTTATCTGCTCCTATTCTCCCCACTTCAGCCATTGTCGAGCAATGACAGGATGCTCTCGTAGTCAAAATGCTCGGCAGCCTGCTTGAGTTTTTTATAGAGTTCGGCATCCTGCGCCGGGATACGATACTCCTCCATCTCAGCAAAAATATCTTCCAGGCGATCGCAGTCCATATCCTCCGCAGCCGCGCGCACTTCTTCATAGACACCTTCCATCAAATCCCTGTCTGCTTCCGGCTTCTCATCTTCTACTGCCGTCTCCCCTGCCGCAAAGACCTCTGCCAACTGAACCTTGAAACTCCGATATGTCTCCAGAAAACTTTCATGATGCATACGGATATAGTCCATATTTCCAGCTTTGCCAGCATTTTCCAGCATCTGCGCTTCCTCACCGAAGTCCTTTGCACCGATGATCCTTGCTGAACTCTTCAACGCATGAACCTTGATCGTATAATCTTTGAGATTCCGATTCTCATAAAAGCCCTCGATTGTCTCTGCCATCTCATCAACGGATTCATAGAATATCTGCAACAAAGGCAGATAGGCCTCGACTGAACCGCTGTTCTTTATGCCCTGGGCCAGATCCAGCCAGCCTGCTCCTTTAAGCGGTGCCAGACTGTCCGGAACCTCCAGGGTTTCCTGTGCCGCTGCCACCTCTGCTCCTGCTTTCTGGATTTTTTCCTTCGGCAGATAATCCAGTAACATATCCTCCAATTTATCGGCATCTATGGGCTTGGTCAGATAGTCGTGGAAACCAGCCGCCATGTACTGCTCCCGTGCGCCGGAGATGGCATTGGCAGTCAGGCTGATCACCGGCGTATCCATATTCGGCCCGTCTTCCTGCGCCTGCAGCTCGTGCAAGGTCTCAATACCGTCCTTGCGCGGCATCATATGGTCGAGGAAGATGATATCGTATTTTTTCTCCCTGGCCAGCAAAAGCCCTTCATCGCCATCATTCGCCGTATCGATCTGAATCTGCGTCTTCTTGATCAATCCCTTGAACACCGTCAGGTTCATCGGATTATCATCCACCACCAGAGCCAATGCCTCCGGAGCCGTGAATTTCTCACGATACTTCTTATGCCCTTTCAGCAGAGCCTGATAGGACGCCTTGTAATCCCCCAACGGCTCCCATTTGACCACACGCTGCCGCAGCTTGAAGAAGAACGTGGAACCAACGCCATAGACACTTTCCACCTGCAAGGAGGAACCCATCTTTTCCAGCAGGTTCAACGTGATGGCCATACCCAGTCCAGTGCCTTCCACATTGCGGTTACGCTTTTCTTCGATGCGCTCAAACTTGGAAAACAATTTCTCCATATCCTCCGGCTTGATGCCGATACCGGTATCCTTGATCTCCACATAGAGCAGCACATTGTCCGGCTCCTCCGGGATCCGCTCGAAACTCACCGAAAAGGTTACTGTACCTTTTTCCGTATATTTCACCGCATTGGTCAGGATATTGGTGATGACCTGCTTGACACGAACCTCATCACCAAAGAGCAGCTTGGGGGTCTCCTGGTCGAATTCTACCTCAAGAGCCAGCCCTTTGACATCAGCCCGGATGCGGATCATATTCACCAAATCGTTAAGCATGGAGGAAAGGTCATAATCCACAGGGATGATTTCCAGCTTCCCTGCCTCTATTTTGGAGAAGTCCAGGATATCGTTGATGATTCCGAGCAGCGTATTGCCCGCTGTGTGGATATTCTCGGCATACTCGATCACGTTTTGCTCGCTGCTCTCACGCAGGATCATCTCGTTCATGCCCAGCACCGCATTGATCGGTGTCCGTATCTCATGTGACATGTTCGACAAGAAAGCAGACTTCGCCTGGCTGGCGGCAGCAGCGCTCTCCGCTTTTCGGTTGTACTCCTGCGCCAGAAGATTTTTCTTTTCATAACGCGCCATGAAGACAAGGATTATGGAAATGACCAGCACCGATATGATGATGGTCAGGATAAACAAGCGCCTGAGCTGAGCAAAGGCAGATGTTGCATCGAACACAGACAAACATAACCAGCTGTTTCCCACCGGCACCATGTAAACAATGTACTCCGCATCATTGAAATGGAACGAAAAGTAATTTTTATCCGCCGAACGCAGCTTATCGATAAGCGCCCTGCCAAAGGTTCCCTCCTCCTTGATATAACTTTTGCCAACCTCTTCCCTATCGGAATGCGCGATAACCTGATAATTCCGGTCAATGACGATCTCGATATCCGACTCGGTGCGTTTACTCAGTTCCTCCGTCATCGTCTGCAGATTTTCCAGCGATAGGTCTATCGCTGCTACGCTCTTTACGTCGCAGAGCGACTTAGCTAACGTGATCATCATGGTATGCGTTTCTGCGTCAACATATGGACCGACAATAGTCACTTTCCCGATATTCGCCATCGCGCCACTGTACCAGGGGCGTTCCTTGGGAGCATAATCGGCATCGGGGACCCAACCAATTCCATCGAGCCAATCATCCTCCACCAGAGCGTATATCCCCGTCGAATTGCCAGAGGTGATCTGTACTACTGCAGCAGACTGGCTTACGAGCATATCGCGCATTTCCGAATGTGCCCTGCCTTCACGTATCATATTGTCAAGGCTATGGGACGCCACTCTTATGATGTCAACGCCTGTGGAGAGATAATTGTTTATCTGCTCCGCTGACTTGGTCGCCACCAGCTCTCTGTTGACGATAATCTTCTCTCTCATCTCAGACTGAAGCATGGAGTAATAAGCCATGACCACGGCCAGGAAAAACAGGATGATGATTGTGGTCATATCTACTTTCTTCAGGACGGAGCCGGCTTTATTTTCCTTTTTCACATCCATATTTCTTCCTCCTGACAGAGATTACCGGACTATCGTAACATCACTGCCGAACCACTTTTTGGAAATCCTGCCCAAGGTTCCATCCGCTTTCATGTCGCGGATGATTTTCTGTACCTTGTCCCGCAGTCCCCTGTCCTCTTTCCTGAAGCCTATAGCCAAATCCTCTTCCCTAAGGCTGTCGGAAAGGACAAAATACCGTTCGCTGCTTGAACCGATAAAATAACAAGCCGTCAGTGAATCCACCAGACCGGCATCCAGTTTTCCAGCCTGCACTTGCCGGAGGACCGCCATGTTATCATCCAGGGGCACCACCGTGATATCCTTGCGGATATCTGAGCTGTACAATGCATCCTGCGTTGTCGAACCAGCCTGCATGCCAACTTTCTTGCCCTTGAGGTCACTCATCCATACCACGCTGCTGTCACCACGGATGACGAAAACCAGATTCTCTTTTATATACGGTTCTGACATACTCAGTTCTATGCCAGGTTCGGTTATCACAGACATACCACCAATACAATCGATCATTTCCTCATCCAATTCCTTTTCCTTGTTTCCCCAAACAATAGGCCGCGCTACGAAACCAACCCCAAGTCTGGAACAGATTTCCCGCCCCAGATCGACGTCAAATCCGACAAACTCCCTGTTTTCATCGATAAAACTCATAGGCGGAAAGTCAACATCAAAGCCAAAGATAAGACTGCCCTTATCCAGAACCCTTTGCAGGGAAACATCCTGCTGACGGACAGTGTCCTGCGGGCCGCTGCCAAAGGTGACTATGGCTATCGGCAGCAAGGCCGCACAAACAGACACGATCAGCAACTGCCGCAGCTCCCCGGACATGGGCTTTTTCTCCGCTGCAGCCGGTACGTTTTCCACTGTACACGCTTCCCGCTGCGCATCATAATCCTTCACGAGTCTTCTGAGCGTAAAGGAAAGAAGCAACAGGCCAATCAGATTCGGCACAGCTATGAGCCCGTTCAAGGTATCTGAGATATTCCATATATTATTCATGAACTCATTGCCGGAAGCATCGAACAACTGCGCACCGGAGGCGCCGATGAAAATCATCGCCAGCAAGAGCAATTTCAGGATGGCCTTGAACCGCACACCAAACAGATACGTCATCGCCGTTTCTGCGTACCAATACCAGCCCAGGATTGTCGTGAAAGCAAAAAGCATCAGACAAAGAGCCAGGATGTACTTGCCTTCCGTTCCCAAGGCAAGTTCAAAGGCCAGTAGTGCCAGCTGCGCCCCTGTCAGATCAGGTGCGTATGCCATCGTACCGGTCACCAGGATGACAATGCCCGTTATGGTACAGATGACAAAAGTATCCAGAAACACCTCAAAGATGCCATAAAGTCCCTGCTGAACAGGATTGGCGTTATCGGCTGTAGCATGAGCCATAGGGGCAGATCCCATTCCGGCCTCATTGGAGAACACGCCACGGGCGATTCCTCTCTGAACGGCTTCCATCACGGCCCAACCAGCCACGCCGCCAGCGATGACCGATGAATCCGGGCCGCAGAAGGCCATGCGGAACGCTTCAGCGATAATCGCCGGAATCTGGGCTGAGCAGCTCAAGAAAATGATACCGACACTCACCATGTAAAAAACGATCATGAAGGGAACGACAAGCATTGTCACCCGGGAAAGATTGGCGAATCCGCCGATGATGACCAAACCAACCAAGACAGCCAGCGTAACGCCGCTGTATAAATGATCCAGATTCCAACCCATGAACAACGCTTCAGCAGCTGAGTTCGCCTGAACTGCCGCACCAATGCCAAAAGAAGCCAGGAACGTGAGGAGCGCGAACAACATTGCCAGCAGCTTCCCGATGTGCTTCCATAGACCGCCCCATTCGCCCAGACCATACTCCAGGATATACATGGGACCGCCACGCCAATCGCCCTGAGAATCCCTTTTCCTGTAATAGACAGCCAGTGTTACCTCTGCGAACTTGGTACACATGCCAAAAAAAGCCGAAATCAGCATCCAGACAAGTGCCCCGGGGCCAGCCAGATGAAGGGCCGTGGCCACTCCCGCCACATTGCCGGTTCCCACCGTCGCAGCCATCGCCGTAACCATCGCCGCGAAAGAAGATATGGATTTATCCTCCTCACTTTTTTCCCGAAAGCTGAAGACTTCAGCTATGGCCGGAAAAAAATAGCGGATTTGAGGCATCCCCAACAGAAATGTCAGATAAATGCCTGTCCCCACCAGCAAGGTAAGGCCGGGAGGGCCCCAAACAAAGTTGTTGACCACCCCGTTGATTTGCATAATCGTTTCCATAGAGCCCCCTGTCCTCTCTCAAATGCCAAATCTGGCTGGCATTTTCCCCATTTTATTTTGGTCAGAGTTTTGATTGCAGATAGCTCAGCAGCTTCTCTCTCGTGGTTGATTTGAGGACATAGCCATTCGGCTTCAGCTGCAGCACACGCTCCACCTGCTCCTTGGTGCCAACACCGGTCAGGAACACCACCGGAATCCCCTGCGTAGACGGATCCTGCCGGAGCATTTGGAATACCTGTGGCCCGTCTACCACCGGCATTTCGTAATCCAATAGGATCAGCGCCACTGTATTCTTAGCCAAAAAAGTGATTGCCTGTATGCCCGCTGTAACGATGCTGACCTGATAGACATCCTTCAGCCACTCCCGCACCATTCTCGCATAGGATGGATCATCATCCACAATCAGGATATGCTTTCTCCTCTTATCACGAGCTCCTGGCAATATCCCTTCCGTCACGGCCAGTTCCAGATCTTCCATCTTCAACGGCCGGTCCAGCCAGCCTACATGAAGCATATCAAAAACCCGTCCCGCCAGATCATCGCGATCGCATTTGTCCCCAATGACAATGACATCCCCATTCATTTCCTGGATCACCGCATAAATATGCTCCAGCCAGTTGAGTTTGAGCACGTCTTCCGTGATCTTATTGGGCAGGTAGAGGATAAACAGTTGTTTTCCTTTATCATTCATTTTGGGAATCGTTCCCTGTTCCTGCGTAACAATGGAAACATTGCAGCCAAGTTCCTTCAGCTTCCGCTCAATTCCTTTCACCACCACGCTGTATTTGCACATGACAATCACAACGTTCTTTCCATCTTTTTCCTGGGACTCCTGATTCTCCTGAATCACTGGATCATCTTTATTCTCTTGTTTTTCTTTGCCTGCTGCGCTCTGTATGCTGTCCTGGACTTCTTTGACTTCTTTGATTTCTTTGCTATCACTCATATTTTTCACCCCATGCAATCTATAAGCTAACGGTCAGACCTCTTCACTGCTGCAAAAGCTTCACGATGGCATCGTAATCAAAACGCGCTGCCGCATCTTTCAACTTCTCCCAACGCTCTGCCTCTTTCCCGGGGATACGATACTCCTCCATCTCCCCGATTATTGCCTCCAAACAGTCACAATCCATGCTTTCAGCAGCCGTCCGCATTTCCTCAAAAACACTTTCCAACAAGGTATCATCCGCCTCTGGCTTCTCCGCCAGTTCTGCGGCATCTGCGGCAAATACTTCTGCCAATGGGGCCTTGAAACTTCTGCACATTGCCAGGAAATCATCATGATGTGCGAGGATATATTCCATGTCCCCGCTCTTGCCTGCATTTTCCAACAGCTGTGCCTCTTCGCCACAGGCAGTTGCCCCGATGATGCGCGCCGAACTCTTCAGGGCGTGCACCTTGATGGTATAGTTCTTCCAGTCCTGCCTGTCATAAAAATCTTCTATCTCCGCAGCTTTTTCTTCCAAGGACTCGTAGAAGATTTTGAGCAGCGGCAGATACGCTTCGGACGAACCGCTATTCTTGATGCCCAGAGAAAGGTCCAGCCAATCCTCCCCTTCCAAAGGCTTCAGCTTATCCGGTACCTGCATCATTTCCTCGTCTTGTGTTTTCTCATCATCTGCTGCTAAGATCTTTTCCTGCGGCAGATATTTCAACAGCATGTTCTCTAATTTATTTGAATCGATGGGCTTGGTCAGATAATCATCAAACCCCGCCTTTATATACTGTTCCCGCGCATTGGCCAAAGCATTAGCCGTAAGACAGATCGTCGGGGTCAGCAGATTGGGATTATCCGCTTGTTCCCGCAGTTCGCATAGCGTCTCGATCCCATCCTTATGCGGCATCATATGGTCAAGAAAAATAGCGTCGTATTTTTGCCCTTGGCAAATTTCCAGACAGGCATCGCCACTCTCCGCTGTATCGATCTGTATCTTCGTCCGCTTCAACAGATTCTGGAATACCACCAGATTCATATGGTTATCATCCACCACCAGCACGCGGGCATCAGGAGCCGTGAATTTTTCCTGATAATTTTCCTGACTGTCCAGACTTTCATGATAAGAAGCTACATAGTCGCCTAAGGGCTCCCAGTTTATCACTTTCTGTTTCAGCACGAAGGAGAAAACAGAACCATGCCCATAGATGCTGTCCACCTGCAGGGTGCTTCCCATCAGCTTCAACAGATTCATGGTAATCGCCATGCCCAGGCCAGTTCCCTCGATATGACGATTACGCTTTGCTTCTATGCGTTCAAACTCTACGAACAGCTTCGTCATATCCTTTTCCTGGATGCCAATGCCGGTATCCTGAACCGTCACCCGCAAAAATACGCTATCCGGATCCTCCGGGATCCGTTCATACCCCATAGAGAAGGAAATCTTTCCTTTTTCCGTGTATTTCACCGCATTGGTCAGGATGTTGGTGATGATCTGCCTGATGCGCATCTCATCGCCATAAAGGACTGCCGGCAGAGTCTTGTCGAAGTCCAGTTCCAGTTGAAGCCCCTTTTCCTGTACACGTGGCTGGAGCATATTCACCAGATCGTTGATAACGGATGTCAGATCATACTCAGTCGGGATGATTTCAATCTTGCCAGCCTCAATCTTGGAGAAATCAAGGATCTGATTGACCAGTCCCAGAAGTGTCCGGCCAGCGTTTTTCACATTCCCGGCATACTCCCGGATATTTTTCTCCCGACACTCCCGCAAGATCATTTCATTCATACCGATGATGGTATTGATGGGGGTGCGGATTTCATGAGACATATTGGCCAGGAAATCGCTCTTGGCCTTGGATGCCTCTTCAGCCTGGGCTTTCGCTTCTTTGAGCGCATCACTTTCCCGGATCTTCAGCTGGGCCTGCATCAGATACAAGGCACCAATGATGACCAGTATCATCAACAAACCGAACACATAAACCACCAGCAGCGTGATGCGCTCAATCCCCTCCGAAGCTTTGGCCTGAGGTACAAAACCAGCCAGCAGATAATCCGTCCCCGGGATTTCCGCCTCAAACATGATCAGATCACCATGGGGAGAATGATACGTACGGGCAGCGGCCACAGAGACTTCCATCTCCCGATGCATGGAACGATAGAATGCCTTGGTTTCCTCGCGTTGCATGAACGCGATATCTTCGTCATCACTCTGGGCAAAAGGAATGATGATATCCTCCTCACGGCTGACCACCATAGCCCTGCCGATGTCCTCATAGCAGTGCAACGAGAAATTATCCATCAGGGTTTCCTGAGGGAAGAAACGATATAAGACGTATTTGATATTCTCTCCATGAAAGATTGGACAGGTAAACAACAGTCCTGAGCCCTGTACAAAAGTGATGGCCTTAAACCCGCGAAAGGAAGTCTGTATGCCATCATATTGGCCAAAAGGAAGCTTTTCCCCATATATGGCCTGCCCATCGAGAGCAAGCAGACCATGCCGGACGCCCTTCTCATTGAAAATAAATGGCACCAGCCTGTCCATTTCCTCGGGAGCAGCCTCAATCTTCGAGGCGATGTAGCCCAGGTTCTTCAATTCCGACTCCAGATTCTCCGCCGCCTGGCCAGCCAAAGCCTCCGCCTGGCGCCTGGTCTGCTTTTCGGTATACATGATAAGGAGGTCACTCATCCGATCCCTGAACATGAAACCAACCAGCAGCAACACCAGACCGAAAATAGCCATCATCAGGGCAGCAATCCGTTTCCCCTTCAGGGCAGCAAGACTAATCATGAACCGCTACCCCCTCGACAAACCATTCCATTCCATTGAACAGCTGACGGTCACTGATGCGTTCTCCCTCATCGCAGCGAAGCCGGCCTTTATTATCATAAATGACGCCGGTGAAAACACCTTCCCTGCGGATGCGCTGATATTCTGCATCGACCAAAGCCTTCGTCTGCTCCGACACCAATGGTGACAGCTCACTGAGCCGTACCCCCTTCTCTTCCATATCCAGCCAGTACCCCTGCGACATATTCACCCTGCCGCTCAAATAATCCCCCAGCACTTTTTCATAAACCACATCCCAATCATACAGGGCAGCTGTCAGGAAGCGTTCGGAATACTGCTCATATTGGGCATCATAACCTGTGGAAAAAAGGTTCCGCGCCTCTGCCTCCCTTATGGCATAAGGCTTATCCGTATGATAGGTGATGACATCTGCCCCTTCGGCGGCCATGCTGGCCACACTTTTCCGTTCTTTCTGCTCATCATCCCAGCTGCCGATAAAATGAACGATCAGCTTCGCCTCCGGATTTGCCCGGCGTATCCCTTTGGCATAGGCATTGATGTTACGATTGGTCTGAGGATTCGGCATCCCTGCCACAAAACCTAATACGCCCGTCCGGCTGGCAGCCCCGGCCACGATTCCCGCCAGGTAGCGCGCCTGATACAAACGAGAAAAATAATACGTGCTGTTTTTGGCATTCCCCTTGCCAGAAATGCTGAAGAACGCAACGCCGGGGTATCGATCGGCCAGCCCGCTCACATAATTGCCATAACCAAAACTGGTCAGGAAGATGGCCTGTGCTCCGTCTTGGATCAACTCTTCCACCGCCGTATGCAGCTCACTTTGCTTTTCCGGCACAAATTCACGCAGGATAAGCCTGCAGCCGTGCCCCTGACAGGCATGCAGCAGACTGCTGTAATGGCCTTCATTCCAGCCTCTATCGGCCAGCGAACTGGCCAGGATCACGCCGACAGTAACCTGACGCTCCTCACTGGGCAGCCGGAAGCTCTGGATCACGCCAATGATAGCCATGACCATGAACGCCACCAGCAGCAGGGGAATCCTACTCTGTTTCCATGCTCTACTGTTCAACAGAAACGCCCTCCACATACCAGTCCAATGCATTCAGCATCGCTCCATCTGACATCGCTTCCCCCGCTTCCACGCGGAGCCTGCCCTGGTTATCCCGGATTGGTCCATAAAACACGTCAAACTCCCGGCTCCGAAGCCGTTCCTGTGCGGCTCTGACCACTTCTTTTGTCTGCTCACTGACCTGCGGGGAATAATCGGCCAATTTTATGACACCATCTTCCATGGCAATCCATTGGTTGCTTCCATAGAATTTTCCCGTCAGACACGCCAATATCTGCTGGCGGTAATATCCGCTCCAATCCCATGCGCTGGCCGTCAGGTATTTATCCGAAAACATATCCCGATTGTCCCAGTTATAGCCAATGGAATATATGCCTCTTCTCTCCGCCACCCAATTCGGTGCCAGAGAATTGGTGTGCATGGCCAGCACATCAATGGGATGATTATCCAGCAGAGCCTGACTTTCACGCTCAGCCGGCAGATCTTCCGTCCAGGAACCGCAATAACGCACATACACCTGCGCATCAGGGCGAACACTGCGCGCCCCTAAGGTGAAAGCATTGATTCCCCGAATGACCTGGACAATGGGAAAGGCTGCCACATAACCGATCCTGCCTGTTTTGGACTCCATCCCTGCGACAATGCCGGACAGATACCGTGCCTGATACATCCGGCCAAAATAAGTGGATAGATTTCCCTTCCTGTCCAAGCCGCCCGCATGCAGGAAATAGACATTCTGAAAGGCGTTTGCCGCTTTCTTCATATCACTGCCATAATCAAAAGAAGCCCCCACGATGATTTCGCAGCCTTCCCGTTGAACCAATTCGACAATCGTTGCATAACATGCGTTAGGGACATTCTCCCGGCAGATGATGTTCAGGTTCAGGTCATCCTGCAAGGATTTTATGGCTTCATAATGAGACTGACAATAGCTCCTGTCATCATGATTCCCGCTCAGGAGCAGGCCCACCTTTGTGGTTTTAGCAGTAACGTCCGTCTCCGTCCAACTGTCTTTGCTCAGAAAGATGCCTGTGATTGCTGCGGCAAAGACCAGTCCCACCAATATGAGTATCTTTCTCAACAAGATTCCCCCTCACTATGCACACTTCTCAGAGGATCTGTATTCCATAAGGCTTCATATGACTACCCGATTATGAAAAATATTCGTCAAAAAAATAAAAAAACCTCTAAATCCGACAATAATTTGAAAAGGGCTGTTGCATAATAATATGCAACAGCCCTGTCTTCGCGTATGTGATTATTTCTGATGACGAACCACTTCTACCTCGACATAATCCATCGGGCCGGAAATCGGCACCGATGGTTTGCGGATGCGAGCCATCGCCGTCTTGAAATGCGGATATTTCGCCAGCAGCTTATCGCCGATAGCAGCAGACAAAGTACCCAGCATAGTATAGCGTTTATTCTCTGTGATATCCCGGACGATATCATAGACAGCCGCCGTATCAACACCATCTTTCAGCTCATCCGTCTCTACGAGCTTATCGTCTTTGGTTTCGATTTCCACATCAATGTAGAATTTCTGCCCCTGCTCGCGTTCATATTCATAAACGCCATGGAAACCGTAGAACATCATGTTGAGAATTCTCACTTTTGCCATTGTGGTCAACTCCTATCACATATAATCCAGCTTTGCCTGTAGACTGATTACAGGGTCTTTCTTGTGTATTTCGCTAAACCACGACAATTTCCTGCTATTATAATAAATTTTAATCGTCAATCGCTAAACATTTCTTCCCAGCCAGCATAGGCACAAACCAGGAAAACAAGCACAGCCAAAAATAAGTCCCCCATAATTGATCCCCCTTGAGCTGCTATGAAATCATAGCAAGAAAAATAGGAGAGGCTCCGCCTCTCCACAAAACGTCATCACATCACCCGGCGGGCACCAACATAGCAATTGCTCCAATAAGAGCTGTCCAAAGATGCTACGCTGACTCCCTGACTGGAGGACGCATGAATAAACTGACGATCGCCAAGATAGATGCCTACATGAGACACACCCGGGCAATACGTCGAAAAGAATACTAAATCCCCTGGCATCATTTCACCAACCGGCGAACCTACCTCATACTGCACATCGGCCGTGCGCGGCAGATGAACACCAGCATGAGCAAACACGTACTGTACGTAGCCAGAGCAGTCAAAACCGCTGGGACTGGTACCACCGAATACATACGGCACACCAAGATACTGCATGGATTCGGAAATGATCGTACGGTTAATGTAGTTGCCGCCATGGGAAACCACCGGCATGGATTTGCCGAGAAGTGCCGTATAAGTGGACGGCCCTACCTGTCCATCTGCAGCCATCCCATGGGAAGACTGGAATACCTTGACTGCCTCAGCCGTGGCCGGACCGAAGTCCCCATCTGCCGATACATCGTAGCCAAGACGGACCAATTGTCCCTGGATCTCAGCCACCTCTGTGCCCTGATCTCCTACGCGGAATGCAGATGCATTACACACAGAAAACATGGACATAAGGATCATGGACAGCGCAAATACACGCTTTGTTGCTTTTTTAAACAAAAAGCCAACTCCTCTCTCTGTTCGCTTACGAGGTTAGCTGCCGGGCTCGGGTAGAGAAGACCACCCGCTTCATTACTTGTACTGCAAGATCAGCACAATCTGACGTTCGCCCCAAAAACCTGGTTCCCCCGCTCCTGGGCTGGATTCAGCTTAATCCTATGTTCTTTTTTACACCCATTTATAGATATACGACATAAAATGCCGCAATCCTGCAAATATTTTTTAACAACACGAAATTCTGTATAACTCTAAATAATTTTCAGTTTCTTTTCAGAATTCATGCTGACATGAAAAGTGGCTGTCATTACGACAGCCAACCTATTTCCATTTAAGTTGAATAAGCAATCAATAAGCCGAGTTTTGTTCCAATCACAGATGTGATGGCGACAATCATTTATCTAGGCACGGCAGTTGCCTGCCGGCTCAAGCGACTCAACCCGGAAGGTTCCGCGGGCCGCATCATCCCTTCCCTATTTGGTCTTGCTCCGTGTGGGGTTTACCCAAGCCGGCCAGTCACCTGACCGCTGGTGCGCTCTTACCGCACCTTTCCACCCTTACCAGAAAATCTGGCGGTCTAAATCTCTATGGCACTATCCCTAAGGTCACCCTCGCTGGACGTTATCCAGCACACTGCCCTATGGAGCCCGGACTTTCCTCATCTGGCGTCAAGCGCCAGCCGCGATTGTCTTGACAACTTACTTCAACGGAAGTGATTATAACACATTTAGGAGGTTCCTGTCAAATCAGGTGCTAATCCTCAGATACGCCGTCCTCCGCCTTATTGCAGCTCCTGTGCCGCACAGGTCAAAGCACTCTTGATGACATCATCCATATCATAATATTTATATTCAGCCAGCCGCCCGCCAAAGATGATATTCTCTTCCTTTGCGGCCAACGCTGCATACTGCTGATAGAGCGCCTGATTGCGTTCATTATTGACCGGATAGTAAGCTTCTTCTCCCGGCTGCCAGTCAGCAGGATATTCCTTCGTCACATAGGTAACCGGCTGGGTGCCGAATTCAAAATGCTTATGTTCGATCACGCGGGTATAAGGAACTTCCCGTTCCGTATAATTCATAACCGCCACGCCCTGATGGTTCACTTCTTCCAGACGCTCCGTCTCAAAGCGCAGGCCGCGGTACTCCAACTGTCCCAGCTTGTAATCAAAGTAAGCATCCACAGGGCCGGTGTAGACTACTTTATGAGCGATACCTTCATACTCTGCACGAACTTCATTATAATCCACACCTGTCCGCACCTCGATACCATCCAAGAGGGCATCAATGAGCTTATTGTAGCCACCAACAGGAATGCCCTGATAACGATCATTGAAATAGTTGTTATCAAAGGTATAGCGTACCGGCAGACGCTTGATGATGAAGGCAGGCAGTTCCGTGCAGCTGCGCCCCCACTGCTTTTCTGTATAGCCCTTGATCAACTTCGTATAAATATCCGTACCAACCAAAGAGATTGCCTGCTCCTCCAGATTCTGCGGCTCACCCTTGATGGCCGTGCGCTGTTCTGCAATCTTCGCCGCAGCCTCTGCCGGCGTTACAATCCCCCAGAGCTTGGCAAAAGTATTCATATTGAACGGCAGATTGTAAAGCTCTCCCTTATAATTCGCAACAGGAGAATTCACATAATTATTGAACTCCACAAACTGGTTCACATACTCCCACACATCTTTATAGGATGTATGAAAAATATGGGCACCATACTTATGGATATTGATCCCATCCTTCTCTTCGCAATAGATATTGCCACCAACATGGTTCCGGCGTTCAATCACCAGCACAGACTTGCCTGCCTTCCTGGCCTCATGAGCGAATACTGCACCAAACAAGCCACTGCCTACGATCAGATAATCGTACATAACCCATCTACCTCCATAAAAAGCTCACATTGACAGACCTAATTATACAAAAAGTCCCCGCCCAGCACAAGATGCACGAAAGCGGAGAACTTTATCCATGCAATTTGCATAGAAATCCCCCTCTGCCATCAGTTCAGCATAGAGGGGGATTTCTTCCAGATTTCACTAAGCCCGTCCCGGCCTGTTGTATGCGTTCAGAATCCCGCTGTCTTATTCTCCACCATGCGGAAGAGTTCGGATTCTTCGGGAATCTGAGTGTAGTTCAGGATGGTCTTATGCAGGCCTTTTTCCTGGATGGTATCCTGCACTTCCTGCGCTTCTTTGTCACCGGCGTAGTCGAAATGGAAAGCGGCACCGATGACGGTGGCGAGGGCCGCAGGTTTCTGTCCCTGGGCCAGCAGCTGGGATGCCGGGCTTACGAGTCTGTCCTTCGCGCCTAATTTGCGCTTGGGGCCACGGGCCACGCGCGTTACTTCGTCGCTCAGATGCGGATTGCGGAAGCGATTCTCGGTGGTCTTGATGTATTCCTCATGCTTCTGCGGATCAAAACCAAATTTGCGCACGAGCAGGTCACCGGTTTCCTGCCAAACCTTTCTTGCCATATCCACGATGCTCTTGTCCTGCATAGCGCTGTAGATATCCTTGATGCCCTTGCGATAGGCCAGATAGGCAATGGACGCATGGCCCGTATTGACGGTGAAGAGTTTGCGCTCGATATAAGCTTCGAGGTTCTCCACCCAGGTGAGGCCTTCAATCTGCGGCGGTTCGCCCTTGGCCTGCGTCACATTGGCATCCCATTCAGCGTAGGGTTCCACCTGTACGAGCAGGGGATCATCGTTTTTCTGCAGGGGCACGATCCGGTCTACAGCCGCATCGGGGAAGCCGATATAATGGGCCACAGCCTCTTTGGCTTCCTCGGGCAGATTTTCCTCCACAAAACCTTTGAGCACCGTGGAGCCGCCCACCATGTTCTCGCAGGCGATGACATTGAGGGGCTGCCGGTTATGCTTAACCCTTTCTGCCAGGCCTGCGGCCAGGTTCGGGGCAATGAATTTCAGGATATTAGGGCCGATGGCCGTGGTGATGATATCGGCTTCGCCAATGGCCTTGATGAGTTCTTCCGGATGCTCGGCGCTATTGATGGCCCGCACATGTTCCACATGGATGATTTCCGGTTGGTCGCCCACAATCTTGATATCGTAAGCGCGGCGCTCATTGATGAGATCCACCAGTTCCTTATTCACGTCAACGAAGGTTACCTCATAACCAGAACGGACTAAAAGTTCCCCGATAAAACCTCTGCCGATATTACCTGCACCAAAATGAATTGCCTTTTTCATGATATTTACCTCCAAAATCCGTCAAAAAAATTGTCCCTTTTCCGCAGGATAGACTCCTGCCAGGAAAAGGGACATGTTTATTTATCTGTCAGTTTGCCAACGCAAAGCGCTCGTAGAGAACATTTGCGTCTTTTGTCTTGTAGAGCTGTTCCAGCTCCTCATCACTGCATTCATCCATGGTGGCTGCAATATTGGCCAGAATGGAGAGATGGTCGTTATCCTTGCCCGCAATACCCACGAGGATATGGGCCGTTTCCTTGCCAAACTTGATGCCTTCCGGATACTGGAGCACCACGATACCGGACTGGCGGATGGAATCCTTGACGGCGGCTTCACCATGGGGAATGGCAATGCCCTTGCCCACATAGGTGCTGATATCGGCTTCGCGCTTGAGCATACCGTCGATATAGCTTTCCTCCACGAAACCTGCCTGAACCAGCGCCCTGCCAGCGGCGGTGATGGCATCTTCCTTGCTGACGCTCTTGAGCCCCAGCTGGATATTGCTAAGGTCGAGCACATGCTTTTCCCGGGAACCGGTCTGCCCAGCGGCCATCACGCCATCCATTTTATTGGCGGACAGGCGCTCGATGATCTGTTCATAGACATCATTCTGGGTGAAGTTGCGCACGAGGATATGTTCAGCTTGCGGAGAGTCTTCAATGGCTCTCTGTGCCAGCTTCTCATGAGTGACCACAATCTGTGCCTCTTTTGGGATATTGCCGATGGCTGCATTGGTGACGGAGATTTCCGTGTAACCTGCCGCCCGCAGTTTCTTGCGCAGGCTGGCGGCGCCCAAAGCACTGGAGCCCATGCCCGCATCGCAGGCATAAACGATATTCCTGAGTTCACTGCCGCTGATATGTACGGCACTTACGGCCAGCTGACCGCGCTGCTTGCGCTGCTGCATAGCTTCCTTGGCCTCAGCCAGGGATTCACCGCTCTCTTCACTGGCGGAAACCTTCACGAATACAGAAGCTACCGCACAGGAAACCACCGTGGCTACGAGGAAGTCAGCCATATTGGCGATAAAGGCACCTTTCGGCGTCATGGCCAGCACAGCGAGGATGGACCCCGGAGAAGACGGGGCAATCAGGCCGCCGTCAAACAGCTGCAGCGTGGCTACACCTGCCATGCCGCCAGCAATCACGGCAATCAGGAGTACCGGCTTCATGAGTACATAGGGGAAATAGATTTCATGGATACCGCCTAAGAGATGGATAATCATGGCACCAGGTGTGGAATCTTTTGCCATCCCCTTGCCGAAGAACCAGTAAGCCAGCAGCACGCCAAGACCGGGGCCCGGATTTGCTTCAAGCAGGAAGAACATGGATTTGCCAAATTCCTCTGCCTGCTGGATTCCCAGCGGCGAGAGCACACCATGATTGATGGCATTGTTCAGGAACAAGATCTTCGCCGGTTCGATGATGATGGAAGCCAGTGGCAACAGCCCTACGGCCACAATGCCTTCCACACCAGCCCGCAGCACGCCGTTGGCGGCGAGTACCACGGGGCCTACGCCCACATAGGCCAGCACGGCGAGGATACCGCCCATGATGCCTGCCGAGAAGTTGTTGATCAGCATCTCAAAGCCCGTCGGAATGGCATTTTCAATGGCCTTGTCAAACTTCTTGATCAGGTAGCCGGCCAGCGGGCCCATAATCATGGCGCCCAGGAACATGGGAATATCGGCACCGGCGATAACGCCGGAAGTCGCGATAGCCCCCAATACGCCGCCGCGATGGCTGTAGATGGCTGCACCGCCGCTATAGCCCAGGAGCAAGGGAATCAGCCATTTGCTCATGGGGCCGCCGACCTGTGCCAGGTATTCATTGGGCAGCCAGCCCGTGGGTATAAAGAGTGCCGTTAACAGGCCCCAGGCGATGAACGCCCCGATATTCGGCAGAACCATGCCGGACAAGAACCGGCCAAATTTCTGCATGGCTTCCTGAAAGTTGAAGCCCTTGGCAGAAGCTGTCGCTGTACTCATGGATTACCCCTCCATCAATTCCTTGTATTTCTTGGCATGAAATTCCTGGAATATGCGGACCAATTCCTCGTGAATCAGCCGCTTGTTCCCTTCATGCAACACTTCGATAAAGCCCCACCGCTCCAAAAGGATGGCGGATATATAACCAATTGTCTCTAATTCATACGCACTGCATTCCTTCGGTGCCACCATCACCGCCGCCGTGCGGATCCGCTCCGTCGGTTCAGCGGGATAGAAGAAGAATTCTCCCATATGCACAATGCCAAAGTGAATGCTCTTTACCTGCTGGCTGCGGCAGTGCAGGAGTATCATATGATTGCCGCTGACTGCCGTGCTCCCCTTGTCTTCCCGGGCCAGCAAGTCCCGGGTGATAGACGCCGCCACGGCCTTGTCGCCGCTGATCTGCCTGCCCGCCAACCGGGCAACCCCCTGCACCGTCATGGACTCTGCATCTTCCACGAAGAAGAAACCATCCAGCAGGGTAAGGATGCTCTGCTCATAAGCAGTCATGATGCGCAGGGCCTCCACAAAGGGAAGCTTCCGGACCGCCTGCGGCTGACTCTCCACCACTTTTTCCCCACTCGCATCCAGCAGGGCATCAATCTTTTCCTGATCGTCAGGACTCAGCAGCGCGCTTACCACCACCACCGGCAGCGGCATATGCCGGACCGGCACGGTGGCAATGATGAAATCAGCCTCGTGGCTGGCGAAGTATTCTGGCGTGAGCTGCAATGTCGATACCATATCATGGACGATAAGGTTATCATACATCTGCCGCAGACGGCTGGCCAGCAGGCGGCTCGTCCCCATGCCCGTAGGACAGGCCACGATGACCCGCCGCTCCAGCTTTTTGAGCGTCTGGGTATCATTGAGCGCCGCCCCGAGATGCATGGCGATGTAAGCGATTTCCTCTTCCGGGAAAACGACTTCCAATTCCTGCTCAATTTCCTTCACCGAACCAGCCGCCAGCTGCATCAGTTCCGGATACTCCTGATTCATCTCTCCCAGCAGGGGATTGCGAATCGGCATCCCCATTTTCAGCCTGCTGATGGACGGGCCCAAATGATTGACCAGCCCCGTCAGCAAAGCAGAATTGCGATATAATTTCTGACCACTGAGCCGCTCTGCCGCGCCCATGATCGCCTTGGCCATGCGCACCAAATGGAAATTGTCCAGTGATGCGGGCATGCCCTGCGGCTGGTAACGGCTGCGGGCTCCCAGGATATGCATGGCGATATAGCCTGTTTCTGCCGTATTGATTTCAATGGCAAATTCCTGCGCTATTCGCTTCCCCAGCTCCCTTGCCAATGCAAATTCCCGTTTTTGCTGCAATTCCTGCAGCACTTCCAGCGCCAGGTTGATGGGCTCATGACGGCGGATACGCTGTACTGCCAGTGCCAGATGCACCAACAGCCCCACAAATGCCTGGTCGGAAAGTTTTTCCTTCAGACCCTTTTCGGTCTGGCGGATCAAGCGTTCCAAACGCTGGATGATTTCTTTATCTACCAGTTCCAGTAGGTATGAGGAAGCCTTGTCTGCTGCCTGCTCATCTTCTGTGAGATTCGCCTGCACCAGCTGCAAGAGCTGTGCCTCACCTACATGTTCATAAATATACGTTACGATTGCCTGCCGGATATCCTGTTCCCGGCCCTCGATATAGACACCCAGCCCCGGCTTGCGGACAAGTTTCAGCCCATGTCCCTTAAACCAGCCTTCCAATTTGTCCAAGTCGTTGCTGATGGTGCCATCGGTCACGCCTAAGAGTGAGGCGAGAGCAAAGAGCTTTACCGGCTCTTGATTGGGAAGCAGCTGGCTCACGATAATCGAGCGCCGCTCCTCCGGAGAAAAAGTCCTGTCATTCACCTGCCCCAAAAATTCCTTGAGCGAAGCCTTGGCCTCGGCACCGCCGTCAATATGATAACCTGTCCCCTTCTTTTTGTTCAGGTTCAGGCCGTATGATTTCAGTGCTTCTGCCACGGCTGGCAGTTCCCGGGAAACCGTCTTCGTGCTGACCCCCAGCTTCTCTGCCAGTTCTGCCGCACTCTGCCCACCGGATTTCCCTTCGGTCAGCATTTTAAGTATTGCTGTCGTTCGCTCACGCAGATTCATCTTCACTTTGCCTCCTATGATCACTCAGAAGCGCATCGAAACCGATTTACCTTTCCTCTTGTTTCGATGGTTTTATTATAAGGTTTATTCCAATTTTACACAAGTCAAAGACATTCAATCCTGTCCCGGACAAAAATGGACAAAAATAAAGAATTGGCCAATCAGGCTTTCACCTGATTGGCCAATTCTGACAAACAAATTATTCAACTGTAACAGATTTTGCAAGGTTACGGGGTTTATCCACATCGCAGCCACGGGTAATGGCGGCATAATATGCCAGCAGCTGCAACGGAACAACGGTGAGGATGGGGATAACCAGCTCATCCGTCTCGGGAACCTTCATCACATGGTCAACATATTTTTCCAGTTCCTCGTCACCTTCGGTAGCGATACCGATAACCACGGCATCACGCGCCTTGACTTCCTTGATGTTGGAAAGAGTCTTTTCATAGACACTCTTCTGGGTAGCCAGAGCGATGACCGGCACGCCTTCCACGATCAGAGCCAGCGTACCATGCTTGAGTTCACCGGCAGCATAAGCCTCGGCATGGATATAGGAGATTTCCTTGAGTTTCAAAGAACCTTCCAGTGCCACATGATAGTCAAGGCCACGGCCAATGTAGAACACATCATCATTGAAGCCATAACGTTTCGCAAAGGTCTTCAGCGGTTCCACATCAGACAGCGTTTCGCTGATCTGCGCCGGAATCTTCTGGAGCTGTGCGATAAGCTCTGCCACGCGTTCAGCCGCAACCGTCTTCTTGATTTCAGCCATGTAGAGGGCCAACATGAAGAACAGCACGATCTGCGTCGTGTAAGCCTTCGTGGAAGCCACAGCGATTTCCGGGCCAGCCCAGGTGTAGAGCACCTGATCCGCTTCGCGGGCGATGGAAGAACCAACCACATTAGTGATGGCCAGAGTCTTGGCACCGAGACGCTTGGATTCTTTCATGGCTGCCAGCGTATCACTGGTTTCGCCGGACTGGGAAACTGCGATGAACAGCGTGTTCTCATCCACGATGGGTTCACGATAACGGAATTCGGAAGCAACGTCCACTTCCACCACCGTGCGAGCCAGTTTCTCGATATAGTACTTGCCCACCATGCCAGCATGATAAGCCGTGCCGCAGGCCACGATATAAATCTTGTTGAAGGAGTTCAGATAGTCCGCATCCCATTTGAGCTCGTCCATCACGATGGACTTGCCATCCTTGGAGATGCGCTGGCTCATGGTGTCACGCACAGCCTTCGGCTGTTCATGGATTTCCTTGAGCATGAAGTGCTCATAGCCACCCTTTTCGGCAGCTTCCGCATTCCAGTTGACCTCGAAGATCTTCTTGGTCACAGGCTCGCCCTGACGGTTGGAAATCTTGATGCTGTCCTTCGTGAGTACAGCCAGTTCGCCATCGTTCAGGATGTAAGTGCGGCGGGTGCGCTGGATGATCGCGGGGATATCGGAAGCGATGAAGTTCTCACCTTCGCCCACACCGATGACCAACGGGTTGTCCTGCTTGGTCGCAATCAACGTGCCCGGATGCTTGCTGCTCATAAACACCAGCGAGTAAGAGCCTTCAATCCGGCGCAGCACTTCGCGGACAGAAGCCACGAAATCACCGTTGTAGACTTCTTCGAGCAGATGAGCCACTACTTCCGTATCCGTCTCGGACTTGAAGTTATGACCTTTCTCGATCAGGTCTTCCTTCAGAGACAGGTAGTTTTCGATGATGCCGTTGTGAACTACCACGAAATCCCCGGAGCAATCCGTATGGGGATGGGAGTTCTTGTCAGACGGACGGCCATGGGTTGCCCAACGGGTATGACCGATACCCATCGTGCCCTTGAGCTCATGACCTTTGAGCTTGTCGCGCAGAGCTGCGAGTCTGCCTACGCTCTTCTCCACGCCGATCTTCGCTCCGTCAAAGACAGCAATACCAGCGGAGTCATAACCACGATACTCCAATTTGGCCAGACCTTCGAGCAGGAAGCCTGCTGCCTCTTTGTCACCGACATAACCTACGATACCACACATAATAGTACCTCCTATGAAATTGTTGTACTATCCTGCTGCGCTCTCCCCTGACTTGTCCCCCACCTCACAATGGGTCTTTCATCAGGTTCTATCGGCTGAGCTAACCGGAAGGCATCCGCTGACGTTTCGACAACCTTCTCCTCGTCTTCCTCAAAGCATACGCTCCGCCTTGAGGAACTTGCGCTAGAACTTACGTCCTTTTCATACACCAGAACAACAGGACTATTCTTTTCTGGATTTCTTCTTACTATGTGCTTTTCTTAACAAAGCACCTGTTTATTGTAACCGATAGGAGACAATAAGTCAATATTTTCTCCCCCGTTATACATAAGGAGCACCGAGAAGCACACAGCTTCTCGGTGCTCTGTTCATCTGAGACGTTTACAACCATTCCAACTTATTACAGATGCTTCCACGCTCTGGTACGCAGAAAAGTCAACAAGGCATCAGTTTCCCATTTGAAAATAGAAGTACCTTGATTATCCACCTTTTCAAATACATCTGTACCCCAATTTCTTTCATATTCGCCATTCCAGGCATCATGCATATCTGCACTATTACGTTTCATATGGTCCCATGGTACAAAGAACTTAGGAGTATCATAATAGCGCTGGCTAGAATAAGGAGTTGCCTCATTCAAATCATACAATACGAGCAAATTTGACTCTGGCTTATAATCAAAAGTTATCCCCATAAGCCCATCTTCCGACAACATCTGATAAGCCCCACCTACACCGCTTGTATTTCTAGTAATGAAGAATACAGCATTACCGATAGGCGAACGCAAACTGCTATCGTGATTATAAGCCATAATGTCATCAACCACTGCAGGACATACACTTGTTATCCTCTCCAATATACGTTCATCTATATAATCAATGTCTCTAAGATTACTCATTGCTGTTGAAACATCACAAGAATTTGCCTCCTCGTGACGTTTCTTAAATTTCAATGTTGCAACTTTTCCCTGTGCTATATCTATTAGCACGTGCCATTCAGCTATCGTTTTATTATTCTTAAAAACTACTGCCTTTGTTTTTATATCCAAATATTTACGCCCATTATATTCCGTGGCTTTAATTGCAGATGCATCTAAAAAAAATTCAAGCTTCGGAGTCCAAGTCATTTTTACCCAATTCTCATTTTTTTCTGCCGCCCCGCAGTTCCCAAACAGACATGCCACACAAAGAACGCATACCATAACGCTCCATAGCCATTTCTTTTGCATTTCGATTCTCCTCTCCGACCTCACATTCCCGTACACACGTACATTCTATCACTCAGGGGGGGCATGTCAATGATACTTACTTGGTTATGAAAGTTTAGCTTCTGACGAATGGCGGAGTACTTCTGCAAGTGGAGCGTTTGACATTAAGCGTTAAGAAATAGTTTTTGCTCCACCTATAAACTAAGCGGAAAAGGCCTACTGTTTGAACGCAGTGAGTTTAGGCATTTTCCGCTTAATCAAAGGGCAAAAACTATTTTAGCTTAATGTCTCAGCGCAGCGGCAGGAGTACTCCACGCTTCGCCAGCCACGCACTAAAAAGCGGCAGCCAACCAGCTGCCGCCAAAATATCAAGTGGTGCGGATGAAGGGGGTCGAACCCATACGCCTTGCGGCACTGGATCCTAAATCCAGCGCGTCTGCCAGTTCCGCCACATCCGCAAAAACAAGAAACATTTTATCACAGAAGATTTGTTATGTCAAATTTCAGTTCTCGATCGTACTTGCATAATACTTCGCCAGTTTCTGCATTTTGTCGATAGTATCCACCCGGCCTTCTGTCCCATTGTTCAGGATAACCAGAATGAAATCCTCATTCTGACCGAAGAAAACGCCGCCATCGGCATAAACGCCGGTAACTTCACCAGTCTTATGCGCAATCACATACTCTGGCAGAGCAGACCCCAAGCACTCCTTATCATGCTGCTGTTTCAGGATATCCAGCATGATTTCGTCTTCCTCAGGCCCCACCAGCTGATGATAATAAAGCCTCGTCAGCAAATGGCCCAGATCCCGCACGGAAGAAAGATTCTTCCGCCCGCCATTGCCGATCATCATCTTATGGGCGAGCACGGTATCCGTATAGCCGTACTGCGCCAGATATTGATTGATGCTCTTCATGCCCCCCAGCCGGTCAATCAGGAGGTTCGTCGCCGTATTGTCACTATCGGTTATCATCACCGTCAGCAGCTGCAATACCGTGCGCTGCTGGCCGGCATCATACCAGGTAAGGACACCGGCACCACCTACCACATCCTTTTTCCGGATTGTGATCTTATCCGTCAGGTTCAGTTTGCCATCATGAACATCCTGCATGGTTTTCGCCATGACAAAAAGCTTGATGATACTGGCCGGTGACAATTGCCGCTGGTTGTAAAGAAAAGGTTCCATTTCCCGATCCGGACGCAAGAAATAAACAGACATCTGATTCACACTGTCACCAATGATACGGGCAGTATTCGCCTGCAAGTCTGCTTCATCAGCCGCCCGATCAACACGTATGAAATTTTTCTTCTGCGGGGTAGCAGCTGCCTGTGCAGCCAGGCCCCCCTCGTCATGCTGCATCCACAAAGCCGCAGATACAATGCCACCAACCTCGAGAACAACTACCACACAGAAAAATGTAAATATCCGCTTGAACGTCACGGAGTCCCGAACCTTCCTTTTCATTATCAGTTACCTAAAACATCACCAGGGCTGGGGAGTTATGGGCGTTACCACGCCAAAGCGGTATCCCTTTGCCTTAAGATTCTCGATGATCCCCGGCAGAGCCCGCACCGTTTCCTCCTTGCCACCGTTGCAGTGCATGAGTACCAATGCCATATTATCCTTGAGATGTCCCTGCGTCCGCCTATCCACATAGCCAATCTGCTGGGCAGCATTAGGATGCTTGGGAGTCGCATCTTCGGTGAGCACATTCCAGTCATGCTCCACATACCCCAAAAGGTTCAATGCATCATAATAATCCCCGGAAAACATTCCCACCGTACCGCCGGGAGCACGGATGATAAAAGGACGTACCCCCAGGATATTCATGATCACATCATCCGTCTGTTCCATTTCCGCAATGAAATTTTCCTTATTGGCATAGAGCCGGCGATAATCATGGTCATAACTATGATTGCCAATCGCATGTCCTTCCGCAAAAATCCGTTTGAGCACATCCGGATTTTCCTCTGCCATGCTTCCCAATACATAGAAGGTGCCATGAATCCCATATGCCTTCAACACATCCAGGATAGCCGGCGTATTTTTGGCATCAGGCCCGTCATCAAAAGTCAGATAAGCCACCTTCTCTGCCGTATAACGCGGTAAAGCCGGCAGCATGGTCGGCAAGCCCTTTTCCTGACGTTGCTTTAACGTATAACGGTCATAAACAGGCTTGTCCAGGCTAATATTATCATAAGTAAGATTGCTGTAATCCCCTTTTGCCAGCGTATAGGCATCCGATTCTACGCCCGGCTCTTCCCCTGCCGTGCTGCCAGCGGTTTCCGTTACTGCCGCCGGCTGATCTAACGCCTTCACCTTCGACTGCCAGGCAATACCTGCCGCCGAACCTAATACCACTGCCCCCAACAAGACCCCCACGATTTTAGTCAAGCCTTCTTTATTCACCCTTCAGCGCCCCCAATAAAAATTCTTTCTTCCCTAATACCTAACCATTATAACCCCAAAATTCCAATTTTGCCACCGTTAATCAATCGAAAATAAATGCTTCAAAAACCACATTGCCGTATTTAAAACCTTTTTCCGTCAGACGGCATCCATTTTCATCAACAGACAGCAACCCCTGCTCTGACATTTTCGCCATGCTTTTCCCATATACAGCATGCAGGGAAGTCTTGAATTTATCTGCAAATGCCCTGCCGGAAAGCCCCTCTGCTGTCCGCAAGGCCAAAAAAGCAAACTCTTCCATGGCATGTTCTCTGGTAGCTTCTTCCTCCATCTGCCAGATTTCATGGTTCTGCCTTATGCCGGCAATATAGGCCGCCAAATCCGTCACCGCAGCATAGCGCTTCCCATCCAGATAAGAGTGCGCTGCTGCTCCCAGCCCCAGATAGGGAACATCATGCCAATAGCTCAGATTATGGCGGCTCTCGAACCCCTTGGGCGCAAAATTGGATACCTCATAACGTTGATACCCCAGTTCCGGCAATCTATGGGTCATATAATCATACATGGCCTCAGCCTCATCCTCTGACGGCAAATTCAGTTTGCCCATCTCTGCCATACGGGCAAAAGCCGTGCCTTCCTCCAGTTGCAAGCCATATATGGAAAGATGCCGTACGGCCAATTCATCAGCCTGCCCTACACTTTCCTGCAAATCAGACAAGCTTTGCCCAGGCAGGCCATACATCAGATCCACGCTGATATTGGCAAACCCCGCCTTCTGTGCCATGCGCACCACCGTGCAGGCTTCTTCTCCGGTATGAATCCGACCGATTTTTTTCAGCAGCTTATCGCTGAAACTCTGCACACCAAAGCTCAGCCGATTCACCCCCTGTTTCTTCAGCAGCTGCAGATATCCTTCGTCCACCGTGCCGGGATTGCATTCCACCGTGAATTCATCTATATCTTTGCCAATATATTCCGCCACAGCCTGCAAAACCTTTGCCATACCTTCCTGTGGCAGTGCGGTTGGCGTGCCTCCGCCAATATAGATTGTCGCAGGCGTGCCCCACTTTTGCCGATAAGAAAAGCCCTGTATCTCAATCTGTTGACACAGGGCTTCCACATAAGCTTCCATCAGGCTTTCCTTCCCAGCATAGGAGGGAAAGTCACAATAGAAACATTTTTGCCGGCAAAAGGGAATATGGATATAAACTCCCCATTGCATCTTATTACTTCCTTATATAATCAGTCAATCTTCAAGATGGCCATAAAGGCTTCCTGCGGCACTTCCACCGAGCCAACTGCCTTCATGCGCTTCTTGCCTTCCTTCTGCTTCTCCAGCAGCTTGCGCTTACGGGAGATATCGCCACCGTAGCACTTGGCGAGAACGTCCTTGCGCCGTGCCCGGACGTTCTCACGGGCGATGACCTTGGAGCCGATGGCTGCCTGGATGGGAATCTCAAACATCTGCTGCGGGATGATTTCCTTGAGCTTGGACGCCAGCTGACGGCCACGGCTCTGGGCTCTGTCCTTATGCACGATGGTCGAGAGCGCATCCACGGGATCGCCGTTCAGCAGGATATCCACCTTCACGAGCTTGGACTCCTGATAATCGGCCAGCTCATAATCCAGCGAAGCATAACCCTTGGTCGCAGATTTCAAACGGTCAAAATAGTCAAAGATGATCTCATTGAGCGGGATATGATACGTGATCATGACACGGTTGGTGTCGAGATAATCCATGTTCTTGAACACACCGCGCTTGTCCTGCGAAATCTCCATGACGGCACCCACGAAATCATTGGGCACGATTACCGTCGCTTTCACGAAAGGTTCTTCGATATGCTCGATTTCCGTCTGCGGCGGCAGTTCCGCCGGATTGCTGACATTGAGCACCGAACCATCCGTCTTGAACACATGGTAGATAACCGAAGGTGCCGTGGTGATGAGCTTCAGATGGTATTCGCGTTCCAGACGCTCCTGGATGACATCCATATGCAGGAGCCCCAGGAAGCCGCAACGGAAACCAAAGCCCAAAGCCACAGAGGTTTCCGGCTCGAAGACCAGCGCTGCATCATTGATCTGCATCTTTTCCAGCGCGTCCTTGAGGTTGTCATAATCAGAACTTTCCACCGGGTAAAGACCACAGTAAACCATCGGCGTCACGCCACGGTAACCGGGCAGCGGCTCTGCCGCCGGCTTATCAGCAAACGTGATGGTATCACCCACCCGCACATCGCGGACATCTTTCAGGGAGCCTGCCACAAAGCCAACTTCGCCCATATTGAGCTCACCCACATCCACGGGCTGGGGCTTGAAGCAGCCCACATCCGTGACTTCAAAGGTCTTGCCTGTTGCCATCATCTTGAGGCGCATGCCCTTCTTGATTTTCCCCTGCTTGACGCGCACATGGGCGATAACGCCTTTGTAGGAATCAAAGAAGGAGTCAAAGATCAATGCCTGCAGGGGGGCATTCTCGTCTCCTTCCGGTGCCGGAATCCGTTCGACGATGGCATCGAGAATCTCTTCGATACCAATGCCTGTCTTAGCTGAAGCCAAAACCGCATCCGTGGCATCAAGGCCGATGGAGTTCTCGATCTCTTCCTTCACGCGGTCGGGATCTGCGCTGGGCAGATCGATCTTATTGATGACCGGCACGATTTCCAGATCATTTTCAAGGGCCATATAGACATTGGCCAAAGTCTGGGCCTCTACGCCCTGCGCCGCATCCACGACAAGGAGCGCCCCTTCACAGGCCGCCAGACTGCGGGAAACCTCATAGGTGAAGTCCACATGGCCCGGGGTGTCGATGAGGTTGAGCTGATACATCTCCCCATCCTTGCCCTTGTAATCAAGGCGCACGGTCTGAGCCTTGATGGTGATGCCGCGTTCCCGCTCCAGGTCCATATTATCGAGAACCTGCGCTTCCATTTCGCGCTGCGTCAGCGTACCGGTATATTCTATCAAGCGGTCCGCAATGGTGGATTTGCCATGGTCGATATGGGCAATGATCGAGAAATTGCGGATATTCTTGTTCTGCATGGTCATTTTCCTTTCGCACTTCTTTCCATATACTAGCCATTATAACGCATTTTCCCCCTCCCCTGCAAGAAATATAGTCGGCACAGAGCAAAAAACTATTGCTTTTTAGATAAGGGCGTGCTAAAATAGCTAGGTAACGAATCATTTGAGGGGGGTGAACTACTTGCCGAATATTAAAGCATCTATTCTTAGTGTAAAATCTGACGCTAAGCGCCGTGCGAAGAACGCTGCTGAGAAGTCCCGTGTACGCACTGCTTCCCGTCGTGTTCTCGACGCTGTTGAGGCTGGAAATGCTGAAGAAGCTAAATCCCTCCTCACGGCTGCTTGCAAGACTATCGACATGGCTGCAGCTAACCACGTGTTCCACAAGAACTGTGCAGCTCGCAAAAAGTCCCGTCTGGCTCGCAAAGTGAACGCACTCGCTAAGTAATTTTCTCAGATGAGATAGAAAAAAGCCGTCCGCAAGGGCGGTTTTTTTGTTGCCTTTCTTCTTTCATTTGAAATACCTGCCGATTATGATATACTTACCTTAAAGAACACGACAGGGGATGATTTTATGCATATTCGCCATAGCAAGCTTCTGAGCCTGGTCAATCAGCATAACCGCATTGCGGTGACGGAGCTGGCCAGGGCTTTGGATGTTTCCGAGGTGACCATCCGCAAGGATCTGAATATATTGGAGAAAAAGGGCCTGCTGCGCCGTGAGCATGGCTATGCCCGACTGACCACCAGTGATGATGTGGGCAATCATCTGTCCTTCAATTATGAGGCAAAGCTGCGCATTGCCCGCCGGGCTGCGGAGAGTGTGCACAATGGGGAGACCATCATGATTGAGTCCGGCAGCTGCTGTGCCCTGCTGGCTGAAGAAATAGCCGCTAACCGCCGGGATGTGACCATCATTACCAACTCAGCTTTCATTGCAGATTATATCCGCAAATACAATCAGGTTCGGGTAATCCTGCTTGGAGGCGAATATCAAAAAGAGTCCCAGGTTATGGTAGGCCCTATGATCCGCAGCTGTGTACGGGATTTTTACGTAAGCAAGTTCTTCGTCGGCACAGATGGCTTGAACGAATTAGGCTTCATGTCTAATGATTTGATGCGTGCTGAAGCAGCACGCTCGATGGCAGAACGTGCTGAGCAGACCATCGTGCTGACGGAATCCAGCAAATTCAAAACCCACGGTACTGTGAAATTACTGCCCTTCGACAAGGTCAGTGCGCTCTACACAGATGATCTGGCCAGCAACGATATCATAACCCAGCTGCATGCCCAGGGAATCCATATCTATCCAGTGGGCACACCATAAAAAGAACGGGTCACCTTCCCTTCACGGAAAGTGACCCGTTTGTTATCTTATTTAGAATCTGAAATGCGACAGGGCTGCCTGCTGGCTCTGTGCCAACGAAGCCAGCGCATCACTGGCAGAAGCGATCTCTTCTGCAGAAGCAGACTGTTCTTCAGTGGCAGCAGATACGGCTTGCATTTCACTGGCTACCTTACCACTGTAGCTGTTGATTTCATTCATATCAGCAGCGATATCATTGGTGGCATCAGCCGTTGCATGGATAGCATCCGTCACATGGCTGATTTCACCGGATACCCCGATCACCAGCTGATTGATCTCTTCAAACATAGTACGCAGGGACTCTACGCTATGAGCACCTTCCACCACAGCAGCTTTGCCGGAGCGCATAGCAGATACCGCATTTTCCGTGTCTGCCTGAATTTCCTTTATCAGGCCAGCAATCTTTTCAGCAGATTCCTTAGACTCCTGCGCCAGTTTCCCTACTTCCTCAGCCACTACCGTAAAGCCGCGGCCATGCTCACCGGCACGGGCAGCTTCAATTGCCGCGTTAAGGGCCAACAGGTTGGTCTGTTCAGCAATTCCCGTCATGGTATCAACAATCTCACCAATTTGTTTGGAACGTTCGCCTAAGCGGTCTACCATCTTGGCCGAAGCCGTAACGGTTTCCTCTACATCCTTGATCTGGCGGACAGATGCATCAATGGACTGATTCCCGTCCTCTGCACGCTTAGCGACCATAGAGGAATTTTCTTCAACCTGAGCCGATTTCTGGCGGATTTCCTCAATAGAGGCTTCTGCGCTCTGCACAGCCTCATTGCTGTTCATCACAGCCTGCTGCTGATGTTCCACAGATTCCACCACTTCAGATGCGGACTGTGCTACCTGAGTAGCGGCCTGAGCAGCCTGACCAGCACTGGCAGTAAGTTCTTCCGAAGAAGCCGCCAGCTGTTCAGAGGATTCACTGACCTTGCGCATCAGATCATTGAGTTCCTTACGCATCCCCTGCAATGCTGCTTCCATCTGCCCCAGTTCATCACCACGGGGTTCATAGTTATAATTAAGTCTGAAGTCCCCATCTTTCATGCGATTGCATTCCTGCACCATCCCCTCCAGAGTCGTCATGATATCCCGGATGATGAAGTAGGCAATTCCTCCCAACAACAAGAAACACACCAGAGTCGTCACGATCATCATATACATCTCATGCGCATTCTCATTCATCACATCTTCATTCAACTGCTCCGCATTGTCGTTGGCAACCTTTTCCAACGCAATCAGACTCCTGAGCAGGTCCTGGGTGACACCAGCTTCCACGCCTTTATAATAGGCCCAGGCTTCCTGCGTTTTACCGGCATCTGCCAGGCTCTGCGCTTCCAAAATGCCCAGCTTGTAATCGGCCCAAAGCTTTTCTGTATTGGGGATTTCTGCCGCAGCGTTATCCGCCCGCATTCCCAACTCCTTGTACTTAGGCCAGGTTTCTTCATAACTGTTTATGGCTTCCTGGATAGAAGCCTTGATCTGAGCATCTTTAGGATCAAGGATATGTTTGACAATACGCACCTGAATCATGCGCATGTAATTGATTTCATTTCCCAACATACGCATAGCTTTGAGCTTGCGATTGAACATATTGTCCATATCGTCACCAGCATCACTCATTGCATCATATCCCGAAAAGCTGATGATAGCCATGCCCAACAGGCCAATTATCACCAACAACAAAATCTTAGCCCCAATCCGAATGTCCTTCAATCTCATTTCCTCACTTGCCTTTCTACGTTGGCCGTTTCCCGACGGCCGCTCGATTCTTACTTACATCTTTCGTTTTCCCAAACGCTTCCTTACCATATCACATATTTAGGACTTTTGCACTATAAAAACCTACCCGAAAACGACATTTATTTGTATTTTTTTACAACATAAAAGAAACCGCCTTCCTTTTCTCAGGAAGGCGGTCTTTGCTGCGCCTAAGGCTTGCTCAGGCGGACTTTACCGCAATATTTCATTAATATGAAGAAATTATTTATGGGCCAGATTCACGGCCAATTCCGCATTATGGGCGGCTAAATCCCGAAGTTCCGCCAACAATTCACCATTCTTCTGGCGGAAGGTCTGCTTGTCATTCCACTTGCGGCGGATTTCCGCCATAAGTTCTTCAGCAGATACATCTCTAAGATTCCCCACCGGCTCCTCACCGATGGATGCCAGGAACCGATCGATCTTGGGATCGTAAGATATTCCCAACATGGGGACTCCCATAACACCGGCAAAAATCAACGCATGCAGGCGAATCCCCAGCATGAGGTCCATATTTCCGACCAATGACAGGAACTCACTAGTGGTGTACTCATCTTTGAGGACCGTACATTCTTCTTTGGTCAAAGCAGCAATAGCCTGTGCCGCCTTGACATCATCCGGGAACTGCATGGGGATGAAGACAACCCTTGCCCCCAGCTCCCGCACTACCATATCTGAAACCTGAGCCAGCACTTCTTTATAATGACGCCAGCCCTGCCATTCTCGTACAGATATGCCCAGCACCGGCTTTGCCCCATCTGCATGATAGGCCTTGAAGATAGCGCGGCCGGCCTCCCGGCCTACAGGATGAATTGCCAGCACCGGATCTGCTGTGCATTCAATGATGGTTTTATGGATGCCCAGACGGGCCAGTTCTCTCAGCGACCCTTCATCACGGACTGTGATCAGATCGACATGATTGCCCAGGTACCCCATGGCCCATCGAGCCAGGCGCCCAATAATAGGCCCTATTCCCTGCGCATAAAGCATGACTTTCGTACCCAAAAAGTGAGCCAACATGATGATGACCATATAATAATAGAGACTGCGGCGGCTGGTGACATTTTGCAGAAGGCTACCACCGCCACTGATCAGGAGGTCAGCCTGACGAAGCTCCTTGATGATGGCTGGAAATCCCAGCCAGGAAATAGCATCCACCCCATGACGTTTTTTCGTATCCTCCGGGTCGGCAGAAATCACCGTAATATGTAATTTGGGGTCGAGATCACCGAGGACTTCCAACATAGCGGCCAGCATAGCCTCATCCCCGGCATTTTTCGAGCCATAGTATCCCGATACGACGATTCTGCTCATTACGCTGCCTTACGCTCCTTTGCTCGTGAAATAACAGTCTGCCACAGCTGTACCAGCATCATGGCAATAGCACCAATGCCTGCACCCAAAACGATTCCGCCAATGCCACGCATGAAGGACATATAGACCGGCGTGCGCATATGGGCGAAAGTCTCAACCATAGAACCCTGACCAATGGTAGCTATCAGCACCAGTCCAAAGAAAATCATCGTCGGCCATTTCCGCCAGAAAGCCATAACCGCCAGCATGAAGGCCGGATGGCCAATCATGAGTTCCTTGGTGCGGGGACGGGCATAGAAAGCCTGCTCCAGGAAAGCGCGGAACTTGAGTTCCGTTGCCGATACCGGCATGCCGGAAGTATGACCGCTGCGGGCCACAAAGACTACGCCGGCAACAAGCACCAAAAACATCACAAACAAAGTCTTGATCTTCACCGGCATGTCCAGAATCTTCTTCATCTGGTTCATGACGCCTTCCGTGTCATCCATGCGGCCATCGAATACATCAAAGCGCTGCAGGAAGGCAATGCCTACCAGAATCAACGGCAGCACGAAGGTCAGCTTGATGCCCCGGAAGATCTGGAATTCCAACAGATATTCCGTATCGGCCAAAGACGCGGACAGATAAGCGGCACCGATATAGGAAAGGGCACCCGTGACAAAGAGGGCCAGCACGCCTGTAACCAGCATCTTGCCAAAGCCCAATGTCATCTTATCCCGCAGATAGCGGATCCTGTCCAGCTGGAAGATGACCGCAATCGCGGGGAACAGGTTGGCACTGGCCAGCGCTGCCAGCACCCGGATCTTACCGCCATTCCCCATCAGCACCGGCACCGCCGCACACAATGCCAGAACGGCAAACAACAGCCACTGTTTCTTCACGGAAACATTCAGCGCCGGAATCACAAGGCTCAGATAGAGAACAGCAGCAGCGGCTACGCCTGCCATGACCAATGCCCGCAGGACTTTGCTGGGATAGAAGGAAGCAAATGTGCCAGCAGGGCCGATGGTATAGCCATGAGACACCAGGATATCATGGGTATCCTGGAAATATTTCAGATTCGTTTCCAAAAGACTCATATTCGGTGAAGATTTATCATAAATCCGCAACAGGTTCACGCGGATATTGCGTTCCTCGTCCGTATTGGACCAGCGTTCCACTGCCGTAGCAATCTTCAGTTTCGGCTGTTCGTCCTTGGGAATGGAATATACACGGGCAATCTTATCATACCCCAGTCCTTTGGCAATCTCTTCCATGCCATCCTGCTTGTAGAACTGCAGCTGCGTTACACCTTCAATCAGGCCCAGGGTCATGTCCCGCTTCTTCATCTCATCAATCGTAGCCTGCAAAGCCTTGTTAGCCCCCAGCGTCTGCGAACCGGAGAAGACGATTTCCGAAACCTTATAATCTTTCAACCGCTGGAAAACAGCCTCTACATCATCATTCTGGCAGTTCTCATAATTGCTGGGACGTGCCAGTACATAGAAGCCAGCTTTGTTGACAGCTTCCATCTCATCCGTGGGCATGCCGATATTCATCTTGAGGAAGGATTCGTAATGGGCTTTTACTGCCATCACTTCTTCCGTGCCTACCTGCAGGAGCTGCACCCGCTCACTGCCCAAGCGGCGAGGTACATCTTCCTTGAGTTCTTTCCAGGTGCGGGCATCATGTCCGACAATATAGACCTCGTTGCCAAGGATTTTGCCCTCAGCCACCAGCTGCCGCCACATGGGATCAGACAGTGCACCGCTATGGTAATTGGCCAGTATCTCACTACCGGCAATGGCCGTAGCCTTGCCATTGGCATTGAGTTTCTTGAAGGTGGTATCGTATACCGCCAGCGAAGTGATGCCAGTTTCCTTAGCCTTGGCCAGCACCTCATCAGCAGGCAGGCCTTCTCGTTCTGCCAGTTCCAGCAGACCTTCATAGTCAATCGCCATATCCACCTGACGATTGTTTTGTTCCACCCCATGACGGGCAAAACCGATGGTCAGCGCGGCCACTAAGCCAATAATGATTACCAGCACCAATCCCCGGTTGTAGCTAAAAACCTTCATTATTCTTCTTCCACCTTATTCCACATTATCTAAGCCAGCTGTAATGATAATCGCACCTTGTGTCTGCCGGACTTCCTGAAACTGCATCCCCATCGGGAGCCGACCCGGTGCTGCCAGCTGAATATTGCCGAACATCTCATTAAGCTTTGCTGTGCCAAAACGGCTGTTCTTCATGGCTAGATGCGTCATCTGGAAATACAGGGAACCACCTTCTTCCACCACATTTCCTTCCATTTCGATGTCCACAGTCCGGCCAAAAAGCTTAGTATTCGCCGTCACTGTGATACCTGCTGCCGCAATGGCCACTTGCACATTTTCCACCTTGTCCAGCTTACGGGCAATGACTTCCCGCAGATTCTCCTCATCGAGATAACCGGTCAGGGTAAGTTTGTCGGCAGATTTCATCGCTACCTTGCCAGCAGTCAGCAAATCAGTCACATTGAGGCGTACATTTTCCCCGGCCAGGCTGATTTCCCGAAAATAGACCTGTCCCACCTTGGCCTGATGGGCCACGCCATGAACATGCTGCACCACACCCAGCCCCAGCAGGATTCCCGGATGGCTGTCCACGGATACCTGCGCATCATGGGTGGCCAGGCGTTCGCTCAGACGAGTCTGCAAAGTCTCCCGCGCCAGCCACGGCAGCACCGTCTCACTAAACACGATTATTATTATGAATAAAGCACCTGCAATAGTCAAGCCTTTTCGCAAAATCAGTGCCTCCCCATACTGTGAAAAAAGCCTTCCCCATTGGGGAAGGCTCTCTCAATGACATATCTTCACTGCTTAGATTTCATGATTTGCCTTAGCCGCCAAAAATGCCCGGATGAAGGGATCGATATCGCCATCCATCACAGCCTGCACGTTGCCGGTTTCCTGGCTCGTACGATGATCCTTGACCATGGTATAGGGCTGGAATACATAGGAGCGGATCTGGCTGCCCCATTCGATATTCTGCTGATCACCTTCGAGCTTGGCCAATTCGGCTTCCTTTTTCTCCATTTCCAGCTCAAAGAGCTTGGCGCGGAGCATCTTCATGCACTGCTCACGGTTCTGAAGCTGAGAGCGCTCGTTCTGGCACTGTACCACGATACCGGTCGGTTCATGTGTCATGCGCACTGCCGAAGAAGTCTTGTTGATGTGCTGACCACCAGCACCGGAAGCACGATAGGTATCCACACGCACATCGGCCATGTTGATATCCACTTCCACTGCGTCATCGATTTCCGGCATGATATCGCAGGCCGAGAAAGACGTATGACGGCGGGCATTGGCATCGAAGGGCGAGATGCGCACCAGACGATGCACGCCCTTTTCCGATTTCAGGAAGCCATAGGCATTATGACCCTTGATGAAGAGGGTAGCGGATTTGACGCCTGCTTCATCACCGGGCAGCAGGTCTGCTGTCTCCACGGTGAAGCCGTGGCGCTCAGCCCAGCGGCCATACATGCGCAGGAGCATCTGCGTCCAGTCCTGGGCTTCCGTTCCGCCCGCACCGGCATGCAGCGTCAGGATGGCGTTGTTGGCATCATAAGGCCCGGAGAGCAGCACTTCAAGCTGCAGGGCTTCAAGGCCTTCAGCAACCTCGTCCAGCTCAGCCTTGACATCATCCTCCATGCTGGGATCATCTTCTTCAAGCCCCATTTCCAGCAGGGTTTCTGCATCTTCATGCTTTGTCACAAGGGCTTTGTACTTATCCACACCAGATTTCAGGTCTGCCAGTTCCTGATTGAGTTTCTGAGCAGCCTCTGCATCATCCCAGAACGTGGGTTCGCCCATCTTGTATTCCAGCTCGGCGATCTTTTCTTCCTTGCGGGGAATTTCCAAAGCTTCGCCCATATGGTCAAGCTTTTCCTTCAGTTCGCCCAACCGGGGTTTTAAATCTTCAAGCATTCTTTACACCTTTCTTATTTGTTCCGTCCGCAGCAGTTCTTGTACTTCTTGCCGCTGCCGCAAGGGCAGGGATCGTTGCGGCCAACCTTGTCTGCCGCAGGAGCTTTCTTGGCCGTAGCCGTGCTGACTTCATCACCGTGGCTGGCCTGGGCCGTATTCAGATGGTCAGAGAGCTGGGAGCGCTGCTGCTTGATGGTCTCTTCCAGCTTCTGCTTCTGGGTCACGCTGGCTTCTACCGGTTCGCCGGCTTCTTCTGCCGCCTGCTGTTCCGGCGTCACGATGCTCACGTGATACATCAGGGAAGCAATCTGGTCCATGATGGCGCCTTCCATCTCCTCGAACATGTCGAGGGCTTCAATCTTATATTCCACCAGCGGATTGCGCTGGCCATAAGCACGCAGGTTGATGCCGTCGCGGAGCATATCCATGTGGTCGAGATGTTCCATCCACTTGCTGTCCACCACGCGGAGCATAACGACCTTTTCGAGTTCACGCATATTCTCTTCCCCGAAGAGCAGTTCGCGCTGATGATAGCCATCTTCGGCTGTCTTTTCCAGTTTCTCCTTGAGCTCGTCACGGCTGAGTTCCACGAGTTCTTCCTTCTTCAGGAGGCCTGCCGGGGCATAGATTTTCTCAGCATCTTCAATCAGGCCATCAAGCTGCCATTCTTCCGGATAAAGCTGTTCATTGGCATACTGGTTCATCTCATCCTTGATGATATGGTTCACCATGCCCATGATGTTCTCGCGCAGGTTCTCACCCAGGAGGATCTTGCGGCGCTCGCCGTACATGACTTCGCGCTGCTGATTCATGACATCATCATATTCCAGCACGTGCTTGCGGATATCGAAGTTACGGGCCTCGACCTTCTTCTGCGCGTGCTCGATGGAATTGGTGATGATGCGATGCTCAATCGGCTCATCCTCTTCCATGCCCAGCTTGTCCATCATGCCCGCAATGCGGTCAGAAGCGAAGAGACGCAGCAGGTCATCTTCGAGGGACAGGAAGAAGCGGGATGCCCCCGGGTCACCCTGACGGCCGGAACGGCCGCGCAGCTGGTTGTCGATGCGGCGGGATTCATGGCGCTCCGTGCCCACGATGAACAGGCCGCCCAATTCCGGCACACCCTCACCCAGCTTGATATCCGTACCACGGCCTGCCATATTGGTGGCGATGGTCACAGCGCCCTTCTGGCCGGCATCGGCGATGATCTCAGCTTCTTTCTCATGGAACTTGGCATTCAGCACGCTATGAGGAATACCGTTCTTCTTCAGCACATTGCTGAGTTCTTCCGACTGCGTGATGGACGTGGTACCAATCAGCACCGGCTGCCCCTTCTCATGCAGTTCTTTGACGAACTTGCCTACGGCACGATACTTGGCCGCCTTGTTCTTGTAGATGAGGTCCGGATAGTCCACGCGCTGCACCGGCTTGTTGGTCGGCACCACGATGACCGGCAGGTTGTAGATCTTCAGGAACTCGTCTTCTTCCGTCTTGGCCGTACCGGTCATACCAGCCAGCTTATTGTACATGCGGAAGTAGTTCTGGAACGTGATCGTAGCCAGCGTCTGTGATTCGCGCTGGATCTTCACGCCTTCCTTGGCCTCAATAGCCTGATGCAGGCCATCGGAATAACGGCGGCCTTCCATGAGGCGGCCTGTGAATTCATCGACGATGATGACTTCATCATCACGTACAACATAATCTCGGTCACGCTTCATGAGTGCCTTGGCACGCAACGCAGCCGTGAAGCAGTGGGACAGTTCGATGTTTTCCGGAGCATAGAGATTCGTGATACCCAGCATCTTTTCAATCTTGGGAACCACCTCATCCGCCGGAGCCACAGTCTTCTGCTTTTCGTCCACCGTGTAGTCCACGCCCTCTTTGAGGGTGGCTACTGCACGGGCCATGGTTGCATACATATCCGTGGACTTGGCTCCCGGACCGGAGATGATGAGCGGTGTACGGGCTTCATCAATCAGGATGGAGTCCACCTCATCGACGATGGCAAAGTTCAGTTCCCGCTGTACCATCTGGTCAGGATAGATGACCATGTTGTCACGCAGGTAGTCAAAACCAAACTCGTTGTTGGTACCAAAAGTCACGTCACAGCTATAAGCGTATTTGCGTTCCGGGAAATCCATATCATGGATGACCAGACCGACAGTCAGCCCCAGGAAGCGGTACAGACGCCCCATTTCCTCACTGTCACGGCGGGCCAGATAGTCATTGACCGTGATGACATGGACACCCTTACCGGTCAAGGCATTCAGATATACCGGCAGCGTGGCGACAAGGGTCTTACCTTCACCAGTGCGCATCTCGGCAATGCGGCCTTCGTGCAGGCACATGCCACCAATCATCTGCACATCGAAGTGACGCATGCCCAACGTGCGGCGGGAAGCCTCGCGCACAACGGCAAAAGCCTCCGGCAGCAGGTCATCCAGCGTTTCACCAGCAGCCAGACGCTCTTTGAATTTTCCCGTATACCCCACCAGTTTGTCGTCGGTCAAATTTGCCATCTGCGGCTCTAAGGCATTGATTTTTTCGACAACCTCGCGATAACGGGCAATCTCTTTATCGTTATTGTCGCCTAAGAATCTTTTGAGAAATCCCAGCAAACAAAATCACTCCTAACATTAAATTTAAACTCACTTATCAATATTAACAAAGAAGCCTGCATAAGTCAATGATACGCAAAATTGGCTACCTGCAAGCAGGATTTTATGATACAATGGTGGAATAAGGGACAGATAAGAGTAATTACCATCTTTATGGGCGGAGGAAGATATGCGGAACTTACGGGTGTTTGCGATTGACAACTCCATAACGTTTCAAAACACCCTGGTGCAGGAACTTAACACAAGGCTCCCAGCGGGCAGTCTTGTGGAACACGCCGCCCAACCCGTTGAGGCCTTGAACAAGATGGCGGTATTCAAGCCCAACATCATCGTGCTGAACTTCGCTTTGGGCTCTCTGCTGGTCAATCAGGAAAAGTTCCTGCCCCTGCTTGCCAAGAAATACTCAGAAGTGCCAATCATCACCTATGGCATTCTGGAAAGCGGGGAAAAGGCAGCCAAGATTCTCGGTGCGTCCCACTATTTGAAAAAACCATCTGTCGGGCAGCCTATGGAGCCATTCCTGGACAATCTCATGCGCACTCTGCTGGTTTCCCAGACCAAGGACTCTGCTCCCACTACGGCCTGGTCTCATGGTGACATCGGCGGCGGCGCCGTGGTGACCAAGGAAATCTGGCGGGCTTCCAAACCAGTGCAGCCACCACCGCCGCCCAAACCGGCCCTGTCTCCCATCGAACCGATGATCAATGTTCCGCCTAACGCGGCCCATATCGACCTCATTGCCATAGGAGCTTCCACGGGTGGCACCGAGGCATTGTCCGCCATCATCACCCGTCTGGAACCGCCGCTGCCGGGCATCGTCATTGTCCAACACATCCCGCCGATGTTCAGCCGTCTCTTCTCTGAACGCCTGAATACCGAGAGCAGCCTGACGGTCAAGGAAGCCGTCAGCGGTGATATCGTGCTGCCCAACCATGTCTATATCGCGCCGGGTGCCAAGCATATGACGCTCAGCCGTATGGGCACCCGCTATATGCTCGAATGCAAGCCCGGGCCGCCTGTCCACAGCGTGTGCCCGTCTGTTGATGTGCTCTTTGACAGCGTAGCCGATGTGGCCGGCAATCACGCGATGGGCATCATCCTTACAGGCATCGGCAAGGACGGCGCCGCAGGCCTCCTGAAGATGCGCAATCTCGGTTCCCCCACCATCGGACAGGATGCCGCCAGCAGCACCGTCTATGGCATGCCCAAAGCCGCCTTCGAACTGGGTGCCGTACAGCAGCAGCTGCCGCTCTTGAGCATTCCCCATGCCATATATAAGATAGTACGATAAACCATTATTCCTCCCCCTCAGGGGAGGCTTTTTTATTTCCCCTATAGAAGGAATTCTTATCGCAAAAGGCGAAATTATCCAACAAATACTATTTGCCTGTCAGCTCAAACAACTGGAAGGAGCGTTATATATGGATAACAACACACGGATGAACCTGTTCTCCCCACTCCACATCTGGGCCCTTTCCCTGGGTTGCGCTGTGGGCTGGGGTGCTTTCATGGTGCCAGCCAATCTCTTCATTCCTACGGCAGGCCCTTTGGGCACCATACTCGCCATGGGGATCAGTACGGCACTGCTGCTTATCATCGGCGCCAATTTCTGCCGGCTGGCAGAAAAATACCCTGACGATGGCGGTATCGTCGCCTATGTCCGCAATATCATCGGCCATGATCACGCCTTCCTGGCTGCCTGGATCCTGCTGATTGCCTATCTTTCCATCCTCTGGGCCAATGCTACCGCCAATGTGCTCCTATTCCGTTTCCTGCACGGAGATTGGCTCTCCTGGGGCTACCTCTACACCATTGCCGGTTTTGACATTTACTTTGGCGAGGTGCTGGCCACCTGGCTGGTCATCATCATCTTCGGCCTGTTCGCCTGCTATAGCGGCAAGGTCGCCAGATACCTGAATACGCTTTGTGCTGTCGTTTTTTTCCTGTCCGTCCTCATCCTGTTCATAGCCATGTTCCGTCAAGTAGGTACCAGTGTATTCACGCCAGCCTTCCAATCCTATACCAATCCTGCCATGCAGGTCTTCAGCATGGTGATGCTGGCTCCCTGGATGTTCTTCGGCTTTGAGGCCGTCACCCATGCCTGCGATGATTTTGATTTTTCCAGCAAAAGACTCTTTCCCATTGTCATCGCAGCCGTGCTCAGCGGTGGACTTATCTATATCCTGCTGGCGGCCATGGCCATCATGTCCATCCCGCCGGAATACGCCTCCTGGACTACCTATATCGCCCAGCGCCCCCATCTTGAGGGACTTGCCGGACTGCCGGTATTCCATAGCGTGCATGCCGTTTTCGGCAGAGAAGGACTGCTCTTTCTCTGCGTATCCATCGACTGCGCCATCATCACCAGCCTCATGGGACTTTACCGCACCTGCGGACGTCTGCTGCATTTCATGGCCAGATGCGAGGTCCTGCCTGTCTGGTTCAAGCAGCGTGCCGCTGACGAAACGCCCCGTCATGCCATCATCTTTGTGATGTTCATTTCCCTGCTGATTCCCTTCCTGGGGCGGGTTTCCATCGTCTGGCTCTGCGACATCATCACGGTCGTAGGTTCTGTCGCCTATGGCTACGCCTCCTATTGTGCCTATAAGCTGGCGCAAAAAGAAGGCCGCCCACTGGACAGGTACTTAGGCATCATCGGCATCTTCATCTCCTGCCTGTTCTTTTTCTGCCCCCTGATCCCTGACCTGCTCTTAGGCGGGTCACTGGACACAGAATCCTATCTGATGCTGTCAGTCTGGAGCATCCTGGGCTTCATCTATTATTGGTATGTTTTCAAATACGACAACCATGACCGCTTTGGTCACAGCACATCCATGTGCATCATGATCCTCTTCCTGAACTTCTTCTCCACCAGTCTCTGGTTACGGCAAGTCATGGAACAGCGCCTGCGTGAATCCGTGTCCAGCAATTCTGCGTCCAGTTACAATGTGCTGGCTGCAGACAGCGTGGTGCAGATGGTGATGCTCATGATCATCCTGCTGCTGATGACCAATATCTTCATCACACTGAAACGGCGGGAACGGAAAATGACACAGACCTTGCAAAGGCAGCATGAAATCAACCATGCACAGAACACCTACCTGCGCAATCTGGCACATGACATCCGCATTCCCATGGAAGCAGCGCAGCTCTCTGTCCATCATTCGCTGGAAAACTGCACCATCTGCTCTGCCTGTGATGTGGACAGCTGCCCCCATCGCATTCCCGACCGCTTATCCAACTGTCTTGGGCAGCTGGACAGCCACAGCCAGTATCTCATGCACCTGATTGGCAGCATGCTGGATCAGCGCAATATGAGCATAGGCACGAGCAAAGACAGGATTCCCCTGGACTTTGCCCCGATGGACTGGCGGCACACCCTGCAGCATATCAAGGATATCTTCGCACTGGAAATGCAGGCCAAGAATATCTTTTTCGAAGTCTATCCCATCGAACTGCCCCACCCCACTGTCATTTGTGACGAACAGCGCCTGGAGCGCATCCTCATCAATCTGGTCAGCAACGCCTGCGAATTCACCCCCTATGGCGGCGGCGTCATGGTGACACTGCTGGAAACCAGCCCTGCCACCGTCACCTATCAGGGACAAGAAGTTCCCGGTGCCGTGTATGAGCTCCACATCAATGACTCAGGCGCCAATATCCCGCCGGATATCATCACTCATATACAAGAACCCTTCGAGATTGACAGCACCGGTCTGGGCGGGTTATGCATCGCCAAGGGACTGGTCAGCCTGCTCAAAGGAACCATCAAGGTCAGCAGCACCGGACAGGACATCGGCAAGGACATCGTGGTGACCTTGTCACTGCCGCTGGCAGACACAGGTCTGGAAACGGCCAGTGCCGAACCTTTGACCGAGGGATAAAGGAGAATCCATATGAATACGAGCAAAGATACAGAAACTGCCGAAAAGGCCAATGTCCGCCTGCTCTCCCCCCTGAATGTCTGGGGCCTGTCCTTCGGCTGTGCCGTGGGCTGGGGGGCATTCATGATGCCAGGCAATCTCTTTCTGCCCCATGCAGGTCCCGTGGGCAGCATCCTTGCCATCGCTTTGGGCAGCATTGCCATGCTGGTCATCGGTGCCAACTTCTGCAAGCTGGCGCAGAAATATCGGGACAACGGCGGGTTCTTCGCCTATGTGCGGGAAGTAATGGGTCATGACCATGCATTCTTAGCAGCCTGGGCGCTCATCGTCACTTACCTTTCCATCATCTGGGCCAACGCCACCGCCGTGGTTGTGCTCGTACGCTTCTACTTTGGCGGGGTACTTCAATGGGGGTTCCACTATAAACTAGCCGGCTTCGATGTCTACGCCGGAGAAATCCTCACCACCTGGCTGTTGCTCATTGCCTTTGGCCTGTTCTCTGCCTTTGCAGGCAAGGCCAAACGGCCTGTCAACACCATGCTGGCCCTGCTGCTCTTCTTCGGCATCCTGCTGCTCTTCAGCGGCGTACTGGCCATGAGCCCCCGTCATGCCAGCTTCTATCCGGCTTTTGACCCGGATATCGGCGGCACGCCTTTTTTACAGATTTTCAGCATGCTGATGGTGGCCCCCTGGATGTTCTTTGGCTTTGAATCCGTCACTCACGGCGGTGAGGAATTCCGGTTCCCCATCCAGCACACCTTCCCCATCATCATCATTGCTGTCATCGCCACCTTCCTGGCTTACAGTCTGCCCATTGCCATTGCGGTCATGGGCAGCCCCGCAGAATTTGCTACCTGGCATGAATACATCACCTCCCTGAGCCATCTGCAGGGCTTCGATGCCCTGCCAGTCTTCCACGGTGTCGATGCCCTTTTAGGCCCCGGCGGCATGGCACTATTAGCCGCAACCGTTTTAGCAGGCATCTTCACCGGTATCAATGGACTCTACCGTGGCTGCTCCTTTCTGCTTCAGTCCATGGCCAAAGATGACCTCCTGCCCGCTGTCTTTGCCACCCAGGCAGAGGACGGCACTCCCCGCAAGGCAGTATTCCTGATACTTCTGGTATCCCTGCCCATTCCTTTCTTAGGTCGCACCGCCATTGTCTGGCTGGTGGATGCCATCACCATCAGCGGTTCCATTGCCTATGCTTATGTATCACTTTGCCGCTATCGGACTGCCCGGTCAGAGAACGATTCCGCCGGCATGTTCATGGGTATTGCAGGCCTTTTGCTCTCCCTGTTCTTTTTCTTCTGCCCTATCGTCCCCGACCTGCTCTTAGGCAGCACACTGGAAACCGAATCCTATCTGCTGCTGGCCGTCTGGAGCATCCTGGGGCTGATCTATTACTGGTATGTCTTCAAACACGACAAGCAGGAACGCTTCGGCAAGTCCTTCTCGCTATGCACCATCCTTCTGTTCCTGAACTTCTTCTCCACGGCTCTCTGGCTGCGGCAGGTCATCATCACCAAGATTCCCCTTGCCCATATGGGCGGCTATGCCCCCATCCATGAGATCCTCAACCATAACAGCACCATCCAGATCGTACTCATCATGCTGATCCTGCTCTTCATGGCTGATATATTCACCACCATGCGCAAACGGGAACACGCGATGAATAAAGTCGTTGCCGCCCAGCAGCTGGCCAGCCGCACCCGTGGTGCATATCTTTCGAATATGACACACGACATCGGCTTGACCATGGATGCTATCATGAGCTATGTGAAACTTGCCCGGGAAAACGGCGAAGACTACAAGGACAAAGCCGGCCGCTGTCCCCATGATGCCCTGAACGGTCTCTATCAGGGAATCTTGCATACGGATTCCATCAGTCACTACTTCCTTCATCTGGTCCGGGAAATGGAAAACGTAGACCGCATCCAGAGCAATAAGCTGAAGCTTTATCCCGTACCTACAGATATCCGCTACAACCTGAAACAGGTCAAGGATATCTTCACCGAACAGATGCAGGACAAGAATATCAGCTTCATGGTCTATACCGAAGAACTGGAAAATCCTTATGTATACTGCGATAAGAACCGCTTGCAGCGCATCCTGCTGAACCTCATCAGCCTTGCGTACATATTCACGCCTGTGGGCGGCAGCATCGCTGTCACGCTGGCCCAGAAGGGCTTCGCCTACCATAAGGAAACGGCAGAGGACAGCTACCAACACTTCCAGCTCTATGCCGACTATGAACTGCGAATCCACAATTCCGATGCCGCCATGCCTCCGGAGATCCGTGAAAAGCTCCTGCACGACAGCGATTGGGAGCAATTGTTCCAGAGCCAGAGTCCGGAACGCGGTCTGGCCATCACCAAACATCTGATTGAACTCTTCCAGGGTTCCCTCAACATCGTCTCGGAACCGAAAGAGGGGACAGAAATCATGATTGCACTGACCCTGCCACTGGCCAAGCAATCCATCGTCCCCATCCATATGGAACAGGAAACCGCCAATATGATATGAACAGAGAAAAGCTGGAGGCTGTATACAATCAGCCTCCAGCTTTTTTTATTCATTCACACCTTAATATTCGAAACGCTCCAGGGAGTTTTGCAGTTCCTGTGCCAACTGTGCCAGGGATTCGCTGGCCGAAGCAATCTCTTCTGCCGAAGCGGACTGCTCCTCCGAAGCTGCTGACACACTGGCCATCTCGCTGGAAATCAGCTTGCCATTGTCGGCAATGCTCTTCGTCTTCGCATCGATGCTATTGGCTTCCGCCGCCACTACCCGCAGTTCTTCCAGCATAAGCCGCGCCCGCTCCGCTACACCGTTGGTTGCTTCTTCGATCTGGGCAAAGGTATCCCGCAATTCGGAAACCGCCCGAGAACCGGCCTGCACGGCCTCACTGCCGGATTTCATCGAGGACACCGCTTCGGCTGTATCCTTCTGGATGCCGCTAATCAGAGTCGTGATTCGCTGGGCGGCATTCTGGGATTCCTCCGCCAGCTTGCGCACCTCGTCAGCCACCACGGCAAAACCGCGGCCATGTTCGCCAGCCCGTGCAGCCTCGATGGCGGCATTGAGGGCCAACAGATTTGTCTGATTGGCAATACCGGAGATGGTTTCCACAATCTGACCGATTTCCTGGGAACTCTGGCCCAGCTTGTCCACCGTCACAGCAGAACCATTGACAATCTTTTCCACGCTGATGATCTGCTCCACAGCGGCATTGACATTGCGTCCGCCCTCCGTAGCCCTGCTGTTGGCATGGCCCGCATAGCTGACCACATCATCCGCCGTCTTGTTCAGGGTTTCCAGCGAACTGTTCTGCTCTTTGATGGCCTCGCCGGCCTCACTGACAAAATTGCCCTGTTCCGTCACGGCATGGGAAGCCTGCCCCACCGATTGCGCCACCGAACCTGCCGCCTGCGCTGCCTGATGGGCGCTGGCCGTGAGTTCTTCTGACGAAGCCGCCAGTTGCTGGGCGCTTTCATTGGTGGTCTGCATGAGTTCACCGATAGTCTTGCGCATCTGGAAGAAGGCATCTGCCACAATGCCGAACTCATCCCCGCGCTGTACCGGATTGGCCGTAATGCGGAAGTCGCCGTCCTTCATTTTCCGGCAGCCCGCAATCATCATCTCAATCGGCGCCATAACCCCCTTCATCACAATATAGCTGACCACCACCAAAACCACCAGCACAATCACACATTCCAGCAGCATATCGCGGATAGCGGCGGCTGTATCAGCATCATTCTGCTTGTCCAGTGTTTCTGCCCGCTGATGTTCTACTTCATTGAGCTCATCCAGCGTCTTGGTCAGGCGCAGCATAACCGGCACGGACTTAGTCTGCGTATGCTGGAAAGCTTCGGCATTCTTGAGCTCTAACGTATACTGAACAACCACGGCATTCTCTTTCTTCAAACTTTCCCAATCCGTCTGAATGGCCTTGGTCATTTCAATGATCTTGGGGTTGTCCTCCTTGATGGCCGCATAATCGGCTACAGCCTTATCAGCATTCTTGACCGCTTCGTCATAGGTTCCCTTGGTTTTCTTCAGGAAATCCATCTCATCCGAGGTCATCATTTCTACCGCCAGCGCATGGGCACGGCGAATCTGGAAACGGGCCTCCTGGGCACGCTCCATACCAGTCAATGATGTGGCATACATAAAAGTCATATCACGCTGTGCCTTGCTCAGCGCACTATAGGCCGACCAGCCAATCAACAGCATGCCGATGATTCCTACGGCCACCATCAATCCCAATTTTACTGGCACCTTCAGATTATCCATCCATTGCATAAGACAGCACTTCCCTTCCTGATTTCAGCAGCATTATCCCTTTTTCCGCTGCCTTCTCCCACATATCAATCTGCTTTTCAAAATAAAGCAGGCGGCTGACTTTTCAACCGCCCGCCCTGCATTCACCTTATCCACCTATTGACTTATCAAAGTCCCTGAAAATCACACCTTGAACTCGCCCACAGCCGTTTGCAGGCCATGCGCCAGCTGGGCCAACGCCTCACTTGCCGAGGCGATTTCTTCGGCCGCAGCGGACTGTTCTTCGGCGGCGGCGGATACGCTTTCCATATCGGCAGCCACCCGGCGGCTGTTCTCGGAAATCTTGCTGGAACGATTGCGGACATTTTCTGTATCGTCCGATACCACTTTCAAATCGCCGCTCATACCATGAGCCTTATCCGCCACAGCATCAGAAGCCTCCAGGATCTTATCAAAGGCCGCCTTGAGCTGGCTGACGGATTCGGTACCTTCCTTGACGGCGGCATTGCCCCTCTGCATGGAGTTGACCGCATCCGTGGTATCATTCTGAATTGCTCCAATCAAGTCTGTAATGCGCTTAGCCGCATTCTGGGACTCTTCGGCCAGCTTCCGCACTTCATCAGCTACAACAGCAAAGCCGCGGCCATGCTCGCCGGCACGGGCTGCTTCGATAGCGGCGTTGAGAGCCAGCAGATTCGTCTGGTCAGCGATACCGGAAATGGTCTCCACAATCTGGCCGATTTCCTGCGAACGCTGCCCCAGCTTATCCACCGTAGCAGTAGAACTGTTGACGATCGACTCGACACTGACAATCTTATCCACAGCACTGCCAATGGCACTGCTGCCATCCTGTGCCTGTTTATGGGATTCCGTGACATTGGCCGTGACTTCACCAGCGGTCTGATTAAGGTTGCTGATGGAGTTCATGGTGTTATCGATGGACTCCATGGCCTCCTCCACATCCTTCTGCTGTTCGATGACAGCACCGGCAGAGCTCGTCACACGCTGGGCCACCTGCTCAGAAGCCAGTGCCGACTGATGTGCCGTGGCCGTAAGCTCCTGCGAAGACGCCGCCAGCTGTTCGGTGGAGGTGATGACCTTCTTGATCAGATTGTTGACCGTGATGCGCATATCGCGGACCGCAGCTTCCATGCGGCCGAATTCATCCCCACGTTCCACAGTGCCAATCATTCCGCCAGTACGGAAATCGCCCTTGGAAAGTTTCTCGCAGACCCGGATAACCAGCTGCAGCGGTCCTGTGATCTGCTTGGTCACAAAGGCAATAGCCAGTGTCAGCACCACGATGATGACGGCACAGGTAACCACCATGCGGAAAACCGCACTGTTCATATCTTCTTCGCCCTTATCCAGTCCTTTTTTGGCATCTTCGAGACTTCTGCCCTGGACAGCTTCCAGGTCACCAGACATGGCCACGGCCAGCGGCATGACCTTTTCCTGATAGAACATCATTGGGGCTAAATCATCTTCGCTTTCATAGGCATTCATCTGCAAAAGCTGAGCGGCATTAGCCTTGTAAGCATCAAAGTCCTTGCGCACCTTGGCCGCCATCTCTGCCCTTTTCGGATGTTTGGCATGCAGCGCTTCATACTTCTGCATGAAATCTTCCGCTTCGGCAATGGCCGCATTGAATTTCGTCACCCGCTCCTGACGGTATTCCGGCTTATTGGTATACGGCTGGAGACTGGCCTGAATCTGCGAATAACGGGTGTTGTAGCGTACCTGAGAACAATAGTAGATGCTCATGGTATCTTCATTGTAAAGCTCTTCCATATCCGCTCGGGCTGCCCTGATTGAAGTATAACCAACCCAGCCCACAATCAGCGTGGCAATGAAAGCCAGCACGCCGATACATGCCAGTTTTTGGGCAACACTGATGTTTCTGATGAATCCCATGATCTTCTCTCCTTCCAACTTTATTATGCATCCCTGCCGATATGATTCGATTCGCGGAACAGGACTTGTTTATACGCTGAATCTGGACACGGCTTCCTGCATCTTCCCAGCCATATTGGCCAAGGCCTGTGAAGCGGCGGCGATTTCTTCATTGGAAGCGGACTGTTCTTCCGTTGCCGAAGAAATGGTCTGCATGCTGTCCGCAGTTTTCTGCGTTATGCTGTCGATAGCCTCCACTGCCGTCACAATCTGTTCAGCACCTGTAGAAACCTGAGAAACAGCATTGCTGATTTCCCCAATCTGGGTATTGATATCGTCCACCTTGCTCATGATATCTTCAAATTGTTCCCCTACATCCCGGATAGCCTTGGTTCCCAGGGTAACTTCCTGCGTGCCGCTCTGCATGGAATCCACCGCCCGGGCAGTCTCATTCTGGATGGAGGCAATGCGCTCCTTGATCTGCTCTGCCGATTCCTGGGATTCAGCCGCCAATTTACGGACTTCCTCTGCTACTACCGCAAACCCCCGGCCCTGTTCACCGGCACGGGCTGCCTCGATGGCGGCATTGAGGGACAGCAGGTTGGTCTGCTGGGCAATGGAGGAAATCGCCTCCACGATCTGCCCAATCTGCTGGGAACTCTCCCCTAAGGTCTTCACGACTTCCGAAGACGAAAGCACGCTCTGCTCGATGGCTCCCATCTTGCTGATGGCCTCTTCCATCAGCCCGGCGCCCTTCTTTGCCGCTTCCGCCGTCTGTTGGGAAGCCGTGGTGATATGCCGGGCTTTGGTTGCCACATTGGCAATATCATTATAGACACCGCCCACGCTGCTCTTGGCATGTTCGATATCGCCCAACTGCTGAGCCACATTGCCGCTGACTTCGCCCACAGTTTCCGCCACATGCACAGCTGCCTCTGCCGACTGCTGGGTATTGGCAGTAAGTTCTTCCGAAGATGCTGCCACCTGTTCCGAGGTCGTAGCCATCTGGCGGATCAGGTTGCTCAGGTTCTCACTCATGGTATTGAAAGCCTGCGTAAGAGAGCCGATCTCATCCCGGGACGTAACGGGCAGTTTCTCCTGACGCAGATTCCCCTTGGCCATCTCCCGGGCATTACCTTCCAATGCCACAATCGGATTGGTAATGTCCGCAGCCACTTTGAAACATACGCCCAACACCAGGATCAGACCGACTACCGTCAGGATACCATATCCGATCTTCAAAGTCGTCACAGACGAGAATACATAATCATAAGGCACACTCATAGCGAAAATCCAGCCAGTGCTGGGAACGATCGTATAACCGCAGATCATCTTGCCATCACGTGGACTATCAAAGACGAATACGCCCTTGCCCTTTTGCTGCATTTCATCGAAATGACTGCCTACACCAGGCAGATCCTGAAATTTGGAACCAATCTGTTCATCTGTTCCAATCCCCAGGACCACGCCATTCTTATCGGCTACAGCAGCCATACCTGCTTCACCATGGTATTTCAGCTTATCCACCTGTGCATCCACAACGGCCATGTCAATATCCGTACAGATGGCACCATAGAATTGACCATCCTTCTTGAACGGTGCCACTGCTGACACGACCATCTTGCCCGTATTCTTGTCCACATAAGGATCCGTGAAGCTCATCTTGCCAGCCTTCTTGGCATCATTATACCAGGGGCGCGTACGGGGGTCTAAAGTTCCTGTGCTCTTGTTCTGCGTACGATAAGAAGCGAAATAACCATCTTCCATGCCGACATTCAGATCCAGGATTTCCCCATCCGAAGCACCAATAGCCAGAGAGGCAATGCTTTTGAGCCGGGTTTCATCACCATTGAACTCCGTCATCAGATCAGCTGCATGCTGCGCGGACGCCCCCTTAGCCTGCAGCCAGCCGTCCATCTGGGATGCTGCATCACCCATAGTTGCAGTAAGCTCCTGCTCCACGGCCTGTTCCAGATTCTTATCCGCCGTGTAAAAACCGATAATGGATACCACTGCCATCAGCAAACCAACCATACCGGCCAGGACGGAAAACTTCTGCCTGATCCCCATACCTACCATCCTCTCTTTAGTATTTTACATTTCCTTAAATCCATAAATCTCCGTGTGTTGTTACTTCTACATCAAAACAGCAAATCCTTTAAAAGATGAAAATTTTCTAAAAACGATTTATTCATACAATAGACGCGATTGATTCCTTCGCAATACTATTGAAGCAGACAAAACCTTTCCCCATCAATCCATTTGCAACGGATATGATCCTGCCCGGACATAAAAAAGGGGCTGTTGCACGTAATCAACGTGCAGCAGCTCCTTTTTCTCACCCCTCCCCGCAATACTCCCTGCGGCAGGCGTAGAGCAGCGCAGCGGCCAGCAGGGCTGACACCAGTTCGGCGGTGGCCTGGGCCAGCCATAGGCCGGCGGTGCCCAGGAGCATGGGCAGCAGGAAAATGGCGGCGGTCTGCACCAGGAAGGTGCGGGCAAAGGCGATGAGGGCCGAAATCTTGCCGTTGTTCAGGCCGGTGAAATAGGCGGAAGCGTAGATATTGAACCCCTGCAGGATAAAGGCCAGGGCATAAATCTGCAGGGCCTCCTCTGCCATGGCGCAAACCTCCGCATCATAGCCCACATAGAGGCCGGCAATGACAGACGCGGAAAACCGTGCCAGGACAAACATCAGCAAGCCGAAACCCAAATTCAGCATAATGCCCTTTTTCAGCAGGCTTTTCAGCTCCGTGAAGTTGGCCGCGCCGAAATGGTAGCCCACGATGGAATTGGCCTGCAAGGCCAGGCCGCAGAAGACCGCGGTGAAGAAGCCCTCCACAAAGATGACCACCCCGAAGGCCGCCACCCCGTTTTCCCCCGCCAGCCTCAGGAGCTGGTAATTGTAGAAGACGAAAATCAGGGAGGTGGACATATCTTCCACCATTTCCGACAGGCCATTGTAACAGGCTCCCAGCAGGGGCTTGATTTCCATGCCGCAGCTAACGAAGCGCAGGGAGCTGCTGTTGGGCCGGGCAAAGTAGCACATGGGCACCAGGCCGTTCAGGCAGGCGCCGATGCCGGTGGCGATGGCCGCCCCCACCATGCCTCCCTCCAGCACCACGATGAAGAGGTAGTCAAAGATGATGTTGCTGAGCATATTGGCCACGGAAAGGTAGAGGCCAAACTGGGGTCTTTCGGCGGTAATCAGCAGGCTCTGGAAGGCATAGCCCACAATCATCACCGGCAGGAAGAGGAAGAGGGTGCGGCCATAGGGCAGGCCGTACTCCATGATTTCCGGCGTGGCTCCTATCAGAGCGCCTATTTCCGGCAGGAAGAGACAGCCCAGCAGGGCCATGACCGCCCCTGTCATCAGGGCGAACTTGACTATCATGGTGAAGAAGCGGTTGGCCCCCTCCTCATCCCCCTTGCCCTGCTGGGCGGCGATGAGGGCGCTGCCCCCGGTGCCAAACATATAGCCCACCACCGACAGCATCAGCTGAAAGGGATAGATGACATTGACGGCGGCAAAAGCCGTCTTGCCTATAAAATTGGACACGAAATAACCGTCAATCACATCATAGGTGATGGCGATAACCACTGTGCCGATGGTAGGGGCGGCGAACAGCAGAAGCCTCTTGCAGGTGAAATGGTCAGATAGCTTGATTTCCATAAATACTCCTCAGCCATGCACAATCTCGATGAACTTTTCCATATACAGGTTGTGGAAGGCCACGATTTTTTCCGTAGTGAAGATATTGCCCGCCCACTCAAACTCTGACTCAAAGCAGCCGGAGTTGTTGTCGTTCTCCAAAAACTCCAGCTCCAGCCTGGCCCCGGGGGCACAGTACTGATTGTCCAGAGGCAGGTAGAAGGGTTTTAGCTCTGCCAGATCATCGGCATTGATATTCAACTGGTAGTTCACCTCCATGGGGTCATCCAAAAAGGGCCTGTCCTTGGCTACGAAGTAGTCGTAGCTGGAATGGGCAATGCCCTCGGTGACCTGGCGCTTCACCTCCGCCAGCAGTTCCCCGGTATCCTTTGCCTTCTCCATATCCACCCCCACGGGCAGGTTCTTAATCAGCATACCCACGGAATTGGCGGCATAGCTGCCCAGACGGTTGTTGAAAATCCAGTTGGACATAATGTACCTGCGGCCGGTGAACTCATGTAGGGCCTGCAGGGCGGCGCCGATGGCCATGACGCTGCGGGAGGCATGCCAGCGCTCCTCGGCCTCCACCAGATCCTCCTCATCAAAGGGCAGCTGCACCCGGCGCTGCCGTGCCTCCAGCTTCAGGGACTCCCTCTGGTCAGGCTCCGGAATGCTGCACCAGTCAAAGCCTCCGTAGGCCTTGAGGAAATATTCCTTGTCCTCCTCATACTGGGGGGAGTTGCAGAGCTTTTCCTCGGCGGCCAGATAGGCACAGTAGTAGTCACGGGGCAGGCTCTCTCCCCGATAGGCCCTGGTGATATCCGCCAGCACCAGCCCCAGGGAAGAGCCGTCCATGGCCAGATGGTGCACGTCAAAGAACATATAGGTGTACTTGGGGGAGCGGAAGAGGCGCAACCGCAGCAGGGGCGCATTGAAGAGCTCAAAGGGTTGCACCAGCCCCCGGGCCAGCCTGATGATTTCCAAATCGCTCATGTATTCGTACTGCACTTCGGAAAGGATGTCAGGAGTATAGGTCTGCACCAGCTCATTGTCATCGTTGAAGCCGATGGTCATGGCTAGGGCCGGATGATTGCCTATGGCCTCATTCACCGCCTGGCGCAGTCTTTCGGGGTCAGTTTCCTTGGGAAAGCGGAAGAGGTAGGACATATTGTTGAACATGGTGGACTTGACCTTGGCAAACTGGTTGTCCAGCATTTCCACCTGCATGGGGGACAGCCGGTGAGGCCTGAGTCTCTCCCGGTCATCGATTTCCTCCAGAGACTCTGCCTCCCCCCGCTCCTCCAGCAGGGCCGCCAGCCGCTCCACAGTACGCAGGGAAAACACGTCTGCGCTGGAGATGCCCTTCTGGCTGAGCCGGGAAACCAGCAGCATGGCCGAAAGGGAATCTCCCCCCAGTTGGAAGAAATCATCCTCACAGCCCACAGAGCCCTCCTCCAGGCGCAGCACCTGGGCAAAGGCGGCACTGATATATCTTTCGTTGTCATTGCGGGGAGCCACATAGGCCGTCCTGGCCTGCACCGGCTCCACGGAAGGCAGCTCTTTCCTGTCAATCTTGCCATTGACGGTCTGGGGCATCTGCTCCAGCCGCAGCAGGGCGGCAGGCAGCATGTACTCCGGCAGCCGTTCCTTCATGAAGGCCAGCAGAGCCTCCTGGCTGATTTCTTCCGTTGAAGTATAGTACCCCGCCAGGTAATCGGACATGCCCGCCCTCTGCAGTACCTTCACGGCGCAGGTATCCACCTGGGGATATTCCGCCATCACCTTCTCGATCTCGTCCAGCTCGATGCGGAAGCCACGCAGTTTCACCTGATTGTCAATGCGGCCATGAATGCGGATGGTGCCCGCCTCCGTCCAGGAAGCCAGGTCCCCGCTGTGATAGGCCCGGAGCCCCTCCAAAGTGAAAAAGGCCTTGGCTGTCTTGTCCGGCAGGTTGATATAGCCCCGCCCCACGCAGTCCCCGCAGATAATCAGCTCTCCCTTTTCACCGATGGGCAGGAAGTCTCCCTGGGGGCTCATGACATAGAACTTCGTATTCACGATGGGGCCGCCTACCACGATTTCCCCTTCCGACTCCATCAGGGACGCGGCGCAGCCCATGGTGCATTCCGTGGGGCCGTAGACGTTCAGGATCACGCTGTCGGGCCGCAGCTCCCGCAGCTTGCCAAAGAGCCCGGCAGGAAAAGCCTCGGCCCCGATATCATAGAAATCCACCCCTTGCAAGGCTTCCCTGCATTCGGGAATATTCAGCACGCTGAGCAGGAAAGTGGGAGTGCAGGTGAGGCCATTGACCTGATGCTCCTGCATGGCGGCAGACAGCAGGAAGGGGTCCTGTATCTCCGCCTCAGTGGCCAGGCAGACGGTACAGCCATTGCTCAGGGGCACGAATTCCTCCACCACGGAAACGTCAAAGGAAAAAGCCGCCATGGCCAGGGCAATGCGCCCGGGCCGGGCATAGTGCATGATTTCGATGGATTTTTCATCCCGCTGCACATAATTGGCCAGGTTCCCCTGCTCAATCATGACACCCTTGGGCTTGCCGGTGGAGCCGGAGGTATAGATGACATAGGCCAGGTCCTCCCGGCCTATCTCCACCTGCCCGGGATAGCTGTCGTCGCCAGCTGCCAGCAGCTCCTCCACCGCCAGGATTTCATAATCCCCCGCCAGTCCCGGCCGGGCATCCTTGAGGGCCCGGGAAGTAAGCAGCAGGGAGGCCCCTGCATCCTGCAGGCAATATTTGATGCGCTCATCAGGATAGGAGGTCACGAAAGGCAGGAAAGCCGCCCCCGCCTTCAGGATGCCCTGCTCTGCCACATAGGCCAGCTCCGTGCGCTCCAAAGCCACCCCCACGATCATGTCCCGGCAGGCCTTAGCCCCGCCCCGGCCCAGCCTTTCCAGCAGGAAATTGGCCAGAATATTTGACCTGCGGTCCAGCTCCCCATAGGTCAGCCTGCGCCCCGCCGCAATAACCGCCACCTGGTCAGGATGCGCTTCCGCCTGGCGGTGGATCTGCAGAGACACGGGCACAAAGGGAAAGCTGCTGGCTGTATCGTTGAATCTTTCCTGGGCCGCCAAAGCCGCAGAAGCGGCAGGCCCCATCTTTTCCAAGGTGCTTTTTGCCATAAAGAATTATCCTCCGTCTATATGCGTACCTTCTTACTTCGAATAATTCACCAAAGGGGGGGCTTTTTCCTGCCTACAGGACAGCCTTTCCCTCCTGCCTGACATCCCCGAAAAAATCCCCCCTCTGGCAACGAACTTACCATCAACACGCCCTAATTTCATAACTAAAAAAGGGGCTGTTGCACGTAATCAACGTGCAGCAGCTCCTTTTCGCATGCAAAAAAACAATCCCGGGGCTTGAATGCCTCGGGATTAAGTGTAGAATTTAGGTATGCACAAACTAAATTCACAGAAAGATTATACGTCTTTCGGAGGGAGTTATCAAGTATCCCTTCCTTTTAATCTTGAATTTCAGATTGGCAAAGATGACCCCGTCCGCCTGCTTCGCTACTGTATTGGAGGTATGGATATAACATCACTGGAGAAGACCTATCAACGAATAGATCGTAATCTGGCGACGCCAAGACAGATACTGATGCCACTTTCATGCGCATGAAGGAAGATGCCATGAAAAACGGTCAGCTCAAGCCGGCCTACAACATCCAGTGCGGCACAGATTCTGAATTCATAACATGGGCAACAGTCGGACCACAGCCGACAGACACCACCACGCTCATTCCTTTCCTGCAGGACATGGAAGAGCATATCCACCGCCTTTACCTCAACGTGGTTGCCGATGCCGGATATGAGAGCGAAGAGAATTACCTTTACCTTGAAACGAATGGGCAGCGTTCCTTCATCAAGCCCAACAACTATGAGAAGTGCAAGACCAGAAAATGGCAGAAAGACATCGGCCGCAAAGAGAACATGGCCTATCTGGCAGACGAGGATGTGTACCTCTGTGCCCAGGGAAGGAAACTGACTGCTACAAATGAATTCATCCGCAAAAGCAGGACAGGCTTCCAAAGCAGGGTGACCCGGTACAGCTGCGAGGATTGCAGCAGCTGCCCATTGAAAATCCATGAAAACCATTGCAAAACGCCGCTGGAAGAGAGAACCAAACACTTCGAGGTTTCCAAAAGGTTCCTGCGCCAACGTCAAGAAGATCTTGAACGCATAAGCTCAAAAGAGGGAATCCAGCTGCGGGTAAACCGGAGCATCCAGGCAGAAGGAGCCTTTGCAATGATGAAGGCCGACATGACCTTCCGCAGGTTTCTTAGCCGTGGCACAGGAAATGTACTGGTTGAGACAATGCTTCTGGCAATAGCTTACAATATGCAAAAGCTGCACTGCAAAATTCAGTCAGGCAGATTTGACCAGCATCTTTTCCCTGTGGATAACGTTGCCTGAGCAAAATTAAAGAGCACAAGAAATGACGATTTTTAGACCGTCTGGTATCTTGTGCTCTTTTTTTGACCCAATTTTTGGTTTTAATGTATTTGAAGAACTGTAAACGAAAAAGTGGACTGTGCATAAGTGCTAACGCACTCATGCAACAGCCCCTTTGCTTATTCAATTACCGGACTCAATCAACCCGTAATTCCCATCGGTACGTTTATATACAACCTGCACATCCTCAGTCTCCGAATTGCGGAAGACGAAGAAGTTGTGATTCAGGAGGTTCATCTGCATGATAGCTTCCTGCACATCCATGGGCTTGACCACGAATTTCTTGGTCTTGACTACCTGATATTCCTCATCATCGGCAGGGCCTTCCACCGCAGGAGTCTTCAGTGCCTCAGCCTTGAAACCGCCACCGCGGAAACGACGGGCCAGTTTCGTTTTCTGTTTATGGATCTGGCGTTCCAGTTTCTCTACCACTAAGTCAATCGACGTGTACATATCCATCGTGGCCTCTTCACCGCGCAGCAGAATGCCATTCTGCACGGGAACCGTAACCTCCACGATGTGACGTCCTTTGGACACGGTAAGAAGGACAGTAATCTCACCAACCTTTTCAAAATACTTGGTGACCTTGCCCACGCGCTTCTCCACGTACTCACGCAGGGAAGGAGTGATCTCGATGTTCTTGCCTCTTACAGTGAATGTTGCCATATGACACATCCCCTTTCTTATGCTGCCACAGACTTATTTTGCTGTGGTAAAAAATAGCAACTTAGGTTGTTTATATTTTTAGTATTCGCCGCCCAACACAAAAACCCTTCTTTTTTTTATAAAAAAAGCCTCCCTATAAGGGAGGCTATATGCACGATAATAAAAATTATGCCGTTTTCACTACGTTGGAAGCCTGCGGGCCGCGGGCACCTTCCACGATTTCGAATTCAACTTCCTGACCTTCGTTCAGGGTCTTGAAACCTTCGTCATTGATTGCGGAAAAATGTACGAATACATCGTCCCCATCCTCGCGGGCAATGAAGCCATAACCTTTTTCAGCGCTGAACCATTTAACTTTACCGACCATTGAGATTCCTCCTGTTGCTAAAAACATGCCGCGTAAAATTTCCTCGCGGCCTATTAACAATTATAATTGTTACTTATTGAATTGTCAATGTTTTCTTATACATGTATACAAATGTACACAATCGCTCCTGCTGCATCTGCCCCTTCCGAAGCTGCGCATCACCTCCCCCGAAGGGGAGGCTTTACAGGACCTTCGAGAGGAAATTCCTGGTGCGCTCCTGCTGGGGATGCTCGAAGAGTTCCTCCGGCGTTCCCTGTTCCAGGATGCCGCCACCATCAATGAAGAGCACCCGGTCAGCGACTTCGCGGGCAAAGCCCATCTCGTGGGTGACAATCGCCATGGTCATGCCCTCTTTCGCCAGCGAACGCATGACATCGAGGACTTCGCCGACCATCTCCGGGTCCAGTGCTGAAGTCGGTTCGTCAAACAGCATGACCTTCGGTTCCATAGCCAGGGCCCGGGCGATAGCCACACGCTGCTGCTGGCCGCCGGACAACTGGCTGGGATAGCTGCCGGCCTTATCCGCCAGGCCAACCCTTGCCAAAAGCTCCTCCGCTTTCTTCTTGGCCGCTTCCTTGTCAGCTTTCTTGACCTTCAGCGGGGCCAACATGATGTTTTCGAGAACCGTCATGTGCGGGAACAGGTTGAAGCGCTGGAACACCATGCCTACTTCTTCACGCACCTTGTTGATATTGGCCTCGCCATCCAGTGGCGTACCCGCCACCGTGACCTTGCCGCTGGTGGGTTCCTCCAGATAGTTCATGCACCGCAGCAGCGTGCTCTTGCCGGAACCGGACGGGCCAATCAATGCCACGACTTCCTGCGGTTTGATATGGAGATTGACACCTTTGAGGACTTCCACCTTCCCAAAGGATTTATGTAAATTTTCAATGACGATCATCTTTTGCAAACCTCCACTCCAAGAATGCCACAAAGCGGGAAATGGTCAAAGTCATAATGAGATAGATAATGGCCACGCAGGTCCAGATTTCCACCGACGCATAGGTCTTGGCGATAATCAGCTGCCCCCGGCGGGTGAGTTCCTCAAAGCCGATAACGGATACCAGCGAAGAATCCTTGAGCAAAGCGATGAACTCATTGCCCAGCTGAGGAATGACCCGCTTGAAGGCCTGCGGTACCACGATATAGCGCATGGTCTGTACCCAGGTCATGCCCAGCGAACGTCCCGCCTCCATCTGCCCCTTGTCGATGGACTGGATGCCGGAACGGAAGATTTCCGCCACATAGGCACCAGAGTTCAAACCGCAGGCACTGATAGCCGCCACATAGGGATCGCTGCGCTGGCCGGTCAGAAGCGGCAGGGCAAAGTAGACGAGGAAAATCTGAATCAAAAGCGGTGTCCCGCGGAAGAAATCCACATACACTGCGGCAATCCAGCGGAAAATCCGGATGCGGCCAATCCGAGCAATGCCCATGAACAGACCAATGATGATACCCACAGCCACGGACAATGCCGTGATCTTGATGGTAATCCCTGCCCCCAACAGGAGCAAGGGGAACGACTGCACAACCAAGTCAAAATTAAAATCCATATCTCTCACCCTGCTTATATTTATTCATCAAACATGTATAATTATAGAATAATCCATTAAAAGTGTCAACCTGTAAAATAAATTGCAGTTTGTCGTTTAGTTCGTGCTGAAACTATCCCGTTCATACGCAACAGGGGTTCACGGGGGAGTGCTTTTTCACCGACGGAACGACTGCCTGAACGAAGTGAAGGCTGGCCCGCAAACAGCATTTGCTGGAAGCTTCGTTGATTGGAGCGCCGTTGGCCTGCCCGGCGCAGGTAGCTGGAAGATTCGTACTTCTGCTGGCGGGTCATTTAGTGGAGCGGCGAAAAAGTATTCCCACCGCCGCCCCACTGCTCTGTAACAAATTGCGTTCCAGCTCGCACCAACAAACTACAATCTATAATAAAAGCCCGCTGAAACTTCCATCAGCGGACTTTTGGCTTTCAGGGTTATCTCACAGTCCCTGATCATTTTTATTTATTTCTTTTCGCCGAACCATTTTGCGAAGATCTTGTCGTATTCGCCATTTTCCTTGAGTTTCTTGAGTGCGGCATTGACTTCCTTCTGCAGCTCAGCATTATCCTTGTTGATGGCAATGCCGTAATCCTCAGCCGTCAGTTTCTCTTCCAGCGTCTTCACGCCCTGAGCAGCATTCTTCGTGATGAAGTAGTCATTGACCGGACGGTCGTTTACTACTGCATCAACGCCTTTGGCCTTGAGTTCCATGAAGCAGTCAGCCGGCGTGTTGAGTTCCTTGACCTCTACACCGTCGAGCTTCTTGACCTCTGCAGCACTGGTGGTGCCAATCTGCACAGCCACTTTCTTGCCCTTGAGGTCAGCGAACGTCTTGATGGCCTGTTCATCTTCACGCACGACCATGGTCAGGCCAGACTGATAATACGGCTCAGAGAACAGCACGTTCTGCTTGCGATCGTCATTGATGGTCATACCGGAAATGACTACATCCACACTCTTGCCCTGCAGAGCCGGAATCAAGCCATCAAAGCCAAGATTCTGGATTTCCACCTCGCGGCCCATTTCCTTGCCGATAGCGCGGATCAGGTCCATATCAAAGCCCTGATATTCCTTCTGACCTTCATCCTGGAATTCAAAGGGCGGGAAGTCGATAGAAGAACCGACCTTCAAGACTTTCGCCTGCTTATCTCCGGCAGGAGCTGCACCATTGTCGCTGCCACAGCCAGCCATGGCAAACACGGCAAAAGCACCTGCTGCCAGGAGGGATAAAACTTTTTTCATCTTCATAAGAATAACCCCACTCTCAAATAAAATTTACAACGATACAAAAATGGAGTTTGAGCGTTTCGCTCAAACTCCACTCGTCACGCACAATGTAATTATACCACGTTGCTAAATTTACGCAAGGTATAAAAATTACATTGCTTCGCCTCTTTTTTTGTTAAAGCAGTCACGGCAGTAAACCGGACGGTCGTTCTTCGGTTCAAACGGAACTTCCGTTTCCTTGCCGCATTCAGCGCAAGTCACCTTGAACATCTGGCGTGCTTCGCCACCATCACGGCTGCGACGGCGCTTGTCACGGCAGTCGCGGCAACGTGCCGGCTCGTTCTCAAAGCCCTTCTCAGCGTAGAATTCCTGTTCGCCAGCAGTGAACGTGAATTCCTTCCCACACTCTTTGCATACCAAAGTCTTGTCTTCAAAAGCCATACGATAATCCCCTTACCTAAAAAAAGAAAAATAATATTTAGATGTCCCTGTATCCCTGAGTCCCCTAGTTTTGTAGATTACGCCAAGAAAAAGAACGTCCATGCATATTATTATATATTGTTTTAGACGAAAAAGCAAGTGTTTTTTATATTGTGCAAAAATTTTGCCATATCCCACAATATCCACGTTCCAATTCAGCCATATACCCTTTCACATCCATAATCGGCGATTTGAGCATATTGGCGCGCAGCCCCGAATGATAGGCACCGATAAGTTCCGGACTGTTGCCTAGCTGCACCGCCCGGCGCACATAGTTGATGTCGTTCTCCACCACCAGTTCCCTGACACCAGCATTCACGAGAATGGATGCGCCGAAGCGGGAACCGTGCCGCCGCCCGCGGATACTCACCACAGGAACCCCCATGAAGAGTGCCTCACAGGTGGTCAACCCGCCATTGTAGGGCATGGTGTCGAGGGCGATGTCGATATCCCGGTACTGCTCCATATAATCGGGGCTATAAGGGCGCATCTCAACCTTGGACAAATCAAAGCTCAAGCGCTTGAGACGATCGCGCAAAATGGCACGGCCTGAATCAATGCTGCACAATTTTCCCTTGAGCACCAGCTTGGAGCTGCGTACCTGGTCGAGAATCCCCCGCCATAGGAGCAAAGTCTCATCGGTGACTTTCGCCAGATTATTGAAGGAGCCAAAGGTCACATAGCCATTCTTGAGACAGGGCGCTTCCGTTCCGGCAGCGGGAATCTCCCGCACAGCTCCCGGCACATAGCAGAGATGGGAATGCGGCAGGCGCAGGATTTTTTCCGTAAATCCCTGTTCTGCTGTATCTCCCACAGGCAGGCAGACCTCATCCGACAGGAAATAATCTACCGTCGAAAGCCCCGTGGTATTCATATAGCCAATCCCCGCTACCTGTACGGGTGCCGGCCGCAGGGCCATGATGGGCATGGCATTGTTCTGGCTGTGTCCGGAAAGGTCCACGAGGATATCAATCTGATCTTCAGCGATAAGCCGCGCCGCCGTCCGCGGGCTGCGTCCCCGCAAATCCCGCCAAACCACCGGTGATGCCATGAGCCGCTTGGTCACTTCGTCTCTCTGCCCCAGCGAATAGACATAAACAGAAAAGTGGCTGCTATCAAAATTCTTCAGGAGCGGTGCGACGAAATTCGCCACGGCATGCTGCCGGAAATCCGGTGAGATATAACCGATACGCAGCTTCTTGTCCGGCAGCTTCCTGACATGTTCATGCAGATAGGGCGTGACATTCAGCAGTGGTTCATATTTAGCCGCTAGATCCCGGCCTTCCAAAGAACCCAGTTCCCGATAGTTGCGCATGAAGAGGAACTTGCTGTAAGCAGATGCTTTTTCTTCATCGCTTTCCGCATGCTTGCTATACGCCAGCATCATTTCCGCCGCCTTGTCCGGCTGCGCTCCCAGATAATAGCCATCGGCCAGCCAGGCCCGCGCCTTTTGCAGCAGATACGCCACGATCTTATAATACGGCTCATCGGGAGTCAGCGCCCAAAGCTTGCGTTCGAGCTCCTGAATCAAGCGGGCCAGTTCCGGAATCTGCTCATCCAGACGGAATTCCGCCGCCGCCAGTCCTGCCGCCACCAGCCGCCCCCGCAGATGATGCGGTTTCTTGCGCAGGATTTCATCCAGCAGAGCACGGGCTTCTTCATTGTCCCCCGTATAAAGTGCGGCTTCTGCCATCACCGCCGCTCCATCCATGCTATCGGCATCGATTTCCCAAAGTTCCCGTGCACAAGCCCGCATCCCCTTCAGGTCGCCATCACTGGCAAACTTGTCGGCTAAATTCAGCCAATTTAACGTATCATGCTCCATAAACAGACTAACTCCCAAAAGATCTATATTCCCCAAAATTCTACTGTTCCCCTGCTGGGGCAGATAAGGCAGTTGTCCCCGCCTTTTTTGTTACGGCCGCAGGAGTTCCATCAGTACCTCCCGGGCAGCCGTATAATGATTCAACCGGGAAGCCAGCCATTGCGCCGTTTTCTGAATCAGGCGCGGCACCGTTTCCTGCTCCCCGTCATGTTCCAGTTCCAACAACAGCAGGAACTGCCATATTTCCCATTGTACCACAAAATACAAGCCATTATAAGCAAAAGTGCCCAAAACCGCACAAGGATACAGTTCCTTGAACCACTCATTGACCAGATAATTCTCCAGCATATAGCCATAAGGTTGTAAAATCTTCTGCTGCAGCAATTCGTCCACCGCCCCCTGTGCCAGATGCTGTGCGGACAACTTTTCTGCCTGCAGCAGATAAACTGCTGTCTGCCTGGTATCATCCTCGATCCCGGCCACAAAGTCCTGAAAGAACCGACACGTCTGCGCCAGCGGCCACGGCTGCCAAACCGCTTCCTCTGTATCCCGCCCCCAGGGCAGGTCTGTATCAGCCTGAGCCAGCAGCCGCAATAGCTCCTGCAGCCGCTCCGGCAGAGAAAGCTGCCGCTTCTGCAATATCTCCATGCCCTTCAGCTGCCAGTCGAAAAAAGCCAGCTGCCTCAAGGCCTCTGCATCCCCTGCAGGCAGGAAATAATCCTGCCGGTCAGAGATCAACTGCCGCTGTACCAAAGCCAGCGGTTCCGGAGATGACAGTATCAATTCCGCCGCCACAGGACAGGTCACGCACAGAGCCCGCTCCACCACCTGCTGCGGAAAAAGCCGCGTCTTGCGGGGATATTCAGCGCAGACATCGGTGAGCATTCCCGCCCCATATTTCTTCTGCAAACCGCAGAGTCCGTCTGTCCGCAAAAAAACGCAGTGGTCATCCTCATGACGGAAGCCAAATCCCTGAGCTTCCTCAAGATAAACGAGCCCCGCCCGCAGCCTTTCCCCCTCGTCCCCCGGCAGGGAACGATAACGGGAAAGCGCCTTCTCATCCAATATCTGCTGCCAGCCATAGCAGCAAAGAGAACCGCACTTGCTGCCATCGCAGGTGAACTTTTCCAGATACGAAGGCTCTATACAGGTGAATTCTGCCTGCCTGCTCATATCACACCTCCGGATTCAGTTCCCGCCCATACTCCCGGATAAAGGCCTTCTGATAGCCTTTATACTCATAGGCCAGCGGCTTTTCCTTGGGACAGTGGATGCACCAGAAATCCTGTTCCTGATTAGGCACCACAACCTTATAACCCGCCCGCTGCATTTCCTTGCACATCGAGGTATCGTAAAGATGCCAGCCCGTGAAGATATCCTCCCGCCAGCGTATATCATATTGCGTGGCGATAAAGAGCCCGTCCACCGCTTCCACTTCCTGATAGGCGCCTTCCGGCTCCCGGCAGTGGGAATCCACCACGCTTTCCGGCTCACAGGCATGAAGCACCCGCCCATAAGTACGCAGGCCATCCCACCATACCCCGCTATAAGGCAGGCTGCGGCAGCCGATTACGCCGACAGCACCAATTGACGGGTCTGCAAATATATGCAATAGATCTTGTACTAAATCCTTGTTGACCACCAGGGTGTCCTGATGGAGATAGACCTTGTATTTCGCATCCGTTGCCGCCATCCCCTGATTGTAGCCGGCACACATGGAAGCCGCCCCCCTTACAGGAATGAATTCAGCGGTCATGCCTGCCGGAATCGTCAGGCTTTCCAGATACAGGCGGCATTCATTGTACCAATCGTCACTGTTGGTACAGGTGATAAAAGCGATCTTAGACTCATCCATGCCCATTTCCTTTCTGCCATTCCTGCCACAGATCCTGCAACATCTTCTCTTCCTCCGCCGAAGTGACATTATTCCAAGCTGCTTGCAGCATCCGGCCGATCTCATCCCCTCTATCCGGCGAATACGCCAGCAGCTGCCGATAGAATCTTTGTGGATGGAATACCGCCTGTTTGATGAACGCCGCCATGTAATCGGCAAAGAAACCTGTCTGCTCATAAAGAGCCCAAAAAAGCTGACATGATTCTGCCGTCTGAACACTATACTCGATCCGATGGAGATAGATGGATAGCTGCCGCCTCTCTGCCTTGCTGTACATGGATTTCAGCAGGGCCATCTCCGGCATGGAACGATCAGCCCGCACCAGATAGAACTCCGTATTGAGGTCATCCCCCTCATTGTCAAAGCCCGCCTGCAGCAGTTTCTGCAGGACTTTTTCCTCAGCGGGCCGCTTCTGCGGCTCCATAAATACCATCTTATAATAGGAGGCATAGAGCAGCCGTTCAAATTCCTGCCGCGCAAAAAGACGCGCCACCACATTGTAATAATGGCCTGCCAGCAAATCTTCCAGCTGGCTCCAATGGCGGATATTGCGGAAACTGGTCAGGAAACTGCCCGTTTCCTTGAGGAAGCGCGAAAAACCTGCGGCAATATCCTGCGGATGGCCGGCCTGCTCCAGCGTCAGATCCGAAATGATGTAATCAAAAGACTCCCGCTCATACGGTAACGGCACATCCAGATAATTGAGCTCTGCAAACACCACGCCCAGATCCTGATAATCCAGCATAGCATCCCGGTCCGCCGTCACCGCAAAGAGCCGGGCATAAGGAAACATTTCCCTAAGCTGCGGCAGATAGCCCAGACTTTCCACCACGAGAATCTGCAAAGGCAAGTCTCCAGGCTGTAAAAACTGCAATAACTCCGGTTTGATTTTCTCCGGCACACTGCCACCTCCCCTTCCTAAATACAATTCCATCAACAAAGGGAGATTTCCTGCCTAAGGCAAAGAATTCAAAGACTGTCCCCGTTTTACAAATTGCAGTTTGTTGACGAGTTCGTGCTGAAGGTATCTCGTTCATACGCTGTCGGGGTTCACGGGGGAGTGCTTTTTCTGTTTCCGCTAAACGACCCTCCCTGTAAGGTTAGAGCTGTTTAGCTGGATTGCGCCGGGCAGGCCAGCGGCGCGTTTTTCAGCGTGCTCTTTAGCTGCTGTCTGCGTCGGGCCGGTCTTCGCTGCGCTCAGACGATCGCTCCCACAGAAAAAGCACTCCCCCGTTCGCCCTAAGGCACGATTCCGGCAATTGGCACGAACTCGGTTCTCCTGTGACAAGAACATCGATGTGTTTGCACCTTACAGCAAAGGCGTAGTTGTCTTTACATGCGTACCTTTGGGTGGCGGTGGGGATGCTTTTTCGCCGACGGAACGACTGCCTGAACGAAGTGAAGGCTGGCCCGCAAACAGCATTTGCTGGAAGCTTCGTTGATTGGAGCGCCGTTGGCCTGCCCGGCGCGGGTAGCTGGAAGATTCGTACTTCTGCTGGCGGGTCATTTAGTGGAGCGGCGAAAAAGTATTCCCACCGCCGCCCCACTGAGCTGTAACAAATTTTATTCAGACTCGCATTGATAAACTGCAATATATATGAATAATCTTTACACAGTCGCAAAAAAGGACTGTGTAAGTACGTATGACCTACACAGTCCCTGTAATTTCCTATTGGTGACACCTACGGGATTCGAACCCGTGAACCCGGCGTGAGAGGCCGGTGTCTTAACCGCTTGACGAAGGTGCCAATGGTGACGCCTACGGGATTCGAACCCGTGAACCTGGCGTGAGAGGCCAGTGTCTTAACCGCTTGACGAAGGCGCCATTTGCAACTCACTGTTGCTGACTCAAATTATTATAGCACTATGCCGTCAGGTTGGCAAGGCTTTTTTTGAGGCGGGCCAAAGAATTTTCTTTTCCCAGTACGGAAAGGATTTCCGTAGCGCCGCCCGGCGTTACGGACTTGCCGGCTACACCAATGCGCAGTACCCACATCACAAGGCCCTTCTTGAGTTCCTGGGCAGCAATATATTCTTCGAGTTTCGCATAGAGGCTGTCATTATGCCAATCCGCTTCGCTGACATTTTCCAGCAACTCTACGAGCTTCGGCATCAACTCTGCAGCCTTCTCCGGGTTGACCTTGTTGCGCTTGTTATTGTAGAGGTTCGCATCGAATTCCGGCATCTCCACGAGGAAGTCAATCTCATCCTTGACATCGCTGAAACGCTGTACGCGGGTTTTCAGCAGGGCAGCCACCGTCTGCCAGTTCGTTTCGAGATAATCCGGCAGATCTGCCACGAACTCATGGGCGCGCTTAGCAAATTCTTCATCCGTCATTGCCTTGAAGTATTCGCCGTTGATCCAGCCCAGTTTGTCATAGTCGAACACAGCCGGGGACTTGGACAGTCCATCGAGGCCGAAGTGAGCAATCAGTTCTTCCATGGAGAAGATTTCCTGATTGGTAGTCTTGGGGTTCCAGCCCAGAAGTGCCACATAGTTGGTGATGGCTTCCGGCAGGTAACCGAGTTTTACGAGGTCATCGAAGCTCGTGGCACCATGACGCTTGGACAGCTTGGACACGGAACCGTCTTCGTTCTTGCCCATAACCGGTGCCAGATGGATAAACGTCGGCACTTCCCAGCCATATGCTTCATAGAGCAGGATGTACTTCGGCGTGGAGGTGATGAACTCTGCACCACGCATGATGTGGCTGATGCTCATGAGATGGTCATCGATGACATTGGCGAAGTTGTAGGTCGGCATGCCATCGCGCTTCAGCAGCACCTGGTCTTCCAATTCGGAATTCGGAATCGTGATATTGCCATGGAGCACATCAAAGAACGTCGTGGAACCATCCAGCGGCATCTTCTGACGGATGACATAGGGATCGCCATTCTTCAGATGTTCTTCAATCACAGCGGCATCGAGATCGCGGCAGGTACGGTCATAGCCGCCGAATTCGCCAGCAGAATGATCTTCGTCCGGATCACAGAAGCAATAGTAAGCATGGCCGGTCTTCACGAGTTCTTCGGCATACTTCTTGTAGATATCCATGCGCTCACTCTGCACATAGGGGCCGCAGTCACCACCGATATCCGGGCCTTCGTCCGGCACGATATGGGCCATTTCCAAAGTGCGGTTGATGAAATCCACGGCGTCCGCCACATAACGGGTGCGGTCGGTATCCTCGATACGCAGGATGAAATCACCCTTCTGCGCTTTGGCGTAGAGATAACCATAGAGCGCCGTGCGCAGATTGCCAATATGCATATATCCCGTCGGGCTGGGTGCGAAACGGGTACGAACCTTCTGACTCAATGAAACTTCCTCCTAAAAATAACCATATAACAAAGCTTAACGCTTCAGGAACTGATACAGAGCACGGTACATCAGCATGGTGCTGACAGCGCCCGGATCTTCCACGCCAATGCTACGCTCGCCTACGAGGCTGGCACGGCCTTTCTTTGCCGGGATTTCCTTGGTGTAGTTCACACCATCACCAGCAGCCTTGGAAGCTTCCTGCAGCACTTCAAAGAGATTCTTGTCCTCGACATTTTCCGGCAGGAAGCAGTCGTGGATGGGAATCAGGGCATCCAGGATGGTCTTATCCCCCTGCTCAGCACGGCCCCGTTCCTGAATAGCCGTAATAGCAGCAGCCAACAGCTTTTCGAAACTCTGGATATTCATACGGGTTTCCCCGTCGCAAGCCTCGCTGGCCTTGACAAATGCCGCACCATAGAGCGGGCCAGCAGCGCCGCCCACATTCTGGATCAGGCTCTTGCCGATCTTCTTGAGCACAGGGGCAATCTGCGTCGTATCATCCATCTCGTCCAGTGCTTCCTTGGCAGCCCGGAAACCGCGGGCCATATTCAGGCCATGGTCGCCATCGCCGGCCTTGGCGTCAATATCCGATAAATAATCTTTCTGCGCGATAATCGCTTCAGCTACGGCATCAAAGGCGTCTTTAATTCTCGACATAACACACATACTCCTTGCATAAGTAATTAGAATAAAAATTAAAAAACTCATTGATGGGGAAACAATGAGTTCATAATACACACCTAACCATTATAACACGCTGAGTACAAAGCGCAAGTGTGAATTGACAGAAATATGGGAAGAAAATGTACGAAACCTGCCCACAATAACCCCGATAGCAGATCATGCGTTCCTCTGCGCTCTGAACAGTCTCAGCGCAGGAAAGTCTCTGCTACCGGGCCTCTTAATCGATAGAACTGATGCGAAGCTTAGAACACCTTGCCCGCCAGGAACCAAATGCGCTGACGGCTTTCGCCCTCCCGCAACAGATTATCATCCCAGCCGATTCTCCGTGCATAGTCAAGCCGCAGGAAATAATCCCCGGAATGTGCATAATTCACACCTATGCCCCAGCCTTTCAGCGTGATGCTGTTCACCGCGGATTTCTCCTCCCGCACATGCCCCGCGTCGATTCCCCACCATTGCTTCCGTGACGAATCCTCTGCTTGCGGCTGGTCCGGCGTCGGATTGTCCGGCTCGACCGGGTCTGGCGTTACGGGCCAGCACGGGTAATTCTATACCAGCCCGCGCCTCCGCCGTTGGCAGTATACTGAACTCCCCGGCCATCAGCCCCACACCGATTGCCACTGTAAGCTGCCGCAGACGCCTTTTTCCACCAAGTCCTTTCATGGTACTCCTCCTCTCTAATTCTGCACGCAAAAAAACCGCAGCCATCAGGCCATGCCCTAATAGCACAGTCGGCTGCGGTTTATCCATTCAGATTGACTATCGTATGTGGGAGGAAGTACCGTTATAGACGCGCAAAAAGCCGCCATTATCCACGTTCCAGACCCAGATATGCCCATCACTAAGATCTCCTTCCACATATGAACCTCTCTGTGCTCAATCTACCATTCCCCTCCCCCAAAATCAATAGATTCCCAAAAAGTGATGAGTTTTTCCTAAAAGTGATGAATTTAATTGTGCGCAATAAAAAATTCCCATTGACAGGTCAAATAACCGTTCAACGGGAATAAGCATCCATATAACCTTATATATCAACCAAAGTTCATATATCGCAGCTGCCCATATTATAGCGCAGTTCCTGATTTTTGACACTCACACGGGTTTCCGGCGGCACCGAATGCGTCAGGAACACATTGCCGCCAATGACTGAGCCCTTGCCAATCACCGTATCGCCCCCCAGGATAGACGCCCCGGAATAGATGGTCACATTATCTTCGATGGTCGGATGGCGTTTCTTGTTGAAAAGCTTGCGGCCGCCCGAAGTCGAAAGCGCCCCCAGGGTCACGCCCTGATAGACCTTCACATGCTCGCCGATTTCCGTGGTTTCACCAATGACGATGCCTGTACCATGGTCAATCATGAAATATTTGCCAATCGTCGCCCCCGGGTTGATATCGATCCCCGTCTTGCTATGGGCCAGTTCTGTCATGATGCGAGGAATCACCGGTACATTGAGCTTGTAGAGTGCATGGGCAAAGCGGAATACCGTCACCGCATAAAGGCCGGGATAGGCAAAGATGATCTCATCGGCACTTTCTGCTGCCGGATCGCCGTCAAAGAGCGCTTCCACATCCGTGGCCAGATATTCACGGATTCTGGGAATCTGCCGCAAGAACTCCAAGGTTATCCGCTGTGCTTCTTCCCGCGTAGCCATCAGCGTTTCATCATCCGGCTTCTTCCCATAACGCAGGGCAATGGCAATCTGCTTGTTCAGACGGAAGGCAATATCCTCAATGACCATGGACAGGTTGTTGCGGATATCGTAAATGCGATAATGTTTGTCCTTAACATAGCCAGGATAAGCCACCCGCGTCAATTCCTGAATCAGCTCGTAGATTACCTTGGTATCCGGCTGATTGAATACATCCAGCTTATCAATATGGCGATTCTTGTCATAATCTGCTAATATGTCCTGCGTAATGTCTTTGATATCCTGACCGATAATATCTTGCATAAAGTTCCCCTCACCCATGTAACATACACGAAAAGCCTTCTCCTTTTGGGAAGGCTATACCTATGCTTATGTTAGCATTGAAGATTTTTCCTGTCAAGACAGATTACCGCAGGCACAATGAGGGCGCTGGGGAATATTGACCATGCGGAATGCCATGCTCAGGGAGTCATAGGTCAGCAATCGTCCGGTCAAAAGTTCTCCTATCCCCAGCAGATACTTTATGACCTCCGTGGCCTGCAGGCTGCCGATTACCCCCGGCACAGCCCCCAATACGCCATTCTTCCCGCCACGGCCCGCCGGAGCTTCCGGAAACAGGCAGCGCAGGCAGGGGCTTCCGGGTACATAGGTCATAAGTTGCCCTTGATATTTCAGGATTCCTCCATGAACATATGGCACCTGCATTTCCACACAGGCATCATTGATGGCAAATTTCGTCAGCGGATCATCTACTGCATCCACCACCATATCATAAGACTCGCTCTGCAGGACAGACAGCAGCGATGCCCGCGTGACAGGCTCATCATACAACGGCACCTGCAGGGATGGATTCAACGCCTGCAGGCTCTCCCTGCCGCTGTCAATCTTGCGCCGCCCCAAATCCGCCGTAGTATGCAGCAGCTGCCGCTGCAGATTCGACAGATCCACCCGATCAAAATCCGCCAGCCCCACCGTGCCGATTCCGGCAGCAGCCAGATAAAAAGCAGCGGGAGACCCCAGCCCCCCTGCGCCGATTACCAGCACCCGGGCATCTTGCAGCTTTTTCTGCCCTGCCTCGCCAAAATCCGGCAGCATGATCTGCCGCGCATAGCGTTCCTGTTCTTCCTGATCCAAAACCATAAGTTTACCTCCACCATGATGAAACCTTCATCATGCCACTCATCACACAAGCTCCTGCGGCCCCGGCTGCCAGTACCTCGGGCAGGCGCTCCGGCGTGATGCCGCCAATGGCATAGACCGGCACATCACCTGCTGCCTGACAAGCCGCCTGCAAAAAAGCCAGTCCCCTGCCCGGCAGACCTTGCTTGCAGTCCGTTTCATAGATATGCCCGGCGACAATATAGGTGCAGCCTGACGCCACGGCTTCCTGCACATCTTCCACGCTATGACAGGAAGTCCCCAGGACTTTCCAATCCTGCCGCCTGTCTGCCGCTAGCTGCCGCAACTTCGGCAGCGGCATATGCAGGCCATCAGCAGACACCGCGTCAGCCACCTGCGAAAAACTGTGCAGATACAAAGGCACCGCATACTGGCGACAGATCTCTTGCGCTTCACCTGCCAAATCCCGATAAGCCTCCGCAGGCAGATCCTTCTCCCGCAGGATAACAGCCTTGGGCTGGCCACGGGCCACCCTGTCCAGCTGCGGCAAAAAATCCCCTGCACAAAGCGTTCGGTTCGTCACCGCCAAAATATCTTTCCAATCCATTCTTTCACACATAGACATAATCATTGAGCACCGGCTGCAGTCCCTCGCCGCTCATGTCCGCATACATGGCCGTAATGCTGCGGCTGTCAGCGATGGCAAACTGTTCATCACCAGCCTTGCCTTCCTGATGACCATCATATTTTTCCTCATGATCGCCAATGCCTGTGGACACCCCCGCAGAAATCTTCGTGGCACAGATCCTGGCAATGCCATTGCGGAAAGAGGCCGTCTCCCGGGAAGAAACCGTAATCCCGGCAAAGGGCAGGAAGATCCGGTAGGCGCAAAGCACCTGACAGAGTTCCCGCTCCCCTATGCCCTGCGGCGTGATCTTATCGTTGTTGACGATAGGTCGCAGCCTCGGGCAGGACAGGGAAAATTCTGCCCAGGGATAGCGGCGCTGCAGATACCAGACATGGAGCGCCGTGGCTAACGCGTCCTTGCGGAAGTCGGACAATCCCAAAAGCGCCGAAAAACCCACCCCCCGCATACCGCCACGCAAGGCCCGCTCCTGCGCCGCAAAGCGATAGGGGAACACCCGCTTATGGCCTAAGAGATGCAGTTTCTCGTACTGCTCCAGATTGTAAGTCTCCTGAAAGACCGTCACATAATCGGCACCACACGCATGCAGGTAACGATAGTCCTCCGTATTGACCGGATAGATTTCCAGCCCCACATTGCGGAAATACTTCCGGGCCAGCTTGCAGGCCTTGCCGATGTATTCCAGATTGCTCTTCTGCTGGCTCTCTCCCGTCAACAGCAGGATCTCTTCCATGCCGCTTGCGGCAATGACCTGCATCTCATGCTCAATCTGCGCTTCATCCAGCTGCAGGCGCCGGATATCGTTGTAACAGTTGAAACCGCAGTAGACGCAGTAATTCTCGCAGTAATTGGCAATATAGAGCGGTGTGAACAGATACACCGTATTGCCGAAATGGCGACTGGTCTCCCGTTGGGCACGCTGTGCCATCTCTTCAAGGAAAGGCGCTGCCGCTGGCGACAGCAAAGCCTTGAAATCCTCCCGGGAACAATTTTGATGCGCCAAAGCCCGCCGCACATCCACGGCAGTATAGCGGCTGCAATCGTAGTCCTCCATCTCCTGAAGCACGGCCTCTTCCACAGGAGAATCCAGCTGTTCCATCCCCGGAAAATACGCCAGCGGGCTTCTGCGGCTGGCGGGATTGTTCTCCAATTCATGCTTGCGCTGCAAAGCCCTTTCCCCCAAACGCGCCGAATCCACCAAAAAATTATTTTCTGCCATGTTCAGCCCCCCTCAATCATGCAGAAAACCAGTCAAGGGATCGGAAGCTTCTGCCCCGCGGGTGAGCACACGGCCCAAGCCTGCCAGATACGCCTTGCGTCCGGCGACAATAGCTTCCTTGAAGGCTGCCGCCATCAGCGGCAGATTCCCTGCCGTCGCCAGGGCTGTATTCGCCATGATTGCTGCCGCCCCCATCTCCATGGCCTCACAGGCCTGCGAGGGCGCACCAATCCCTGCATCCACGATAACGGGCAGGTCAATCTCATCAATGAGGATCTGGATGAATTCCTTCGTGGCCAGCCCCTTGTTGGAACCGATAGGGGCTGCCAGCGGCATTACCGCAGCTGCTCCGGCACTGACCAGCTCCCGCGCCACATTCAGGTCCGGATACATATAGGGAAGCACGATAAAACCTTCCTTGGCCAGCATTTCCGTGGCTTTAACGGTTTCCCCATTATCCGGCAGCAGGTATTTGCTGTCCCGCATGATCTCAATCTTGACAAAATCCCCGCAGCCCATCGCCCGGGCCAGTCTGGCAATGCGCACTGCTTCCTCCGCATTGCGTGCCCCGGAAGTATTCGGCAGGAGCGTCACTCCCTTGGGGATATAATCCAGGATATTTTCCTTGTCCTGTGTATTGGCACGGCGCACCGCCAAGGTCACGATCTCCGCCCCGGCATCCTGCACAGCCGCTTCAATCAGCTGCAAGGAATACTTGCCAGAACCTAAGATGAACCGGGAATGAAACCTCTGACCGCCCAGTTCCAGACAATCATCCATCATTTTTTCCATCCTATCAACCTCCCATCAACATCAACCGCCGCCCATAAAGCAGACGATTTCCACCACATCGCCATCATGCAGGCTGACCTGCGGATACTGCTCCGCGGAAATGATCTCCCCATTATATTCCACGGCAATCATCCGCCCGCTGTATCCCGCCTGACAGAGCCAGTCCGCAAGGCTTTTGCCTGCGGCCTTCTCCTGCCTGCCATTTATCCGTATCATATCTTCGCCTCCTTTTCCGCACCAAAAAGGGACTGCCCTTCTTGGACAGTCCCTAAAATACAGTTCACTTGCACCTCCCTACGTTGGCATTATCCAAATCAGGTTATGGGTCGAGACCTTGAGCCTCCTCTCAGCCTGCTGTGCTCACGCCGCAAGCTCCCCTTGCTATGAAGTTACAACTTCATTATACGCCCTGAAACGAAAAATGCAAGCAATTGACACTCAAATCTTGAATTTCTCCACGGCACTCTCCATGCCGTTGGCCATTTCCGTAAGCCGGCGGCTGGCACTGGCAATCTCATTCATGGTTGCCGTCTGTTCCTCGGTAGCTGCTGATACAGATTCAGCTTCTCCCGCCACGTTCCGGCTCATCTCACTGATCTTATTGACAGCAGCATAGATGGTGCTGGTATTATTGGCCAGACTGATCACCGTGCGCTCCATTTCCGCCGTTTCATCCACGACCTGCTCCACCATGCTGGCAATATCCTTGAAACTGTTGCCTGCACCGTTTACAGCCCCTACGCCATTCTGCACCTGCGACACACCATCCTGCATCACCGACACAGCATTACGTGCCTTATCCTGGATAGAACCGATCAGGTTGGAGATCTCACCTGCCGACGAACTGGATTGCTCAGCCAGCTTCCGGACTTCATCAGCTACGACAGCGAAGCCGCGGCCATGCTCACCAGCCCGGGCCGCTTCAATCGCCGCATTGAGTGCCAACAGGTTCGTCTGCTCGGCGATCTCAGAAATCGCATCGACAATCGTGCCAATCTTATCCGATTCCTTGCCCAATTCTTCAATAACCTGTGCCGACTGGCTCACGGATTGCTCGATGAGTTCCATCTGCCGTACAGCGCCCGTAACAGCCTGCTCGCCACTGTCAGCCTGGCCTTTGGCCTCCGCTACCACTTTGCCGGCATGCTCGATGGTCTTCTTGAACCGCTCCATGCTGTCAGACAGGCTTTCAATATTGGTGCTGGCATTCTCGACTTCCGTAAACTGCTCACTGCAGGAACCAGCCACATTGACGATACTGTCTGCAACTGTCCCGCTGACCTCTGCCGACTGCTCCGAACTATTGGTCAGCTGCTGGCTGGAAGCTGCTACCTGCTGGCTTGATTCGATGATCTGGCGCATCATTTCGCTGACATGCGTCTGCAAGGTATGCAGGGCCCGGCTCATCTCACCGATTTCATCACTGCGATGGAACACTTCTTCCAGCGAATGATCCTCCCGTAAATCTCCTTCTGCCATGATTCCCAAACGAGTGGTAACGATGTGCAGCGGCCCCACAATGGATTTTGCCGCCAGCAAGCCCACGCCGGAAAATATGGCCAGCAGAACAATATTGATGAGCAGCGTATTGATCAAAGTAGATTTGAAAGCCTCATCAGCTGCGGCCTGCTCCTCAGCCACGCGGTTATCAATATAGTCGATCCAGACACCAGTACCCAGTACCCACTGATAAGGTGCAAAGGAAGCCGTATAATTCCTCTTGGGTAAGGGAGTCGTTTCATTGGGTTTTGCAAACATCAGATCCGTATAGCCGCCACCATCCTTACGGCCATTCTCAATCATTTCCTTGATGAAATGCTTACCCGACGGGTCCGTGAGGTCAATGCGGGATTTTCCTTCGGTATCGCGTCCCAGGAGCACCACATTGACACCATCATATGTATCGACCCAGAAGTACCCCTTGCCATCATCATAACGCAAATTCCTCACCATATCAGCCGCTTCTTTTCGTGCCTGCTCCTCGGTGAGTTCACCCTTTTGCTGGCGATCATATACCGTCTTGATCAAAGAAATCGCCGTCTCGGTCTCCACCTTCAGTTCACGTTCCACATCCTGTGTCAAGGTCTGCCGTACCGCCATAACCTGCCGCTCGGACTCCGCTTGCAGGCTTACGATAAACGCCGCGCTGACGCAGATGGTTGTCAGCACTGCTATGCCTACAGCCATCAACACAAATCGACCCTTCAGTGACATGACATATCCCTCCAAACCATCTTCAATATCTCTATCCGATTATTGAGACTCTTCTTTCTTTTGCTTATTCGACACTGACATTTCTATTCCTGCAATATTTGTTCAACAGATGGCAATATAAATTCTCCAAATCTTCCATGTAGGTTTCAGGGTTCATCAACGGCGAAGACTGCAGCATCTGCCGGAGATTTTGCCGCAAAGCTGCCAGCAGCTCCCTGTCCTCTGCCAATGCAACCGCGATATCTACGTATTCTTCCCGGCTTTTAGCTGCCAGCTCTCCCAAGCCCACATTAGACAGGAAGCTTAAACCAAAGCGCGCACCATGCCGGTTGCCGGCAAGCGTCACCACCGGCACTCCCATGTAGAGTGCCTCACAAGTGGTCAGTCCACCAGTATAAGGTTCCGTATCGAGGGCAATATCCACCGCCCCATACTCCTGCAGATAATTCGCTGAATAACTTCGTAAGTCGATATGCCCAGCCGGCAGACCGAGTTTTGACAACCTGCGCAACGTATACTCCCTGCCCTCTGCTGTCCCCAGCAACTGATGTTTCAACAACAGACGAGACCCGGGTACCCGCAACAGGATTTCCCGCCATATAAGCAACATCTCATCATTGACTTTGGCAAAATTATTGAAAGAGCCAAAAGTTATATAATCATTTTTGGCAACAGGTGGCGGAGAAACTTCGGGGAAAACCTTATACGGCTGATAACAAAAGTGCGTATGCGGCAGGATCAACAGTTCCTCCGTGAAATACGGTGAAGCCGGTTCTGGCGAACAATACACATCGGACAAAAAACCATCGCAATCCTCTAAACCAATGCTATTGAAATAGCCAATGCCGGATATTTGTATATATGCCGGATGATATGCCAGAACCGGCAAAGCGTTGCAAGCGGTATGTCCCCCCAGCTCCAGCAGGATATCGATTTCATCCGCGTGAACAGCAGCTGCAATACCGGCCCAGTTTTTTCCTGTCAAATTCCTCCAGACAACGGGCGCACGCTGCAGTTCCCTTGTCACCAAGTCCTCATCCTTATTGAGCTGATACACGTAAACCTCAAATGATTCCTGAGCAAAGGCAAAGAAGAATGGCTTCACAAACTGCCCCACAGCATGATTCCGTAAATCGGCTGACAAATATCCCAGCCGTATTTTCTTATGCTGCCAATCAACCCGTGGATAGGGAACGATGGACAACGCCCCTAAGTAATGACGATAAAGGCTGTACAGCTCCTGCATCTGCCCGGCTTCCCAATCGGCTATGGCATTCGCCGAAAAAATAGCATTGCTGACTTCTGTCAATTTCTTTACCGCATCAGGTTCTATCCGGGCTGATGCGGTAAAAGATGCTACTGCTTCCCTGCTTTCTCCGAGCATCCGCTGAGCTTCCCCCAGCAAACTATAAGCATCTGCCAGATGCTTCTTATCATCACAATCTGCAAAATCATGCACCAAAGCCTTCAGACAAGCTATTTCTGACACATACTTTTTTTGTGCCCGCAGGATATAAGCTTTCAATAACTCGCACAAGAGAATCCTTATGCCCTTTTTTCTCTGAAAAGCCAGCAGCAGATCCCAAGCCTCAGCATACTGCCCGCTCCGATATCGAGCAAAAGCCTCTTCATACAGCGTAAAAAAACCAGCCAGTTCCACATCGCCACCCCCCATATTTTTTTACTTCGCCGCCATTCATCCCATTTCCTCTATGGCAGCTACAACAGGCTCCTTCTAAAAAATAACTTTCTTGCAGGATTGATTTCTATTTTGTCGAATTTTTCTTAGGATAAGATTTTCTAATATGCCGTTTACTTATATTGAGGAGGTTTTGACATGATTCCCCAAAAACGAAAACTGATCCCACTGTTTTTTATCCCGTTACTAGCATTAAGCCTGCTATTGGGCTGTCTGCAGGGAACGGGTTCTGCCGCCAAGGCAGATCCCCAGGATTCTTCCGGCTTTGTGGTACTCTCAGATGTTGTCCCTGATGTCATTCAGGAAATCCGTTATTACTCCACCTATAATTTTGTCGGTGACCGGATTGACGGATATAAAGAGCCCTGCGCGCTGATGACCAAAGAGGCAGCCCAGGCACTAAAGGCAGTATCAGATGATGTGAAAGCCCAGGGATACCGGTTGAAGATTTACGATGCCTACCGTCCCCAGATGGCCGTAAGCCACTTTGTAAGATGGGCGGAAGACCTGAATGACAAGCGTATGAAAGCTTATTTCTATCCTCAGGTAGAAAAGAACCGCCTCTTCGCCGAGGGCTATATCGCTGCTAAATCCGGCCACAGTCGGGGCAGCACGGTCGACCTGACCCTCTTTGATATGTCCACCGGCAAGGAATTGGATATGGGGGGTACCTTTGACTATTTCGGTGAACTGTCCCATCCGGACTACAAAGGAGATCTGACCGAAACGCAGTTGAAAAACCGACAGATCCTGCGGGAAGCTATGCTGCGTCACGGCTTCAAACCGTTGGATGAAGAATGGTGGCACTTCACCTTGAAAGATGAGCCTTATCCCGATACCTATTTTGAATTTCCCGTAGAAAATCTGAAGCACAAGCACTGATTGACGCAAAAGAGGACTGAGAGCGAGTATGGTCCATACTCGCCCTCAGTCCTCTTTATTCCATTATTTATTGTGCCAGAATCATGCCTGGGCACCAGCTACATTGCTGTCATATTTCTTTTCTTCCTGATCCATCACGATGGTCACAGCTGCATCCCCCGTGATATTGAGGCAGGTACGGAACATATCCAGCACACGGTCAATACCAGCTACGAGTGCCAGACCTTCCAAAGGCAGGCCAGCTGTCTGCAGCACCATGGCCAACATGATAAGCCCAGCCCCCGGAACACCTGCTGTACCAATAGAAGCCAGCGTCCCCGTCAGTACGATCATCAAGATCTGGCCCATGGTCAGGTCAACGCCGAATACATTGGCAATGAACAGCGAGCAGACACCCATATAGAGTGCCGTGCCATCCATGTTGATCGTAGCTCCCAACGGCAGGACGAAGGAAGAAACCTCACGGGAAACCCCTAGTTTTTCCTGGCAGTTCTTCATGTTGACAGGCAGTGCTGCCGCACTGGAACAAGTCGTGAAGGCAATCATCATGGCTTCGCTCATGCCCCGAAAGAATTCCATAGGCGTATGACCGCCCCAGACACGGGCCAGAGAAGAATAAACCACCACGGCATGGATCACACAGCCGATTGCCACACAAGCGATGACAGACATCAGCGGCAGCAGGACAGCCGGACCATTCTTAGCCACCACCGGCAGCAAGAGAGCAAATACACCAATCGGTGCAAACTGCATCACGATGCCGATGATCTTGTAGGAAACTTCGGCAGCGGCATCAAAGAACTTCATCAGCAACTGTGCCCGTTCGCCGCCCACATGGACGATACCGATCCCCACGAACAGTGAGAACACGATAACGGGCAGGATCTGTGCCTTTGCCATCGCGTCGATGGGATTAGCCGGTACCATGGCCACCAGCACCTGCATGATTCCCGGTGCTTCCTTTACCTTGTAGGTAGCATCACTGGCCAGAGAAAGCCCCGTCCCCGGGCTGACAATCCCTGCTATGCCAAAACCAATCAAAATCGCCACAGCCGTGGTCAGCAAATAAAGCACCACTGTCTTGGCACCAATACGCCCCAGCTTTTTGGTATCCCCCAGGCTGGTCATGCCCACCACCAGGGAGAAGAACACCACGGGCACGATCATCATCTTGATGAGATTGATGAAGATGGTACCAATCGGTGCAATCCACCAGTTGATAAAAGGCAGGGCAGGTTCCCCGGCAATAAGTCCCACAACAACCGAGAGAACCAAAGCGATAAAGATTTTGATGGAAAGATTCATGATATCACTCCCTTTACAATAAATAATAAATACGAATCCATCTAAGTTCATTATATGGATTTATGTAAAGAGTGTCTACGGTTTAAGCTTATGTGTACATGTATACTTAATCAAAAAGCCTTCCCCACAGGGAAGGCTTATGTATTGTCTGGTTATAAGGTGGCCAATATTTCTTTGACTTTTTCCAGATATTCCTCACGGCTGACCGTGAACATCTCACCGGTCTTACGCACTTTGATTTCAATCTGGTTCTCTTCCACGGCCTTGGGGCCCACGACTACACGCAGGGGGTAGCCGATGAGGTCGCAGTCCTTGAACTTGACACCAGCACGTTCTTTACGGTCATCGAGCAGGGTATCAAAACCTGCGGCCTTGCATTCCCTGTAGATTTCCTCGGAATAAGCCAGCTGGTCTTCCTTCTTGGCATTGACGGCCACAACCACCACTTCAAACGGTGCGATAGCACGCGGCCAGATGATGCCGTTCTCATCGTTGTTCTGCTCGATGGCAGCAGCCATGGTACGGCCTACGCCGATACCGTAGCAGCCCATGTAGAGGGGCTGCTGCTTACCCTGTTCATCGAGGAACATCGCCCCCATAGCCTGGCTGTACTTCGTGCCCAGCGTGAAGACCTGGCCGGCTTCGATGCCGCGCGTCATCTTCATCTCTGCGCCGCAGTGCGGGCAGGCATCCCCTTCTTTGACCATGCGCAGGTCAGTAACAACGATGCCTTCCGCCGTGAAGTCCCGCTTCGGGTTCACGTTCTTGTAGTGAGCATCCACTTCATTCGCGCCAGCTACGGCATTGTGCATGTTCATGACCGTAGGGTCAACCAGCACGATAACATCTTCGCTAGGCTTGATGCCGATGGCGCTCATAAAGCCCGGGCAGCCGCCAGCATTCTGGATGGCTTCATCTTCCGCCATCGTGAGTTCCAGCGCACCTTCCACCTGATTGATGACCTTGACTTCGTTGACATCATGGTCACCACGGACAAAAGCCAGCACGAGCTTGCCATTATCGGACTGATAAGCCACAGCCTTGATGGTCTTTTCCACGGGAATGTTCAGGAACTGCGCCAAAGCTTCAATCGTATTAGCGCCCGGCGTAGCCACCTTTTCAAGCGGCAGTTCTTCTTCTGCCGGAGCTTCGATAGGCGCCAGCGCAGCCTTTTCATCGCTGGCCGCATAATCGCATTTCGTGCAGTAAGCGATATTGGATTCGCCAGCTTCTGCCAGCACCGTGAATTCATGGGAATGGCCGCCGCCGATGGCACCGTTGTCGGCTTCTACCGGACGGAATTCCAAGCCCATGCGGGTGTAGATATTGGTGTAGGCATCGTACATCTTCTGATAGGATTCATTCATGCCCTCAATGTCCTTATCGAAGGAGTAGAGGTCTTTCATGATGAACTCGCGGCTGCGCATCAGGCCGAAGCGCGGGCGACGCTCATCGCGGAACTTGTCCTGGATCTGATAGAGCATCAGCGGCAGCTGCTTATAGGAGCTGACTTCATCCCGCACCAGATCCGTAATCATTTCCTCATGCGTCGGGCCAAGGCAGAAGTTACGGCCATGGCGGTCCTTGATGCGCATCATCTCATCGCCATAAGCGGCCCAGCGGCCGCTCTCTTCCCAAAGCTCAGAGGGCTGGAGAATCGGCATGCCGATTTCCTGGCCGCCCGCAGCGTCCATTTCCTCGCGGATGATTTCCTCAATCTTGCGGATGACACGCCAGCCCAGAGGCAGATAGGTGTACATACCGCCGGCCACCTTGCGGATCATGCCGGCACGGTACATGAGCTGATGGCTGGCAATCTCGGCTTCTGCCGGCGTATTGCGCAGCGTAGGTGCATATAAGTTACTTGCTCGCATTGTTCTTACGTTCCTCCAATATCGCATCGATTTCTTTGAACAGTTCTTCTACTAGATTTTCTTCCGGCACTTTGCGGATGATTTCGCCCTTGCGGAAAATCAGGCCTTCGCCATTACCGCCGGCAATGCCTACATCAGCGCCGCGGGCTTCGCCGGGGCCATTGACCACGCAGCCCATCACGGCTACGTCGATGGGGTCTTTGATGCCTTCCAACTTCTTTTCCACCTGCGCAGCGATTGCAGGCAGGTCGATGCTGGTGCGGCCACAGGTCGGGCAGGCAACGAGCGTCGGCCCGTACTCCTTGAGTCCCAGGGATTTCAGGATTTCATTGGCCACCTTGACCTCCACCACCGGGTCACCGGTCAGGGAAATGCGGAAGGTATCGCCAATGCCCTCGGATAGCAGTGCCCCGATGCCCACAGCAGACTTGATGATGCCCGTGTTCACCGTACCTGCTTCGGTAATGCCCAGATGCAGGGGATAATCCACGGTCTTGCTCATCAAGCGGTAAGCCGCCAAAGTCAAAGGCACATCATGGGCCTTCAGGGAAATCTTGAGGTCATGGAAATCCAGGTCCTCCAGGATCTTCACATGCTGCATGGCCGATTCCACCAAAGCCTCCGGCGTGACTGCCCCATACTTGGCAAGGATCTTCTTATCCAGCGAACCGGCATTCACGCCGATGCGGATGGGGATATGGGCTTCCTTGGCCGCCTTGACCACTGCCCGCACCTTTTCCTCCCCGCCGATATTGCCGGGGTTCAGCCGCAGGGCAGAAATTCCCTGCCGGATGGCCTCGAGAGCCAGCTTATAGTCAAAATGGATATCAGCCACCAGAGGAATATCGATTTCCCGGATGATATTGCCGAGATTCTGCGCAGCTTCCATGTCCGGCACAGCCACCCGCACGATATCACAGCCCGCATTCTGCAGGGCCTTGATCTGCGAAACCGTGGCCTTCGTATCCGTGGTCTTCGTATTGCACATGGACTGTACAGAAATCGGCGCACCACCGCCGATAGCGACCTTGCCGATATGGATCTGTCGGGTCTTCTTGCGTTCAAACATCTATCTTAGCCTCCCGTAAAGACGCGTACAATGTCATTCTTCGTGGCGAGCACCATCAGCAGGATGAGCAGCACGATGCCCACCTTCTGCGTGTACTCCAAAGCCTTCGGACTCATGGGCTTGCCCCGTACAGCCTCCACGCAGAGCGTCACGAAATGACCGCCATCCAGCGCCGGAATCGGGAACAAGTTCACGATACCGAGGTTGAGACTCAGGAATGCCGCAAAATTCAACAGCGGCACAAAGCCCATCTGCGCCACTTCCCCTGCCATCTGAGCTACACCAATGGGGCCGGCCAGTTCCGAACCGGATAGTTTCAGTACGATCTGCAGCAGGGCATCCAGCATCATAGCGACAATCATGTAGGTCTTCTGGACAGCAAGCCCTGCCGCTTCCACCAGACCCGGATGATGGGTATCCACAGAACTCATGACACCCACCATGGCTTTCTTTGCCTGAGCATCATAGACCGGCGTCATGGTAGTCTCGATGGTTTCATCTCCACGCTGCGCTACCACCTTTATGGGCGTGCCCTCGTTGTCCTTGACGTTATCGACAAACTCAGTCCAGTTGGCAATTGCCTTGCCATCGAGGCTGATGATCCGGTCACCATCCTGCAGGCCTGCCTGGTCTGCCGCCTTGCCTGCAATCACCGTACCAAACACCGGTTCCGGATTGGGCGTGCTGACACCCACAAAGAAAAAGATGCCAAAGAAGATCACCAACGGCAGGATGAAATTCATGATGGAGCCGGCCAAAATGACAATCATGCGGGACAGTACCGGCTTTTCACAGTATCCCCGGCTGCCCGCTTCATTATTGGCCGGGTCCATGCCCGCAATATCGTTGAAACCGCCCAACGGGATAGCCCGCAGGCTGTAAACCGTCTCTCCTCTGGTGAAGCTCAAAAGCTTCGGCCCAAAGCCGATGGCAAATTCATCCACCCGCATGCCCGTAAGCTTGGCGGTGATGAAATGGCCCAGCTCATGCACCAGTACCAATAAACCAAAAACAAAGATAGCCGCTGCAATGGTTAATACCATAGTGTCACCATCCTTTTATTTCTTGCGTAAAACTTCCGTGGCAAATTCCCTTGCCCAGCGGTCTTCCTCAAAGAGTTCCTCCAGCGTCGGTTCCATGATGCACGCACGCTTGAGCATCGTCTCTTCGATGATATCATAGATATCGAGGAACTTGATCTCATCCCTGAGGAATGCCCCTACCGCCACTTCATTGGCGGCGTTGAAGATGCAAGGCATGGAACCGCCCATAGCCCCGGCCTCATAGGCAAATCTCAGCCCCTTGAAGGTATCCGTATCGGGCTTAGCAAAGGTCAGATCCTGCATCTGCCAGAAGTCCAGACGGTCAAACTCTGATTTCACACGGTCAGGATAAGTCAAAGCATACTGAATCGGCAGCTTCATATCCGTGGACCCCAGCTGGGCAATCACAGCACCATCGCGGAACTGTACCATGGAATGCACGATGCTCTGCGGATGTACCACGACCTGGATCTGGTCATAGCTCACGCCATAGAGCCATTTCGCTTCAATGACCTCAAGGCCCTTATTCACAAGACTGGCAGAATCTACGGTGATCTTCTGGCCCATATTCCAGGTTGGATGCGCCAATACCTGTGCCTTCGTGGCATCTAAGAGATCTTCCCGCTTCTTGCCGCGGAAAGGGCCGCCGGAACAGGTCAGCAGCAGCTTTTCGATGGCTTCCATCTTCTCGCCCTGCAGGCACTGGAAGAACGCACAATGCTCGCTGTCCACGGGCAGGATCTTTACGCCCTGCTCCTTGGCGCGGCGGGTGACGATCTCACCTGCCACCACGAGGGTTTCCTTGTTGGCCAGTGCGATATTCTTCTTCGCATCCAAAGCCTTCATCGTGGGTTCGAGGCCAGCAAAGCCCATCATGGATGTGACCACGGTATCGACACCGTCAAAGGCGGCTGCATCGATGAAAGCCTGACGGCCACCGGCCAGCTTCGTTTTGCCGCTGTAACGGCTCTTCAGACGGTTATAGGCATCTTCATCAGCCAATACCGCCAGTTCCGGCTCGAACTCGCGAATCTGCTGTTCGAAGAGTTCATCACGGGAATTTGCCGCCAGCACACTGATATGGAAAAGCTCCGGATTGCGGCGTACGACTTCCAAGGTCTGCGTACCAATGGAACCCGTGGAGCCCAATACTGCAATATTCTTCATCTTCCCATCTCCTTATTTGCCCAAAAGATTCACAAACTGGACAAAATAGTAAACCAGCGGTGCCGTAAAGAGCACGCTGTCGAATCGGTCCCAAACACCGCCATGGCCCGGGATGATGTTGCCGGAATCCTTGATGCCCACATAACGTTTGGCCACAGATTCCACCAGATCTCCCAGCGTAGCCAGAATGGCAATCAGCAAACCTAACACCGCCATAGCCTGCAAGGGCAGGTTCAGGAAATATCCCAGCCCCGCCACCACTGCCGTGGTACCGATCAACGAGCCCATAAAGCCCTCAATGGTCTTGTTGGGGCTGATGGACGGACAGAGCTTATGTCTACCGATAGCCGTACCCGTAAAATAAGCAAACGTATCGCTGGCCCAGGTACCGATGAACATGATCCAGACAAAGGCATTGCCAAAAGTGAATGTGCCGATTTCCGTCGTGAAAACCGTATCCGGCAGGAAGTTGCGCAAAAGCAGCAGGCAGGCAAACGGGAAGCCGATATAGATAAGCCCCGCCCCGGAAGCCAGCGCATCCATGATGCTCGTGGATGCGCGCAGCAGCACGCTTTCCAGCAAGGTCACCATGATGATCAGCGGACAGGCCAGCGCCAAAAACTCCGGCTTCTGCCAGGCCGCATACCACATCAGCCCCAAAGCAACAAAGCCCGTAACGAGAGACAGCCCCATGCCGCGCTCGGAAAAAGCCCGGGCATATTCAAACCAGGCCAAAAACATCAGCAGCAAAGTAAAACCGGCAAAGACCGCGCCGCCGGTCTGTATCACAAAAGCGGCAGCAGCAATGCCCACTATTCCAGTTATAATTCTCAGTAACAAAAAGCAACGCTCCTATTTATTTCTTATTGTCGTTCAGGCCCCCGAAGCGGCGGTCACGGCTGGCAAAGTCCTTCATAGCTTCCACAAAACATTCCGGCGAAAATTCCGGCCAGTTCACATCCGTGAAGTAGAGTTCCGCATAAGCGGACTGCCACAGCAGGAAGTTGGACAGACGCATATCGCCGCTTGTGCGGATAACCAGATCCACTGGCAGATTGCCCACGGTATCCAGCTGCTGTTCTATCATCGCTTCATCGATGGCTTCCGGTGCAACTTTCCCCGCCTGCACATCAGCAGCAATCTTCTGCATAACCCGCACCAGTTCATCCTGCCCGCCATAATTGATGGCAACATTGAACTTGACACCGGTGTTATTCTTCATGAGTTCTTCAGCATCCCGCATCTGTGCTTGCAGGGATGCGGGCAATTTATCCAGACGGCCCACAAAGCGGATCTGCACATTATCTTCATGCAACTCCTGCAATTCTCTCTTCAAACTATCATAAAAGAGATTCATCAGAAAGTTGACTTCCGTCTCCGGACGCTTCCAGTTTTCCGTGGAAAAAGCGTAGACCGTCAAGGCATCCAGATTCAAGCCGATGGCCGTCTTCAGGATGTTTTTCAGGGTCTTGACCCCGGCACTGTGTCCAGCAGTGCGCATCACGCCCTGCTCCTTGCCCCAGCGGCCGTTGCCATCCATGATAACTGCCACATGACGGGGCAGTCTTTCCCAATCGATTCCCGCAAACAACGGCGAGTCATGCTGCGGAATCTCAAAATCCTCACGGCCGGCAAAAGTCGTAACCGCTTTGCCAATTATTTTCTTTATCATGATAATCCCTCACTAGGAAATAATCTCAAAATATAAAACAAGCCCCTCCGCCAAAAGCACCAGAGGGGCTTGCAAAGTCGCGTCAGGGAGCCTCGATAGCAGATACCGGGCAGCCAGCAGCGCAAGCGCCGCACTCTACGCACTTATCCGGGTCGATTTCATAACGTTCTGCCCCCTCGCTGATTGCCTCTACCGGGCAAGTAGCAGCGCAGGAACCGCAAGAAATGCAATCCTCACCAATTTTGTAAGCCATGTATTACACCTCCTTTACAGGCAGTTGTTTCGCCGCCAATGTCAAAAGCAGCTTGCCGTCTGACTCCTGACACTGGCGCACAACATAAAGTCTATGCTCATCCACCGGGAAAAAATCCCGGGTTGGACGGGATATCTCTGTTCGATAGGAGATATTTGCCTCCCTGAGCTGCTTCTCTGCAGCTTCCCAGGGAAGGGCCATAACATCTAAATCCATCAGACTTCCATTACTTCCTTTTCCTTGCCGGCACGGGCAGTGTCTACCACTTTGACATATTTGTCAGCCAGCTTCTGCATGGATTCCTGAGCCTTCTTGGACTCATCCTCCGTGATTTCCTTGCCTTTTTCCAGCTTCTTGATAGCATCATTGCCGTCACGGCGGATATTGCGGATAGCAACCTTGGCTTCCTCAGCCTTCTTGTTGACGGTCTTCACCAGTTCCTGGCGGCGTTCCTGCGTCAGAGCCGGAATAGCCAGACGGATAGCCGTACCATCGGAGTTCGGAGACAGGCCCAGATCCGACTTCATGATAGCCACTTCCACCTCATGGAGCATGGATTTCTCATAGGGCTGGATCATGATCATGCGCGGTTCCGGAACAGCAACCTTCGCAATCTGGTTCACCGGCGTCGGCGTGCCATAGTAGTCAACCATCACCTTGTCCAGCAGGGACGGCGTAGCACGGCCAGCCCGCAGAGAGCCGAATTCACGTTTCAGGGCGTCAATGGATTTCTGCATACGCTCTTCATGGGAGCTAAGAATATCTTTTACCATTATTTATTACCTCCTACCGTGGTGCCAATCTCTTCACCGAGAGCTGCCCGCACGATGTTCTCATGATCGTCGATATTGAAGACAACGAGAGGAATCTTGTTGTCCATGCAAAGGCTCGTAGCGGTGGTATCCATGACCTGCAAGCCCTTGCTGATGATTTCCAGATAAGTCAGTTCATCAAACTTCTTGGCATTGGGGTTCTTGTTGGGATCGGAATCGTAGATGCCGTCCGTGCCCTTCTTGGCCATCAGGATTACATCCGCTTCGATTTCTGCGGCGCGCAGAGCTGCCGTCGTATCCGTGGAGAAATACGGATTACCCGTACCGGCACCGAAGATGACCACACGGCCTTTTTCCATATGGCGGATTGCCTTGCGGCGAATATAGAGTTCAGCGACCTGACGCATTTCGATAGCCGTCTGTACCCGGGTATCCACATCCATCTTTTCCAATGCATCCTGCAGCGCCAAAGCGTTCATCACGGTGGCCATCATGCCCATGTAGTCAGCCTGAGCACGATCCATGCCCTTGGCAGAACCAGCCAGACCACGCCAGATATTACCGCCGCCAACGACTACAGCCACATCTACACCACGTTCCCGGATAGCCTTGATCTGTTTGGCGATATCTTCCACGATTGGCGGATTGATGCCAAATCCCTGTTCACCCGCCAAGGATTCACCGGACAATTTCAGGACAACACGTTTATATTTCGCTGTTTCCAAAACAATACCCTCCATATCAAGCATCTCTGTACTTGTTTCTTACTCACACTAACTTACATTATACATGAAAACAGCCGAGAACACAAAAGTTTTGTGCTATCGGCTGAATTTTTTCCCGCAAAAATCAATACGCTAATTCCCGCAATCCTAAATCCGTCAGCAGCAGATTCGTTTTGACCACACCGAGCTTATGTTCCAACGCATACCAAATCACGCTGTCGAAATGATCGCGGACATAAAGCGCTCCCGCTCCGGCATAATGCAGCAAATGCTGCGTTTCCTTTGTTGTCAGCTTCATGGTCAACGCCAGGATCAGCACCTTGTCCCGGGCAGGATTCTGCTTCTGGCCGCCGAATAAATGATAAGCATAACCGGTATCCAAACCGCTGTCCCGTACCACATCGGCCTTCTTCAGACCTTTCTCCGCGAGCAGCCCGGTCAGGAACTCTGCCAAGGTCATCTCCCGCAGATTCAGCTCATTGTCCCGCCAAAAGTCCTGCACGTCCCGCGCTTCCGACAGACCATGCTCCAAAGTTTCCGTATCCTTCTTTTCCATACATATCCCTCCATGCCCTTCATCATAGCTGAAGCCGCTTCAGAAAGCAAGGTGATTCCATGCAAGCCGACCATTTCCTCGCCAGCACCTATGAAAAAATCCGTCTGCTGAAAAAATCTGCCCGCAGCGAAGTCTGGCTCGTGACCGATAAGCAAGGAACTCTGGCCATCCTCAAACACAGCCAGCCCCACCGCCTTCCCCTGCAAGAACTGAAAACTGCAGCAATTCCCCTGCTCCCCAAAATCTACTACCTCATCAGCCACGACGAAGAAACCATCACCATCGAAGAATACATCCACGGCCAAAGCCTGGCCGACCGTCTGCAAACCAAGAACTATCTCACCGAACAAGAAGCCAGCCAGCTCCTGCTGTCAATCTGCCACGGCCTTGCCCAGCTTCATGCACTCGGCATTATCCACCGAGATATCAAACCCGAACATATTATAGTAGAAAAAGACAACACGCCCCGGCTCATTGACTTCGATGCCTGCCGCAGCTTCAAAGATGGACAAACCGAAGACACTGCGCTCTTAGGCACAAAAACCTACGCGCCCCCGGAACAATTCGGCTTCCAACAGACTGACCCGCGCAGTGACATCTACGCACTCGGCAAGACCATCCAGGAATTGCTTCCCCCCGATTACAACGGCAGACTTCTCCCCATCCTCCAACGCTGCCAGCGCCTTGACCCGGCTGACCGCTATCAAAACACGCACGAACTATCCGCCGCTCTGCAAAGAACTCCCCGCCGCCTGCTTTTCATTATACCTGTGCTATTGCTCTGCGCCCTGCTCATGTTCTTCTGCCTGACTCAGGAAAAATTTTCCTACGCCCCCACAGCCACCACAACCAATGAACAGTCCCCTGCGGAAAGCCCCTCTCTGCCAGAAAAAAAATCCTCTGCCCCCACTCAATCCCCTGCCGCACAGGAAGCAGCTCCGGGCCAAGCCCCCACACCTCCAACAGCGCCATCCCCTCAACCACCACAGCCAGTGCCGCCAGTCCAGGCCGCAAACACCATTCCCCCGCCAACAGCTGACACGAAACCGCAGCCGGAGACTGACAAAAACTATATCCGCACCCAATATTTCCGAAACGGCCGCCGTCTGGACGGCTGGACAGAAAATTCCTCGATCCCCATCAACAACGCCGGCACGACCATAGCCATCAACCCAAAATTCTATGCGAAACAGATCAAGGACTCCGGTAAAGCCCAATTGAGTGCAGATGACAATGCTACGCTCCGCATCATCAATCACAGCAGTCAAACTTGGAGCAATGCCTATCTGACCCTCCATTACAGCTGCCAGGACAAACAAGACAGCCAGACCATTCCCATAGGCCCCCTGGCTCCCGGCGAAACCACGGATATCCCCATCCCTCTAAGCCAGTATCCGCTCATCATCCCGGATATAAGCACGCAGGCTGAAGGCGAACTGCACATCGAACTCACCAGCGATTCCCCTCAGGAGATCCACAACAGCCGCTACTATTTCAATCTTTTATACCAGCCTTAATAAAAATTGTCCCCACAGCTAACAAAAAGCTGCAGGGACTTCTGTATAATGAAATATATTCACTTCAATTTTCATTATGGGACGAATTATTACGCCGTTCTTCCCGTTCATAGACGGCATCCAGCGTGATGTCCACAATCTCCCGGCCATTATCGCTGAGATCCATATACTTGCGCACCTGCCGGTGAACCTTAGGCACGGCATCGGCTTCTACATTATCTGAGGCACTGCCCAGAATATAATCTGCACTCACGCCAAAGATAGCCGCCAGCTCCTTGATTTTCCTGACCGGCTGAATCACACCGCTCTCATATTTATTGTACGCTGTCCGCGAAATGCCCAGCTTCTGAGCCACCGCTTCCTGCGACCACTTTCTTTCCTCACGCAGCAAGCGCAGCCGCTGACCCGTGACACTCATAAAATCACTCCCTACCATATAATTGTACAGGAAATGAAGTTTGGCACAAGATGTGAGTTTCACGCACATTTTCATTGACCCACCCGTTTAATTGTCGTATAATTCATAATATACAATGTGATTTAAATTTCACAGGAGGACGCGCCATGAACCGCATCCGCGAACTGCGCAAAGCCCAAAACCTCAGCCAGCAGGAACTAGCCGTCAAAATTGGCGTTGACCGGTCAACTATTGCTAAGTGGGAAACTGAAACCAACTGCCCCAGAACGGATAAACTGCGCCAACTGGCAAAAATTCTCGACTGTTCCGTGGAAGAACTATTGCCCAACAGTTAGGAGGAAATCATATGGGAAATAAAACCATCACCCAAAAAGACCTCGACCTGATCCGCATAGAAGCCGAAGCCATTGAAAGCACCGATGACAAATACTACCTGATGGAACAACTCCACAAATATATACAGGCCATCGAAGCACAACTCAAAAAGTCAGAAAAGAACAACAAGACAGATAATGACCGACAGACAATTGAAGAACTCCAATCCCTGCACGACTACGCCATGGAAATCCGGGCGTATATTATGGGGCGAAAGATTGGCAGGAAGCGATATGGATTGTTCGTAGAATATCCAGAAGGGTATGATGGCTGATATTTTGTAAAAAGAAACAGGAGGATTACGTACATGAAAAACATTGTATATTTTACAGATGCATCATTTATATCACCTAAAAAAAATCTTCCTATGGCTTTTATCGATTTATATACCATGATGATACATTAGATATAAAATCCAAGAAACCAAAAATCAAAGACAAGCGTTTCAATAACAATAACCAGCTGAACTGCAAGCTATAAAAATCGCCATCAAAAACATTAAGAAGCACACAAAAAACATTTTTTAGAATATTATTATCTTTATAAGCCATATAAGTATATAATTGTTACAGATTCTGATTGGGCAATGAATTTATTTAAAAATAAGAAATTACCAAAAGGGTTTTCATATAACAATCAAAAACAATTAAACTTCATAAATAAAATGCTAGAACAATTGAATAATAAAATAGATATACAGTGTATAAAATCTCACGCTGAGTTTACAGAACAATTTTAAAAAACCTACTCTATAAAAGAAGAAAATCATTCATTCAGAAAATTTCTAAAGCAACATGTAGATTATACAATATTCCTAACAAAAGGTAATCAATTAATAGATAATTTAGTCCATAATCATATAAAAAAATTATGATAATATTAACGAGGTGATTGCAATGGATAAATTAGGTTGTATATTTTTTTTTCTACTTATACTATGTTGTTTGCTCCCTATTTTAGTTCCAATTCTTGTCTATCCCATGGCAATTATAGTTGGAATATGGTTCGTTATGTATATATTAAGTTGGTTCCGATAAAAAGCTAAAAACTAATATTAATACTTATCAAAGGAAGTTGATATGAAATGAAAAGAGAAAAATTTTCTTTATTGCTTTCAAACAAAACATATGTACGAAATGATATTGATGAATTACGTAGTCACTACGAGCCCCAACTCATTATAAAATACTTCCATTCCGGCGAACTGCAAACATGGCTAGAAGACCGTTACTATGACGAAGAAGCCGAACAAATCAGCGAACTTTCCAAAGATGACCCTAACCTGCCCCAAAAGCTCTGTGCCATTCTAGGTGTTTCTGCTATTCAACACGGTATCTTGGATGATGCACAATTAAAACGTTTAAATGAAAAGAAAGCACTTTTGCTCCAGCGAACCACTGACGAGTCTATTATCAGCAAGGCCCCACAAACCGCCTTTACTCAGGAAGATTTAGCTGACTTGCTGGATATGGGAGAAAGCACGATATATCTTTGCGGTGAAGTATTCACTATCCCCATTCGCATGACTGACAAAACATACATCGGTCTCTTAGGAACCCCCAGGATAAAAATAAAGGCAACTTCTGAAAATGAACTGCAAGAAAAAAATATCATCCTGCAAAATACAATTCTCCCTTGGTCAGAAATGTCATCACCTGCTACAAACCAGCCTATGGTCAAATCCCCTATCAGCCCAGTCACACTGGATAAAGCAAAAAAACTCCTAGTCAAAATATCAGACAAGAATTTCCGTCAATGGGGTGAAGGAAATCTCGTCTGGTTCATATGTGATATACAAACCGCCTCTAGCAAGCGCGAAATTGAAAGCAGTCTGAAATCTGGAGCCAAAGAATCCGAGCAAGACTTGCCAACAGAAATCGCCGATAACGTAGACCGTATGCTGGATAAACTGCGCGAAGTTCAGGAAACATACGATTCACTATTCACGGGTGGTATTACCTATATGAATATCATCCCCCCACTTAGCGAAGTCAATTATCAACTCCCATTATCTGCTGAAAAAATCAAATACGACAAGCCAATGGATCTAGGCAATGAACTGGTAAAAAAGGCTCGTTATATGGAAATGGAAAGCGACGGATTCTCCGGTATATTCGGCGTTTCTGACTATTTTTTACAGAACCCAACAGATTTAGCTAAAGTAGTCAGCGATTACTGCCACAAGGTCTATGTCAAACTTGATAAAAGCAGCGGCGGTAAAGCGCTAGATAGTTACTTAGAATCTATGGTTTCCAATTTGAAAACACTTCTTTCACAAAAATAATTAAACTTCGATAAAGCAGGTGACAAAATGGCCAGAAAAATAAAATTTGCTTTAGAAATGGCTGACGGCTATAAAGTACGCAACAGTCTGGAAGAATTGCGTGAGCATTTTGATATAGATACTATCGTCAGTCATTTCTTATCTGGAAAACTGCAAGAATGGCTTGACGACCGCTATTACGAGGACGAAGCCAGCCAGGTGTCTGAACTCAGCAAAGATTCTCCCGAACTTCATAATCGGCTCTGTGCCATTCTCGGGGTTGAACATGTTAACTCTGACAACACAGATATAGAATCATTAGAACGCTTGAATGAGAAGAAATCTATTCTAAGGCAAAAAACTAGTGATAAACAAATTATTGATAATGCCGCTATCACAGCATTATCACAAGAAGATCTTGCAGATTTGCTTGATGCCAATGAATCTATCATCTATCTTGTCGGAGAAAAATTCAACATTCCCATTAGAATGACAAATAAAAAATATATTGGTATCCTTGGAACCCCCGTCATCAAAATTCAAGCCAAAAATCCCGAAGAGCTAGAAGATAAAGATATATCATTTGAAAACGTTATACTCCCCTGGACGCCAAAACAAATAGAAGTTTCACCTGTAATTCCAACAAACACTCTAGAATCACAATCTCAACCTTCATTGAGTTCTTCTGCAGTTGATGAAGCAGTCACAGATGATACTGATGATTTAATTGATGAATTCATAGAAGTTTTCAATTCAACATTCACAAGCTGGAAACCTAAAAATGATACTATTTGGGAAGTTACCAATCTCTTCGGTACTGCTAGTAATGAAAAATTGACACCTGGAAAGAAAAAAATTGCCTTACGGCTAATATGTAAAAATGCCTATACAGAAAAAGAGTTAGTCCACATAAAAGTTATTGATGATTTATCTGCTGGATACGCTCTTACTAAGGACAGTGTATGCTTTGGCGGAAACTTTGGCAATATTCTTATCCGATATAACGAATTATGTCAAAATGGAAGTTCCGAACCCATTGAAGTTCGTAAAGAGTTTAAGGGAACTTTCTCCTTTGATGAAATTTTTACCTATGTTATAAACACTAAAAATGGCACATTCACATTAGCTAGCTCTGTAGAACACGAAGGATTAGATGTCTTACATGATGACATGCATGAATTGAACAACTATCTAAAAACTATTGCAAAACTATCCGCCATATAAAAATTGCCAAGTTGACTTATCAAAAACGATGGGTCAACTTGGCCAGCATTCAGTCCTATAAAAATTTTCTCATCATTATGAATTTGGATAAGAATGCCCTAAGATTGTTTTGTTTTTCTTTCGTCAATATCATGCGGTATGAAATGCATCGTTACGCGAAAGAAGATACAAGCAATACTGATTCATACTGATGCCTTCCTTTTTAGCATGTTCAGCAAGAATTTTATGAAGTATCTTGGGAATCCGCAGTTTGAACTGCCCAGAATACGGATTCACAGCTTCGTCCACTGGCTCGAAGATTTCAATACCATCTTCCAGCGCCGACAACAGCCATTCCCGCTTGGCATCCTCAGCATTGCGGATAATATCTTCCATCGTTTCCCCGCAGGTAATACAACCGGGAAGCTCCGGATAACGGGCACCATATCCGCCCTCTTCTGTATCAGGAATGATTTCCAGCCTATAGGGCAGCGAAAGATAATATTCAAGCGTCTTTTCCGGCTTCATCTTCATCAATCCTTTCAATCGCTTCCTTGATCAATATGATATAGATACGCGTAATAGGTTCATGCGTAGGAATCGGTATATCAATTATAACATGGTGTCATACATGATGTCCAAATATTTATTCATTTTCAGGAGGAATCAAATATGGCTAGAAAGGTAAAATTCGCTTTAGAAATGGCTGACGGCACGAAGGTGCGCAGCAATCTGGAGGAACTGCGAGAGCATTTTGACATGGAAAGCATTGCCCGCTACTATCACTCCGGCAAGCTGCTGGAGTGGCTGGAAGACCGCTATTACGATGATGAAGCAGCTAAGATTGAGGAACTGGACAAGGATGCCCCCAATCTCAACGCCCAGCTCTGTGCCATTATCGGCGTTGACGCGTCAAAATATGACGCGCTTGACCTTGAAGCCGTGGAACGGCTCAACGAGAAAAAGACCTTCCTGCGTCAGAAGACCAGTGACAGCACCATTATCGACAATGCTATGATTACGGCCTTGAATCAGGAAGACCTAGCTGACCTGCTGGATTTGGAATCACCTGTGATTTATCTCTGTGGAGAGAAGTTCAATATTCCCATCCGTGTGGAGCATAAGAAATATATTGGCCTTCTCGGAACTCCTAAAATTGAAATCAGAGCCACATCCGATGCGGATCTAAAAGCCAAAGATATCATTTTTGAGAATGTCTTATTGCCTTGGAAAAAGACTCAGACTGATACGAAAACTAAGCCACTAACCACAGAGACTCCTGATAGCACATGTTCTAATGAGGTCGCGACTTGCTCGGTAGACCAGCTCTTTGCGTTATATAAATCTGTTGCCATAAGCCGATACAATAATAATTCTATACCTGTTTGGGAATTTATAGATAGATGGGGAAATTTCAGTCGCAAAGTCAAAAGCATCTCTAATCAACAAAAGAGCCTAGCTCTTATGTCTATGTGCAGAAACAAATATAAGGAAGACGATATCGTAAAAGCTTTTCTTGCAGAAGATTTTTCCTCCGGATGTATATTCACAGCCGATTCGGTATGTTTATATGACAAAAAATCATTAACTATACATAACGCTCATAACGATACTTCATATATAATCCCCTATAATGAGATAACCATGACTAGTGCAACTCCAATTACTCCTGATGATATAAAAAAAGACTCCATTAAGTTAGCTTTAGCAGGGGATATTGAGATTAATAACTTAAAAATCGTTCTAAAAAACAATATAGAAGTCATTACCCCTACTAAGGATTCTAACACAATATATATTTGGTATCTTGCTGATATATTCGCCAATTATCTAAATTTAACCAAAAACATATCTCCAACACCGAGTCATGCAGTACCATCAAAGAAAACTTCCCCATCAATCCACCAAGAATCTGTTCTTCAGGAAAATCAAATCATCGATGAAAAGTTCGAAATGCTAACAGAGTTATATCACAATGTTTTAGGCACAATCAAATACGGTGGAAACGAATATCCACTTGATAGATGGATGTTTGTAAATGATACGAACACGGCTTGCAGCAGCAGAGACTTATACATAAACACAAAGAGTGATATCACTGAATTGCAGAAAAAATTGTGCCTAAAGATTATTTGCAACAATAAGTATACTGACAGTGAAATCATACATGCTCACATGAATAGCACAGGCTCCTATGGATGGATGCTTACAAAGGATAGTTTTTGCGTCGGCGGAGGAAATCTGGAAAAAATAATGATCAAATATGCAGATATTGAAGAAACAGATTTTGAAAATTATTCCGGGAAAATGGATATTACCACTTATAACGACAAATATAATTTAGATTGGTGTGGGTATCCTATTGTCCGATCTTTAGGCAATGAAATCTGTGAATTCTTAAAAGGAGCCGCATCTATAACCAGCGACAATTAAAATGTTTTGTTAGGAAAAAATATAAAGTACGTGAAATATATTCCGCAGATAACCTGAGGAGGAATCCATATGAAATCACTTTCTGAGCGCATGACGCTTTATATGGACGCGGGATTTCCTATTATCTATATTGAAACGTTTGAGGAAGACAAGGCGGAGCGGGCTATCGTCAGGGCTTCGAGCAATCGAGAGATTCTGGAATGGAATGTGCGGGGGCTGTTTTACAGCAAGTCAGATGAGAAGCGGGAAGGCATCTCACTGCTGGAAGCACTCAACAATTTCGCCAATCCTGCGGCTATGGACAATGAGAAGTTTGCCCGGCGCTTTTCTTTGCAACGTCGGGTACTGCTGATAAAAGACGCGCAGGAACTATTAGATGTTCCGGAAATCACGGCCCAGTTGAAATTTCTCTCAGAACAGATTATTTCCGGGGAACTTCCCGACGCCAACATCGTCATCGTTGCTCCCCGAGCGAATGTTCCGAAAGCCTTGGAGCATTATGTCACCATGCTGACGGTGGATTATCTGAGTACGGCAGAGATTCGGCAAATCATTCTGGATTTTTGTGAGAAACAGGACATTTCCCAACCGCTGGATGATTTCCTAAGGGAACTGTCGTTAGCGTTCAAAGGACTGCCGGAGTTTGAAATCGTCAATATCCTCGCTCTGGCTCTGGCGGATAACGGCGAAATCGGTCGTGCGGATCTGAAACTTATCCATGACCAGAAGAAACAGCTGGTCCAGAAGTCCGGCATCATGGAAATGGTGACGGTCAAGGAAAAACTCTCCGACATCGGCGGGTTGGAGAACCTCAAGAACTGGCTCCAAGCCAAGGCAAAGGTTTTGAAGAACATCGACAAAGCTCAGGAATACGGCGTGGACTTGCCAAAAGGCGTGCTGATTGCAGGACTCCCCGGCTGTGGTAAATCCCTGAACGCCAAAGCGGCAGCCGCTCTCTTTGATGTGCCCCTGCTGCGCATGGATATGGGACGCCTCATGGGTAAGTATGTCGGCGAATCCGAAGCTAATATGCGCCATGCCATTGCGCTGGCTGAGGCCATCTCCCCCTGCGTTCTCTGGATTGATGAACTGGAAAAGGCCTTTGCCGGAATCGGCGGCGGAGGTGGTGGCAATGAAGTCACTACACGCCTCTTTGGCACCTTTCTGACCTGGATGCAGGAAAAGGACGGGCTGGCATTTGTGGTCGCCACCGCCAACAACATCACGCACCTGCCACCAGAACTTCTGCGCAAGGGGCGTTTTGACGAGATTTTCTATGTAGGGCTGCCCAGCCCCGCGGAACGAGCCAAAATTTTCCAAATCCATATAGGCCGCCGCCGTCCCAAGGATCTGCCTGCCATTGACATCGCAAAACTCGCCAAGGCTACGGAAGGTTACAGCGGTGCCGATATCGAAGGCGTGGTGAAGGATGCCATCGAATCAGCATTCACACAGGATTTGCCATCTGTCACCACGGACACGATCTTGCACGCGATCCACAATACGGCTTCGTTGTCTGTGATCATGAAGGAGCAGATTGAGAAGATGTCCAAAGAGTATAAGGATAGACATTTCAAGAATGCTTCCGTGTGAAAATACCTCATCTGTCAGTCATAGGCTGACACATTCCCCTCAAGGGAAGGCTTATTCTTTCATGTTATGCAAGGAGGTTTTTGCTATGGCTGCGAAATATGCGAACTGTCCCAACTGCCATGCCCGGAAACTAGGGCCTTATGAAGTGTCCAGCAGTTCCATGCACACGACCCGCGGCACCTGCCCCCATTGTGGAAAACGCTACCGCATTGACTATGGACAGAACAAGATAAAAGCCAGCAAAGCTTAGGAGATATGCTATGCACGAAATGGAAAAAGAAGTTTTCACAGCCGAAAATGCCAAAAAACTCCAACCAATCATGGAAGACTTTATGGCCAGCTGTGATAAGGGTGAGGAAAACTGGCTAGCAGACAGGCTGGAAAAATCCCTGCCGGAAGAAAGTACGGAAAATCGCCAACAGATTATCCATGAAATCGAAGCTGGCATCAATACATTCGATGCCAACCTAACTTCTTTGCAGGGTGCCATAGCCGCTGGAGATACCAAGGAAGAATGGCTGGCGGAAACTCTGCGTCAGAATCTACCGGAACTCACAGAACTGGAATATGGCAATACCCTCTTCCAGACAGCCAAAGCCTTGCATCTCGAAAACGAACAGACTATGGCCACGATTGACGGCACACCTGTACCAGCCACTTTTGAAGAAGGCCCCATGGAAGAATATGACTGGTCAGCAGAGGAAAACAAGGCCTTGACCCGTCAATTAAACCAAGAAATCAAAATAGGTGCATTAGCAGGACAGGTGGTCAATGCGGGCTTTGCTATGGCAGAGAAAACACCTTTGGGGGAGAAAATCAGTGAACTGAAAAATATCGCCGCAGCCCTGCGCTCCGGCGACGATGGTGAGGTCAAGAAAGCCGCTTCCGCAGCGTTGGTGACCGGTGTACAGAAGGGCATTGTCCCCCTGCCCAAGTCTACGCCAGTGGGCGCGATTACAGCGCTGGCTTGTGGCGGCGTGGAATCTGCCAAACTCATGCTAGCCTATGCCGATGGCGAACTCAGTGGCCAGCAGGTCTTAGACCGCACAGAACAGATTGTCACCGTACAAGTTTCCCAAGGCTTATCTATTGCCGGTGAGAAATTAGGCCGTTCTATTGGCACAAAAATCGGTCTGGCCGTTGGCACTTTCGTCCCCTTCCTGGCTCCTGTGGCTGTAACGGTTGGTGGCTTTGTCGGCGGTATGATTGGACGGCTTGCAGGTAGCAAAATCGGTCAGGCCATCGGTAAAGCTGCCCGCAAGGTAGCCGAAATCGCCAAACCTGACGTCCAAAAGGTATGGAACACGGTCAAGAACGTAGGACGCAGCATCGTAAATGGTGTCAAAAGCTTTCTTAGTTGGTTCTTTGACTAATACATAAATATTCATTAGCTAGTGTAGAACCTCATCCATATATATAGTTTTCATAATTATATGATATGATGTACGTAGATATAACTTTGATTATGGAGGTGCATTACAATGGCTGGACGTAAGAGAAAATATCCTATTGCTTTAACTACTGCGGAGCGCAACCGTATCAAGGAGGCTTTACGTTCAACCAAAAGTTCAAACACCATTAAACAACGTTGTAGAATCTTGCTGGCACTGGATTGTAATCAGAATCCCAATACCACCTACGATGACATAATTTACCACACCCGCTTGAACTGCACGGAGGCGGAAATATCCTTATCATGGGCGCCCTTCTGCAACAGGGTTTCACCACTCAGGAACCAACCCTTGGCAAATTCAGTTTCGCCCGACAGCGAGAAGATGAAATGCGTCTTGTCCTGATTGTTCCGCAGTGTATAAGACTTGCCGCCATATCCCTCATAGCGGAAAGAAAGTTCCGGGGCGGCTCCGGCAAAAGCGTGCTTTACGCCCCAGCGCATGCCATAGCTGCCCTGCCCCAGATAACGTTTGATTTCCATGCCAATCTGTCCCGCAAAGTAGGTATTGTGTTTCCCATCTACCTGCTGATTGAAGATGCCCGCGCCATTTTCCTTGTAAGCCCCCTGATTCAGCCAGGAAAGCTGGAAGCCAGCATATGGGCTGACATGCCAGGTCTTGCCATCAGCAGCATGGAGGTCGTACTTGTACTCGCCGCCAATTTCCATCAAATGAGAATTATATTTCGCTTCTGCGCCAAGCCCCAATGTCCCGATACTGCGGCGCAGCTTGTTCTTTATCCACCCATAATCCGCATAGAGATAGGCGTCTGTCGCATTTTTATGATAACCTGCATAAACGCCAAAGCGCGTATCATAAATATTGCCATTGCCGGATGGGGCACCAAAGCCTGTGGTCTGATAGCTCAGGAACAGGCCGCCCCGCCAGTTTTCACTCAGCTTGCGGTCATAGCCGCCCGATACAGCGCTGCCATGATAGTTCGCTCCGCCTTTGAGGTCACCCCAGTTCTTGGTAAACTTCACCCAGGCATTGTTATCCTGAGCCACGGGAAGTTTCGTGCTCAGTTTGAGCCCTTCCCCTTCTTCCCCATCGGCCAAACGGCTTACCGGAACATTCACGTTCACCGGCTGCAAGGAAAATGCCGTGCTCAACCGGTCGGAAATAACACGGCTGGCAAAGGTGCTCTGCTGCGTAAGTGCAACCGCCTGCGGACCGGAGGACGCACCGATTTCCGTAAGCGCATTTTGGACTCCGGAGGAATTCAAGTTATAGAGGGTGCGCATTTCTTCTCTACGCGTATCCCCCACAAGATTTTTCTGCATGCCTTCCATAGCATCATAAGCCTCTGCCTGCTCAGCCGTCATTTCGCCGAAATTGTTGGCCGTATGTGTCGTAACCTTCAAGGTTTTGCCATCATTTGAGCCCGTTGTCGAAAGCAGCCCCGTGATAGCGTGGGACTTTCCGTCCAGATTTGCCACATTGCCGTTTATAGCGCCGGCATTCAGTACGACCAATGTCTCATCAGGCAATGCATTCACAGCAGTCACGGTCGAACCTTCTACATTTGCTGTCCCGCTGACGGAAATATTGCCTTGAGCGCCGCCACCATAAGCCTGCAGGACACCATCTGAATCCAGATTTCCGTTGACCGTCAGCACAGAATCCGGGCTGGCCGCACCAATGGTGCCGTGATTGATGAATTTGCCTGTGGTATTATCGGCGAATCCCTCGGCCATACGGGCGGTCATATCGTTTACGGTGTACGTCCCGCCGTAAAGTCCGGCTTCCTTTGAAACATGGACATTGACCACATCTGCCGTTCCCGTATAAACCAAATCGCCGCTATTCACCTTCAGCTTCATATTGTCGTTGCCGCTGATATTGCCCTGATAGAGCATGGCTCCATCCTGCAGATTAAAGTTCAGATTCGTTACCAGGTCGGGGATATATTTATTATAGTCATATTTCTTCCCCTTATATTGCAATTGCAACGCTTCTCCTTTTGCTTCTTCTTCAACGACAGCAACCGCATCATAACTGCCGTTCGTATCAAAGTGCTTCCAGTCCGAAGTGATATTGCCCTTGATTTTGGCTCCATCCTGCAGATTGATATTTTTCACCAGGGCATTTTTGCCGATATAGATGGCATTCTCCCCGCCCTGCAAGGTGCTGGACAGGTCATAACTATCCACCATGGCCCCCTGCAGTTCATCTGCCGTGGAATTATATTGGAATTTATTCATCTCCGTGAGGGGCAGATTTTCTGCACTGGAAATCTTGCCTGTAGGAGCATCTACCCCACGCTTATAGCGGATATAAGAGCCGCGATACTCGTCCCCGGCACCATTAGTGCTGGAACCAAAGTCAAAGCGGATGCCAGTACCGCCCTGTCCCTTGGCAGTAACCGTGCCACTCTGCTTCACCTTCTGCCCCCGGCCATAGGCAATGAGCACACCATTACCCCGCAGGCCATCGGCATGAACCTCCGTGCTATTGGGAATAATCAAAGTATTTTCGATACCGTCCACACGGATGCCTGTGGCTCCAGTACCACGAGTCAAAATATTGGCACTTTGCGTGACGGTATTCTTCGAGCCATAAATATGCAAGCCAATCCCCAAAGGCACGTTGCTGTAACCGCCCATATAGGCCGTCCCCGCTGCATTGCGCGCCGAATAGCCATTGGTGTTGTTGATAACACCGCCATTGCCATAAACGGAATAGCCGAAGTAAGCCTTGCGGTCCAAATCATAACCCAAATCCTGCATAACTGCCAGCTCAGCTTCCATAAAAGAAGTGTAGTTGCTATAGGCGCGATGACTCATCATGCCCGTGGTCTGCAAGTGGGAGCCCTCAAAGCCATAAAACAAAAAAGATTCCCAGGCATTCACCGGCAGACCAGACACACCATTGAATGTGGCCCCATCCAGCACTTCCGTGACATGATCGCCCACAAAAAAAGCATAACCTTTTTTGCCGCTGAGATTGGGGTTGCTGGCACCATTGTCAACGATAAATAAATCGTTTTTCGTCAATCCCGGAATGGCCGCCAGTGTCTCATTGATGCTGACAGTTGTGGAAATCACCATCCCTGGCTTAGCCGTTTTGCCATTCTGGTCAATCAGGTGCATATTCCATTCGTTGCGGTCTTTTACACGGTCATCAAAGCGGGATATGAATTCAAAATCGGTTAAATACATGGGGTTATTAACATTGACGCCCCATGTCTTTGTCTTACTATCGAATTTCTGAAACTTGCCCATGATTCCCAAGGCATGTCCTAATTCATGGCGGATAGTCCCCACCAAATCCGCGGCCTGCTCATTGGTCGGCAGCACCGTATCCGTATCCACCCACCACCCGGCATTGGCACCATCGCGATTGGCTCCCGCATGCTGGCCAACTGTCACCCTGCTGAATACATACAGGCCATCGTCAGCATTATAGAGCTTTTTGTCGAACTCTTTGACATCTGCCCTGATTATCTTCCCCTGAAGCCCCTGCACCACATAATTTTCCACAGCAACATCGGATTCCGTTCCCTTTTTATGCGACAGCGAAATCGGTATTGCCGCTGCATTTGGTTCAGCATCCGTGGTAAGCACAATCTGAACAGGCTGGTCAGTTTTCACATAAGGGCCCAAGAGGTCTGCCCAGTAAGCCGTGCCGGATTTCACCGCCCCTTTCATCAGCGGGCTTAATGTATATTTCGCAGGGCCTGCAACGCTATCATTTTCTATCTTAATAAACGTTTCCCCTTGATTCAGAATAATAAATTCCGCAAATTTCTTCCCATCATGGTAAACATAGTCCAAAGTGTAAGCTCCTGCCAAAGATGGCACCCCCAGGCAAGCCAAAGTGACAGCAACAATCAGTTGGTATTTGTTTTTTCCCCTATCCATAGTGCATAACACTCCTTCCCTTGTAATTTAGTGTATATTCTATACATTCCCTATTAAATCCTGCTGACTTTTACCTTCTCATTGGGGAAGATGCGCCATCGGCATGACCTGCCTGGCAGAAGAAAAAATAAGAGCACAAGCTATCAGGCAATCTTTGAACCGCCTGATAGCTTGTGCTCATCTTTATCCGTATGAAATTACTTGAGCTGTGCAGCAACTTCTGCAGCGAAGTCGTCCTGCTTCTTCTCAATGCCTTCGCCCAGCTGGAAGCGGGTGAATTCCGTAACCTTGACATCGCCGAGTACATCTTTGATGGTCTTTTCGGAATCCTTGACGAAGATCTGCTCGTTGAGGCAGACTTCCTTGTAGAACTTGTTGATGCGGCCTTCCACCATGCGTTCGATGATGTTAGCCGGTTTGCCTTCTTCTTCAGCCTGCTTGCGGAGAACTTCCTTCTCGTGTTCCAGAGCAGAAGCGTCAACGCCATCGCGGTCAACAGCCATCGGAGCAGCTGCAGCGATCTGCATAGCTACGTCCTTGCCCAGCTGCTCGTCGCCACCGGTCAGGTTTACGAGAACGCCGATCTTGCCGCCCATGTGGATGTAGCTGGCGAGACGACCTTCGGTTTCGTAGCAAGCAAAGCGGCGCAGGGAAATCTTTTCGCCGATGGTAGCCGTAGCTTCCGTGATCAGCGTGGAAACCGTCTTGCCTTCGATTTCGCTGTTGTTCAGAGCGTCGAGGTCAGCCGGTTTCGTAGCCACGATGTGCTCAGCAACCTTTGCGAGCAGCTCTTTGAACTGTTCGTTGCCAGCAGCGAAGTCGGTTTCGCAGTTGATTTCAACTACGCAGCCCGTCTTGCCATCAGCAGCAACGAAAGCGCCTACAGCACCTTCAGCAGCTACGCGGCCAGCCTTCTTTTCAGCTTTGGCAATGCCTTTTTCACGGAGCCAGTCAACAGCCTTGGCAGCGTCACCGTCGGTAGCCGTCAGAGCCTTCTTGCAGTCCATCATGCCTGCGCCTGTCTTTTCGCGCAGTTCTTTAACCATTGCAGCCGTAATTGCCATTTATATTTCCTCCTAAGTGTCAGATAATAATAAAGGGTAAGGGATAATCTCCCTTACCCCACAAGTTTTACCTTTAGCGAGTATGAATTACTCAGCGGCAGCCTCTGCAGCGTCGCCGCCTTCACCCTGACGACCTTCCATCACAGCGTCAGCCATGCGGCCCGTCAGCAGTTTCACAGCGCGGATAGCGTCATCGTTACCCGGGATTACGTAGTCAACTTCATCCGGATCGCAGTTCGTGTCAACGATGGCAACGATAGGAATGTTGAGCTTGCGAGCTTCAGCAACAGCAATACGCTCTTTGCGCGGGTCAACAACGAACAGAGCACCAGGGAGCTTGTTCATTTCTTTGATACCGCCGAGATACTTCTCGAGCTTTTCCATTTCATGACGGAGGCCCTGGACTTCTTTCTTCGTCAGGACTTCGAACGTGCCATCAGCTTCCATAGCTTCGAGTTCCTTCAGGCGGTTAACGCGCTTCTGGATCGTCTGGAAGTTGGTCATCATGCCGCCCAGCCAACGTTCATTCACATAGAACATGTTAGCGCGGAGAGCTTCTTCTTTGATAGCTTCCTGAGCCTGCTTCTTCGTACCAACGAAGAGGATGCTCTTGCCTTCAGCGGCAACGTCACGCAGGAATGCGTATGCTTCATCAACCTTCTTAACGGTCTTCTGCAGGTCGATGATGTAGATACCGTTACGCTCCGTAAAGATGTATTTAGCCATCTTCGGGTTCCAACGGCGGGTCTGGTGTCCGAAATGAACACCTGCTTCAAGTAACTGTTTCATGGAAATAACTGCCATGTTGGTGCACCTCCTGTTTTTTTCTTCTGGGCTCCTCATCTTCTGCACCACCTCCATACCAAGAGGCACAGGGCAGATATCGAAAACCCATGCTTTTTTCTTACACCGCGAAAAATTATATCATAAGTAAAAAAGGGGCGCAAGTAGGAAAATGCAATTTTCCCGCGCCCCCTGAAAATTATTTTTTCAGTTTTTCACCGTTGCTTTCAATGATGTCTTTGTACCAATAGAAAGACTTCTTTTTATAACGATTGAGTGTCCCTGTACCATCATCATGACGGTCTACATAGATGAAGCCATAACGCTTGGCCAGTTCTGCCGTGGAAGCACTCACAAGATCGATGCATCCCCAGGTGGTATAGCCCATGACCGGCACGCCATCCTCGATGGCCTCTTCCACCTGCACGAGGTGGTCATTGAGATAGGCAATGCGGTAATCGTCATTGACCGTCTTGCCGCCCTGACCATCATCCACCAGCTCATCCTTGGCCCCCAGGCCGTTTTCTACAATAAACAGCGGCTTCTGCCAGCGGTTGTAGAAACGGTTGAGCACATAGCGCAGGCCCTGCGGATCAATCTGCCAGCCCCACTCCGATTCTTTGAGGTAGGGATTCTTGGCCCCGCCGATGATGTTGCCAGCCCCCTGCGTCTTGCTCTTATCTGCCGTTTCGCAGATGCTGACATAATAGCTGAAGGAAACAAAGTCCACAGTATGCGCTTTCAAGAGCGCCAGTTCCTCCGGCGTGGTCTTGATCTCAATGCCGTTTTCCCGGAAATAGCGCTTCATATAGCCGGGATACTCGCCCCGCACATGCATATCGCCAAAGAAATCATTGAGATTGTTGGCCTGCATGGTGGCAATCACATCATCAGGATTCGGCGTCAAGGGATAAGTGGGCATGGACAATACCATGCAGCCAATCTTGGCTTCCGGATCGATCTCATGGCCGATTTTCGTTGCCAGGGCAGACGCCACCAGTTCATGATGGCAAGCCTGATAGAGGTCAGACTTGCTGAGCTCAGTCAGCGGTGTCATGATACCGCCGCTCATCAGGGGTGCATGGAGCACGGAGTTGATCTCGTTGAAGGTCAGCCAGTATTTGACCTTGCCCTTATAGCGGTTAAAGATCACCCGCACATACTTTTCATAGAAGCCAATCAGGTCATGGTTGACCCAGCCATTGTACTTCTTGGCCAGATTCAACGGCGTTTCATAGTGGGAAATGGTCACCAGCGGTTCAATGCCATACTTATGGCACTCAGCGAACAGGTCATCATAGAACTGCAAGCCTTTTTCATTGGGTTCTGCATCATCCCCGTTGGGGAAGATCCGGCTCCAGGCGATGGAGGTGCGGAACACCTTGAAGCCCATTTCGGCAAAGAGCTTGACGTCTTCCTTATAGCGGTGATAGAAATCGATGCCCACCAGTTTCATATTGTCTTCAGTTGGTTCAGCTGTCGGTGCACCTTTTATGCCCCGGGGCATGATATCCTGGATATCCAGCCCCTTGCCATCTTCATTGTATGCGCCTTCACACTGATTGGCGGCAACAGCGCCGCCCCATAAAAATTCCTTGGGAAATGCCATTTCTAAGACTCCTTACGCGATTACAGTCAATAAGTTTGCTTCTTCTTCTACATCTTTTTCATCCGTCAACACCACATCCATATACTGATCATGGTTTGTGACAATCACCGGGGTAATGGTATTGAAACCTTCCGCCACGATTTTTTCCTTGTCAAATTCAATCAGAGTATCACCGGCTTTGACATGGTCGCCCTGTTTCACCATGGTCGTGAAATATTTGCCTTCCAGCTTCACCGTATCCATGCCGATATGGATGAGGATTTCGGCGCCTTTGTCCGTCACCAGACCAATGGCATGGCCCGTGGGGAACATGGTCATCACCGTGCAGTCAGCCGGAGCCACCACCTTGCCATCACTGGGTTCAATGGCAATGCCTTTGCCCAGCAGGCCCATGGCGAATGCTTCATCGGGAACGTCTTCCAGCGGAACGATCTTGCCAGCCAGCGGAGCCTTGATGATTTCTCTTTCCGCCTTGCCATCAACCGATTCCTTGACTACCGTCAATTTTTCCGCCGGCGCTGCATCGCGATACATCACAGCCGTTACGACCAAACCAAAGACAAAGGATACGGCAGAAGCAATCATGCCGCCATACATACCAGCCAGGTCGCCGGTTTTCGGGTCAATGAAGGTAGGATAACCGAAGATGCCCAGGCCGCCGAACATGTAGAGATTGACGGACAGCAGAGCCATCAGCGCACCGCCAATAGCACCGCCGATGCAGGAAATGATGAAATATTTCTTGCGGGGCAGGGTAATACCGTAAATGCAGGGTTCCGTAACACCGAAGATACCGGAGATGAACGCCGGCAGGGAAATGCTCTTGAGCTTTGCATCCTTCGTGCGCAGGAAAATGCCGAGCACAACACCGATCTGGGCAAAGGAGCAGCCGAAGTAGGTAACAACCAGCGGGTCGAAGCCATATACGGAAATGTTGTTGATCATGATAGGCACCAGACCCCAGTGCAGGCCGAACATTACGAATACCTGCCAGAAAGCGCCGATAAACAGGCCGGCCACCACGGGGCTCACATTATAGATGGCCATGGCAGCTGCCCCCACAATCTGGCCAGCCCAGGTTGCCACCGGACCGATAGCCATGAACGTCAGCGGCACCACAATCAGGATCGTGAAGAACGGCGTCAAAAAGCTCTTGAGCATGGTGGGCATGGCCTTGGCCACCGCCCGCTCCACCTTGGCACCAAACCATACGGCCACGATGATGGGAATAACGCTGGAAGCGTAATTCATCAGGATAACGGGCAGGCCCAGCAGTTCCATATGAATGGCAGACTGGAAAATCGTGCCATCAAAGAGCGTGTACAAAGTCTCGCCCTTCATGATGGCAGAAACCGTGGGATAAACCAAAGCTGCGCCGATAGCCATCCCCGTGAATTCGTTCATCCGGAACTTCCGGGCTGCCGTAAGGCCCAGGAAAATCGGCAGGAAATAGAAGAACATATCCCCTAAGATGTTGAGCATCTGGGCCATGCCACTGCCCTGCTCCACCAGTCCTGTCGCCATAAAGAGCGCCGTGAAGCCCTTGATCATGCCGGTTGCCACCAGCACGCTCAGTACAGGCTGGAACACGCCGGAAATCAAATCAATGAACCGGTCCAAAGGGCTGAGATCCTTATTGTCTTCCTCGTCCCCAACCTTTGCGGCACTGCCCGCAATATTGCTGACTTCGAGCACCGTATCGTAGACATCGGCCACTTCATTGCCGATGACCACCTGATACTGACCGCCGCTCTGGATAACGGTCACAACACCTTCGCGGGCTTTCAGATACTCCGTATCTGCCTTGCTCTCATCCTTGAGCTTGAACCGCAGCCGCGTGATGCAATGGGACAGGCAGCTGACGTTTGCCTCGCCGCCCACATGCCGGACAATGTCCTTTGCCAGCTCTTCATACTTCTTCATCATAAATCCCTCCAAAATTAAATAACTTTGAAGGTTTGGCCAACCTAATGTAACCATCCTAAACATACAAAAAAAGCGTGGATCAACCGTGAGAACAGAAAAAGCCCTCAAGGTTTGGCCGCTTACGCGTAACCATCCCGCTTCGTACAAGATAAATGATAACAAATCAATACGAAATTGTCAAGCAGAAATCCCGCAAATTTCCCCTTGCGTTATCAACGGTACTGTGTTACACTTTGAGTAATTCAGTTACACAGATTTACGAAGGGGTTTGAGCACTATGAACTTCGCAGAAAAATTGCGGCAGCTGCGCCATCAGAAAGGATTGAGTCAGGAAGCCGTCGCCAAAGCCATCGGCGTCACCCGCCGTACTTACATTTCCTACGAGCTGGACGGACGCTATCCCAAAACCCGCGAACGCTATGCCAAGCTGGCTGAAATCTTTGACGTGGATACCAACTATCTCTTCACCGAAAATGAAGCCTTCGTCAGTCAGGCCGGCGCCAAATACGGCAGCCGTGGCATGCAGCAGGCCAATGCGTTGGTCAGCGAACTATCCGGGCTCTTTGCCGGCGGCGAGCTCAGCGAGGAAGACCGTGATGCTGTAATGCAGTCCCTGCAGGAAGCATACTGGCTCGCCAAAAAGGAAAACCGGAAATACCGCAAAAAACCTAAGGAGTGACGTCCATGGATTCAGAACAGTGCCATAAGCGCGCCCGGGAAATCATCCGGCAGGTAGGCCGCCGGGATATGAAACGGGTGGCCCAGGAACTGAATATCAAGGTTCTCTACAATGAAAACTTTACGAAACTATTGGGCATGTACTTCTACCAATGGCGCAACCGCTTTATCTTCCTCAATGCCAATCTTGATGATATCTGGCAGAACATGGTGCTGGCCCACGAGATTGGCCACGACCAGCTGCACAGGGAACTGGCCAAACAGACGCAATTGCAGGAATTCGAGCTTTTCCGCCTGAACAGCCGCACCGAGTACGAAGCCAATGCCTTCGCCGCCCACCTTTTGATGGACACGGATGCCGTTTACGCCGAGATCAAAGAGGGCTGCGATGAATTCACGCTGGCCCAAAAAATGAACTGCAATATCAATCTGGCTTTGGTCAAGATACAGGAAATGGCCAAACTCGGCTACGATATCCGCCCCAGCGAGGCCAGCGACAGTCAATTCTTCAAAAATATACGCATCTGATTTATGGAGGTAATATCATGAACGCTATCATTCACTATGAAGTCATCCTGAACATCGCCCTGATTGTTTTGGTAGTCTGCCTCGCTACCTACACCTTCACACAGGACATGCGCCTGAAGAAATATAAGATGCTGCTGGCCGATATGCAGGCAGGCAATCACTGGCATCACAGCAAACAAAGTAAAATCCCCGCATCAGACAACCGTTTGGCTGCCTGATGCAAAATCCCTTTAACGCAACGGGCTGACCGGTCAGATTTTTGACCGGTCAGCCCGTTGTTGTCTTTATTTCCGCTTCTGCTCTGCCATCCACTGGAAAAGTTTTACGGTCTTGCCATCAATGGTATCTTCGCATTCGTCATTGTAGACATAGATCCAGGACCAATGCCCCATGTATTCATAAGGCGTGCCATCGGCCTTCTTGTACTTGCCCGTGGTATCCACCACCTTGTCAAAGAAGCTGAAATGCACATTCGCACCAGCTTTTTTGAGGCGTTCCACCGTGGGAACAGCATAATCCTTGGGAGGCAGTACCGTATCGGTCTTGGCCGCCGTGAACCAGATAGGCGTCTTGGCGATATTAGCCAAATCCTTTTTCGTAATCATGCTGTCCTTGAGGCCCTCACAGGTTGGGAAAGCGGCCGCAAAGTAGCCGGGATTGTCCCGCACGAGCAGCATGGTCATATAGCCGCCGTTGGAGTCGCCGCCCACATAGATGCGGTTCTCATCCACATTGGGATGCTCCGCCACATAGGCCTTGATGAATTCCATCAAGCCATCGGAGTAGATGGACGTGCCATCAGCAAAGCCTTTATAGCCATGCATCCAATAGGTTCTGGCCTGCGGTGCCAGCACATAGGCACCACCAAAGTATTTCTGCACGGATTCATCGGCAAATTGGGTGGCCTTGTTGCCCATAATCGGCAACGAGGGGCTGTTGCCGCCCTCCCCCATACCATGGAGCCAGATAATCAGCGGTTTCTTCTCATCCTTGTTCTTGAGTTCCGGTTCATAGCTGGCGTAAGGGAAGGATTCCCGGCCCAGGATCTTATGGTTGAATTTGAACTTATCCCCCTGCGGGCGGATATTTCCCTGATTGTTATCCACCACGAGTTTTTGACCGTCCGTGATCGTGTAGTGCGGCGTCACCCAGTTATTCAGCATGGTATGCAGGTCGAAGTTCAAAGCGGCTCCCAAGGTGTCCGTAGGGCTCACAGCCATTTCCAACGTCACATATTCACCACTGTCCACGGGATTGCCGTTGGCATCGGAGACATATGCCTTGGTCACCTGGCGGTCACCTTCCAGATCTTTGTCAGATGTGGATTCTGCTCCCAGAGAAATCGTAGCACCCTGCTTTTCCCGCATGGCTTCAGCGGGCGTAATAGCCCCTTCCGCCAGTTCCCGGCGCACATGCACCTTGAAGGTTCCGGTATTCACCTCACCGGCCTTTACCATACTGCCCAGATTCACGATGACCTTGGACACGGACGGCCCCCAGTCAAAGGTTTCCGTCACGGTCTTATAGGACGGCTGCTGCGCAGGAACGGCAGCGGAAGCAATATCGCCTGCCGTCAGTACACCTGCCAGCATCACACCGCAAAGACCTAACTGAACTGCTTTTTTCAACTTTTTACTGATCAAAGTAATCACTCCTTATTTTTTCAGCGCAGGTACAGCGTATTTAGCCGTGCGAGCGTCCTTTATCTGTCCTTTCCAGTCCAGGCCATAAGCAAAGTCATAGGTATGGCCTTCGCTGTCGGTATAGCATTCCATATCACGCGGGGTATCCTCGAACTGACGCTCCACCGTTTCCATATCCTTGGGCTGCTGCATGGGCAGGAGACCTTGCGGCTCGAACTTGCCCGTGAGGATATCGAAATAAGCAGCATCGCTGACACCGTAGCCTACAAGGATGGCATCCGACAGCGGCTCAACCTCACTGAAAATCATGGGCTTCAGGGCATGTACCATGGTGACCACGGGCATATCCTTGCCGGATTTGGCTGCGCATTCACGGCCATAGGCCACGCCATCCAAGTCCGTAGCATTGATGATACGGGCACTGCGGCCAAAGTAGCTGCGATTCTCCCCTTCATCATGGGCAATGGATGCCTTACGCACAGCAGCAGAGTCAGCTGTATAGGGCTTATACTGCAAGGACAGGGGGATAAAGTTGCCCTGTTCATCACAGCCTAAGCCATCAAACTGATTGCCGGCATTGGTGGGATTGTCGATGACGGCCAGCAACATATCAGCCTTGGCCACTTCAGACGGAGCCAGACGTTCGATATCCGTCACGGCTGCCATGGGCTTGCCGTCGCGGTCTTTAGCCGTCAGTTCCCTGACCTTATCGGTAACCACCGTGAAGTATTCGCTGGCCGTCTTGAGGTCAACAGGCAGGGACCAATGGGCGGGGCTATAAGTATGGAAAGTCTTGTTTTCCTGCGCAGGACGGAAAATCATCGGGATATAAACCACCGGCTTCGTGCTCTGCGCTTCGGCCTGATGAATCACATTTCCCTTGTTCTTCAGCATGACAATCGATGCCACCTGGGCTTTGTAACCCTCTGCCTTATCATGGGGATTGCCCACTTCCTGCACGGTCTTTGCTACATCCAGATAAGGATTTTCAAACAGGCCAATCTGGAAGATATTGCGCAGCAGGCGCACGGCAGACTGCTGGAAACGCTTGTCCATATATTCCTTGCCATGTTCCTTGACGCCCATTTCATAGGCCGCCAGCACCGGCTTGATGTCATTGTTGCCGCCGAACTGATCCACGCCGGCCATCAAGGCTTTATAGTGGCGGATGACCTCTGTATCCTTCTCCACGCCCCAGGCGGTAGAAATTCCCTTGCCCACTTCCTTGGGCACATCATGCGTAACACACCAGTCCGTGCAGATGACGCCATCATAATGGTATTTGTCACGAAGCAGGCCAATCTTATAGCGGCTGAAAGCCGAGCCCACCTTTTCCCCCAAAGAGCCATCATCACTCCAGGCGATGGAATAGGAGGACATGACCGCGCTGGGCATCTTCGTTTTGCCGTCCAGTTTCAAACCGCCATCCACAAAGGGAATCAGCTGAGTATTGAACTGCCCGCCGGGATAGACGGCGTATTTGCCGTATTTAGAATGAGCTTCACGACCACCTTCGCCCACACCGTCACCGGGCCAATGTTTCATCATGGCATTGACGCTGTACTTGCCCCAGCCCATATCCTTGCCCTTCTCGATGTTAGACTGCACGCCATCCATCATGGCTTTGGCCATATCACGGGCCAGGGCCGGATCTTCACCGAAAGTGCCATAGTACCTTGTCCAGCGCGGGTCTGTGGCCAGGTCAATCTGCGGGGAAAGGCCCGTGCCAATCCCCAGCAGCCGGTATTCCTTGGAAGAAATCTCGCCAAACGCTTTGGCAATAGCCGGATTGAAGGTGGCGGCAATGCCTAAATTGCTGGGCCAGCGGGACACACCACCCGTCACATCCTTGAGGTATACGCCATTGCCCCGGGCATCACTGCGTGGATCAGAGCTGGTGTTGGCCGGAATCGCAAAGGGCAAGCTTTCGGCATAGGCCTGCAGGGCATTGTTCCACTTCGCTGTCACTTCGTTGCTGGCCGTGCTGTCAGCGTTGAGCACCGTGCGCACATGGTCAGCTGAAAGCATCTTCTTCTGCTCATCATTGAGCTGCGGCTGTAGATTGCGCTGGTGCATGCTGTAGAGCATCAGACCGGCAATGTCCTCTGTACTGAGCTGACGGGCCAAATCCTCCGCCCGCTTCTGGGGGCTGAGACGCCAATCCTCATAAGCGTCCAGCTTGCCATTGCGGTTCATGTCCTTGAAGACCTTGCCGTCGACTTGCAGGAGTTTCACACCGGATTCGGGCGAATAAGCCAATTCCGCGCCCTGCTGCTCCACCAGCGTATAACCATCTGCCGTTGCTTTTTCCGTAAAATCAGCCGCCTGTACCTGAGTGCCCATCAAAGTCAGTCCGATTGCTAAAGCTAATGCTTGTTTTTTCATGATTCATGCCCCCTTAGAAGAAGAATTGTGCCTGGAAACGATAGAGGTCGCTGCGGGCGCCGGTGTCGATTTCACGGCCCCAGGTGTAGAAGGTATCCAGCAGGATGTTCTTGTAGGGAACATAGCTTACGCCTAAGCGCAGGAATTTCTCATTCAGGCCGCACCAGTCCGTAACCGTAGGCCAGGAGAGCGCCGGCTCATAACGATAGGTAAGGGTAACGCCATAGGTATTGGGCTTGTCGAGTTTAGCCCCCTTGTAGTCAATCTGCAGCCAGCGGCCCGGATGTTTGGTCTTTGTGCTTGCCACAGCGTTATTGGGATCGCGTTTGGCATTGCTGTTGATGATACCGGCACGTACCCCCCAGTTATGATCAAACTTATGATGGGCATGCGCATAGTAGTAGAAGACACGGCCCTGATCCGGGTCCTGATAACGACTGGCCATCGCCGAGCTCCAGGACGTACCGAAGTTGATATCGTTCTTGCTGTCAAAGGGATAGAAGAAACGCAGGCTAGTGACCTTTTCCTTGTTACGTGTTCCGCCCATAGCATCATCCCAGAGATCCATCTGGCCAGCGGTAAAGAAGGTCTTGAATTTCTTCTTGCCCTGCACCAGCTGGATACCACTGAAATCGCAGTCGATGTCCATACCCCAGCCGTAGATGTTCCACTCATTCCATTTACCGACTTTTGCATCCAGCCCCAGTTTGGGGAATTTACCTGTTACATAACCATCATAAGTAAGACCAGACTGGTTTTCACTGGGAGATCCGCTATTTCCTATCCTGCCGTCGGATTTACGCAGCTCATCAAAACCACTGAACGAATTGCGGTAGCCGATGTCTGCATGTGCCTGCCAATTATCGTTGATTTTATAAGCGCTGTTGACGGCAATATGCACCATATTGGCACGAGTCGTGCGTGTCTTTGCCTGTCCATTCTTGTTATCCTTCAGATAGTGGTCATTACGGATACGGGCATAGCCACCAATGGAAAGTTTGTCGGCCAAAGCAGCGGCTTTCTTGAGCCCTGCCTTTTCTTCCTGGGTGAATGTTTCGCCTTCCTGCGAATTGTTCAGCTTGTCCATCTGGGTATTGTCCAGATTGTCCAGCCGGTTCAACAGAGTGAGTTTCTTGATATCGTAATAATACTCACGATTCAGCTTGTTCAAGCTTTCCTGCTGGGCAGCTGTCATATTGGCCTGATTCTTCATAGCAGAATCCACGATCATCGCCATTTCCAGACGGCTCAGCACGCGGCCTTCGGGAATCCTTACCGTATAATCCGGCACGGCCTTGGCGGCAATCAGTTCATTTACCGCGCCGTAAGACCAGTCCCCTGCTGGCACTTCGGCCAGAAAGCCATTGGCTGCTTCCGCGCTGGCTCCATAGCTCATCACAGCGGCCGTCATCACTGTCGCTGCGCCAATCTTGCCTGCATTCATCCAACTTCTCATGTTCATACCTCCAAAAACTTATAAATGTAAATTCTTGAAGGTTTGGCCAACTTAATGTCACCATCCTAATCTATAGGGAAAGGCTTATGCCTGTTCCTGACACTTGCGGATCACCTTTGCCACATGGATCATCAAATAAAATTGTTCCTCACCACTGACGGCATAATGATATTTTTTCGCGAGATAAGCCACAATGCGATCCACACATTCGTGAGCCTGCTTGTACTTCTTCTGTACCATGGCTTCCATCTCTTCATCGATTTCATCGCCGTTCTGCTTGGCGCCGCTGAACATGCGCTGGGCGAAGAATTTCAGATGAGTTACGAATCTATAGTAAGCCAGGGATTCCTGGTCGAATTCAATGCCGCAGAATCGGCGCACGATATTAGTGATTTCCTCAATCAGCTGCAAAATCTTATCGGCCATGGGCTGCTTCATATCCAACTGACCATCGATGATGTGCATGGCAATGAAGCCGGCCTCATCCTCGGGAATATCGATATCAAACTGGGCTTCGAGCATCAGCACGGCCTTTTCCGCAATGGCAAACTCTTTGGGATAGAAACGCCGCGTCTCCCAGAGCATCATATTGCGGATATTGATGCCCTCCCGCAGGCGATGGATAGCCATATGGATATGGTCGGTCAGGGAAATATACACGGTCTCATTGAGCTTGACGCCCAGTTCCTTTTCTGCCATCTCGATGATGGCCGTACTGGCATCGAGATAGTCCACCCGCAGGCTGGATAGCAGTTCCTTGAACTTTTCCAGCATATCATGGTCGCTGAGCTTATAGACCTTGTCGATCTTCTCGTCAGGCACATCCTCGCCGCACTTCTTGCCAAAGGCAATACCACGGCCCATGGCCACGACTTCGAGCCCCGCCTCATCCTCAGTCACGATTACGTTATTGTTCAAAATCTTTTTTATCTGCACCAGTCATTCCCCCATACACACCCTGATTCCCCCACGGGCAAAATAAAAAGACAAAACACCCTGACAATGCGCAATCGTCAAGGTTGTCTTGTCTTCCTCAAATCTAACATACGAATCCCCTCCAAAACATTCTCTGTCTGTCTTGAAGGTTTGGCCAACTCAATGTCACCATCCAAAAATAATATCGAACACTACTAAACTATATGCAATTGTAGCACAACTCTGTTTCAATGTAAAGCACAGAATCATGAAACAACGCCCCAATTTTACCTCATTCCCTGCACAGACAGATTCCTTTATTATTTCTGCGCTTTCTGTTATAATTTGTTCGTAACATAAATTCAGCAATCTCATGATAAGTGGTGATTATTTATGAAACAACTTTGCGGGCCATTGTTGTATTACAGTGCAGCGATGCTCTCGATCTATATGACCTACGCCATGACGCAAAGCATGGCTCCTAACCTGTCAGCCTTCTTTGGCGCTGAGCCAGTGGAAAAATCCCTGCGACTCTGGTTGTGCACCAACACCTTAGTGGCCGCAGGCTTTCTGACCTTTGCGGCAGGGGAAAAATTCTGTCCGCCAGCCTTGAAAAAAATCCTGCCGCTAGCGGGCATGGCTTTGGGCGCAGCAGCCTCCTTTGTCATCACGGATGCCACAGGCATGGCCTGGGCTCTGGCGCTGATGGCTCTGCTATTGCCGGTTGGTTATCTCACCTCCGGCGCTCATTATGTGCTGACCATGCAAGTGCCTGCCAAATGGCGTGGACGCTTTCTTGGCCTGGCTATCACAATCACGGTTCTGATACAGTATGGCCTGTTCACCGATGGCAAAGGGGTGGCACCGCCCCTGATGGCGGCGGTGTTTGCTGTTACCGGAGCCTTGTCCTGCTACACCTTGCGTGACCGCATAGCCCTGCAGTCATTGAAAAACGATGATGAGCGCGTTCCTCCGCCCTCGCCCCAATATGTGGCGATGCTCTTTCTGCTGATTTCCCTCTTGGCAGCCCTGCATGGCTGCGGGGATTCTTTGGCCCTGGCCTTCTATGCCAATGTGGATGAATCCATCTTCCATGACAGCATCCGCCTGTTCCTGCCACTGGGTATGCTGGCCGCAGGCTACGTAGCCGATTACCGGGAGCGGCATTATCTTTTGAGCGTAACAGCCATCGGCCTGCTATTACGCATTGTCAGTCTGTTTGCCCTGAGTAGCTCCGCCGGCTTCATCTTCTCCCAGAGTATGGAATATTTCATCTCATCTTTCTGCATCATGTGCTACACCCTGTATTTTCTGGATCTGGCCGGCAAAACTGCCCATCCGGCACTCTGGGCAGGCATGGGACGCACCCTGGCCCTGCCGATATCGGCCTTATCCGCCAATTTCTTCTACTATGTGGATAATTTTTCCGGTGGGTTTGTGACTGCTTATATATTGATTCTGGCCGCACTGAATCTCTTCTTCTATCATGGCAATTTCCGCGAATGGCTGGAAATCCCGATAAGCTCGCCGCCTGTTCCCAATTGTCAGGCCATGCCAGTAACCTCCACCAGCACGACTGATGTCCCAGCGGTCGCCAAAGCAGCCAACACAGCACCACCATTAACCGAATGGCAGGAAAAATTTGCCTTCACGCCCCGGGAAATGGAGGTGCTCAAAGAAGTGCTGACAGAAAAAACCGCTGCGGAAATTGCAGCGGAATTAGGCATCAAGGAGCGCACCGTACGCTATCATATCGCTAACCTGCTCAAAAAAACTGGCACCACTCATCGGGCAGAATTGAAACTTCTGCTCAGCCTGCCCATAGACGTAAGAGAATAAAAAAGAGGTTCAAAGGTATGATTTACCTGCGAACCTCTTTTTTTATTAGAATATCTTCCCTAAAATAAACCACATTCTCTGTTTAGCCAGCGATTCATTGCCCACATTATCCGGAGTCCCTATTCTCCGGGCATAGTCGAAGCGGGCAAAGAAATTCTGTGGACGGCTGTAAGTAACCCCCAATCCCCAGCCAAGCAAATGGGTGGAGCCAACCATATTCTTGATGTGATGCACATTGCCACCATCAAGATAGCAGCTGAGCATGAGCCCAGGAACTTTCGTATGGTAGCGCAGTTCTGCTGTGGCCAGTATCCCTTCGTCCCCGGAACCTTCGCCCTGCGGATAGGCTCTGACGCCTTGCGCACCACCCAGATAAATCTTTTCGGAACTGTCCAGATTCCTGTTTGTCCACTGCCCCTGCGCCTTCACCAAAATATCGAAATTATGGCGCAGATCATGGACAGCACTCAGCCGCAAATTAGTTTTCGTGAAACTGCCTTCCGTGCGGGCGTTGCCATAGATTGCCCGGGCATCTGCCGAATCAAGGCTGGCCGTACCTCTGGTCAGCGTGACGTCATAACCGAGGAAACTTCCCGGCCGTCTTTCTGAACCCATAAGCCCCACATGCACGCCATGGGTATGACGATCCGGGTTCAGATTAAAATTGGCAATTTCATCCTTGAGTTTCCGATAATCATAACCATAGGTAGCTGCCAGATAATGTTTGGATGTGTGGATCAGAGGCGTTCTGCCATAAACACTCAGCGTATCGGCCTTGCCTTCCATCCCTAAGATATTTGTCTCATAGTTCATATGGCTGAACCCCAGCCCCGCTATGGTGCCACTGCGCCCCGTGGGCACTTCATAAGTAACATAGTAATTGCGCAAATCCTTATTGGAAATAAGCGCGCCTATACGCAGCATATCCCCCTGACCGCTCAGATTATTCAGCGTTTCCTGCAGGCCGTAGCGATAGCGACCTGTATTTTTATTGCCATAGTTTTCCGCATAAAGCAGTGTCTGACTTTTCTTCGTATTCGTTACCGTGACGGTCAGGTCGCTGGTGCCTGACTGCTGCCCTGGAGATAACACGCCAGCGGCTTTCACGCCTGCCAGGTCATTGACATTGAACAGGGCTTTTTCGATGCTTCTGCTGGTGATAATATCACCGCTCCGGATGCCTTTAAGTAGGCGCTGTACTGTCTTATCACTCAGCGAGGACTGATTGTTGATATTGACCTTGCCAATCTGCCCCGGCAAAACAGCTACCTTCAGTGTGGCTCTCTCCACCTCCTGTGCTGGCAGATAAACCAATGCTGACGGATAACCATGACTGCGCACATAGCGCGTCAGTTCTTCCGTCAGAGCGCTGAGTTTGCCCATATCGGTAACCTGCTTGCCATAGGGCTTGGCAATCTCTTCCATAGCCGCCTTGTCCAATTTAAGATTACCAGTTTCAACGACCACCTTATGCAGGTAAAAACTGGCCGATGACTTTTTCTCGACACTGGCAGAGGGAGTTGAAAGCTCAGGTGCCCCCTTTGCCTGAGGAATTCGTATCTGCGGATTAGGAACCGCCGGGACGGCTTCAACGCCCCAGGGAACGCTTGCTAAAAAGGCGGAAAATACTGCGAGGACAAGCTTCTTATTTTGCTTCATGATCCAAATCTCCTTTGTAAATTTACTAAAATGATTGTTACTCTTTCTGGTCTTTCTCCTGCTGGTTGTTATCGCTGCTGTCAGCACTACCATTATCACTATTATTCTCCGACTCTACAGATACTGGTGAAGTCTGCTCTGCCTCAACACTGACTCCCGTAACAGCGGCTTCTGGACTAACGGCCTCACTACCACTTTTGGCTACGTTTTCCTGCGTAGCGGCTGTAGCAGCATTCTGCGCTTGCACCACCGTACTGCGACTATCCTGCTGAACCAGAGCCTCCGCTACTTCCTGCGGTGTTGTTGGATTGATAACAGATTCACTACCAGAACTTACCGGTTCCTCAGTCGATGGGTTCACAGGATCTGTAGTAGTACCCGGTTCTTCAGTTGGCGGGTTCACAGGATCTGTGGTAGTACCCGGTTCCTCAGTTGGCGGGTTCACAGGATCTGTAGTAGTACCCGGTTCCTCAGTTGGCGGGTTCACAGGATCTGTAGTAGTACCCGGTTCTTCAGTTGGCGGGTTCACAGGATCTGTGGTAGTACCCGGTTCTTCAGTTGGCGGATTCACAGGATCTGTGGTGGTACCCGGTTCTTCAGCCTTTTTCTCTGCAACTTTAATAGTCAGTGCCGTAGCATTAGTCTCAGCCTGCTTCACTTCATAGTTATCATCCGCAAACGTGCCATTGATGGCATAACTGCCAGCCTTGCTTTCCGAAGTAGCCTTTGTACTCCATGTGGACTTATCGCTGTCACCTGCCACCAGCCCAGTCACCGTTCCCTTCAAAGCAGGGATTTCATCGCCTTCCGTGATTTCCACCGCCTCTGCGGTCAGGGTTGCGGTTGCTTTTTTAATGGTGCCAATGCCCGAGGCACTTTCTGCCACGCTGTAATTACCTGCATCTGCACCGGACAGGCTCAAACCGCTGTAGGTAACGTTCTTCCTGCCCGCATTCTTATCCTCATAAGCAGCAGAGGCCGCCGTTGCCGTGACTTCATCACCGGCAACTACACCATCTAATGTCACCTCGCCTGCCGTAGCATCCGTAGTGCCATCATAAGTCTTGCTGATGGCCGTAAATCCAGGTGTCAGTTCCTTCTTTGTAATCTCTCCTGTAGCCGAAATCAGACGATAATTACCACTTGAGAGCGTAAGCCCCGCTACATCCACCGCATAGCTGGAACCGGCGTTCTTCGTAGCCGTCAGATAGGGATCACCCTGTGTCCAATTGTGCGCCGTGCCACTGACCGTCACCGTGTCATCACCCACTAGACCAGCAAATTTGACACTGGCAGGATTTATCGTGGTCTGCCCATCATAGGTCTTGCTGAAAGAAGCCGTCACAGGTGCAGGCGTAATCGCAAAGGTATAGCCTGTAATATCGTAGCCATCCTGATAAGACCAGCTCCAGGCATCATTGCCAAAATTGACCCCCACTTCATACTGACCTGCATCGGTAGCAGTTGCCAAGGTCTCTGGCTTGCTGGGATTGCTATCCACATAGTATTTGTCATACTTGGCACTGATATCGTCAAAGGTTAAATGCTGCGCCGAGCCGTTATAAACCTTGTCCACCACCAGTTTTCCTCTGGTCATAAAGGCGGTCAGCATCGGCAGCGTATGGCCATCGTAGATCAGCCAGGTATTCTGCGTATCGTTGACCAGACTGGAATTAAGTTTTCCGCCCCAGTTGTAGCTGCTGCTTTGGAACTGCGCTTCATAGTTCTCCTTAGCTGTTCTGAGTTCATCTGCATCTGGGAATTCTGCCTCCGTTGGTACATCCAAACGCCGCTTATAAATCTCGTAAGCCGTGATAGTGGCCGGGGTGACGCCATAGTTGTCAATGGTCTTCCCAATCAGCCCGCTGCCAAGATAGTAGCCGTTATTCATCGCAAAAGAACCATCATCAGCCCCTGCATAAGCACCTATAAAGCCTCCGCTGCTGCCTTCAGGAGTGGAGACGATACCGGTATTATAGGTATCGATGAAATTGATACTGCCACTTGACGTCAGCTCAACATATCCTACCAAACCACCGGCATAGCTGTTTGCCCCTGTGCTGAGATTCGATGCCTCCACCTGACCTCGTTGTTCGGTACCATAGTAACCGCCATTATAGGCAACCGATAATTCGAGTGCTTCATTATTCTTTTCATAGCCAATCAAGCCGCCAGCGACTACATTACGGCTTGCCTTGCCTGCAGCTGTCACCATGCCTTCGTTATAAACCGTATTGAACGTAAAGGAATGCTCATGATTGGCCACGCTATCCAGCTTACCAATCAAGCCGCCGGCAGCAATGGATTCCAATCCCTGATCTGCCATTATGCTGACCGTTCCCGTATTGGTGTTATAGGAATTGACGAGGATCTTTTCACCATCCACATTGCCATTATGGTCAATGGCACCGATGAGACCACCAGCAGAGATACTCCCATTGACCGCGTCACCTTCCTGCGTCGACACCATGATTGTGCCCTGGTTATAGGAATTCTCGATATGGAATGCCCCTGTGCTGTTGCCCATCAGGCCGCCAATCTCAACGCTATTATCATTACCGCCGCTTATATACTGCACATTGCCGTCGTTATGGGAGTTTTTGATGGTAATGCCAGTACCGCTGCCTACCAGGCCGCCGATTTCGCCGATGCCGCTGACCGTACCGCTGAAAGAAGAATCCGTGATGACAGAATCACCGGCAACACCCACCAGGCCGCCGGTCACATAGCCGCCAGTCACCGTGGAATCTGTCACATGAACGTTGCGGATCACGGCACCTCCCTGAGAGCCATTGACACCAGCAGCCAGTGTCCCTGCCCAATGGTTGTCGGTAAGGCTTGCGGTAATTGCTGCCTTGTCAATGTTCAGATTTTCAATCGTGGTGCCGCTGATGCTGCCAAACAAGCCTCCATTGCCAGCAGTCAAATTTCGGATGGTATAGCTCATGCCTTCAAACCGCCCGCCATTATTGAGTCCCTCTAGAGAGGAGAATGCCATACCGCCGAGATCTACATCCTGGTACAGCATGAAATTCCTGCCTCCCCATGCCACATTGTTGATATTTTGCAGCTCATACTGGTTATGGATCAGCATATAGGGCGTGACCGCCGTTTCCGTACCATCCAGCAGGGTCGCACGATAACCAAAGGCAGGAGCATTACTCGTCCCCCAGTAATACTGCGTCTGTTCCTTTGCTTCCGTAGCCACATATTCTCCGTTGTCGTCCTGTGCATAGCTATAATTCGGATTTTCTCCCCTCTGCAGGTCATTCTCGATAAAGTTATAACCTACATGGATATCTCCGGCTTCTTTAACCTTTAGCTGAACATTCTCATCGCTCAGCACTTCCCCTGCCTTATTCTTGATATCGGCATAGTTGCGGATGGAGATGCGGCCGGCTTCGAGTACGATGGTGTCTGCTGCAATCGTACCCCGGTTGATGATATCGCCGCCCACTTCACTTACGGTGCTGGCCAACGGATTGGCACCGCTTTGCACAAAACTGTTCAGCACATCCTCCGTGGGCAGTGCCCGGGTCGAGGCATAAAAAGCTCCGGCATTGACCTGCGCATCCGTGCCAAAGAGAATGCCATTGGGATTGATCAGGTAGATATTACCGCCACCAGTTAGCGTCCCTAATATCTCGGACTGCACACCGCCAGTGACCAGATTCAGATAATCCTTGTTGTCAAAGGCCACCGTATGCTTCTCGCCAATGGAAAAATCCTGCCATCTCAACACATTATGTGCCGCCGTGCTGGCAATGTCCATGCGCTTTTCGGCTTCCTGAATGGCCACGTTAGCCGCAGCGCCGCCATCTGCCAGCACTGGCAAATCCGCAGCCAGCACCAGTGATGAGGTACTGAAAAAACCTGCCATCAGTGCTATGCCTATCTTCATGGTCAAAGCCCCTTTCTTTCCTTGAGACTTCATGGGTTATCACAATCCTTTCCTCATAAATTTCCTTTCACTTGCTACATATGTTAATATCTTCTGAATAATTCGTCTACTGTAGTTCATACAGGTTCAAGGAAAATTCTGTGTTTTTGAAGCACAAAAAGGCCCCTGACCGTAACCTGTAGGATAGACAGGTACGGCCAGAGGCCTTGATCTGACAGGCTCAGCGCTCATGCAGGATGTATTCCTCATCCTCGTCGATGATCTGCAGCATCACATCAGCAAACTGGGGATCGAACTGCGTTCCCCGGCCCTTGGCTATTTCGCCACGCACTACATCCTGCGGCAGCACCCCACGATAGCTGCGCTTGGATGTCATGGCATCATAGGCATCGGCCACGGCAATGACTCGGGCATAGACTGGAATCTGGCTGCCGGCAAAACCATCCGGATACCCCTTTCCATCATAGCGTTCATGATGAGAACGGGCACCAATGGACAGTTCCGGAAATTCTGCCACCAGTTCTAAAATCTCTGAACCAATTACCGTATGCTGCTTGATCTTGTTATACTCCTCGTCCGTAAGACGGGCAGTTTTATTGATAATGGATTCCGGGACGCCAATCTTCCCGATATCATGCAGGATCCCCATAAAGTAAATCTTGCGTTGCTCCTCCTCAAGCCAACCAAGTTTAAAAGCGATATGACGGGCATAACGTGCCACGCGCTGTGAATGGCCACGAGTATAGGCGTCCTTGGCATCGATGGTCTTGGCTAATGCCATGACTGTCTCCTCGAACAACCGTTCACTGGAAGCCAGGCGATCTTCAGCCAGCCTTGTCTGCCTATGTACTTCTTTCTTCAAATTACGATGCAGGTATTCAAGTTCCAATACCTGCTCCACCTTTTTCACCACGATAATGGGGACAAAAGGTTTGCGAATGATATCAAAACCACCCGCCATCACTACTGCGGCCTCAGCCTTCTGCGTTTGCTCATGTGTCATGACTATGACTGGCAGATCCCGAAAACGGGTGTCATGACGCAATTTGCGCAACAGTTCAAAACCGTTCATATCAGGAAGCTTGGACGACAGCAGGATCAAATCCACAAAGCTGCGATTAACGATTGACAGAGCTTCACTACCGGACTTAGCCTCTTCCAATTGCACCCGGGGATCTAGGATTTGGTGCAATTTTTGACAATCCGCTTCACTGCCGTCAACCACCAGCACAGTGGTTTGTCTCAATTGGGAAATTTGCATACACACTAGTCCTTCTAAAACTAATTCACATAAAAATATTTTGCCTTATTTCTCTGAAAAAATCAAGCATTTACAGATAAATATCATAGGCAGGTGCTAAAAAATTCAGGCTCCTCTACAGGAGCCTGAATCATCAATCGTTATAGGTAGGAATAGGCTTTTTTGTCAGCTTGTTGGTCAGCCATGAAAAATTCATCTGCAGATAACGTCCCACCTGTTCCCCGATATATTTTTTTCCATAATAATCAGGATGCAGACCATCCGTGGTGTAGGTCGTGCGCAGGTTCCCCATGCTATCCGTAAGGCCAGTGGCTACGTCCACATGGTACTTCTGTTTCATCACCCAGGCATTGATATACTGCTGATGGACCTGCCAATCATAGGGAGGATGATCGATATGTGCGCGGCTCACCATATAAGGAGGATTTATCGGCGTGACCGTCAGGAACACCACAATGATGCCATAGGCATCGCATTTCTCCTTGATTGCCTGCAAATTAGCTACCGTCCTTGAACCAAAGGTTCCCAGGCGGTAATCATTGACGCCCCCCATAACCACCAGTACACGGGGAGAAACCGGCAGCACATCACGCTCAAAACGCTCCAGCATTGCCTCTGTTGTATTGCCGCTGAACCCCAGATTCTTCACGGGCACCTGGCTATAAGACTCCCAATCATAAAGCAGATACCCCGGTGATACGGACATAGCGCCTCCCCCATGCGTGATGCTGTCACCTAATGCCGCGAAGGGAGGATTCTCACTTTCCACTTGAAAATAACTTTTCTCGGACCAGTCACTGATAGGCGTCCCATCCCCGCTCAGAGAACGAACCCGCCAATAATATTTACCCGGCTGGGAATAACCGCCATCTTCATAAACATCATATTCCCCGGCCTGCAATGTACGGATGAGCCTGTCTCCTGCATCCGTAACCTGATACACCTGTACCTCATGCTGTTTTGCTCCGCCATAAGGAATCCAGGAAAATACCGGATACATAGGCATATAATCCATGCGTTCAAACTGCGTGGTCGGACGCGGAGCCTTCGCATTGATCCTGCCGCCATCCGTAATGGGACGGGGTTTCGTGAAATGAAGTTTCCCCACAGGCCGCCCATTATAGTCCAAGGGGCAGATCTTCCAGTAAAAATTCGCCGCTTCACTGCCAAAGCCGCTTAAATCCACCGTCAGTCCATTTGTATATACCTGATCATAGGTCAGGGCGATATTGCTCTGGGTATCTTCTTCCGATTTCAGAATAACCACCTGATAGCGTACGGCGCTGGGAACTTCCTGCCACATCAGCTGCACATTCTCAATCTTGGTCATAACCTGTTCCTTCTGCGGTTCCGGCCGCGTCACTGCCTTTTGCTCCACAGGTGCGGCCGTCTTGCTGAAATCGATCCGCACATTATCGCTATTATCCTTGGGTGCTGCCTGCACACTGCCCATACTTATCATAAAACCTGCCACCAGAAGCATTGCCCCCACCTGCAGGAGATTTTTTTTCCTTTTCAACAACCGTAAAACTCCATTTCTTACGCTAATTTTAAACAACGCCCCTATTATATCATTATCAAAGGAAAAAATCATCTACCGAAAAATAAAACTTCGGGCCCTTCTCCAAAAGAGATGACCCGAAGTCTATTCAATCATGATGTACTTCTTGATTGATCCCTGTGGTTTCCCGCACCACCAGCGTATTATCCAAAAGGATGCGTTTATTCCTGCCGCCGCGAATCTGTTCCAGCAACAATTGAGCAGCGCTCTTTCCCAATTGGAACATGTTCTGATCCATGGTCGTAATCTTTGGCTCCACTAGGCGGGACAAGGAGATATTATCGTAGCCAACGATCGAGACATTCTGGGGAACAGAAAGTCCCAGCCGCTTACAGGCATTGAGTGCTCCCACAGCCATCAGGTCATTACAGCAGAATACCGCCGTCGGTTTCAGATAGGGCAATTTCAGCCGCAGAGCAGAGAGCGTCAGATCCACGGTCTCCACACTGTTGCCCTCGCCGATATTCAACACATAGTCCTCATTGAGCAAACCACGTTCTTCCATAAAGCAGCGATAGGTTTCTTCCTTGATGTCATAGGAGTCTGAACTTGCCCCCCGGACAAAAAGGATCTTCTTATGCCCCAATCCCTCCAGGTACTCCAAAGCCTGCCGGGACCCCTGGCTCTCATCATTACCAACATAAGATACGCCCTTGATTGGATGATAACCATTGATGAACACCATCGGCACCCGTTCCACCAACTCTTCATAGAAGCGCTCGCTGATGTTCTTCGTATTGGGACTGATGACAATAATCCCCGATACATTGCGGGCCACCAGGGCATTGATGCAGTTCATCTCCTGCACAGGATCATTCTGTGCACAATTCAGCAGAAAGGAAAAATTTTCCTTGCGCACGCTTTCCTCAATGCCATCGATAACCTCGGCAAAGAACATATTGTAAAGCCCCGGTACCACCACGCCGATGGTGGAAGACTTGCGGGTGTTGAGTTCCCGTGCCTGCACATTGGGTACATAATTGAGGCTGCTAATGGCCGCCTTGACCTTTTCCTTTGTTTCCGTTTTCACCGGATAGTTGCCATTCACCACCCGGGATACAGTGGCCACCGAAACGCCGGCAGCCCTGGCCACGTCCACTATGGTCGCCTGTCTCTTTTCTTCCATAAAAACCTGCTTTCTCAGTCAGCCTGAGAAACAGCTTGCATAAACTTATCGAAAGCAGCCATACCTGCTGCATCGCGCTTATAGACACCAGCATGGACCAGCACCGTCTTGAAGACTTCACCAATCTCAGCCTGCAGGATACCGTCCACCTGTTCAGCCGTCACCGCCGGATATTTTTCCCGCAGCATCTTGTACCAGTCAGCATGGCAGGCAATTTCTTTCATTGTGGAAATATCTGCCGTCCCCTTGACCAGTTCCTGCCCCAAAAGGTGCATTTCCTTCTTCAGGCGGGCGGGCAATACCGCCAGCCCCATCACTTCAATCAGGCCGATATTTTCCTTCTTGATATGATGGACTTCCGCATGGGGATGGAAGATGCCCAGAGGATGTTCCTCACTGCGGCGGTTATTGCGCAGCACCAGATCCAGCTCATATAAGCTGCCCCGGCGGCGGGCAATGGGCGTAATCGTATTATGGGGTTCGCCATCGCTTTCTGCCAGTACCCCGACACTTTCATCACTATAGCCACGCCATTTATTGAGGATCTTTTCTGCCAGATCCGCCAATTCCTCCCGGTCTTCGCCCGTCAGGCGGATCGTGGACATAGGCCATTTCACCCGTCCCACCTGCACATGTGGGAAACCAGCCACGCTATAGGCTTTTTCCACCGGCGCTTTGGTCATGGCAAAATCGTAACGCCCTCCCTGATAATGATCATGGGAAAGGATTGAACCGCCCACGATAGGTAAATCCGCATTGGAGCCCAGAAAATAATGCGGGAAGATGGTCACAAAATCCAGCAGGTTCTCAAAACTCTTGCGGTTTACCTTCATGGGAATATGTTTGCGATTCAGGACTATGCAGTGTTCATTGTAGTAGGTGTAAGGGGAATATTGCATAAACCAGCGATGGGAGGCCAACCGCAAGGGAATCAAGCGGTGAGTCTGCCGCGCCGGGTGTCCTGCATGACCGGCAAAACCTTCATTTTCCCGGCAAAGAAGGCACTGCGGATAAGAACTGGATTTTATAAGCTTTGCCTTGGCGATGTCCCGGGGATCTTTCTCCGGCTTGGACAGATTGATGGTCACGTCCAGATCACCGTATTCCGTCGGCGTCTTCCAGACCAGATTCCTGGCAATACGATCTTTACGGATATAGTTGGAAGCAATGCTCAGCTTGTAAAAATTGTCCGTGGCTGCTTTCGGAGCACGGGCATAATCGCTCTGGAACTTCCGTACTACTTCCGATGGCCGGGGCATCACACAGTTCATGATGCGGGTATCGAAGAGATCCCGCTCATTTGCCGTATCTTCGATAAGTCCTTCTGCTACTGCATAGTCCAGCATCCTGCTGAGAACCGGTGCAGCTGTTTCCAAGGTTTCATCTATTTCTTCCGGTGCAAATTCGCTTACATGCAATACATCAATAAGCAGATTTGCACTGTAGTAATAATCATCTTCGCTGATAAGGCCGCGCTGCTTCGCGAAGTTGAGCAGGCGGTTGATTTCTGTATTGATCATAGTATAATATCCTGCCTTTAAGCCCCTTCCGGCAGCCCGCGGGCTGCCACCTTCCCCAAAGGGACAGGCCCCATGCTAAGCCTCACCTTCTTGGGAAGACTTAGCATGCAATGGTGGAAGGGGCTGTCATATCATAGTTACTTCTCGTATCCGTCCGGATGTTTCTGATGCCAGTTCCAGGCCGTCCCGATAACCTGCTTTACATCGGTATAACGGGGATTCCAGCCCAGGATCTTGCGGGCCTTTTCGCTGGAAGCAATCAGCTGGGCCGGATCACCGGCACGGCGGGCTCCCATCTCTACCTTGATATCCCTGCCCGTAGCTTCTTTGGCTGCTTCAATCATTTCTTTTACCGAGAAGCCCTGACCATTGCCCAGATTGAAGATGTTGCTGTCACCGCCCTTGCGCAGGTATTCCAGTGCCAGTACATGAGCATCAGCCAGATCGATGACATGGATGTAATCCCGGAGGCAGGTGCCATCCGGTGTAGCATAATCATCACCAAACACCGTGATATGGTCCCGCTTGCCCAGAGGAACCTGCAGGATCAACGGAATCAGATGGGTCTCCGGATGATGGTCTTCACCGATGGAACCATCGTCCAAAGCACCAGCTGCATTGAAATAACGCAGGGATACATAGCGGATACCATTAGCTCTGCTCACCCACTTCATCATCTTTTCCATAGTGAGCTTGCTTTCCCCATAAGTATTCGTGGGGCAGGTCTCATCATCTTCCATGATTGGAATCTTCTTGGGCTCGCCGTATACAGCCGCCGTGGAGGAAAAGACAATCTTGTCCACGTTATGGCGCACCATAGCTTCGAGCAGTACCTGCATGCCATAGACATTGTTATTGAAATATTTCAGAGGCTTTTCCATGCTCTCTCCCACTAGGGAGTTAGCTGCGAAGTGGATCACCGCATCAATATCGTTTTCCGTGAAGATCTTATCGAGGACCGCCGCTTCACGGATATCCCCTTCATAGAATTTAGCCTTTGGGTTCAGGGCATCACGATGCCCCGTCTGGAGGTTATCCACAATAACGACATCTTCGCCTTTTTCCACCAGCTGATGCACCGCATGGGAACCGATATAACCGGCACCACCGCAAACAAGAATCGACATAGTCATGTGCTCCTTTTCATAATATCAAACAGAAATCGCTTTCTATTGTAACACGTTTTCTATCGGTTTACTACACGTTTTCTATTGCCATTTTCTATCGCCATCGTTCCCTCTGGGAAAACTCATTTGATACGATGCGTACCATCGGCAATGTTGGCCACATAGAAGCTCGGTGCATAACCGATCTTTTCCGTATAGGCCTTGCCCACCTTTTCCTTGAAGCTCTCAATGGCTTCATCCTTGACCAGGCTTACCGTACAGCCGCCGAAGCCAGCCCCCGTCATGCGGGAACCGATGACGCCTTCCACCTGCCAGGCCAGTTCAGCCAGAGTGTCCAGTTCCCTGCCAGTCACATCATAATCATCCCGCAGGGAATAATGGGATTCATTCATCAGCTTGCCGAATTTTTCTACATCATTCTGTTCCAGAGCCTCAACAGCTTCCAGCGTACGATTGTTTTCCAAGACGGCATGGCGGGCACGCTGACGTTCCAGCGGTTCAGAGATAGCACCTGCCAGCTGATTGAAAGCCTCATTGGAAAGCTCACCAAGAGCCTCCAGCTCCGGTTTCACTTCCTTCAATTCATTCAGGGCATGTTCACACTGGGCACGGCGCACATTGTAAGCGCTGGAAGCCAGGCTGTGCGGCTTGTTGGTATTGGTGATCACGATGCTGGCCCCTTCCAGCGCAATCTTGCTGTAACGATATTCCAGTGTGTTGCAGTCCAGCAGGATAGCGCAATCCTTTTTGCCCATACCTACGGCAAACTGATCCATGATGCCACAGTTGACACCCACGAAAGTATTTTCAGCTTTCTGAGAAAGCTTCACCATTTCTACCATATCCAGGCCGTAACCAAAGGCATCATTGAGAATCAGGGCCGTCAGCACTTCAATGGAAGCCGAAGACGAAAGGCCGGAACCATTGGGCAGCGTTCCATAGACCAGGATGTCAAAACCATGGCTGGCTTTGTGCCCCGCATCCTCGAATACCTTGACCACACCCATGGGGTAATTTGCCCAATCCTTGGCCTTATCATAGGCAAGGCCTGCCATATCAAATTCGATGACACCCTTATCGGCCAGATTCATGGAATAGATCCGCGTCTTGCTGTCCTGACGGTCAGCAACCAGTGCATAAGTTCCCAGCGAAATCGCACAGGGGAACACATGACCACCATTGTAATCCGTATGCTCACCGATCAGGTTCACACGCCCTGGGGAGAAATAAGCTCTCGTTTCCTGTTCCCCAAACTTGGCGGCAAACTCACCCTGCATCTTCGTTAAGATTTCCTGTTCCATACTGTTACCTCCTGATAATATCCCGCTGAATTATTTTGTAAACGTTTTCCATATTGTGTAAAAAATGTAGGCCAACCAGCGGCTGATGCCCTCTCGTTCTCTGCCACATTTTCTCTTGTTGTCTCTTAGTTTACTCTTGTATCGCCCAAATGTCAACATCTTTTTGTAAACGTTTTCTAAAATTGTTTCCCAGCACCCTCTTGCGACAGGTGTCAAGACATTGTATAATCACTATGTAATTTTATTGACATGACAAATGTCTTATACTGAAAAGAGGTTTTATCATGATTTTACAGCGTCTGGAAGCCCTGCCTGTAGGCAGCTTCCATTACAAACTGCTGCTGCTGACTGGTCTGGGCTGGCTCTTTGACTCCATGGACACGGGCCTTATCGCCTTCGTCCTGCCGGTATTGGCCAAAGAATGGGCCCTTACTCCGGCTCAGGTCGGCTGGATTGGTTCCATCGGACTGATTGGCATGGCCCTAGGAGCGGTACTTGCCGGTACTCTGGCTGACCGCATCGGCCGCAAGCAGGTATTTTCGCTGACAGTGCTGCTCTACAGCCTGTCCACTGGCATGTGTGCCCTGTCCTGGAGCTACGAATCCCTGCTGTTCTTCCGCTTTCTCGTTGGCTTCGGCCTCGGCGGTGAGCTGCCAGTTGCCGCCACGCTCATGAGTGAATATGCACCTGCCCACCTGCGCGGCCGCTTCATCGTGCTGCTGGAAAGCTTCTGGGGCGTGGGCTGGCTGGTAGCTGCCTGCATCTCTTACCTGCTGATTCCCGCCTTCGGCTGGCAGATTGCCTTCGTCATCGGTACCCTGCCCGCCCTCTACGTCTTCCTGATTCGCTTGCATATGCCGGAATCCATCCGCTATCTGCTGGCGAAAAACCGCATTGAGGATGCCAAGGACGTCATCCTGCAATTGGAAGCCAAGCTGGGTGTCAAGAGCGAAGCTTTCCCGGACAAGATCGATCTGTCCGATATGCAACGTCAGGAACAGGCCGCCCAGCCAAGATTCACGGCTCTCTGGGCAAAGCCCTTCCGCACCCGCACCGCCATGCTCTGGCTGGCCTGGTTCGGCATCGTCTTCAGCTACTACGGCATCTTCATGTGGCTGCCCTCCATCGTCTACGCGCAGGGCTTTGCCGTGGTCAAGACCTTCGAATACGTACTGATCATGACGCTCGCCCAGCTGCCTGGCTACTATGCCGCCGCCTGGCTGGTTGACGTCATCGGCCGCAAATACACCCTGTCCCTGTTCCTGCTCATGTCCGGTGTCTGCGCCTTCTTCTTCGGCAATGCCGCCACGGCCAACACTCTGCTGGCCTGGGGTTCTGCCATGAGCTTCTTCAATCTCGGCGCCTGGGGTGTCATCTATACCTACACGCCGGAACAATATCCCACAACCATCCGTGCCCTGGGCAGCGGTTGGGCCGCTGGCTTCGGCCGCATCGGCGGCATGCTCGCCCCCATGCTGGTGGGCGTGATGCTGGGCAGTGCCCTCGGCATGAACACCATCTTTCTGATGTTCGCCTCGGTATTCGTGATCATCTCTGCCGTAGTCATCCTCTTGGGTAAGGAAAGCAAGCAGAAAACCCTTGAGGAACTGGAAGCAGTCATGGAAAGCTAACAAAATAACCATCCCTAATAACAAAAGAAGTCCGCTGACTCGAAAGTGGGCTTCTTTTACTATGAAATTTTAGTCAGTCAAGCCGATAGGCGCAGAATGACTTAGATTTCGTGTAAGGGCGTAGTGCGAAACACCGTTTCGCACGAAGTTTTATGGGAAAATCTACATATTGCAGTTTATCAATGCGAGCCTGAATAAAATTTGTTACAGCTCAGTGGGGCGGCGGTGGGAATACTTTTTCGCCGCTCCACTAAATGACCCGCCAGCAGAAGTGCGCATCTTCCAGCTACCCGCGCCGGGCAGGCCAACGGCGCTCCAA
>NZ_FRBC01000001.1:0-7924 GCF_900142515.1 Pseudoselenomonas ruminantium | reverse complement strand
CTCTAACCTTACAGGGAGGGTCGTTTAGCGGAAACAGAAAAAGCACTCCCCCGTGAACCCCGACAGCGTATGAACGAGATACCTTCAGCACGAACTCGTCAACAAACTGCAATTAAAAGACAAAACTAAGCCCGCCCGACTGGGGATGGCTTTCCGTAGCGTTTGGCGCTTTTTAGCAAAGCGAAGGAAAGTTATCCCCAGCCGGGCGGGCGTTTTTATATCTCGATGTAAACCCTATTCGTTATTCGTCATTGTCGCTCAAAAATTCATTTACAGCCCGGTAGATAGCCGAGCTCTGATAGCCTCTGCGAAACAGGGCTGCCATGAGTTTCTGCTTGTCCTGGCTGCGCTTGTACTTGCTCTCCAGCACCCGCAGCGCTTTTTCATATTCGCGCTCGCCGACCGCCTCCCGGTCTTCGGGAATGCAGGACCTGACCAGCGAGGACGGATAGCCCTTCTGCTTGAGCTTCTCGCAAATCTGCCGTACAGAATAACTGCTATCGGTATAGAGATAATGAAACCGCCGCGGACAGGATTCGGCATCATTCAGGTAATGCTTTTCCTGCAGCCGGGCAATGGCGGCAGCCACTTCCTCTTCCTCATAGCCCTTGTCCATAAGCTTTTCATACAGGCGGTTTTCGCTGTACTCCTGCCGGGCCAGCAAATCCACGGCAGTGACCAGCGCAGGCTTTACAGGCTTGCGCTTGGGCTGCCCATAACGGCTGTTTCCCCACATGGATTAGTCCTCAAGGGGTTCGTCACTGGCATCCGTGGGTGCAGCTTTTTCCAAAGCCTCGTTATCCGTAGCCAGCTTAGCCCGGATCTTGGCTTCGATCTCGTCAATCATGGCCGGATTCTCTTCCAGCGTCACCTTGGCCTTTTCCTTGCCCTGGCCTAAGCGGGTACCTTCATAGGAGAACCAGGCACCGCTCTTGTCCACGATATCCAGTTCCACACCCATGTCAATCAGCGTGCCCAGACGGGAAACACCTTCGCCATACAAGATGTCGAATTCAGCCGTCTTGAAGGGAGGCGCAATCTTGTTCTTCACAATCTTGACTTTCGTGCGGTTGCCAACCACATCGGAACCCTGGGTAATCTTTTCGCCCTTGCGCACTTCCATGCGCACAGAGGAATAGAACTTCAGAGCGCGGCCACCGGTGGTAACCTCGGGGTTGCCATAAGTCACGCCGACCTTCTCACGAATCTGGTTGATGAAGATGGCGACCGTTTGGGATTTATTGATGACACCCGTGAGCTTTCTCATGGCCTGGCTCATGAGGCGGGCATGAAGTCCCACATGGCTGTCGCCCATCTCGCCATCGATTTCGGCCTTCGGTACGAGGGCTGCTACGGAGTCCACGACGATTATGTCGATAGCACCGCTGCGTACAAGAGCATCCACGATATCGAGGGCCTGTTCACCAGTATCCGGCTGAGAAATCAGCAGCTCATCAATATCGACACCGAGCTTCTGCGCATACACCGGATCAAGGGCATGCTCCGCGTCGATGAAGGCTGCAATACCGCCATGCTTCTGGGCTTCGGCAATCATATGCAGGGTTACCGTGGTCTTACCAGAAGATTCCGGGCCATAGATTTCAATGATACGACCGCGGGGAATACCGCCGGTGCCTAAGGCTATATCGATAGGCAGGATACCTGTCGGAATAACCGCCACATTCATCTGGGCACGGGCATCGCCCAGACGCATGATGGAACCCTTGCCAAAGTCCTTCTCGATTTTCTTGAGGGCATTGGCCAGGGCCGTCTTCTTGCTGTCCTCTTCGGTAATCCGTCCTACTTTATCTTTGTCTTTATCTGCTGCCATTCTATCCGCTTCCTTTCTGTTTATCTCATACAATTATATAAAAATTGACCTCTTTTGGCAAGAAAAGAGAGGGGCTGCCATCATGCAGTCCCTCTTGGGCAAATATCAACCAATCACCTTCCGGATGGCCTCGCAGTTTTCGGTATAGACCTTTTCCACCTGCCTGGCCAGCGGCTCAATCTCTACTGGGCTCTTGCCAGCCCGGATTGCTTGCACCGTTTCATCCGCAGCAGTATAAAGACGCATGAGACTGAGGTTTCCGGCTGTGCCTTTCAGGGTATGAACGCTCTTGCCGGCTTTTTCCATATCGCCTGCGGTAAAATCGGCCTGAAACTGAGAAAACGAAGTGTCATCGAGGAATTTCCCCAGGAATTTGTGGTAAAGTGCCACATTCCCCATAAACCGTTCCAATCCTTTGCCATAATCGACACCAGCATCACACAGAATCTCTTTGATTTCTAACTGATCCATAAGCCCGCTTCCCTTCTTATACACCTATGGCCTTCCTGCTTACTTGATAAATTGGTCAATCGCCTTATTCAGTTGTTCCAATGCTTCCTGATCATTATCCCGCACCGCATCCACAATGCAGTGCTCCATATGATCCTTTAAAATAATCTTGCTGACACCATTGATGGCGCTTTTCACCGCGGAGAGCTGAATCAGCACCTCACTGCAGTCCCGGCCCTGTTCCACCATGGTCTTGATAGACTCCAGATGGCCAATCAGGCGGGACATGCGGTTCAGCACCGCCTTGGTATGGGCATGGCTATGGGTATGGCCGTGCCCTGCTCCATGGCTGTGGGTTACAACGGTGCCATCTGCCAGCACATGAGTATGTTCATGCTCATGTTCATGTTCCAGATGTTTCATGGCTCATTCTACCGCTATTGTAATATTCTCGCCGTTAATGTTCCATTCCTTCTCGGTTCCGGAAAGTTTTCCATATTCTACGGAATCAGCCAGCGTGATTTCCTTGAGGTAATCCTCATTCTTTGCCACGATGGCCTGCAGTTTCTCGTTGCCGGAGAGGCTGACCTTGATATGGTCAGTGACTTCAAAACCGTTTTCCTTGCGCATGGTCTGTACCTTGCTGATGACTTCACGGACGAAACCTTCTTCGAGCAGTTCTTCCGTCAGCGTAGTATCCAGGGCAATGGTCACGCCGTTATAGCGCTGGCAGTTGAAGCCTTCGGTCTGGGCCATGGAAACTTCCACATCTTCGGTGGTCAGCGTCACTTCCCCATCCGGCAGAGCTACGACGAGCTTGCCCGTGGAATCGAGTTCAGCCTTGGCCTTATGACCGTTGAGTTTTTCGAGGGCACCTTTGACAGCACCGATCCGCTTGCCTACCTTCGGCCCCAATACGCGGAAATTCGGCTTGAAGCTGTAGGTCAGATACTCTTCCATGTCGTCCTTGAAGACAACTTCCTTGACATTGAGCTCATCCTCCACGATTTCCTTGAAGAAATCGGAGAGTTCGCGGTCAGCATTGACATACATATGCGCCACCGGCTGGCGGTTCTTGATGTTGGTCTCATTGCGGGACGCACGACCCAGCACAACGATTTCGAGAACCAGCTCCATGTTCTTTTCGAGTTCTTCATCAATCCAAGCCTCGTTGGCAACAGGGTAGTCTGCCAGATGTACGGATTCCGGTGCATTCTTGTCGATGCTGCAGACGAGGTTGCGATAGATGGATTCGGTGATGAACGGTACCAGCGGAGCAGCAGCCTTGGCCGTGGTCACAAGAGCCGTATAGAGCGTCATATAAGCATTGATCTTATCCTGCTCCATGCCCTTGGCCCAGAAGCGGGCACGGCTGCGACGCACATACCAGTTGGACAGTTCGTCCGTGAAGGCCTGCAATGCCTTGGCAGCTTCCGTAACCTTGTAGTTAGCCAGGTCGCTGTCCACTTCCTTGACCATGGTGTTGAGTCGACTCAGCACCCATTTATCCATAACCGGCAGCTTGTCGTAGTCCAAGGTGTACTTCGTTGCATCGAAGTTGTCGATATTGGCATAGAGCACGAAGAAGGCATACGTATTCCAGAGGGTACCCATGAACTTGCGCTGGCCTTCCTGTACGGCATCATCATGGAAACGATTCGGCAGCCAGGGAGCGCTGTTCTCGTAGAAGTACCAACGGATGGCATCGGCACCATGCTGGCCCAGAGCCTCCATGGGGTCAACGGCGTTGCCCTTGGATTTGCTCATCTTGCGGCCATCCTTATCCTGGACATGACCCAGTACGATGACGTTCTTGTACGGAGCTTCGTCAAAGAGCAGCGTGGAGATGGCAATCAGAGAGTAGAACCAACCACGGGTCTGGTCAACAGCTTCGGAGATGAAATCTGCCGGGAAGCGCTTCTCGAAGATGTCCTTATTCTCAAACGGATAATGCCACTGCGCAAAAGGCATGGAACCGGAGTCGAACCAGCAGTCGATAACTTCCGGCACGCGGTGCATTTCCTTGCCGCATTCCGGGCACTTGATCGTAACCGCATCGATATACGGACGGTGCAGCTCGATTTCGTCCGGGCAGTTATCGGACATTTCCTTGAGTTCAGCGATGGAACCAATCGTGTGCTGATGGCCGCATTCGCATTCCCAAACCGGCAGCGGCGTGCCCCAGTAACGGTTACGGGACAGGCCCCAATCCTGCACATGTTCGAGCCAATCACCGAAACGGCCTTCGCCGATGGATTTCGGAATCCAGTTGACCTTGTTGTTGTTGGCAATGAGCTTGTCCTTGACGTCCGTCATCTTGATGAACCAGGTTTCCCGGGCATAGTAGATGAGCGGCGTGTCGCAGCGCCAGCAGTGCGGATAGCTGTGCTCGAACTTCGGCGCCTTGAAGAGCTTGCCGCTCTTCTTGAGGTCGTCGATGATCAGCGGGTCAGCGTCCTTGACGAATACGCCAGCCCAGTCGGTTTCCTCAGTCATTTCGCCCTTGTTGTTGACGAACTGCACGAACGGCATATCGTACTTGCGGCAGACGCGGTTATCGTCCTCACCGAAGGCCGGAGCCAGATGAACGATGCCCGTACCATCGGAAGTGGTTACATAATCATCGCAGACCACGAAGAAGGCCTTTTTCTTGATTTTGCCCACGGCGAAATCATAGAGCGGCTCGTATTCACGATGTTCCAAATCTTTGCCCTTGAATTTGGCAAGAACTTCACGTTCCCCTTCCACGCCTTCAAAGACGGATTCCACAAGAGCTTCCGCCATGTAGTAAACGGTGCCGTCCACCTTGATTTTCACATAGTCAACTTCCGGGTTCACGCAGAGACCCAGGTTGGAGGGCAGCGTCCAGGGCGTCGTCGTCCAGGCCAGGAAGTAAGCGTCTTCGTCCTTGACCTTGAACTTGACCATGGCGGAACGCTCTTTGACGTCCTTATAGCCCTGTGCTACTTCGTGAGAAGACAGCGGGGTGCCGCAGCGGGGGCAGTAAGGAACGACCTTATGGCCCTTGTAGAGCAGGCCCTTGTTCCAGATTTCCTTGAGTGCCCACCATTCGGATTCGATGAAGTCATTCTCATAAGTGATGTAGGGATGCTCCATATCAGCCCAGAAGCCGACCACATCGGAGAACTCTTCCCACATGCCTTTGTATTTCCAAACGGATTCGCGGCACTTCTTGATGAATGGCTCGATGCCGTATTCTTCAATCTGTTCCTTGCCGTTGATGCCTACGAGCTTTTCCACTTCGAGCTCCACCGGCAGACCATGGGTATCCCAGCCAGCCTTGCGCAGGACCTTCTTGCCCTTCATGGACTGGTAACGGGGCAGCATATCCTTGATGACGCGCGTCAGCACGTGACCGATATGGGGCTTGCCGTTAGCCGTTGGCGGGCCATCATAGAACGTGAACGTATCGCAGCCTTCACGCTGGTCAATAGCCTTCTGGGCAATGTTGTTTTCCTTCCAGAATTTCAGAACTTCCTTTTCTCTGTCCACGAAGTTCAAGTTGGTGTCTACCTTGCTGTACAAACGAACTCCTCCTCTAAAAAACAAAAACCTGCATCCTGAAAACAGGATGCAGGTACAATTAACCTACATTTATAAACCACCTATTTTTCACGTACCATCATACGCTATTCCGTAACGGGGAATACCGGCGAAGCTTACTACTGCTTTCAGCCCGCTGCTCCAAAGTGATTTTCACCTCTCAATACTTTCTACCGGCTTGCACCTGACCCGGCTCGCTAAAGATTTCTTCCAGAGGTTACTCTCTTCATCAACGCATTTACACAATTACATATCAACAAACAGTAGTTTACCACAAGATAGGTTTAATTTCAATTAAAATTTAACCGTTACGCCAACGCCAACGCCATTTTCATGATGACCACCATGACGGGGCTTGAAGTTATGGTAATTCACATTGAGACCAACGTTGAACAGGATATCCTTGTTGATGCCGACCTGAGTTTCGTTAAAATCTCTACCAGCGATATAAGAAGCATATGCGTCAAAACCCATTACCTTTGGCGTGCTCAATGCTACACCGCCAAAAGCATTGTTCTTTTCACCGCCCATGTCCCAACGATAACCACCGATAACTTTAACCTCAGAACCTACTACATCATACTGCAGATAGGCATCCTTCTGATCATTATATTCATCGCGATTAGCATAGGCAAAACCTACGGTAGCCTTACCCGTAACCTTATGCTCGATATAAGCATCTTTTGAGCCCACGCCAATGGCCGTTTCATGTCTTGCCATCTGATTGATTGGGGCAGCCATAACAGTAGCAGTACCAGCTAACATAACAGCAGCCAAAGCAAAAGCTGTTTTCTTCATTATTATAATTACCTCCCTATAAAATAACTTACCATAGCGTAACCGATTTTTTCACTAGTGTCAAGGCACCGCCCATATTTCTAATCAAAATCTAATTCCCATTTATTTATAAACAGATATTTTCTCTTACTTTTTTGGACAAATGACCTTTTCTTATTTAGTATTTTTTCTTATAATAACATTATAGTTTTATACTTTTCAGAATTTATTTTACGGAAAGAAGGAATTAAACATGGCAACTCCTCACATTGGTGCAGAAAAAGGCGATGTAGCAGAACGCATTCTGCTCCCTGGCGATCCTCTGCGGGCAAAATTCATTGCAGAAAACTTTCTGGATGATGTAAAACAGTACACCTCTATACGCAATATCTTAGGCTTCACGGGCAAATATAAAGGTGTGCCAGTTTCCGTACAGGGTACCGGCATGGGTATGCCTTCCATCTCTATCTACACGCACGAACTGATTCACAGCTTTGGCTGCAAAAAACTGATTCGCGTAGGTACCTGCGGTGGTATGCATCCCGATGTGAAGCTCCGCGATGTACTCATCGCTCAGGGCGCTAGCACTGACTCCTCTCTGATCAATAATATCTTCAAAGGCACAGTTACTTATGCACCGCTGGCTAATTTCGACCTGCTGTCCAAAGCTGTAGCCAATACGAAGAAGTTAAACCTCCGGGCTACGGTAGGTAATATTCTTTCCGCTGACCGCTTCTATGATGATGATATTGACAGCGAAAAATTGCGCAGATACGGCGTGCTTGCTGTGGAAATGGAAGCCGCTGCTCTCTACACGATCGCTGCTGAAGCCCACGTTCAGGCACTGGCTCTCTTCACCGTCAGCGACCATCTCCTGACCGGTGAAGCTTGCACGGCTGAGGAACGTCAGACCACTTTCAACGATATGATCAAGATCGCTCTGGAAACGGTTATCGAAGACTAAAGCTAACATAATCATATGACTTAAAAGGGGTAACTCTTGATGAGCTGTTTTACCAGCTTGTCAAAGAGTTACCCCTTTCGAGTCCTGCAGTTCCCCCAAAGAGTCAGCCGTTATACTTCGACTAGATGGCAAATTGCGCATAGTTACTGAAAGGAGCGCCGTAGTAACCGGATATCACTCTTCACCACTATGCGCTAACAACAAACACGAAAAAAGCACCCTTGCGGGTGCTTCGCTTAACTGGCAACGCCCTATCCTCCCAGTCCGTCTCCAGACAAGTACTTTCGGCGTATGAGTGCTTAACTACTGTGTTCGGTATGGGAACAGGTGGAACCACT
>NZ_FRBC01000014.1 GCF_900142515.1 Pseudoselenomonas ruminantium | reverse complement strand
GCTGGAAGCTTCGTTGATTGGAGCGCCGTTGGCCTGCCCGGCGCAGGTAACTGGAAGATGCGTACTTCTGCTGGCGGGTCATTTAGTGGAGCGGCGAAAAAGTATTCCCACCGCCGCCCCACTACTTTGTAAGCAAATACGTCTCTGCTCGCACTAACAAACTGCAATAGGAAAAAGCCCGTTTCATCAACGAGCTTTTTCTGATTACAGTAAATTTCTCGGGTGCATGGAACGCACGTAGGCGCCCACGTATTCCGGTGCTTCCTGGCCGTATTTTTCCAACAGTTTGACAATGGCCGAACCGACAATCACGCCATCGGCAATCCGGGCCATCTTTCTGGACTGGTCAGGATTGGCAATGCCGAAGCCGATGGCACAGGGCACATCGGTAACCTTGCGGATGGCCTCGACCATTTCCGCCAGATTCGTAGTGATTTCCTGACGCACCCCGGTAACCCCCAGACTGCTGACCACATAGATGAAACCTGTGGCTTCCTTGGCTATCATGGCAATGCGTTCATGGGAAGTCGGCGCAATCATGGAAATCAGGTCCACACCGTATTTTTCGCTGAGGCTGGCAAATTCTTCCTTTTCCTCATAGGGCAAATCCGGCAAAATCAGGCCGTCAATGCCCACCTGCTGGCACTTGGCAAAGAAATCCTCGCCACCATAGGAGAACACCACATTGGCATAGGTCATGAACACCAGCGGGATTTTCACATCCTGCCGCAGTTCCTCCACCATCCTGAATATCTTATTGGTATTGACGCCATTCTTCAGCGCCCCCAGACTGGAGCGCTGGATTACGGGGCCTTCTGCCGTGGGGTCGGAGAAGGGAATCCCCAGTTCAATCAAATCGGCCCCATTATCTGCCGCGGCCTTGATGGCCGCCTTGCTGGTTTCCATATCGGGAAAACCGCAGGTGAAAAAAGGAATGAAAGCTTTGCTGTTCTTGAATGCGTTTGCGATATTACTCATGGATATCCTCCCCCCGATAGCGGGCAATGGCGGCGCAGTCCTTGTCGCCCCGGCCAGATATAGTGATGACGATGATCTTATCCTTGTCCATCTTCGGTGCCAGCTTTATGGCATAGGCAACGGCATGAGAGGACTCGATGGCAGGAATGATGCCCTCGGTGCGAGACAGGTATTCGAAAGCCTCCACAGCTTCATCATCCGTGACGGCCACATACTCTGCCCGGCCGATATCATGGAGATAAGCATGTTCCGGGCCTACACCGGGATAATCAAGCCCAGCAGAAATGGAATACACCGGCGCAATCTGGCCGTTCTCATCCTGACAGAAGTAGGACTTCATGCCATGGAAGATACCGAGGCGCCCCGTGTTGATGGTGGCTGCTGTCTCAAAGGTATCGATACCCCGGCCAGCCGCCTCACAGCCAATCAGTTTCACTTCTTTGTCTTCAATAAAATGATAGAAACTGCCGATGGCATTGGAGCCGCCGCCTACACAGGCCAACACTGCATCCGGCAGGCGGCCTTCCTTTTCGAGCATCTGGCTCTTGATTTCCTGCGAAATGACCGCCTGAAAATCCCGGACAATCGTCGGGAACGGATGCGGCCCCATAACAGAACCCAGACAATAATGGGTATCGCTGATACGCGTCGTCCATTCCCGCATGGCTTCTGATACTGCATCTTTCAACGTAGCTGTGCCGGACGTAACGGGTACCACTTTGGCGCCGAGCAGCCGCATGCGATAGACATTGAGTGCCTGACGTTCCGTATCTTCCTTGCCCATGAAGACCACGCATTCCATGCCCATCAGCGCCGCCGCCGTGGCCGTAGCCACACCATGCTGGCCTGCGCCGGTTTCGGCAATCAGGCGCGTCTTGCCCATTTTCTTGGCTAACAGCGCCTGACCTAATACGTTGTTGATCTTATGCGCACCAGTATGATTGAGGTCTTCACGCTTGAGATATATTTTGGCACCGCCTAAATCCTTGCTCATTTTTTCCGCATAATACAAGCGGGAAGGACGGCCGGCATAGTCATTCAACAGTTCCGTGAGCTCTTTCTGGAACTCCGGGTCATTCTTATAGTGATTGTAAGCTTCTTCCAATTCAATGATGGCATTCATCAGCGTTTCGGGAATATACTGTCCCCCGTGAATGCCAAAGCGCCCCTGTGGATTCGTCATCGCAAAGTCTCCCTTCGTCTATCAGCGGCGGCATAGAAATCCGCCAGCATTGCCTTCTTATCTTCACTGCGCATCAGCGCTTCACCCACCAGTATGGCGTCTGCGCCCATCGCTTTGGCCCGCTGCACATCAGCAGCCGACTTCACGCCGCTTTCCGATACGAACAGCACCGTGGATGGCACCATGCTCCGCAGCCGCCCGCTGCTTTCGATATCCACGGAAAAATCCTTGAGATTACGGTTATTCACACCGATAATCTCCGCTCCGGCTTCCAGCGCACTTTCGATTTCCCGTTCATCATGGGCCTCCACCAGCGCCGACAGCCCCACGTCCGCAGCCACGGCCATATACTCCTTGATACGTTCCGTTTCCAGCAGAGAACAGATCAACAGCACGGCCGAAGCCCCCAGCACCTTGGCCTCATAAATCATGTATTCATCAATGGTGAAATCTTTGCGCAGGCAGGGCGTCTGTACCGCCGCCGCAATCTCCTGCAAATAGACATCACTGCCCAGGAACTCACTGGGTTCCGTCAGCACCGAAATAGCATCAGCGCCAGCTGCTTCATATTCTTTCGCAATCTGCAAATAAGGAAAGTCAGGAGCAATGAGCCCCTTCGATGGCGAAGCCTTCTTGCATTCGCAGATAAAGGACAAACCTTCATCAGCCAGCGCCTGCCGGAAAGGAAACATGCCTTTAGGCAGGGCTTCGGCCTCCTGCCGCAGCTGCACCAGGGATTTCTGCCGCTTGGCCGCCGCCACCCGTTCAGCAGCGTGAGCGGCTAATCGTTCCAATACATTCATGCCACAGCCTCCGCCTCATTGCTGACCTTGATGAGTTTCTCCAATGTCTCCATCGCCTTGCCAGAATCAATCAGCTCAGCTGCCAGCTTGATGCCTTCTGCCAATGTCTCAGCCTTTTCATTGATATAAAGTGCCGCACCAGCATTCAGCAGTACCGCATTGCGCTTGTGTCCTTTCTCGCCCTGCAGGATGTTGCGGGTAATGGCCGCATTCTCTGCGGGGTCCCCGCCTTTGAGGTCATCCTTCGTGCAACGTTCCATGCTGAAGTCCTCAGGCTTGATGGTGTAAGCCTTGACCCAGCCATCTCGAATTTCGCAGATCGCCGTGGGCGCCGACAGGGAAATCTCATCTAATTTATCCTTGCCATAGACCACCATGCCCCGCTTTACGCCCAGATTGCTGAGCACATGGGCCAGCGGCGCCACGAGATACTCATCATAAACGCCTAACAGCTGGCGCGTGGGACTACCAGGATTGGTCAGCGGCCCTAAGATGTTGAACACCGTGCGCACACCGAGTTCCCTGCGGATTGCTCCGACATATTTCATGGAGCTATGATACTTCTGCGCAAAGAAAAAGCACATGCCTACCTCATTTAAAAGCTTCTTGCACAGTTCCGGACTTTGTTCGATATTGACCCCCAGGGCTTCAAGGCAATCTGCCGTACCGCACTTGGAAGACGCCGCCCGATTGCCGTGCTTGGCCACCTTGACGCCCCCTGCTGCCGCCACGATGCTGGCGGTGGTGGAGATATTGAAGCTTTGGCTGTGGTCGCCACCGGTACCTACGATATCGCAGATATCGAGTCCCGTATCCACCTTCGTGGCATGGTCGCGCATGGCCGCCGCACAGCCCGCGATTTCCTCAGTAGTTTCCGCGCGGGCGCTCTTGGTGGAAAGCGCCGCCAGGAAAGCTGCATTCTGGGTGGGGCTGGTCTGCCCGCTCATGATTTCATTCATCACCCCATAAGCTTCATCATAGGTCAAATCCTCTTTGCCCACAATCTTTACAATAGCCTCTTCAATCATCTGCCTGCTCCTTTCTCAGCTCCGTTCTGTCAGAGTCAGGACAATAGAAAACGTCCTTGACAGAACTATCCATTCTATCAAGGACGAAAAGTGCTTCTCACTATCCGCGGTGCCACCTTGGATTCACGGAAAAACCGTGCGCTTTGCAGGATACCAACATATCCCCGGAAACTTACGCGTTCCTCACGTTGCAGAATACTCTGATCTGGCAAGCCAAACCATTTGACTGCACCCTCCGCGGTCCATTTGACAGTTCGTTTCTTGCCTGACTTCCAGCCACGCAGGCTCTCTGTAAAGACGTAGCCGCCGTTATCTCCGCTTCATCGGTTTCGTTTTTGTTATTGTTTAATTTGGAAATTGGTGTTAGCTTATCACTTATCACCAGTTATGTCAAGATATTTTTTGTAAATCTGTAAAATTTATCCTTTTTACAATTCCATCTGTTTCCTGTATAGAAACAATATTTGTTTTTGCCCTTGCTTTTATAAAAAATTAGGGGTAAAATAAAGAAAAATATTTACTACATGTAACATTGTAAGCTTATTACTTTTAGGAGGTACTCCATGGAAGCAAATCGCGTGTATAACTTTAATCCCGGCCCGGCTACCCTGCCGTTATCCGTACTCAAAGAAGCTCAGGCAGAATTCCTGAACTTTGGTGAAAGCGGCATGTCCATCCTGGAAATCAGCCATCGGGCTAAACCTTATGCTGCTGTCCATGCTCAGGCTAAAGCCGATATCAAGGAACTGATGGGTCTCGGTGATGATTATGAAGTCCTGTTCTGTCAGGGCGGTGCCAGCCAGCAGTTTGCCATGATTCCCTTGAACTTTGCCAGCAAGGAACATCCCGGCAGCTATGTGCTTTCCGGCAGCTTTGCCTCCAAAGCCTACAAAGAGGCTGAACTCTTAGGCGTGGGCGAGATTGCCGCTTCCAGCAAAGACCGTGATTTCAAGCATATTCCCATTCAGGAAGAGCTCAAGATCAACCCGGATGCCGCTTATGTGCATCTTTGCTACAACAACACCATCTATGGTACAGAATATCATTATATCCCCGAAACGAACGGCGTGCCTCTCTTTGCAGACATGTCTTCCGATATGCTTTCCCGCCCGCTCGATTTCGGCAAATTTGACTTCATCTATGCCGGCGTGCAGAAAAATCTCGGTCCGGCTGGTGTCGTGCTGGTCGTAGCCAAAAAGGAACTTCTGGCCAAGAGTCCCAAGACGCTGCCAACGATGTTCCGCTACAGCACCTTCCTCGAAAAGGATTCCCTTTATAACACGCCACCTGCCTTCTGCATCTACATGGTGGGCAAGGTTGCCGCCTGGATCAAAGCTCAGGGCGGTCTGGAAGAAATGGCCAAACGCAACGAAAAGAAGGCTGCTGTGGTCTACAACGCGATTGACAGCTCGGATGGCTTCTATCGCGGCCACGCCGACAAGGACAGCCGTTCCTTCATGAACGTTACGTTCCGTCTGCCCAGCGAAGAACTCGAAGCAAAATTCGTGAAAGAAGCTCTGGAACAGGGCCTTAGCGGCGTCAAAGGTCACCGCAGCGTTGGTGGCATGCGCGCATCCATCTACAACGCTATGCCCTATGAAGGCGCAGAGAAACTGGCTCAGTTCATGGACAAGTTCCGCAAGGAAAACGCCTGATCCCCCGCATACAGATGCCCCCGGCATGCAGCAAAAGTGTTGCATGCCGGGGGCTTTTTCATGACCCTTAACGGACTTTCTCCACGATATAGGCATAGGGTGCTGTCCGCGCATGGTTCAGCAAGCGGTAACAGCCCACCGTATAATCTTTCCTGGGCAAAGATGCCAAAAATCCTTCTAATACAACCGCTTCCTGCCCGCCAGCCTCATGTCCCGGATAGGCCACAATCACACAGGCTCCGTTAAGGCTTAATTTCCCCAAAACCTGCTGCACCGCCAGCAAGGTGCTCTCCTGTTTGGTCGTCACGGCATGCTCCTGCCCCGGCAGATAACCCAGATTGAAGATGGCCAGGTCGATATCCTCCTCCACCACATCCGCCAGCTCCGCATGACTGCGCAGGACATATTCGATGCGGCCAGCATAAGCCGACGTCCGCTCCCGAGTATTGTTGAGAGCCGCTTCCTGAATATCAAAGGCATAGATTTTCGACCTGTCAGCGGTGTTTTCCGCCAAAAACAAAGTATCATAACCATTTCCCGCCGTGGCATCCACCACCACTTCAGCCTTAGCCAAAGCCGGCAGGATAGCCGCCTTAATTAAATTCAGCACATTGCTGACTGTCTGCACATCAATCACTTTCCTTTCCCTTCCATTATAACAGAACACCAGCACAAGAAAAACTTTCTTGTGCTGGTGTTCTGGTGCAATTGCCAATGGAAGGGAGCAAAATATCATGAATAAGATTTACACCGTGATTTGGGATCAGGCAAGGAATTGCTATGTGGTCACCAGCGAGCTGGCACGAAAATACCATAGGCATGGCTGCGTACTGGCCGCCCTGCTGACCAGTGCCTGTGTACTTTGGGGCAGCCAGCCCGCAGCCTTTGGAGAATCTGCAGCTGCCCTTGGCGGAACGACCAACACAACTGCCACAAATTCTGCCGCCATCGGCAATGGAGCCAATGCCCCGGCCCCGTGTCAAGTGCTGCGAAACCAGATAGTGCGTTTTATTACTTCACTTACTCATTCTTCTCTTCCAATAAAGGTTTCAGGAATTTTCCAGTGTAAGATGCTGGAACTTTTACGATATCCTCGGGCCTGCCCATCGCCACAATGGTGCCGCCCTTGTCGCCACCTTCCGGCCCCAAATCGATGATATGGTCAGCCGTCTTGATGACATCGAGATTATGCTCAATGACGACGACGGTATCGCCCCCGTCCACAAGCCGTTGCAGGATTCCCAGCAGCTTATGGATATCGGCGGAATGCAGCCCTGTAGTGGGCTCGTCCAGAATGTAGAGCGTCTTGCCCGTACTGCGGCGGGAAAGTTCCGTGGCCAGTTTCACGCGCTGGGCTTCGCCGCCGGACAAAGTGGTAGCCGGCTGGCCCAGCTTGATATAGCCTAACCCCACATCCTGAATGATTTGCAGCTTGCGGGCAATGCGGGGGACATTGGCAAAGAACACCACCGCTTCATCAATGGTCATATCGAGCACATCGGCAATGGTCTTGCCCTTGTAGCGAACTTCCAGCGTTTCCCGATTATACCGCGCCCCTTTGCAGACTTCGCAGGGCACATAGACATCCGGCAGGAAATGCATCTCGATTTTCAGGATGCCATCCCCCTTACAGGCTTCACAGCGTCCCCCCTTGACATTGAAACTGAACCGCCCCGGTTTATACCCCCTGACCTTGGCTTCGCTGGTCTGGCTGAACAAATCACGGATAGCATCAAAGACGCCCGTATACGTCGCAGGATTGGAACGCGGCGTACGGCCGATGGGCTGCTGGTCGATATCGATAATCTTGTCGATATGCTCCAGCCCCTTGATTTTCTTGTGTTTCCCTGGTTTGCCCTTGGCATGGTAGAGCCGGGAGGCAATGCCCTTGTAAAGAATCTCATTGACCAGCGTACTCTTGCCTGAACCGGATACGCCCGTTACCAAAGTCAACGTTCCTAAGGGGAATTTCACATTGATATCCTTGAGATTGTTCTCTGCCGCGCCCACAACTTCCACGAAATTCCCATTTCCCGGACGACGACGGGCAGGTACAGGGATAAACTTTCTGCGGGAAAGGTACTGTCCTGTCACCGACTCCGGCACCTGCATGATTTCCTGAGCTGTGCCCTGAGCCACTACCTGACCGCCGTGTTCCCCGGCCCCGGGGCCGATGTCAATGATGTGGTCGGCCGCATACATGGTGTCTTCGTCATGTTCCACCACCAGCAGCGTATTGCCTAAATCCCGCAGATTCTTCAAAGTTTCCAGCAGGCGATTATTGTCCCGCTGATGCAGACCGATGCTGGGTTCGTCCAGAACGTAGAGCACCCCCTGCAACCCCGAACCGATCTGCGTAGCCAAACGGATGCGCTGAGCTTCGCCGCCGGATAAAGTACCCGCTGCCCGCGACAAGGTCAGATAATCCAAGCCGACATTCAGCAGGAAGTTCAGGCGGGCATGGATTTCCTTCAGAATCTGTTTGGCAATCTTAGCCTCTCTGGGTGTCAGTTCCAGATTTTGGAAAAAATTCTCAGCCTCGCGGATATTCATATCGGTAACTTCATGGATATTCCTGCCGCCCACTAATACAGACAAAGTTTCAGGTTTAAGTCTTGCCCCATGACAAGCGGAACAGGGAATCTCCGTCATATAGTTTTCATAAGACTCCCGCATCTCATCTGAATCCGTTTCCTGATAACGCCGAGAAAGCAGTGGCATCACACCCTCAAATTCCACATTGTATTCCTTGTTCTCACCGAACATATTGACATAGTGGAAACGGAACTTCTCATCCTTCGAACCATGAAGCAGGACCTTCTGCACCTTCTTATCCAAATCTTTCCAAGGCGTATCCATATCACAGCCATAATCACGCAGGACTGCCGCCATCGCACACATAGCATAGGAATGCAGATTCTTCGACAGCGGCGCAAATACACCACCTGCCACCGACAACCTGGGATCGGGAATCACCAGTTCCTCGTCAAATTCCATATGGCTGCCCAGCCCCATGCAGACCGGACACGCACCAAAGGGACTGTTGAAGGAGAACATGCGCGGTGTGATTTCCGGCAGACTGATGCCACAGTCCACACAGGCAAAATTTTCGCTGAACATCAAAATTTCGCCATCCACAATCTGCACATAGACGACGCCTTCCCCAAGTTTCAAAGCCGTTTCAAGCGAATCAGCCAGCCGCTGATCCATGCCATCCCGTACTACGAGACGGTCAATGACCACTTCGATGGTATGTTTCTTGTTTTTCTCCAACTTGATATCGTCATTGATATCAAAGATTTCCCCGTCAATGCGCACCCGCACATAGCCTTCATGGCGGATATGGTCAAGGATCTTGCGGTGCTCGCCCTTCTTTCCGCGCACGACCTGCGCCATGATCAAAAGCTTCGTGCGCTCCGGCAGCTCCTTGATCTGATCCACCATCTGATCCACGGTCTGCTGGGTGATGGGCTTGCCACACTTGGGACAGTGCGGCCGTCCAGCTCTAGCAAAGAGCAGACGCAGATAGTCATAGATTTCCGTGACCGTGCCCACCGTAGAACGTGGATTGTGGCTCGTGGTCTTTTGGTCAATGGAGATGGCCGGCGACAGGCCATCTATATTGTCCACATCCGGCTTGTCCATCTGCCCCAAAAACTGCCGGGCATAGGAGGACAGGGACTCCACATAGCGCCGCTGGCCTTCGGCATAGACCGTATCAAAGGCCAGTGAGGACTTGCCCGAACCGGATAATCCCGTTACCACGACAAGTTTGTCACGGGGAATATCCACATTGATATTCTTTAAGTTATGGGCACGTGCGCCCTTGATTCTGATGTATTGTTCCATAACCTTACCTCTTTCTGTACAGGCTCTCAACAATTTATCTCCATTTTAACATTTAATTTTTTCATCTGCAATCGTACAAGTCACAGACAAATTTCCATGCCGCTGCATGACAATTAAAGACATTTAAGGCAGGAATAAACCACAACTATAGCGAATTTACTAAAAATATACATTTATTTGCATAATTACGAAAGGAGACTGTTAACGATATGCCTGTTATGGAATACCTGGAGCGCAATGCCGCCCTCTACGGAGACGAAGTTGCGCTGGTGGAGCTCAATCCCACCGAACCGGATACCCGCCGCATGAGCTGGAAGGAATACAGCCTCATCGAGTCTGATACTTTTGCCCCCTACCGGCGGGAAATCACCTGGAGCGTCTTCGAAGAAAAGGCCAACCGCTGTGCCAATCTGCTCTTGCAGCGTGGTGTGGGCAAGGGTGATAAAGTGGCCATCCTCATGTACAACTGCCTGGAATGGCTGCCCATTTACTTTGGCATCCTGAAGACCGGCGCCATTGCCGTGCCGTTCAACTTCCGCTACGATGCCAAAGAAATCCTCTACTGCGCGGAACTCGCCGAAGTCAGCGTCATCATCTTCGGGCCAAAATTCATCGGCCGTATCGAGACCAATGCCGAACGCCTATCAAAAGGGCGGCTGCTGATTTATGTAGGGGATAACTGTCCGAGCTTTGCCGAGAGCTATCATCTGATGGCGACGGATTGTCCGAGCACCAAACCAAATGTTCCGCCCATCACCGATGATGATTTTGGTGCCATCTATTTTTCCTCAGGCACGACGGGATTTCCCAAGGCTATCCTGCACAAACACCGCAGTCTCACGCAGGCCGCGCAGATGGAGCAGAAACATCATGCCACCACCCACGAGGATGTGTTCCTCTGCATCCCCCCCCTCTATCATACAGGCGCAAAATTCCATTGGATGGGCAGTCTCGTAGTGGGCAGCAAGGCCATCCTCCTGAAGGGCACCAAACCCGATATCATCCTGCAGACCATTTCGCAGGAGCGCTGCACCATTGTCTGGCTGCTGGTGCCCTGGGTGCAGGATATCCTCGGCGCTCTGGACGAGGGACAGCTCAAGCTTGCAGATTACGAGCTAAGCCAATGGCGGCTCATGCATATCGGTGCCCAACCGGTGCCCCCCAGCCTGATCCGCCATTGGAAGAAATACTTCCCCCTCCACGCCTACGATACCAATTACGGCCTGTCCGAATCCACGGGGCCGGGCTGCGTGCACCTGGGCATGGAGAACATCCATAAAGTCGGTGCCATCGGTGTGCCCGGTTACCGTTGGGAATGCAGGATTGTCGATCCAGAGGGCAATCCCGTCCCCCGAGGTGAAGTCGGAGAACTCTGCGTCAAGGGCCCCGGCGTCATGACCTGCTACTACAATAACGAACAGGCCACCGCCGAAGTCCTGCGGGACGGCTGGCTCTTTACCGGCGATATGGCGCGACAGGACGAGGACGGCTTCTATTTTCTCGTGGACCGGAAAAAGGACGTCATCGTCAGCGGCGGCGAAAATATCTATCCCGTCCAGATTGAAGATTTCCTGCACAAATTCAACAAGATAAAAGATGTGGCCGTTATCGGCATGCCCGACAAACGACTGGGGGAAATCTGCACCGCCATCATCGAACTGAAAGCAGATATCGACTGCACGGCAGCAGAAGTTGATGAATTCTGCCTGGAACTGCCCCGCTATAAGCGGCCAAAGAAAATCATCTTCGCCACCGTGCCGCGCAATGCCACCGGTAAGATTGAAAAGCCAAAACTGCGCAAGCTATACGGTGCCGACCATCTGGTAGCCAAACAAGTGGAGAGCGAGGAATAAAGCGTATGAAAACATTGCTGTTAGGAAACAAAGCCATTGCCCGGGGGCTTTACGAAGCTGGTGTCTGCTTCGTGTCCAGCTATCCGGGAACCCCGAGCACGGAAATCACAGAAGAAGCCGTAAAATACGACGAAATCTACTGTGAATGGGCTCCTAATGAAAAAGTGGCCATGGAGTCAGCCTTCGGCGCATCACTTTCGGGCAAGCGCTCCTTCTGCGCCCAAAAGCATGTGGGCCTGAATGTAGCCGCCGACCCCCTCTTCACTATGTCCTATACCGGTGTCAACGCGGGGATGGTCATCGTGGTGGCCGACGACGCAGGCATGCACTCTTCCCAGAACGAACAGGACAGCCGCCATTATGCCATTGCGGCCAAAGTGCCCATGCTGGAACCTGCCGACTCAGCAGAGGCATTGGCTTTCACCAAACAAGCCTACGAACTCTCCGAACAATTCGACACCCCCGTGCTCATCAAAATGTGCACCCGGGTGGCTCATTCCCAATCGGTAGCAGAGACCGGTGAACGTCAGGAATACGATAAACCTTACGAGAAAAATATCGCCAAATACGTCATGATGCCGGGCAATGCCAAAAAGCGCCATCCCATCGTAGAGGCGCGTACAAAGGCCCTCAAAGATTTTGCGGAGACAACGGAACTCAACCGCATCGAGATGGGCGGCACAGAGCTGGGCATCATCACATCTTCCACCTCCTACCAGTATGTCAAGGAAGTCTTTGGCGACAGCGTCAGCGTCCTAAAGCTCGGCATGATCAATCCCCTGCCTGAGCAGAAAATCCGCGACTTTGCCGGGAGCGTACAGAAACTCGTGGTAGTTGAGGAACTGGACGATATCATCGAGCAATATGTGCGTTCCTTAGGGCTTGCTGTTTCCGGACGGGATATCCTGCCCGGCATTGACGAATTCGCCCAGAATATCGTAGCCAAAGCCTTTGGCCGGGAAACTACAGCAGGCGAAAAATTGGCGGATGCAATCCCGCCCAGACCGCCTGTGATGTGTGCCGGCTGCCCGCATCGCGGCCTTTTCTACACCCTGCAGAAGAAAAAATGCACGGTGCTCGGCGATATCGGCTGTTATACCCTCGGCGCCGTTCCGCCGCTCAGTGCCATGGACATGACACTCTGCATGGGCGCTTCCATCAGTGCAGCGCATGGCTTCAACAAGATGCGTGGTGCGGAAAGCAGCGGCAGGACCGTAGCGGTCATCGGGGACTCCACCTTCATCCATTCCGGCATGACCGGATTGGCCAATGTAGCTTATAACCAGTCTCCCACCACCGTCATCATTCTGGACAATTCCATCACCGGCATGACCGGTCATCAGCAGAATCCTGCCACTGGCTTCAATATCAAAGGCGAACCAGCTGGCCGTATCGATCTGGAAGCCCTGTGCCGGGCCATGGGCTTTGCGCGCGTCCGGGTGATTGATCCCTACGACCTCAAAGCCACGGAAACGGCCATCACCGAAGAACTGGCCACGCCGGCTGCTTCGGTCATCATCTCCCGCCGCCCCTGCGCCCTGCTCAAAAAGGTCAAGCACAAAGCGCCGCTTGCCGTTGACCGGGAAAAATGTATTGGCTGCAAGGCCTGCATGCGCATCGGCTGTCCGGCCATCTCCATCAAAGAAGGCAAGGCTCATGTGGATGGTACCCTCTGCGTGGGCTGCGGGGTCTGTGAACAGCTCTGCCCCAAACAGGCATTTGCCAGCACGGCGCAAGATTAAGGAGGCGACTATGGAAACGAAAAATATCATCATCATCGGTGTCGGCGGTCAGGGATCACTACTGGCCAGCAAGATTTTAGGCGATTTATTGCTGCGCCAGGGCTATGATGTCAAAGTATCGGAAGTACACGGCATGTCCCAGCGCGGCGGCAGCGTCATCACCTATGTGCGCTTCGGCAGCCATGTCTATTCCCCTGTGGTGGACGAAGGCGAAGCCGACTTCATCGTCTCCTTTGAGCTCCTGGAAACAGCCCGCTGGCTCAAATGCCTGAAACCTGGCGGCCAGATTGTCACCAATACCCAGCAGATCGATCCCATGCCCGTAATTACTGGTGCAGCCACCTATCCTGCGGATTTGGTAGCAAAAATCAAGGCCAAAAACATCAGGATTGATGCCATGGACTGCCTGACATTGGCGAAAGAAGCCGGTTCTCTCAAAGCCGTGAATATCGTGCTTTTGGGCAGGCTCTCCCACTATTTTGACATCAGCGAGGACATATGGCAGGAGGTTCTCACTGCCAATGTACCGCCCAAATTCCTCGCACTCAATCAGAAAGCCTTCACCTTGGGCAGGAACTATCAAGCGTAACGACAGAAAAGAGGTCATATTTTGGAACATTATTTTCAAGCCGAAATCGAATGTGCCCCAGCAGAAAAAATCCGCACCCTGCAGGAAGAAAAATTGAAGAAACAGGTGCGCCATGCCTGGGAACATGTGCCCTATTATCGCCAGAAAATGGAAGAACAGGGCGTAAAGCCTGAGGATATCCAGACATTAGCCGATATCCGCAAGTTGCCCTTTATTTCCAAACATGATTTGCGGGAAACCTATCCCTATGGCCTGCTGGCCGTTCCACTCAAGGATTGTGTGCGCATCCATTCCACCTCAGGTACTACAGGCAAACGAGTAGTAGCCTATTACACGCAGGCCGATATTGACATGTGGAATGACTGCACGGCCCGTGCCCTCGCCGCGGCAGGCGGTACGGACGAGGATGTCTGCCATATCGCCTACGGCTATGGCCTGTTCACGGGCGGGGCCGGCATTGACGGCGGCTCCCATAAACTTGGCTGCCTTACCGTCCCTGCCAGCTCCGGCAATACGGAACGGCAAATCATGTTTATCATGGACCTGAAGGCTACGATACTCTGCTGCACACCGAGCTATGCCGCTTACTTAGCCGAGTCCATGAGGGAAATGGGCTATGGCCCCGAGGATATCCCCCTGAAAATCGGCATCTTCGGCGCGGAAGCCTGGTCCGAGGAAATGCGGCGGGATATCGAACAGACCTTGGGCATCAAAGCCTATGATATCTACGGGCTCACGGAACTTTCCGGACCTGGCGTGGCCTTTGCCTGCTCAGCACAGGATGGCATGCATATCAACGAGGATCATTTCCTCGCCGAAATCATCGATCCCGATACCGGTGAAGTCCTGCCTGACGGCAGTCAGGGAGAGCTTGTCCTGACGGCTTTGGACAAACAGGCCTTCCCCATCCTGCGCTACCGCACCCGGGATATCTGCGTGCTGAATCGGGAAAAATGCAGCTGTGGCCGCACCCATGTCCGCATGAGCAAGCCTTTGGGCCGCAGTGATGATATGCTCATCATCCGCGGTGTCAATGTCTTCCCGAGCCAGATTGAAACGGTACTGCTGAACCACGGCTATGCCGCCAATTATCAGATTATCGTCGACCGGGTGAACAACACCGACACCCTGACGGTCAAAGTCGAAATGACTCCCCAGATGTTCACCGATAATGTAGGTGAAATCGATGACCGCCGCAAAGAACTGGCCGAAGGTATCAAGAACATCCTGGGCATCCGGGCCAAGGTGAAGCTGGTAGCACCTAAGAGCATCGAACGCAGCAACGGCAAAGCCATCCGCATCATCGACAAACGCAAGATTTGAGGAGGTGTCATCATGAGCGTAAAACAGATTTCCGTATTTCTGGAGAACCGCCCCGGCACGCTGAAAAGCCTGACCGCCGTGCTGGCCGAAAACAACATCAACATCCGCGCCCTGTCGCTGGCCGATACCAACGATTTCGGTATCGTACGCATGCTCGTGGATGATGTATTCGATGCCACCAATGTATTAAAAGATGCCGGCTTCATCGCCAGCCTCACCCCCGTATTGGTCTTCGCCGTCTCCGACAAGACCGGCGGCCTCGACAACCTGCTGGCAAAATTTGAAGCAGCACAGATCAACATCGAATACATGTACGCCTTCGCCGGGAAGAAAGACGCCTATATGATTTTCCGCGTCAGCGATACAAAAAATGCCGAAGCCGCCCTGCGCAAGGCCGGCTGCAAAGCGCTGACGGCAGAAGAAATGACCGCAGTTTAAATAAATGTCTCCATAACATGTTAAAAGTCCGCTGACCATCAGCGGACTTTTTCAATGAAACAATTGCAGTTTGTTAGTACGTGTTTAAAATAAATTGTTACAACGCAGCGGGGCGGCGGTGGGGATACTTTTTCGCTGCCTTCACTAAATGACCCGCCAGCAATAGTGCTCACTGTTTAGTTACCTGCGCCGGGCAGGCCGACGGCGCGTATGTTCAGCTCAATTTCCAGCAACGCCTGTTTGCGGGCCAGCCCTGCGGGCAGTCGTTCCGGCGTCAAAAAAGTATCCCCACCACCGCCCAAAGTTATGCCTGTGCAATATTGGCAGGCTTCGGCTGTAAGCTGCAAGTACATTGATGTGCTTGTTACGGGAGAGACGGTTCGTGCCAATTGCCTAATCCGTGCCTGGGGGCGAACGGGGGAGTGCTTTTGCTGTTGGAGCGACAGTCTGAGCGAAGCGAAGACCGGCCCGTTGCCAAAAGTCACTGGGAGCACGCTGAAAGCCGCGCCGTTGGCCTGCCCGGCGCATTCAACCTAAGAAATGCTGACTTTGTCGAGCGGGTCGTTTAGCGCAAACAGAAAAAGTACTCCCCCGTTCACCCCTGACAACGCATGACCGGGATACCTTTACCACGAACAAACCGATAAACTGCAATTTATCTTTCCTTTTTCCCCGGTTTAGGCAATGTCCCATCAAGTTCCAATATCATATCCCGCAGTTCTGCCGCCCGCTCGAATTCCATGGCGCGGGAGGCCTGCTGCATTTCCCTGAGCAAGGTCTTGACCAGATTTTCCTTATCCTTCTTGGACAGCTTCTTTTTCTTCTTGCCATCCCCCGCAGTATAAGTGGCAGCAGTTTCAGCTACCAATGTGGTTTCAATCAACGGCTTGATGGGTTTGATGATGGTCTGGGGCACAATATGATGCTCCTTGTTATACGCCTGCTGGATTTCCCGGCGGCGCTCGGTTTCATCCATGGCCCGCTTCATGGAATCGGTAATCCGGTCCGCATACATGATTACCCGTCCATTGGCATTGCGGGCGGCACGGCCGATGATCTGGATCAGGGACGTGTCCGAACGCAGGAAACCTTCCTTGTCTGCGTCCAGGATGGCAATCAGGGAAACTTCTGGCATATCGAGACCCTCGCGCAAAAGGTTGATACCGACCAATACATCGAATTCCCCAGCGCGCAGATCGTGAATGATTTCCGCCCGCTCGATGGTGGCGATATCTGAATGGAGATAACGGACCTTGACTCCGGCTTCCTTGAGGAAATCCGTCAGGTTTTCCGCCATCTTCTTGGTCAGTGTCGTAACCAGCACGCGCTCATTGCGCTCGATGCGCAGGCGAATCTCACTGAGCAGATCATCAATCTGCCCTTCCAGGGGCCGTACTTCGATTTCCGGATCGACGAGGCCCGTGGGGCGGATTACCTGCTGGGCAACCTGCTGGGCCTGTTCCTGTTCATACTTGCCCGGTGTCGCGGATACATAGATGATCTGATTGATGCGGGCGGCAAACTCTTCAAAAGTCAGGGGGCGATTGTCAAAGGCGGATGGCAGGCGGAAGCCGTTTTCCACCAGCGATATCTTGCGGCTCCTGTCCCCGGCGTACATGGCGTGTACCTGCGGCAGTGTCACATGGGATTCATCCACCACGATCAGGAAATCCTCGGGGAAATAATCCAGCAATGTATAGGGAGCATCCCCGGCCTTGCGATGAGTCAAATGGCGGGAATAATTCTCAATACCCGAACAATAGCCCATTTCCTGCATCATTTCCAGATCGTAATTCGTGCGCTGCTCAATGCGCTGGGCTTCCAGCAATTTGCCATTTTCCCGGAACATCCGCAGCTGTACATCCAACTCATCCCGGATATCCTTCATGGCAATCTTCATATCCTCGTCTTCCGTGACATAATGAGATGCCGGGAACACCATCAAATGCGTGCGTTCCCCATAGACCTCTCCCGTCACCACATCAAACTCCACCATGCGGTCAATCTCGTCCCCGAACAGTTCAATGCGTACGGCACGATTGTTATAACCTGCGGGGAACACTTCGATAACATCCCCCCGTACCCGGAACCGGCCGCGTTCGAAAGCGATATCATTGCGCTCATAACGGATCTGCACCAGTTTATGCAGGATATCCTCCCGCGGAACCTCCTGCCCCTTATGCAACGACAATACCATCTCATGATAGCTTTCCGGTGAACCCAGGCCATAGATACAGGACACGGACGCCACAATAATCACATCCCGCCGCTCAAACAACGAGCAGGTAGCCGAATGACGCAATTCATCGATCTCATCGTTGATGGAAGAATCTTTCTCGATATACGTGTCAGTCGAAGCAATATAGGCTTCCGGCTGATAGTAATCATAATAGCTGACAAAATAGCCTACATAATTCTCGGGGAAGAACGCCTTGAACTCACTGGCCAGCTGCGCCGCCAAGGTCTTGTTATGGGCGATGACCAATGTCGGCTTCTGCACCTTCTCAATGACCTTGGCTATGGTATAAGTCTTGCCCGTACCAGTGGCCCCCAGCAGCACCTGTGCCTGCTGGCCATTTTCAATGCCTGCTGCCAGATCTTCAATGGCTTTGGGCTGATCCCCCATGGGCTCAAAAGGCGCTACGACCTTAAAGGGTATTTCTTTATCAAACTGCATCGTATTCAACTTTGGCACCATGGCCATGGTCATTCCTCCTTACAAGCAATAAAAGAGCTACGAAAAATTCATAGCTCCCCTATCATCTTAGCTATTGTTATCCCTTACTTCATTGGCAGTCAGTATACACGTCACCTTGATATCCCGATTCTTGCCCAGATCGATGAACTCACCGCCTAGCGTCTGCACCACAGGCAACGAGCGGATACGGCTCTCATCCAGATATACGATGCGCGCCTTTTCCCCATTGCTCAATCCTACCCAGTTGCCATTCAATGAATGGCAGAGATGCTTGATGAACTGCACCCCGTACTCCGTATCCAGCTTGCCATCGAGGATATCATCATAAAGGGTGGCAAACACATCAAAGGGCGAGCGGCGCTTGGCAAAGACGCGGTCACTGGCCATGGCATCATATATATCCAGGATAGCCAGGATCTTGCCGAAGCTGGAGATATTCTCTGCAGTCAGCTGCCGAGGATAGCCAGAACCATCGCAGCGTTCATGATGCTGCAAGACGCCATTCATGATATCCTGATTGGCATTCAGCGTGGTCATGCTGATCATATCATGGCCGAACTGCGCATGTTTCTTCACCAGTTCAAACTCCTCATCCGTAAGCTTTCCCTTTTTATCCAGTACTTCTGAGGGAATCCGCAACTTACCGATATCCAAGAACAAGCCAGCTATGACCAGATTATACTGATCCAATATAGACAAGCCCAGCCACTTAGCCATCAATCCGGCAAAGATCCCTACATGCAGGCAATGATGTATCAGATAGGGTTCTTTATATTCCATATTATGGATCTGGGACACAGCCTTTGCCCCATCACTCAGCATGGTAAAGGTCCTTTCATCCATCAGCGCCTGTAAGTCAGCAGCATCAAACTGCCCCTGCTCGACCAATGTATTGAATATCTTTTCCAGTTTGGCATAAGCATCGTTATAACAGCTGATGTATTCATCATCCAGTAAATGCTCCTGCCCAGGAAGTTCTTCAACAGGCTCTGTCTCTTCAATATATACGGAAAAAATCGGTCTATCCAACAGCCCGTAAATCATTTCCTTGGTCAATGCCGTTCCTGCAGAAATCAGTGCCTTGCCCTGCTCATCCATAATATCACGGCCTACTATCAGACCTGACCGCAGGCTCTCTACCGCATATACCTTCAGCACAGCCTTCAACCTCCCTGTCCACAAAAAATATCGCTTGAAACACCACTCATATTATACAATATAAAATAAATTTCGTATACAATTTATTGTGCTACTTGAATTTCAGCAAATCATGCATCCAGCTTCTTCGCTGCATATTCCAACAAGATATGGCCACTCTTACGATTCGTGGCTAAAGGAACATTATGGACATCACACAATCTCAACAATGCATTGATATCTGGCTCATGAGGCTGGGACGTCAGTGGATCACGCAGAAAAATGACATACTGAACCTTTTCCGTAGCCACCAATGCACCAATCTGCTGATCCCCTCCCAACGGTCCTGACATCATGGTTTCCACATCCAGCCCCAGCTTATCTTTCAGCAGCGTTCCTGTAGTGCGGGTTGCCACCAAATGAAATCTGGACAAAAGCTCCTTATGATGTGAAGCAAAATCCAACATGTCTTCTTTCTTTTTGTCATGAGCAATCAGTGCAATAGTCTGCATTATAATTCCATCCTTTCAATAGTACACAATAGCACTATTATCATAAAATTTAATTCACCATGATAAAATTCGTTATAAATCTGCTATTTCCTGCAACCTAAACAAAAAACCACCAACAGAGCAGCATATGCTCTGCTGGTGGTTCATATTATGAAGGTTCAACTCTTAGAAGAAGAACTGCACACGACCGAAGAGAATCTTTTCCTTCTGGTTGCTGTTGGAGATTTCCTTAGCATCACCATAGCGGGCGGTAGCCACTACGTTCTTGAACGGAGCATAGTTGGCGCCGATTTCCCAGCCCTTGAAGTCCGGTTTGATTACATCATAGGTGGACTTAACCATGGCTGCACTGCCCAGATGACGATATGCTACCCATGCACCCCAAGTGCCCTGGTTGGCTTTCTGTGCACCCTTGTAGCTCACTTCTGCACTGGCAGCCTGCTTATAGTTGTCAGCTTCAGGGTTGTTGGAATAGAAACCATTCAGTTTCACATTATTGCCAATCTTGTAGGAACCCTTGACAGCAATGATATTGGAAGTATCTTCCGTGTTGTTCTTGAAGAACTTCGCCGTTCTCGTACCAGCAGCGGAAAGGCTCTTCGTATTCAGACGATGCAGATAGAGACCACCGGACAATCTGTCCACCGCACCCTCTACACCGAGATACTGATAATTAGCAGCCTTTGCATAATTACCGCCATAAACATTCGTGCTCAAACGGCCAGCTGCAACAATACCCTTTACCTCCTTGCCGAAGGATACTTCAGCACCGGAGAACTGGGTATCAGCAATGCTGTCACCATTGAGGGAACCGAATTTACCGAGCTTGACCTGGAATTTATCGTAGTCACCCTGCGCCCAGGCACGAACCAGCTTAACCCTATCGGAATTATTATTAGCAGCATCAGTATTCAGATGGGTCGTAGCATCGAGACGAGCTTTTACATGCCAATGATCATTGACTTCTGCCGAGGGTTCCAAACGGAAAAGCAACGGCGCACTGTTTACCTTAGTGTTGGTACCAACAGCCGTGTTCTTATTGCGGTCGCTAGTATAAGTGAAACGAGCTTCGCCATTCCATTTCACCTTGTCGGCATTGCGCTCCAAGTCGCTGACACGTACGCCCAGATTGTTGAGTTCATCAGCAAATTCAGCACGCAGCTTGTCCACAACAGTTTTGTCCTCACCCGTGGGGTTCTTGGCCATAGCCTTTGCTACCATCTGAGCTGCTTCATAACGCGTGATGGTGCGGTCACCGCGGAAGGTGCCATCGCCATAACCGTCAATGACATTGTCATCCACCAGCTTCTGGATGGATTCATAGGCCCAATGTCCCTCCGGTACATCGGAGAATGGATTGCTGGCAGCAAACGTCGTGCTGGCAGCACCGACAACCAAAGCTGCCGTCAAAGCGGATACGAGAGTCTTTTTCATAAGAAACTCCTCCTTCAATAAAAATATGAAATTCTTATTGTCAGGAGCATCATCCAATACAGTGTCCATGTTTCCTGTTACCAGACAATACACCTAACTATCTTTATGATACTAAGATATCGCCTGTTTAGCAAACAACAAACAATGCATCTGTTTCACAAAAATGACGATTTTCAGCATTTTTCTTCGAAACTCTTCAATTATCACAATATTTTCAGACTTATTTGAAGAACACAGATTTTCCGATAAACTCCCTGAGAAGAGAATTATTCGGGACCTCTTCCTCTTCATCAATATCATCAAAGTATTGCAAAATGTCCAGCAAACGTTTGGCTTCTGCATGTTCCGGAATATCCTGCGGCACATTCTGCAGCAATGGATAAGCATAACGCTTCAAAATTCCCAGTTCATAAATCAAAGCGGAATTGAACATCACATCCGCTTCTTCCTGGAAGGGGAAAATATTCTTCTCCTCCCCTTCCCGCACATCCTTCCACTGCTTCAATGTCTTGAGTGCCCCTGAGCCCCTAAACTGATAATCACGCACCAAACGGCGGATCAAACGTGCATCGGTAGTTGCAATACGATTATGCGCATCAATATTGAGCTGCGTCAAGGCGCTGATGTAGATCTTGAACTTACGGCTATGTGGCACATACTCACTGAGCCGTTCATTAAGCCCATGTATCCCCTCCACAATGATTGGCTGCTCCCGGCTCACCGCCAGCCGCCGTGTCTCATCCCATTCCCGGTACCCTGTGAGGAAATTATAACGCGGCAGGATGATTTCCTCGCCAGCCAGCAACGCCAGCATATGCTGATTAAAAAGTTCCACATCCAATGCATCCAGACATTCGTAATCATATTCCCCCGTTGGCTTTCGGGGGGTATCCTCCCGATTCACAAAATAATCATCCAACGAAATCGATACAGGCATCAATTTGTCAGCCAGCAGCTGCACCCGCAGACGCTGGGCAAAGGAAGTCTTGCCCGAAGATGACGGCCCGGCAATCAAAATCAGGCGCATCGTTTTCTTGTGCGCTGCAATATGGTCAGCAATATGGGCAATGCTTTTCTCCTGCAAGGCCTCAGAAACGCGGATCAGCTCACCGATTCCTCCATGACGGTTGATCCGATTGAGATCCGGCACGAAATTGCACCTGAGAGCTGCCGCCCATTCCCGGGATTCAGCGAGCACCTGGCTCAGTTTCGGTTGTGGCAGCCGTTCTCTCACTTCCCCTCCAGTATCCAGATCCGGAATCCGCAGCAAGATCCCGCCCGCCTCAAAATCGAGGGCAAAGCGGCCCAGGCTCCCCGTGTGGCCAATCATCACGCCATAGAGGTAATCATAGAATTCCCCACACTGATAAAGGCTCACCATCTCCATTTTCAGCGAGGAAACGAGGTTGGCTTTCTCAATCTGCCGATTATTCTTGAAAATCCGCACAGCCTGCGCTTTTTCCATCTTCATCTTGATGATAGGACGGTCTTCAGCAATGATTTCCCGCATCCGCGTCTCAATCAGGCCCACACCATTTTCACTCAGGTCATGGAAATGACGCAGCTCACAGAAGAGCCCCTTATTGGCACTGAACTGAGCCACTACTTCCACAGACGGAAACAACTCATGCACAGCCGTGAACAAGACAAACAGCACCGTGCGCCGATAAATCTTCCAGCCCCGGCTGCTGTCCAGTTCGATGAAGTCAATCTTGCCTGACGGATCGATCTCGCTCTGCAAATCCCGGATTTCATTATTGACCAATCCTGCCACGATTTCCGACGCATATTTCTGCTGCGCCGCTTCTGCCAGATCTTTTAATTCAACCATTGCCATATCGCTCACCTCATCCCTGCATAATAATTCCAAAGACAAAAAGACTTAGATATTACTATATATTGTAACATCTAAGCCTGATTTTGGCTATGAAATTGTTAGAATTTTACATAAACATGCAGTCTTCAGGGAATTCCCTTGTCTTTATGATTCCACAAGCCCTTTCATCGGTACATATCTTCAGCCAGCACCTGTAAAGCTTCGGCAGTCCTTACACCGGGATTGACGGCGAACAGCTCATAGGGCAGGATATAGACCCTTCCCTGCTGGACGGCAGCGATATTCTGCCATGCCTCGCTGGAAGCCAGTTCCTGACGCATCTTGGCTTCCAGCTCCTCAGCCTGACCGTGCATGATGATGAATATGACCTCAGGGTTTTCCCGAGCGACAAATTCCATGCTGATGGGCAGATAGCCGCCCTCGCCCTGCGCCTGGTCAGCGATATTGCCGCCACCCAGCTCATTCAGGAGACTGCCGGTAAAACATTTGCCGGTTCCCATGTTGAAACTATCCGGCGAACCGAAGACAATAAGGCTTTTAGGAGGATTTTTCCCTGCCGTCCGGCCCTTGACCGCCGCCATAGATGCTGCCATTTTCGCCACGGCAGCCTGCGCTTTCGCTTCTTCGCCTGTCAGCGTGCCATAAAACTGCAAGGCAGTCGTCAGTTCCTCCATGCTGTCCAAAGACTGGATATAAAGTGGGATCCCTGCCTGCGCCAAAGTATCGGCCAAATTGGTATGGAAGGGCACATTGGTGCCGATAACCAGATCCGGCTTGAGACTCAATATCTTTTCCACGTCCGGGGAATGGATGATGCCCACTTCGGCAGCCTTTTCCGTGGCCTTCACGACCTCTGGCGAAAGTGCCTTAGACGAGGCCTTGCCCACAATGGTATCCTCACCGCCAGCGGCCACATACAAATCGATATTGGACGCGTTCAGGATAACCACGCGTTTGGGATGCTGGGGGATCCTGACCTCCCGGCCCGTACTGTCCGTCACCAGCCGGATATTTTCCTGATTGCCTGCCATCCCCGCCTGAGGCAGCAAGAAAACAGCTGCCGCCCCCAGCAGGCAAAGACAGGCGAAAATCGCCATGAATTTACGCATGATCTCTCCTTTAGAAATTCACCTTCACGCCCCCGCGCCAGATGCGCCCATCATAATAGAGCACATCATTCTTGCGGTTGGTGAGATTGCTGATGCCGAAGTAAGCACTGACGGTCTTATTGAACTTCTTGTTCACAACCAGATTCATGATGCTTTCGCCAGTTTCCTTCGCTGTGCTGCTTTCCGTATAATGATAGCCCGTCAGCCAATCATTCCAGAGTGTGGCATCCCAGCCATGTTGTGTATCAGCATACATCAGCTGCAGAGATGTCTTATGGCGTGCACGACCTGTCAGGAAGGCATTCGTGCTATCATCCCGGGCATCGAGATAGGTATAAGTGCTCCGCAGGGTAAAGAACTTGCCCAACTTCTGTCTGGCCTCCAGTTCCAGACCTTGCACCGTCGCCTTGTCCACGTTTTCATACCGGCCGTTGGCCGTAATGCGTATACCGGCACCGGGCACCATAGCCCGGGTTATCGTAGTGTTGAGATTGATGAGATCATCTACCTTATTATGGAAATACGTGAATTTACCAGAAGTATTCCCATGCTCCGCTTCCAGTCCCAAATCGAAGTTCAGGGATTTTTCTGGCTTCAGGTCAGGATTTCCCTGGATATTCACCGTCATAATAGCGGTTGGTGTATGCTGCCAATTGAAATAGAGTTCCGAAGCTGTAGGCGCACGGTATGCAGAACCTACGTTAGCCTTGAAACGGGCATTTTTGCTGAACTTGTAGGTAGTTCCCAGTTTGCCTGTCACTTCATCACCGAAGTCATTGTTGTGATCCCAGCGCACCGATGGAATCAACAGCCATTTATCCGTAGCCATGAACTCATCCTGCAAATACAGGGCACCATGATTCATGGTCACTTTGGAAATATTATTGGTAATACCTTCTCGGGTGATGGTGCTGGCATTGCCTTTTTTGATACGGGTACTTTCATAATCCTCCTGCCGGTACTCGCCCCCCACCGTGAGAATATGCTGATCTCCCAGATTGAAGGTGCGTCTGCCATCTGCCACATAGGAGTTGAAGGTCATATCATCAAAACTGGTCAGTACATGGGTATTGCGATTGCGAGTACGCTGGTCCTTGTCAAAATAGGTGTAGTAGACCTGCATCTCGTAGTCCCCCTGCTTATCCTTGCCGGAATATTTCAGTCCTGTGGATGCCCGGCGATGATCATAATCCGTACCGGCAGCAGCCGAATCAATCATATAGAGGTCTTCATCCAGGAAATCCGCGAAGAAATCCAGCTGCTTGTTGTCTGCCACATCCATACGTCCATCCAGACCAAAGAAATACTTTTTCCCGTACTGATTGGAGGAAGCTCCACTCATGCGCCGCCGGATGTCACTGACCTTGCCATTCAGTGCCCAGGCCCATTTGCCATTCTTGCCCAAATCGTAACGGAACCCTGCATCCTTCTGGCGGGAAGTCCAATCGGCACTCACCGTACCACCCTGGGTGCCCGGTTTTTTCGTGATGATATTGATTACACCTCCGAGAGCCTCCGAGCCATAGAGAGAACTCACTGCCCCCCGGACAATCTCGATGCGCTCCACTCTGTCCATATTCACCCGCTGGAGCTCATAATAGTTCTGGGTCTCACTGGTGTTTTCCGTGCGCACCCGGCGGCCGTCAATGAGAATGAGGGTCTGGTTGGTATTCATGCCCCGCAGGGAGGACTGGTTGCCCACCATGCCATTTTCCAGCACATTGATGCCCGTAGCCAGCTGCAGCGCCTGGGCTAAGTTCTCAGCCCCCATCTTTTCGATATCCTCTTGGGTGATGACCTCCACGGCAGCCGGGGTCTCCTTCACTTCCTGTTCCGTGCGGGAAGCCGTCACCACCACATCCCGGGTCTGGATGCTGTCGGCTGCATCAGCCTGACCACAGGCAGACGTGCCGATAACGGCAGCAACTAACAACATATGTTTCTTCTTGGCAAGTTTTCTGATCATGCAAATCCTCTTTCTCTAAAAATATCCAGAAATACGACTATTGCAAGGGACTTTCCGTCCCAAATTGCTGAACTTAAAATTCACGGTAACCATGCACACGATATACGCCATAAGCGTAAGTACATAGGGTTATGGCCAGCAGCAAGCCGGCTTCCCACAAGCTGCTTTCCCCGAAGCTGTCCGCCCGCAGCAACTGGTTGGTCAAAGACAAGGGCAGGAACTGCACCACCTGCCGCACAGCTTCCGGCAGATTGGCCACGGGGAAAAAAGAGCCGCAGAAAAAAGTCATCGGGGTGATAAAAAAATTGATGATAATGGAAAATTGCTCCTGTCCTTTGATGGACAACCCCACCGCCACTCCGAAGGCCGCAAAGGCAAAGGCGGTCAACACCAGTCCTCCCAGCCCGGGCAGGGATAAGATTTCCAAGCCAAAAAACAAACGCGCCGTCAGGAAGATCACCGCCGCTGCGGCCAACGCCCGCACCGTCCCCGCCAGGGCGATGCCGAAAACCAGGGCACTGTCGCTGATGGGACTCAGGCGCAGCGTGGAAAAGTTGCGGTAATAGAAACGGGCAGCACTGACGGACAGCGCCGTCTGCTGGAACCCGTTCATCATGACAGTGATGGCCAGCATCCCCTTGGCCAGATAAGCAAAGTAGCCACCGGCCACCGCCACTCGGTCTCCCAGTCCCCAGCCAAAGGCCAACAGGTAGATCATGGGAAAGAGCAGACCGGAAAACAGATAGCCCAAACCACCGATCCGGCTGATGAGCATCTGCATTTCCCGATAAAACACCGCAGAAAAGCCTCTAAGCATCAGCCCACCTCCTGTGCCAGCTGTCCGTGGCTGAGTTCCACAAAAGCATCTTCCAGACTGATTGCCTTTTGTGGAGAAAGCCAGTGACGCATATCCGCGCAAGTGCCCGTATAGAGCAGCTGCCCCCCACGCAAAAAAGCAATACGGCTGCAAAGCGCCTCTGCTTCCTCCATATAGTGAGTGGTGAGCAGGATGGTCTTTCCCTCTGCCTGCAAACCTTTCAACAGCTGCCAGATTTCCTGGCGCATATCCGGATCAAGCCCCACGCTGGGCTCATCCAGCAGCAGCACCTGCGGATCAGGCAGCATGGCCCGGGCAATCATGGCCCGCCGCTTCATGCCTCCGGAAAGCTTGTCCGGCTTTTTCTGCCGCCACTCCCCGATGCGGAAACGTTCACAGATTGCCTTCACCTGTCCGGCTGGCTCAGGCAGGCCATAGAGCCTGGCATAACAAAGCATGCTCTGCTCAATGGTCAGCTCGCTTTCAAAATTGTTCTCCTGCGGAACCAGCCCCAGCAGACGGCGAAAGGCCACACTGCGTGCGGCAGCATCCTCCCCCTGTATCGTGATCTGCCCTTTATCGGGACGAGCCAGACCGGACAGCAGACGGATCAGGGTGGTTTTCCCGGCGCCATTCGGCCCCAAGAGCCCCATGACTTCCCCTGCCAGTACCTGCAAGGAAACATTGTGCAGGATGCTCCGTCCTTTGCGAGAACAATTTACATTCTCAACGACAATGGACATTTAAACCTCTCCACATACAGCAGCGGGGAAAAAGACCTGCTCGACATGGCCATTGACCTCCACCGCCTTGATTTCATTTTCCACACCGTAAAGATCCCGCACCAGATCACTGTCAAACACATCTGCTACCGGGCCATCGGCGATAATGCATCCTCTTTGCAAGGCCACAAGCCGCTGGCTGTAACGAACAGCCTGATTGAGGTCATGCAATACCATCAACACCGTCAGCCCCAGCCTCTGATGGAGTTCCTGCACGATATTCATCAACTCCAGCTGATGAATATCGTGCAGATAGGTAGTGGGTTCATCCAGCAACAGGATTTCCGGCTGCTGAGCCAAGGCCAGAGCCAGACGGGCCCGCTGCCGTTCACCTCCGGACAAGGAGCCCAGCGGACGCCGGGCATATGACAGCAAGCCGGTAAGTTCCATGACCTGCCGGCAGATTTCCTCATCCGCCGCCTGAAAGGAACTCCAGAAACTGCGATGTGGCAGCCGGCCCATGCGCACTACTTCCGCCACCGTCAGATCCGGCGGCAGCATGGCGCTCTGGGGCATGAAGGCAATCTTCCGTGCTGCTTCTTTCTCCGGCAGCTGCCATAAATCTCTTCCCAGCAGGGTCAGCCGGCCTGCCGCTGGAGGCAACAACCGGGCCATAGCCTTCAGCAAAGTGGACTTGCCGGAACCATTGGGCCCGATGATGGCGGCTATTTCCGCCCGCCGGACAGTCAGGTTCAAATCCTCTGCCACCAGCTGTCGGCCATATTCCAGACGCAGGTGGTCAGCCTGCAAGATGATTTCCTGTACCTTCATCCTATCGCCCTCCTTTCATACCTTTTTTCAGCAGATAGAGGAAAAAGGGCGCACCGATGAAGGACATGAATACTCCCACGGGAATCTCAATCGGAGCAAAAGCGACCCGGGCTGCCACATCGGCACCTGCCACCAGCGCCGCTCCCCAAAGAGCCGAGGCAGGCAGCAGGTAGTCGAAGTCTGACCCTGTCACCAGCCGCACCATATGGGGAATGACCAATCCCACAAAGCCCAGCATACCGGCAGCACTGACTGCCGAAGCCGCCAGCAGGGCTGCCAGCACGAGCAGGCACAAGCGCACCTGCTCCACTTTTACCCCCAAGCTGCGGGCAGTATCCTCCCCCATCTGCAAGGCATTGAGCCAACGGCTGCCCAGAAAAGTACCCGCCAGTCCCAGGAGGGTATAAGGCAGCACCATATGGACATGACTCCAACTGCGGCCAGCAAAGCCTCCCGCCATCCAGTTCACCGTCCCCTGCACCCGGTCAGAATAAAAGACCATCAAAGCAGTCATGGCTCCGCCGAAAAAGACGGCCACCGCCACACCGGCCAGCACCATGCGCAGGGGCTGTACGCCGTTTTCCCAGGACAGGGAAAAGACCAATGCCACAGAAGCCATGGCTCCGATAAAGGCCACCAGAGGCACCAGCGATGTGCTATCCGGGAAGATGATCATCACCACCATGGCTGCCAGACCAGCTCCTGCCGAGACCCCGATAATCCCGGGGTCGGCCAGGGGATTGCGCAGGATGCCCTGAAGGATGCAGCCGGCCAAAGCCAGATTTATGCCGGTCAGGACTCCCGTAAGCAGGCGGGGCAGGCGGATGTGATAGAGAATATTATAATATTCACTGGCCCCGCCCTCCAACAATATCCGCAGGACCTCTCCGGGTGAAAACACGGCCACGCCCTGACAGATACCGGCCAGGATAGCCAGCACCAGCATCATCCCCCCAATGCCAGCGCTAGCAGACGCTTGCGACTGCGGGGATGGCGGGTACTCAGGGCGCAGCTTTTCATTGCTGCTTCCATATTACTGTACCCCCAGACAAAGCTGGCTGAAGTATTCCCTGGCCGCTGCCAGGTCTGCATCGTCCGGATGGCTGGCAGCCTTTTCGATGCGGGCCAGCCGTTCCGGAGTCATGGCATGAGGGTGGCCCTTGGGGAACATCTTTTTCATCATTTCCACCATTTCCTCCGCCACCTTGCCCTGACAGATAAACCTGCCTGCCACTTCGCATCCCTCGCCTAACAGCGCAGCACCATTTTCCAAGCAGTTGGCGGCGTGCTCCGAATCAGCTTCGGCGCCCAACGTAGCAAAAAGCGCCACTTTCTGGCCAGCCAGACGGCTGAGATAATCCTTCATTTTGGCATCAGCTGTGCCCCGGTCCACCCAGTAACCGGCAATAACCATATCATAACCGGCAGGACTGGGATTTTCCTCTACGGGAACAGCCCTGAGCTGCAAGGCCTCGCCAATGGCCTCTGCCACTTTCTTTGTATTGCCCGTCTTGCTGGAATACGTCAGTAATATTTTCATCTTGTCCTCCCTATCTCTATTGCAAGTCATAATGTATCGGCACTGTCAATGTTATGCTGCGGCCGGCACCGTGGGAAAAGGGACAGGAGCTGTGCACGGCCTGCAGGGCCGCATTATCCAGAACGCCCACGCCGGATGAATCGCTGACATAGGCACTCTCCAGAATTCCCTCTGCAGACAGGGTGATCGTTACACGGACTACCCCGCTCTGTCCCCGCTTGATGGCCATATAGGGATATTCCTTGTTAGCCTCCACCCGGGCCGCGAAGCGGGCAGCAATGCTGCCCAGACTTTCCGTGGGAACTGGCTCACTGGCTGTCACAGCTTCCCCCCTGTCGCCTGCTGAGGAAGCAGCAGGGCCAGATGCATCAGAACCACCAGCTTGACTATTGCTGCCGCTCTCGCCCCCACTCCCAGCATCTGCTGCCACCGCTGAACCTGCACCACCGGGCTCCCCGGCAGCCTCAGCGCTGACAGGAGTGGCATCCTCCTGCGTTTTTTCTCCGCTGGCTATCTGCCTGCGAATGTCGGACACAGGAGCAGCCGCAGGATTTCTGATGGCGGGTATGGATTTTGCTCCCTGCAGATTGCTGCCGCTTTCCAGCTGCCCGGCTGCCACCATTTCCACCTGAATGTCTGGTGAAGTCTGCACAGGCTCCGGAGGCGTCAAAAAGGTGAATAACAGGCAAGCGCCCCCTATCCCCACTATATGACAGATGCAGGCTAGCGGCAAAGGACGTAAAAATAAGTTCCGCCCTTGCCGTCTGGCTCTGAACGCCATCACAAACTCCATGCTCATCCCCCTTTCATATCAATACGCATTATCATTTTTAAAATAAAAAATCATACGCCTGCCTTAGCCAGCATTTTTTCCCGCATCGCCGCAGGCATGCCAGCCAACATATTCCGCAGTTTTTCTTTACTGGACCGACGCAACATCATGCGCACGGCAGCAGGGATCTTACTGGCCAACTCCTGACGCTTGGCAGCATTGGCCTCCGGCAGCATTTCCGCTAATACTTCATCCAGCGCATCTGTCGTCCTGCCATTTATTTCTTCAGCTGGAGCTTCCGCCTCCTCGTCCAACAGTACCTGCACGCATTCTACCAGACTCTGCGTCAGGCTGATATACCAGAACTCACCAGACCTGGTCAGCCGGTAAATGCCCAGATCCTCCACTAACAGTCCTCTTTCCTGCCACAACGAAAGCACCTGTTCCACTTCTTCCAAACGGCTGTCAGCAATCAACAGCCGCCGAAAATCCACAAAACCCTTTTCCAGATCACTGATGATGCCATCACAAACCCGGCCTAATTCTGCCTCTACCTGATGACCAGCCATCATGATGGGTTTCTGCCCCTTTTCCCAATCCTGCTGATAATCGGTCAGATTCCGCTGGTTCATCCAGCTGATGCCACCAAAATGGCCACCAGCTCCGCAGCCAAAGGCGTAAACATCGGCACCAGCCTTGGCCATGGTGTTATAGAGACTGCGCTCCCGCTTCGTGCGCCGCCAATGGCAGAGACTCAAGCGCTCCACACCTTCACTTAACAGATAATCCCGGGCTGCCACATACATATCCGCCTGCCCACCGATATCAGCACAGGGAGGTACCACTCCATTCTTCACTGCTTTGTCCAAGGGACCTCCGGGGAAGATATTGAGCTGGTAAAGATCCATGCCATCCACATCAGCTTCCGCCAAAGTCTGCACGTCGCGCATCCACATATCCATAGTCTGCCCCGGCAGGCCGTAGATCAAATCCACAATGACGGTCACATCATAGGACTTTAGAAGCTGTAACCGTTTCAGGACCTCCTCCCGGGTATCAATGCGGCCAATGCGTTGGCGCAAAGTCGTATCAAATGACTGCACCCCCAAGGAAATGCGGTTGACGCCATATTGCAGCCAGGTCTCTATTTTCTCCGGCACCAAATCATGAATCCGTCCTTCCAGGGTCACCTCGCAATTTTGCGTCAACTTGAAGGATTGCTGTATGGTCTTGAGCAGAGCCGCAGCATTGGCCGCTGACAGGGACGTAGGCGTGCCCCCGCCGATAAAGACGCAATCAATAGCAGTTTTCTCCATCTGGGAACTCTTCGCTTCCACCTGAATTTCGCCTAACAATGCCTTTACATAAGCATCCTCTACGTCCTGCCTGCTGGCATTCTGGTAAAAGCCACAATAGAGGCATTTAGTCTGGCAGAAGGGAATGTGGATATAGAGGGCATGCTGACGATTCAAGTCCGCCGGCCTGCCCAAAGCCTTCTGATAGGCCCTCTGTTGCTCCGCTTGGGGAATTGGCCCGCCAATCAGCCCCGCATGCACCACCCGCTTGCTGGCAAAAGCTTCATGCAGCGGATCAGCAGTATCTCTGCCCAATAACACTTCCCGCTTGGCTGCTGTCAATTCCTGTAAATATTGATCTAACTTCATAACATTCTTTCTCCATCTTCCTCACCCATCATGGCTGAAAAATCAAATGTTTTTCAAAGGGCACCCGGATATTTACCCCTTGATAATAAATAGGCGCAAAGCGCATGCTCCACAAAGCTTCCTGAGCAGCTTCCCAGAAGCCCAATTTGGGCGGACTGTTCAGGATGGTGACGCTTTCCACGCTGCCATCCAGCCCCACCATGATTTGGGCCACCACTTCCACCACATTGCTATAACCGATGCTGCGGGCTTCCTCCGGATACACCGCATTGGCATCCCTCAGCAGCTGATAGCTGATTCCCGCCGCACTGGCCGCTGTATAGGTACCATCCCCATTAGGCGTGAAACCATCGCCAAGACCTGTCGAGGTTCCCGTACCACTGCCGCCAGAACCTGTGGCTGCACCAGCCTCACCACCATCGCCACCATTACCGTCGCTGCTATTGCCATTGCCCGGACTGCCAACATTCTCCCCGGACTCAGCCGAATCACTGCCGGCAGGAGCATCCAGGGCCGCTGCCGCTTCTGCAATAGCGGCTTCACTATCCGCTGTTTTCATTTCCTGCTTTTGCGCAGACACTTCTGGGGAATGCCCCCGCAAATTTTGGAGTTTTTCTACTGCTGCCACCGATGCGGTCCTGATGACCGGACCTGTCTTGCTGCCACTGTTGCCAGTGGCTTCACTGCCACCAGCCATGCCGGACACAGCGGCTTCCGCCACAAACCCCACCTCGATGGCAGGCTTTTCCTCCTGCTCCCCGGCCAGCCAGTTGAGCCCAGCCAACGCCAATAGTGCCAATAAAAGTCCATGAACACCGGCAGCCATACCAAAATAAACCTTCCAGCTTCGCATTCTCATCCTGATCTCATCCCATTATCCCTTTGTATCTGTGGCGATATAGACCTTACTGATGCCCAGATTCTTTATCATATCCATGACCTGTACCACCTTGCCATAATCCGCTGCTGCATCCCCTCGCAGGATGACGGATACTTCGCCCTGCTGTTTCTGGTGCCACAGGCGGCTTTCCAGATCTGCCAGGCTCATCTTCTCCTGCTCGTAGTACACCGCCCCGTCTGCCGTGACGGTAATGGGGATGTTCTCCACCATGCTGACTTTGGCCGTGCTGGCCTGCGGCAGAGTCAGCGGCACACTTTTCTGCACCACCATGGTGAGCATGCTCATCATGAAGAACACCAGCAGGAAAAAGATGATATCAATCATAGGAATGATCATCAGCCGGGGCTTTTCCTCCCGAGCAGTCAAATCAATGCGCATCATTCTCGCCCCCTGCCGCTATATACATGGTGGACACATATTCCACATCCGCAATGATGGCATTGGCCCGATGGGAAAGATAAGCATAGAGGCACAAGGACAGTATAGCCACCAGCAAACCTGTAGCCGTAGCAATCAGGGCTTCCCCGACGCCGCCGGTGATGGCAAAGGGTTCTCCATCCGCCACATTCAACACGGAAAAGGACTGGATCATGCCTGTCACCGTGCCCAAAAGCCCCAGCAACGGTGCCATCGTGACGATGACGCTAAGATACTCCAGATACTGGCGCAATTCCAAGGCCTTGCGTTTAGCCGCAGCCAGCACGACTTCCTCCCGGCTGCCATATTTTTCCTCAGCCATGGCCGTGAGCAGCACCTCTCCCGGGGCCCCGCCTTCCTGACAGAGCGACTCTGCTTTTTCCTGTTCTCCAGCCTGCAGATACTTATTGACCTGAGCAGAGAAATCTTCCATTTTCAACGTTTCCCTGCGGTAATAGGCAAAACGCTCAAAAGCAATGGTCAGTGCGATGATGGAAGCCAGCATGATAGGGTACATGACAAGCCCGCCTTTTTGAAACAATGCAAAAAATTCCATGGTCATTTTCCTTTCTTTCCTTTAGAATTTATAATTCATACCTACAAAATATGTGCGTTCCGCACCGGGCACCAACGTCGCAGTGGCCCCGCCAGCAGAATCGTACTCATAGTAGTCCTTGCCCAGCACATTGGTGACCCCGCCATACCAAGTCAGATCCTTGTTCTGCTGGAACTTGAAGCCCAGATCCAGCAATCCATAGGAATGGACGATATTGCCATCTTCATGGCGATCGCTTTCCTTGATGAAGTTGTTATACTTGCCAAAGAACGTATACTTGGCATTGACACTCCACTGCTTGTCGAATTTATAATCCGCTGTCAGCAGGACTTTGTGCTGTGGCACAGCCTTCAATCCGCTGTTCGTGAAATCAATCTCATCTTCCCCGTGGGCAGCCATCAGGGCCCGGCCTTGGGCCGTGTAATCCCGGCGCCCATGAAGATACGTATAGCCTTCCTGCAAACGCAGCTTGCCCAACCGCTGGGAGAAGCTGGTCTCTACACCTCGACGCTTGGTGTTATACATATTGTATGTCCTATATTCCCAGCCATAAGCCCCTCGGAAATAGGGACGCTCCAGCTCATTGTTGGTTTCCGAAGCAAACAGCGTCAGGCTCACTGTAGAAGCCCCCCATTTGTCCCGCAATCCCATTTCCCACAAATTGTAACGTTCCTCCTGTGCATCTGTGGCGGCGTAGACTTTCCTGCTCCGGTCCGAATACACTTCATCACAGATCTGCAGACCGTCGGGACTGGTATAGCCCCGCTCATAGCGCAGGAAAACCTTCCCTAAGTCACTGTATTGGTAACCGACAGAAAGCTCCCCAGCGGTATTCCAACGATTCGAGGAATCCACGCCGCCAATTGGCCGGGCTGCCGTGCCGCCGTCTTTGTCAAACTTCCAGATGAGCTTTTCCCGACGCAGGCCCTGAGTGTACGTCAATCGTCCCCGCTTCATCTTGTTCAGCAGATACAAGGCCTCTGTGGTCTTGTCATAATTGAAATCCATCAGCTTGCCACGGACACTGGTCTTATATTTCAGATGAGACTCCTGCTCAAAGATGTCCACACCCATGAGCAGGGAATCACTGCTGCCATAGCTCCAATCCAGACGCATACGAGAACCATAAGATTTGGTCTTCATCTTTCCATCAAAGAATTTCGTATTGGTATAATAACCGTCCGTATAGAAGAAGTCCCCGCTGTACTTCAGTTTCGCCCCGAAATTCTGATTATAGCTCAGATTGTATGTATCCAGTTCCCGGTCACCGTTCAGGTAATCGCTGTCTTTGTCCGGACGATAGCTATGACCATAGGCATCGATTTTCCAGCGGCTCACGTTCTGCAGGAATTTGCTGTCCTCCTCCAGATGGCTGTAACGGAAGGTCAGGCTGTGATCCAGATCCGCATCATAACGGAAGCCACCATAGGCGTAGTTGCTCTTGCGATAAGTGTTCACGAAAAACAGATCCCGGTCCAGCCGTGCAAAGCCCGCCTGAACTGCTGCCTTATCTCCCACCTTCGTGCCATAATTCACGCTGGCCCGATAGCCATCGGAGTTCCACTCCGTATTCACGCTGCTGCGGGGCTTCTGCAGGGAACGCAGGTTGGTGGTGATATTGATGATACCGCCAGCTGCCCCACTGCCATAGATGACAGAGCCACCACCGGGGATGATCTCGATTTTTTCAATCTGCTCCATCGGCACATAATCATAATTATTGGGCAGAGGATGATTCACCATGGTGGTGATGGGCGCACCATCCACCAAAACCTGAATGTTACGGGTGGCCTGCTCGCTGCCCTGGCCCCGGATATCCACCTGCCCCCAACCCGTTGCCCCCACATTGATGCTGGGCTGGTCCTTGAGCACATCGGAAATGCTCTTATAGCCTTTTTCCTCCATGTCCTTCTTGGTAATAACGATAATCTGCTTGGTATCCCGCAGCTTTTCTACCTCCACATAGTCAGGCCGCACATAGCTGTCACTTAAGCGGATGCTCTCCTGCGCTGTCCTCTCCGCAGCGGCAACAGTTCCCACATCTGTCGTCCATACATTGCCTCCTGCTAAAATTCCCAGCATAACCCATCCTGCCAACTTTTTTCTGTCTGTCATTCTCTGATCATCCTCCTAAATATGAATGAGATTCATATTTGAATCTCATTCGCAATCAATAATCATTATCAATTGCACGCTGTTTATAATATCAGCATTGATTATTATTGTCAATACCAAAATAAACACTATCTCTTTTAAAGAAAGCGTACACCATATCAAAAGAGGTAACTCTTTGACTGCTGAATATTCTCCAGCTTGCAAAAGAGTTACCCCTATGACCTTATGCCCTCATCAAAAATGGGCACTTTATTTAATTCGTATGTTCGTTTTTCCCTATCCTTCCCACTTCAATATCCGATACACCATGACTTCGTATATATTCCACCACAATATCCTCTATTGCACCATATACGCCCAACAGCCGGGCATCCTTCAGCATGGTATAAAATTATGCGATATTACATGAACATACAAACAATCTTGTAGAACAACGCTCCCATAAGCGCCGTACACGGGATTGTGAGTACCCAGGCCATGACCATCTGTTGGGCCACGCCCCATCTTACCGCATTGACACGCTTCGCCGTGCCAACGCCCATGATGGAACCAGACACCACATGCGTGGTACTTACCGGCAGATGCAGGAGCGTTGCGCCGAAGATGACCGTCGAGGAATTGAGGTCAGCCGCAAAGCCGGAAATGGGTTCCAATTTGAAAATCTTGCCGCCAATGGTGCGGATGATCCTCCGTCCGCCCATCGCCGTGCCAAGCGCCATCGCCGTAGCGCAGAGCACCTTTACATAAGTCGGCACTTCAAACTCGCCGATATAACCACCAGCCAGCAGGGCCAGCGTGATGATACCCATGGACTTCTGCGCATCATTGGAACCATGGGAGAATGCCATCATCGCTGCCGAAAGGATCTGCATCTTCTTGAACTTATGGTTGATAGCCGAAGGGCTGAATCCACCAAAAATCCGGAAAAGCAGCAACATCACGATGCAGCCGGTACAGATGGCAATGATTGGGGAGCCAATCAGGGACAGGACAATCTTGCCGATGCCCCAGAAATTCAGCCCCTGCTCACCCACGGATACGAGCACAGCACCGATAATACCGCCTACTAATGCATGGGATGAACTGGATGGCACCGCAAACCACCAGGTCAGGATGTTCCAGATAATGGAACCGGCCAGTGCTGCAATCAATACATGCTCATCTACCATCTGGGCTGAACTTACGATATCCGCACCAATAGTCTTGGCTACGCCAGTACTGTACATAGCACCAATGAAATTCAGGCCTGCCGCCATCATAATGGCATGGCTGGGATGAATAGCCCGTGTAGACACTGCCGTAGCAATAGCATTGGCCGTATCGTGGAAGCCGTTGATGAAGTCAAAGAGCAAGGCCAGTATAATGACTGTAAAGATTAAAAGCTGTAACTCATGCATACTTCATTACCACTCCCCGAATCATATCCGACAGCTTCTCGCAATGATCCAGTGTGTCTTCGAGTTTTTCCAGTATATCCTTCCATTTGATCAACTCAATGGGGTCTTTTTCCTTGTCAAAGAGATAGGCTACTTCATGACGATACACCCGGTCACCTTCGCTTTCGAGCTGGGCAATCTTATGGGTGGCATCAAGAATCTGTGCCTGGTTTTTCCGAATGTCCTTCAACAGGGAGAACGCACGGATGATTTCCTCCGTCGCTTCAATCAAGAGTTTTGTCAGGGAAACAGCACCGGTCATAGCCTTGCCTGTGCGGTACATCACGATGCGCTGGAGCGTGCCCTGCAGGTAATCCACGCCATCATCAAGGCCGTTAGCCAGTGCATAGATGTCTTCCCGGTCAATGGGGGTGATAAAGGTGAGATTAAGCTTGTCAATAATGGCATCGTTGATGCGATCTGCCTCATGTTCAAGATCCATGATTTCCTTGACCTTGTCCGTAGCCTTGCTGTAATCAAGCATTACTTCGTCCATCATCAGCGCACCCTTATAGAAATAATTGGCGCTTTCCACGAACAAATCAAAGAACTCGCTGTCCTTTTTTTTGAATTTAAACATACTGTTCTGCGTCCTCCCGAAAGAAATATCACATACACACAAGTTAACTATAACATCATTTGCCCTATGGTTCAACCGCAAATTTTCACGTATATAAAAAAACAGGTCAACTCCTACTATTATATAGAAGAGTTGACCTTCGTAAAAAAATATTTTCGTTCGGAAAAATTCACACAGATGACGGTTCAATCTGACCAATCAAACGGAAGACTTACCAATTCTCTACAGCCTTCAAAGCCTTGAGAACCTTGGCGGCTACGCCATGCATCTTCTCTTCCGGCACACAGCAGGCGGCCACGCGTACACCCATCTTCAAAGGCACAGCGAAAATCAGATCATCATGGAGCTTGTTGCAGACGGCCTGCGGATCAGCAGCCGGTACAGACAGGAAGAAACCGCCGTTGTAAGGCAGGGCATTGAGGCCACATTCCTTGGCTTCTTTCATGAAGACTTCAGCGCGCTTCTGGATGGTTTGATAGAAGCTATCGCGTTCGTTCTCATACTCCGTGCGCAAAGCATCATCCTGCTGGATCTTCACCAGCGTGGTCATAGCAGCGCGGTTGATATTGGACCAGGTAGCACGGCTCGTGTACTTGTTGATATCCTGGAATTCCGTGATGACCGCTTCGCTGGAAGATACGCCCACCAAAGCGCCCGTGCGCTGGCCATAAGCCGTATAGCCCTTGGACATGGAGAAGGCAAACATGATGAAGACATTTTCCGGCAGATTGCTGAACTTGCGCATGAAACGGCGGGTTGCATTCTTTTCACCAGCGAAATCGATATAGGCGATGTCCACCAGGATGCTCATCTTCTTGCCCTGAGCCGCGTATTTCTTCGCCAGAGCCAGCACCTGATCCCAATCCTCTTCCGTCAGGCTGAAGCCCGTAGGATTATGAACCGGCGTGTTGATGATGACCAGCAGGCTGTCCTGCTCCTGGAAGATTTCGGCTACCTTATCTGCATAAGCAGAGATATTGAAATTATTGTTTGCATCAAAGAGCTTGTAATTGACCAGCTTGCAGCCACATTCGTTGCAAATGACGTTATAAGTGCCCCAGAACCAGTCAGAGGTCAGCACCTTCGTACCGCGTTCTGCATAGTTGGCTACAGCGTGATGGATAGCCCCCGTGCCGCCCGCCGTAGCGCAGGAAGCGATGAAGCCCTCCGGACGGTTATCCGCAAAGACCAGCTTCTCCACTTCAGCCAGATACGCCGGCAGACCGGCAATCGGAGCATAACGGAACATCTCCTCCGTCTTCAGGCTGCGGTAAACTTTCTCCACCGTAGGCAGAACGGCCAAACCGCCTTCATCATTCATCATCATGCCGATGGTGGCGTTGGTTACCTTATCCAAACCATGTTTTTCCGCTGCTTTGTTACAAGCCGCCGTGGCTCCAAAAATCGCATCCCGTAACTTCTTATCCGCCGCATGGCTGGCTGCCATTGTCATAAACAAGCTCTCCTCTCAAACTCCATAAACATTTACTAAAACTAAAAATCTACTCACAGGTAATATAATAACTGTTTCCGCCTGTCCTGTCTACCCACACAAGTGTATGTATACAATATTTTTGTGAAATTGACGACAAATGCACATCAAAAGCTGCCCCCTTCAGAGGAAGTGAGTCCGCAGGACACGAAAGGGGCAGCTCATTGACCGGCCAGTTCTACCTGGCAAAAGCCCCTTCCAGTCACTTCGTGACTACCTCCCCCTAAAGGGGGCGGTCATATGTCAATCAGTTCTTCGGGAAAAATTCGTCATGGATAGCGTTGACAGCCTCTTTCAGCACAGACCCCTTCACCAGACAGGAAATACTGATCTCGGAAGTGCTGATGATATCGATGTTGATGCCCTTCTGGGACAATGCACCGAACATGCGGGCAGCAGTACCCGGATTGCCCAGCATACCAGCACCAACGATGGAAACCTTGGCCACGTCTTCTTCAATCAGCACAGCCACAGCACTGAGTTTGTCCGCTACACCGTCTACGACCTTTTTGGCCTGAGCCAGATCGCCAGCGGCTACAGTGAATACCATGTCCGTGACATTCTTTTCGATATTGCGGATACTCTGCACGATCATATCCACGTCGATATTGGCATCAGCCAGCGCAGAGAAAATCTCATGGGCAATACCCGGCGTATTGGGGATGCCAAGGACAGCAATCTTAGCTACTTTTTCATCATGGGCTACGCCCCGAATCACAAAATCTTTATCTTCCATCGTGTAATCCTCCCTAATAAAGGTACCAATATCAGTCGTAAAAGTAGAACGTACATGAATGGGGATGCCGAAGTACTCACCCATTTCCACGGAGCGCGGCTGCATGACACCAGCACCAAGGCGGGCCATTTCGAGCATTTCATGATAGGTGATCTCACGCATCTTGCGGGCACCTTTGACAATGCGCGGATCAGCAGAATACACGCCATCCACGTCCGTAAAGATTTCGCAGGAGTCCGCCTTCAAGGCACCGGCGATAGCCACGGCAGATGTATCCGAACCGCCACGCCCCAACGTTACATAGTCGCCCAGAGAGTTCGCTCCCTGGAAGCCCGTGATCACGACGACCTTGCCCGCATCCAGCTCCTTATGCACGCGTTCCGGCTGGATATCCTTGATACGCCCCTTCGTATAGACATCATTGGTCTGCACGCCAGCCATCGGCCCGGTAAGAGATACCGCATCCTGGCCCAAGGTCTTGAAAGCCATCGCCATGAGCGAAGCGGACTGCTGCTCACCGGTGGTCAGGAGCATATCCATCTCTCTTGTATATTGATAAGGATTCTTCGTGATCCCTTCCGCCAGCTCAATCAGATCATCCGTGGTATCGCCCATAGCGGAAACCACCAGCACGATTTTGTCCCCAGGCTTTTTCTCGCCTAAGACGCGCTTGGCAATATTCATGATTTTTTCCGTGGTCGCGACCGAGCTGCCACCGAATTTCTTTACAATAAGTGCCATAACTCTCCCCCTAAACTTTCATAAGAAACAAATCCGCAGGCCACGGAACGCTTCTTTTTGTATACTTGATGTTTAATCGAAACATATTATAACCTAAAAAAGGTCACCTGTCTATAAATTTTCATCAATTTATGTAAAATTGTTCATTTGCAAGAAACATATTTTACTTTTCATGTTACAAAGATACAGTTTTACAGAAAAATCCGGACGTAAAATGATAAATATTTTCCATTTTTAATTGCAAGCAATCCATTATTGGACATAAGTCCCTTTTGTGCTATAGTATTAGAGATTTTATTTACCCATTTATTTTAAGGAGTGTATCATTTTGCAAAACCGTACAATCGGTGTCAGTGAGCGCCTGCCACTGCTCGAAACCCTGCCGCTTTCCCTGCAGCATCTCTTCGCCATGTTCGGCTCCACGGTGCTAGTGCCCATTCTCTTCCATGTGAATCCGGCTACTGTCCTGCTCTTCAATGGCATTGGCACATTGCTGTATCTGACCTTATGTAAGGGAAAGATTCCTGCTTATCTCGGTTCCAGCTTCGCCTTCCTGTCCCCGGTATTCCTGGTACTGGGCCAGTACAGCTATGAAGCTGCTTTAGGCGGCTTTATCGCCGTTGGCCTGGTTTTCTGTATTGTCGGTCTCATCATCAAGGCCGTGGGTACCCACTGGATTGACGTGCTCTTCCCGCCCGCTTCCATGGGTGCCATCGTAGCCGTCATCGGCCTGGAGCTGATGCCTACAGCCGCAGGAATGGCTGGTCTGACTGGTAAGGGCGACAGCACGACCATCTTCGTATCCCTGATTACACTGGCCATTACGGTATTTGCTTCGGTAGCCTGCCGCGGCTTCCTAGCCATCATCCCCATCCTGCTTGGTGTCGTGGGCGGTTATATCATCGCTGCTCTTTGTGGTCTGGTGGATCTGGCCAGCGTGGAAGCAGCCCCCTGGTTTGCCCTGCCCACCTTCTATACGCCGGAATTCAACCTCGATGCCATCCTGATCATCCTGCCGGCTGCACTCGTGGTCATCGCTGAGCATGTGGGCCATCTGATTGTCACAGGCAATATCGTCGGCGCAGATTTTGCCAAGGACCCAGGCCTTGACCGTTCCATTCTGGGCAACGGTATCTCTACCGTTATCTCCGGCTTCTTCGGTTCCACGCCGAATACCACCTATGGCGAAAATATCGGCGTCCTCGCCATCACGAAAGTATTCTCTACCTGGGTTATCGGCGGCGCTGCTATCTTTGCCATCATCCTGTCCTGCCTGGGCAAGCTGGCGGCCCTGATTCAGAGCATCCCGACACCGGTCATGGGTGGCGTTTCCCTGCTGCTTTTCGGTGTTATTGCCGCCTCCGGTATCCGCGTGCTGGCCGAAAGCAATATCGACTACAACAATCCGCTTAACCTGATGCTGACGGCTATCGTGCTGGGACTGGGCGTTTCCACAGCCAGCATCACCATCGGCACCATCACGCTCAAAGGCATGTCCCTGGCCACGGTGGTGGCCATCATCCTGTCTCTGTCTTTCCAGCTTATCGGCAAACTCCATAAGTCTGTGACCGATGACGAGCCCGAAACCGTGAAAGAATGACCCGTATTGAAGTAACGCTTGATAACGCCTTGACCTCTATGCCGGTCAGGGCGTTTTTGAAAGCGCAGACAGGCATATCCAATACCATCTGGAAGCGCATCAAGAATTCCGGCACCTTTGCCATCAATGGCGTAAATGCCAACGCTGCCCGTTCCGAGGTAAAGGACGGCGATATCATCACCTATGATATCCTGCGGCCTTCCGATATCGAAGCCGAGGAATTGCCGCTGGATATCCGCTATGAGGATGAATGGCTGCTGGTCATCAACAAGCCCGCAGGACAACTCGTACATCCCACCACGAAGGAAAGTCATGGAACTGTGGGCAATGCCCTGATGCATTATTTCGCTGCCAAAGGCGAATCCCATGCGTTCCATCCTGTCCACCGTCTGGACCGGGATACCAGCGGCCTGCTGCTTGTCGCCAAGGAACCGCAGATACAATACCTGCTCTCGCCCAAGGGCTGCAAGAATTTCAAGCGGGAATATCAGGCCATTATCGAAGGACAGTTAACGCCTTCGGCAGGCACTATCGATGCCCCCATTGCCCGAGCCCTGCCCAGCATCATCCTGCGCAAGGTTGACCCGGAGGGCCAGCCGGCCCGTACCCATTACCGAACCAGCAAAACCAATGGCCAGTTCTCTTTGCTTGAATTGGAACTGGAAACCGGGCGTACACACCAGATCCGCGTCCATATGGCGCACATGGGCCATCCGTTATTGGGAGATGACCTCTACGGCGGCAATATGGAATGGATTCAGCATCAGGCGCTGCACGCTTTCCGCCTGAGCTTCAGACATCCTATGAGCAACAAAGACCTAGTCATCACAGCCCCGCCGCCGGAAGACTTTCAGCAAATCTCAGCGGGTATCTAAACAACCGCCCTCAGATATAAGAGGGCGGTTGTTATTATTTAGGAGACATTAAGATGAAAATATGCTAAAATAATAAATATTCACCTGTATCTGCAATCCCCCGCAGATATGAGTAAGACTGTACACTCAAATCCAATCCACTGGAGGTTTTTATTTCATGTTAAGCAGAAGAAACTTTTTACAGCTACTACTGGCAGGCGGCGTAACAGCAGCCGTTGAAGGGATTTCCGGCGTAAAAGCCCTGGCTTCAGCAGGCGATACGGTACAACTTACTATTTTAGGCACCAGCGATGTGCATGGCCGTTTTATGCCCTGGGACTATGCTACGGATACGGAGGATCGTTCCGGCAGCTTAGTACAGCTATATACCGCCATCAAACAGATCCGGCAGGAAACACCGAATGTCATCTTAGTGGACTGCGGCGACTCCATCCAGGACAACAGTGTGGAACAATTCAATACCAAGCCCCATCAGCCCATGATTGTCGCCATGAACGAAATGAACTATGATACATGGACCATGGGCAACCACGAATTCAACTTCGGCCTGGATGTGCTCAAACACGTAACCGACCAATTCAAGGGCAAGAACCTCTGCGGCAACGTGTACTATGAAGACGGACGCCGTTACCTGCCCGCCTCCGCCATCGTAGAAAAAGCGGGCATCAAGATCGGTATCATCGGCCTGAACACGCCCATGATCGCGGAGTTCGAAAAAGATACCGACCATCTGAAAGGCGTAACGGTAACGAATCCCACGACAGAAACCCGCAAGATCATCGAAGAATTGAAAGGCAAAGCCGACATTTTGATTGGCGTCATGCACATGGGGCTGGAAAACGAGAACAATCATCCGGATACCAGTGTCACAGATGTTGCCAAGGCCAATCCGGAACTTACGGCCATTGTAGCCGGCCATATGCACAAAAATGTCAGCAGTGCTACCGTAAACGGCGTACTGATTTCCGAACCTTACAAATACGGCCAGGCCCTCACGCGTATCGATCTGACCCTTTCCCGCAAGGACAACCGCTGGGAAGTTACAGAGAAAAAAGCCCAGACCATTCCCATGAAAAATTATGACAGCGACGGTAAATTAGTCGAAATCCTCGCCCCCTTCCATCTGGAAGCCCGTAAAACAGCCAATGAGGAAATCGGTACAGTCACTGGCATGAACATGGTTCCGGAAGACACCATTCCAGGTATCAGTGAAGTACAGGTAGCCGATACCCCACTGACCAATTTCTTCAATGAAGTACAGCTCCACTACAGCGGCGCTGATGTGACCTCTGTCATGATCAGCCGGGACAACGCCCAAATGGCTGCAGGCCCGGTACGACGTAAGGATATTGCCTTCAATTATCAGTACACCGGCGGTGAGACTACTGTATATGAGATCACGGGCAAGGATCTGCGCACTTATATGGAATGGTCAGCAGCCTATTTCAACCAAAAACAGCCAGGAGATATTGCCCCCAGCTACAATCCTGTCCGTCGCGCATCCAAATACAGCACCAATGATATTTTCGGCGGCGTGAACTATGTAATCGATCTCACCGAGCCTGCTGGCAGCCGTATCAAGGATCTGCGCCTCAAACGCACCGGGAAGCGAATCAAAGATACCGACAAGATCAAATTGGGTATGAACGCCTATCGCATGAACCAACTTACGGCAAAAGACGGTATCTTTGCCGGCCAGCAATTCCCTCAGATCTGGACCAGCCTTGAAGCTTTCGGTGAGAACGAAGGAACCATCCGCAATATGTCCATCCGCTACATAAAAGAAGTAAAAAATGGCGTTCTGGCCGTCAAGCCAGTAAACGACTGGCATATCAGCGGCTTTGACCGAAAGAATGCATCGTATCAAAAAGCGGCCCAGCTGTTGCGCGCAGGGAAGATCACGCTGCACAATTCTGCTGATGGGAAATACACGAACATCGCGTCCCTGAATGAGCAGGATATCTCGCAGCTGTAATACAAAAAGATCATCCCCTGGAAAGATATGGGGAAAGGAGAACTTGTCATGTCCATCGCTTCACCCAATATAGCAGATTTCCTGCCGCAAATATCATCTGGCACATTGGAAATAAACGCCCACTATCCTCAGCAAAAAGACCACGGCCGCCTGGATCAATGGCATCCCATACTTCCCCAGGGCAAAGGGCTTATCGATAATTTTCACCTGTTCCCCGGCCTGCATTTATCCCATGTCCGCTTTCTGGCTCCGGAAGTCCGCTACCAGCATCCGGCTTCCGACATGGTCATCGAAATCAATCACTGCCGCCGTGGCCGCTCCAGCTGGCATCTGCAGGGAGAAAGACTTCTCACGCTGAAGGCCGGTGATATCGACATCCATACGACAGACTGTTGTGCCGATTCCCGTCAGGAATTTTCCGCGGGTTTCTATGAAGGTATCACCATCTCCCTGGATCTCAATATCTTCGGCAAAAAACTGCCGGCTATCCTGCAGGAAGCGCATCTGAGCACCGAACAGCTTTATCAGGATTTTTGTATGCCTGACAGCCCTTTGCTGCTTCCCAGCGGAAGTTCCCTGGACCGGCTTTTGACACCACTCTACAATATTCCTGACAGCATCCGCCTGCCATATTATCAGCTGAAAGTTCAGGAAATCCTGCTGCTGCTTTCTGTCTGGAAGCCCAATGCAGCACCTGACCGCCTGCAATATCATACAGAACAGGCCGGACGCCTGCAGGAAATCTATACCTTTTTGACCAACGACCTCTCCGCCCGCCATACCATAGCCCAGCTGGCACAAAGATTCCATATCAATCCCACCACCTTGAAACGCGAATTCAAACAAACTTACGGGCTGCCAATTGCCCAATTCATGCAAGAATACCGCATGCAGCAGGCCATGAAACGCATACGCGAAACAGATACCCCTCTGTCTGTCATCGCTCAGGAGGTTGGCTATGCCAACCAAAGCAAGTTTGCTGAAGTCTTCAAAAAGATTACAGGAAAATTGCCCTCAGCGTACCGCAGACAATCATAACCACCGCTATCCCAAAAGAGGCTGTGAAGAAGTCTTATGCTTCCCCCTACAGGGGACAGCTTTTGACTTTTTCACAGCCTCTTTCTAGATGATTTTCAGATTGACTTTGATTAGAGGTATACTTCGCAATCGTCTTCTACACGTTTGCAGTTATTGCGGACATTTTCCATGACCGTCTTGACATCATGTCCCTCTTCAAATTCTACCTTCATCTTCAGCCCCATGAAATTGACCGTTGCATCTTTGACTCCCGGTGTATTCTTGGCAGCCTCTTCCATCAGATTCGCACATGCAGCACAGTCCACATCGATTTTATAAACTTTTTTCATAAAAACTACATCCTTTCTTGTATCCTACAGGAATGGTCTCACGCTACAGTCGCATCCGGAAGGTTGCGGCTGTTTTCTTTTACCTGCCAGACAGACTTAGGGACAAACATTGCCCGTACAGCGTTCAAAACAGCCAGAACCATAACTCCCACATCAGCGAAAATAGCCGCCCACATATTAGCAAAGCCCAGAGCGCCTAAAATCAGCACCAGTACCTTGACTCCAACAGAGAACCAAATATTCTGTTTGACAATCCGCAAAGTCTTACGGGCAATACGCTTCGCCACTGAAATCTTTAATGGATCATCATCCATCAGCACTATATCAGCAGCTTCTATGGCTGCATCTGAACCCAAAGCTCCCATGGCAATCCCCACATCAGCACGGGAGAGTACCGGGGCATCATTGATGCCATCTCCCACAAAGGCCAGTTTGCCAGTCTTTTTCTGCTGCAGCAGCTCTTCGACCTTGGCCACTTTATCCTGCGGCAACAGCTGGCTGTATACCGTATCCAGCTGCAAATCTGCCGCCACCTTATCCGCTGTCCTGCGGCTGTCACCAGTGAGCATGACCGTTTTTTTGATGCCATTGCGTTTAAGTGCACGAATTGCTTCATGAGCATGGTCTTTCACCACATCCGCAATGATGATATGGCCGGCATACTCTCCATCCACAGCCACATGAACCATCGTGCCCACTTCATCACATTCATGCCATTTGGCACCGATGGCATCCATCATCTTGGCATTGCCTACACAGACGATCCTGCCATTGACCAAAGCACGGATACCATGCCCAGCAATTTCCTCTACCTTTTCCACCTGGCAGCCATCGGCCTCGTTGCCAAAGGCATTGCGCAGGGATTCGGCAATAGGATGGGTAGAATAGCGCTCCACATGAGCAGCAAGATGCAACAGCTCATTTTGATCTAACTTATCCGTATGGATGGCATTGACCTGAAAAACACCTTTTGTCAATGTACCAGTCTTATCAAAGACCACCGTATCCACTTCCGACAAGGTTTCCAGATAATTCGATCCCTTTACCAGCACCCCCTGACGGCTGGCACCGCCGATACCGGCAAAGAAACTGAGCGGTATGCTGACCACCAATGCACAAGGACAGCTGATAACCAGGAACGTCAAAGCGCGGTAAATCCAGGTTCCCCACTCAGGGGCCATGCCCATGCCAAACCAACGCACCAGCGGCGGCAAAAAGGCCAAAGCCAAAGCCGCATATACAACAATCGGTGTATAAACTCTGGCAAATTTACTGATAAAGTCCTCCGATCGGGACTTCCTGGAGCTGGCATCTTCCACCATCTCCAAGATCTTGGAAGCCGTTGACTCATCAAATTCCTTGGTAGTCTTGATTTTCAAAAGACCATTGATATTGACACAGCCACTGATGACTTCATCGCCTTCCCTGGCCTCCCGTGGCAAGGATTCACCAGTCAAAGCTACCGTGTTCAAACTGGAAGTACCTTCTACTACCACACCGTCCAGAGGAATCTTTTCGCCGGGCTTGACTACGATGACACTGCCAATCTCTACTTCATATGGATCGACCCGCTCAATCACACCATCTGCCTGCTGCAGATTCGCATAGTCTGGACGAATGTCCATCAGATCGCTGATATCCCGGCGACTGCGGTTCACAGCATAAGATTGGAACCACTCCCCTACCTGATAGAAAAGCATGACGGCAATCGCTTCCGTGTAATCACCATCCTCATAAACAGCCAGTGCTATAGCACCGATAGTGGCAATGGCCATGAGCAGGCTTTCATCAAAAGCACGGCGGTTCCTGATTCCCTTGCCTGCCTTATATAAAATATCATAACCAATGATGAAATAAGGCACGAGATAAGCCATAAAACGAGGCAGTCCCGCCAAAGGCGCATAAGCCAGGGCAATCATCAGGACAGCAGCCACGACAATGCGCACAAGATTTTTCTTCTGCTTCTGATTCATAAGCATTCCTCCCTGAACCAGCTGTTGCAGCCAGTCATTATTATATATGAACAATCATTCATTTGTTGAATAGATTATAGCATTTTCTGGAACAGATAACAGAAAAAAACGAAAGAATGAACTATTTGGAGTAAAAATAAACCAAATGGATTATTCACATTTGTTATATAAAATCATGCATTTTTTTTTCAGAGCCTATACGAGAAGTATTTTCTATGATATAATAATCAAGGTTCAACAAAAAATATTGAACAGTATTCTTAGGGGGTAATGAAAAATGCCATTAGTTGGAACTAAAGAAATGTTCAAGAAAGCTTACGAAGGCGGCTACGCTATCGGTGCTTTCAACGTCAACAACATGGAAATCGTACAGGGTATCACGGAAGCAGCTGCTGAGCTGAATTCCCCGGTTATCCTGCAGGCATCCGCTGGTGCCCGCAAATATGCAAAGGGCCCGTATCTCCGTCACCTCGTTGAGGCTGCTCTGGAAGTCAACGACATTCCTGTTGCTCTGCACCTCGACCATGGCGCAGATTTCGAAACCTGCAAAGCTTGCATCGATGACGGTTTCACGTCTGTAATGTTCGATGGTTCTCATTATGATTTCAAAGAGAACATCAAACGTACGCAGGAAGTTGTTGCTTACGCACATGAACATGGCGTTTGCGTAGAAGCTGAGCTGGGCAAATTGGCTGGTATCGAGGATGATGTTAAGGTTGCTGCTCATGAAGCAGCTTACACGCAGCCGGAAGAAGTTGAAGAGTTCGTCAGAGAAACTGGCGTAGACTCCCTGGCTATCGCTATCGGTACTTCCCATGGCGCATTCAAGTTCAAGCCGGAACAGTGCACGCGCAACGCTGAAGGCGTTCTCGTACCGCCCGAACTGCGTTTCGATATCCTGGCTGAAATCGAGAAGAAGATTCCGGAATTCCCGATCGTTCTTCATGGTGCTTCTTCCGTTATTCCAAAGTACGTTCAGATCATCAACGCTAACGGCGGCAAACTGGACGATGCTATCGGTATTCCTGAAGATCAGCTCCGCAAAGCTGCTAAATCCGCAGTTTGCAAGATCAACATCGACTCCGACCTGCGTCTGGCTCTTACGGCTGGTATCCGTGAGCACTTCATGGCTAACCCGGGCCACTTCGACCCGCGTCAGTATGTTGCTGATGGCCGCGCTTACATCAAGGAACTCGTTGAACACAAAATCAAAGAAGTTCTCGGTTCCGATGGTCGTGCAGACGAAATCATGGCGCTCATCAACGCAAAATAATTGCCTGATCGGCATAAAAGAAGGAGGCTCCTTTCGGAGCCTCTTTTTTATGCTTCACCAGACCGAATAACAAAGGCAGCCCGCTGACTCGACTGAGTCGGCGGACTGCCTTATTGCAGTTTGTAGTTTAGTTCGTGCTGAAGGTATCCCGTTCATACGCAGCAGGGGTTCACGGGGGAGTGCTTTTTCTGTTTCCGCTAAACGACCCTCCCTGTAAGGTTAGAGATGTTTAGCTAGATTGCGCCGGGCAGGCCAGCGGCGCGTCTTTCAGTGTGCTCTTTAGCTGCTGCCTACGTCGGGCCGGTCTTCGCTGCGCTTAGACGGTCGCTCCCACAGAAAAAGCACTCCCCCGTTCGCCCCCTGTCACGATTTTGGCAATTGACACGAACTCGGTTCTCCTGTAACAAGAACATCGATGTGCTTGCACCTTACAGCCGGAACATAGCAATATACTCAAACGTAACGGTGGGTGGCGGTGGGGATGCTTTTTCGCCGACGGAACGACTGTCCGAACGAAGTGAGGGCTGGCCCGCAAACAGTATATGCTTGGCGCTTCGTTGACAGGAGCGCCGCCGGCCTGCCCGGCGCAGGTAGCTGGAAGATGCGTACTTCTGCTGGCGGGTCATTTAGTGGAGCGGCGAAAAAGTATTCCCACCGCCGCCCCACTGCTTTGTAACGAATTGTGTTCCAGCTCGCACCAACAAACTGCTATTTTCACAGCCTTTTATTGACTTAACTTAGAACAAGCCGGTAATCTTACCGTCGTTATCAATGTCCATATTCTCAGCGGCGGGCTTCTTGGGCAGGCCCGGCATGGTCAGGATATTGCCCGTCAAAGCCACGATAAAGCCGGCACCAGCGGAAATCCGCAGTTCGCGCACCGTAACCGTGAAGCCTTCTGGACGGCCAATCTTCGTGGCATCATCAGACAGGGAATACTGCGTCTTGGCCATGCAGATTGGCATCTTGTCAAAGCCCAGTTCTTTGATCTCTGCCAGCTGCTTCTTGGCTGCAGCGGTGAAAGCAATGCCATCAGCACCATAGATTTCCTTGGCAATGGCGGTGATCTTCTCCTCCACGCTTTGTTCTGTCTCGTAGATAAAGTGGAAGTTGTTTTCCTTCTGCATAGCTGCTTCGACTTTTTCGGCCAGCTTCAGGCCACCTTCGCCGCCTTTTGCCCAGACTTCGGACAGAGCCACTTCGGCGCCACGCTTGTTGCAGGCAGCTTCCACAAAGTCCAGTTCCTCTTTCGTATCCGTCGGGAAGGCATTGATGGCCACTACTGCCGGCAGGCCGAACTTCTGGATGTTCTCGATGTGCTTCTCGAGGTTCTGCATGCCTTTTTCCAAGGCTTCCATATTGACCTGACCGAGGTCTTTCTTGTCCATGCCGCCGTGCATCTTGAGGGCGCGCACCGTGGCCACGATGACCACTGCATCGGGATGGATACCCGCGAAGCGGCACTTGATATTGAGGAATTTCTCAGCGCCCAAGTCCGCACCGAAACCAGCTTCCGTCACTACCACATCGGCAAATTTCAGCGCAAACTTCGTCGCCATGACGCTGTTGCAGCCATGCGCGATATTGGCAAAGGGGCCGCCATGGATAAAGGCCGGCGTGCCTTCCAGAGTCTGTACGAGGTTCGGTTTGATGGCATCCTTGAAGAGCAGGGTCAAAGCACCGGTTACATTGAGTTCCTTGGCTCTGACCGCACGGCCATCACGGGTATAGGCCACCACGATCTCGCCCAGACGCTTCTTCATATCCTCGAGGTCAGACGCCAGACAGAGAATCGCCATCATTTCCGAAGCTACCGTGATATCAAAGCCGGTTTCCCGGGGCACGCCATGAGCCTTGCCGCCCATGCCGATCACCACATGACGCAGGGCGCGGTCATTAAGGTCGAGGACGCGCTTCCAGACCACCCGGCGCACGTCGATATCGAGGGCATTACCCTGCTGGATATGATTGTCAATCACAGCTGCCAGCAGGTTATGAGCCGTCGTGATGGCATGGAAGTCACCCGTGAAGTGCAGGTTGATGTCTTCCATGGGCACGACCTGCGCATAACCACCGCCGGCAGCGCCACCCTTGAGACCAAAGCAGGGGCCTAAAGAAGGTTCACGCAGGGCCACAGCTACTTTTTTCCCTTGTTTATGGAAGGCATCGGCGAGACCTACGCTGGTCGTGGTCTTGCCTTCACCAGCCGGCGTGGGGTTGATAGCCGTTACCAGCACCAATTTGCCGTTTTCCCGGTCTTTCACCCGCTGCCAGGCATCGAGACTGATTTTGGCCTTGTATTTGCCGTAGAGTTCCAGTTCGTCTTCTGAGATGGAAAGTTTCTCAGCAATACGGCGAATGTCCTGCATTTCTGCGCTCTGCGCAATTTCCACATCGGTTTTCATTGAGCTTTCTTCTCCTCTGCAATAAAACATAAAGCTTATATAAGAAAAAGACCGATAAGGGTGCCCCTTTTGGTGCTGCGCACCACTTCCCCCGAGGGGGAAGATAGGAGTCCTTTATGGTCTCTATCTACCTATCTCAGGTGCGCTTCTGCCGCCTGCACGACATTCTGCATCAGCATGGCTACGGTCAGGAGGCCTACGCCTCCCGGTACCGGCGTAATGGCGCCTGCCACTTCGCTGACGGGGTCAAAATCCACATCCCCCACCAATTTCTTGGGGGCAATGCGGTTGATGCCCACGTCAATGACCGTCGCACCTGGTTTTACCATATCTTTTTTTACAAATTGAGGCTTGCCGATGGCCGCCACGAGAATATCCGCCTGACGGGTGATTTCCGCCAGATTCTCCGTGCGGGAATGGCACACCGTCACCGTGGCATTCTTGCCCATGAGCAAATGGAACATAGGTTTGCCCACGATATTGCTGCGGCCAATGACCACGGCACGCTTGCCCGCAATCTCAATGCCCGCCATTTCCAGCATGCGGATACAGCCTGCCGGCGTGCAGGGCAAAAGGGCTGGCTCGCCCGTCACCATCTTGCCCACATTGACAGGATGGAAACCATCCACATCTTTTGACGGGTCAATGCGGTTGAGGATTTCCGCCTCAAACTGCGCAATCTGGGCAGGAAGCGGCAACTGCACGAGAATACCGTCAATCTTATCATCAGCATTCAATGCATCAATACGGGCAATGAGTTCGTCTTTCGTCGTCTCTTCCGGCAGGGCAATGACCTCCGAGTAAATACCCAGAGCAGCACACGCCTTGTCCTTGTTGCGGACATAGACTTCAGAAGCCGGGTCATTACCCACACGGATAACCGCCAGCCCCGGTGCACGGCCAAACTTTTCCTGCAAGGCCACCGCCCGTTTGCCGGCATCATCTTTTAACTGCTGTGCGAAAAACTTACCTTCAAGAATCTTTGCGGACATAGAGTCACCTCAATTTTGGGATACTATAAATAAAAACTTAGCCAAGTACAGACAAAGATAGCCACGGATACAATGCCGTTACGCATGAAATAGCGTTGTGTCACCTGACTGAAGTCTGTAGGGCTTACAATGCGATGCTGATAGATCAGGGTACCTGCGGCGATACCTACGCCAATGAAATAGAACTGGCCTAAGGACATCATCACGCCCACAGCAAAGAAGCAGGCTATGCAGATGACATGCATCGCAGCCGAGAGCTTGAACGCATTGTTTGCTCCATAACTGACTGCCAACGAATGCAGGCCCTGGCTCTTGTCGAATTCCTCATCCTGCGCACCATACATGGCGTCAAAGGCACCAATCCAAAGCGCCACAGCAATACACAGGAGCACCATCGGTGTCGTGATTTCCCCGCTGACACCTACCCAGCCGCCTGCCGGAGCCATGGCAATCGCCACGCCCAAAAACAGATGGCACCAGCCGGTAAAACGCTTGGTGAAGGGATAAATCAGGAACGGCAGCGCCGCCAACGGCAGCAGGTAAATGCAGACGGGATGCAGCTGGAGCACGGACAGGACCATCAGCAGCAGGCAGATCACGATGAAGACCTTGGCCTCCGTCTTGCTGATGCGCCCCTGCACCATGGCCCGGTAGCTCATGCGAGGCTGTTGGCTGTCATACTTCAGATCAGCCAGATTGTCCAGCGCCAGCGCCGCCGCCCGCCCCGTGGTGATGGCCAGCGCAATCCAGAACAAATCATGGAGGCTGGGGCTGCCCCCCCCCGCCAGCACTGCCCCCATAAAGGCAAAGGGCAGGTCAAAAATCGTGTGGTGCAAGGCCACGTTGTTGATATGGGCTTTAATATCTATCAATCCAGACCAAGCTCCTTCCACTTGGCATCAACCTTGGCCTTGATTTCCTCGCTCATATTGATTTCCTCCGGCCATTCGCGGGTATGCCCCTCCTCCGGCCAGGTCTTGGTGGCATCAATGCCCATCTTGGAGCCCCACTTTGCCATGGGCGAGGAATGGTCGAGAACATCCAGCGGGCCTTCCACGATTTCCAGGTCGTGCTTGGCATCGATGTTATTATACACCCGCCACCAAACTTCCTTCAAATCCTGCACGTTGACATGGGCATCCACCACGATGATCATCTTGACGTTCATCATCTGCCCCATGCCCCAGAGCGCATGCATGACCTTGCGGGCCTGCATGGGATACTGCTTCTTGATGGAAACGATACAGCAATCATGGAACACGCCTTCCAACGGCATGTTGATGTCGATGATTTCCGGCTGCATCTGCTGCAACAGCGGCAGGAAGATGCGTTCCGTGGCCTTGGCCAGGTAGCAGTCTTCCATAGGTGGCTTGCCCACCACCGTGGAGAAATAAATCGGGTCTTTGCGATGCGTGATAGCCGTGATATGGAACACGGGATAATCATCCGCCAGAGAGTAGTAGCCCGTATGGTCGCCAAAGGGACCCTCCCGGCGCTTCTCGTCCGTCAGCACATAACCTTCCAAGATGATTTCCGCATGGGCAGGTACTTCGATATCCACAGTCTTGCACTTGACCATTTCCACGGATTTATGCCGCAGGAAACCGGCGAAGACCATCTCGTCAATATCCCGGGGCAACGGTGCCGTAGCGGCATAAGTCACCACCGGGTCCGTGCCGATGGCCACAGCCGCCTCGATGCGGTCGCCACCCTGGGCTTTCGTATCCCGGAAGTTCTCGGCGCCGTTCTTATGGATATGCCAGTGCATCCCCGTGGTGCGGCTGTCGTATTTCTGCAGGCGGTACATGCCCACATTGCGCTTGCCCGTCTTGGGGTTCTTCGTGAATACCAGCGGCAGGGTCACGAAGGGGCCGCCATCATCCGGCCAGCATTTAAGGATGGGGATTTCGTCCAGATTCGGATTCTCCGTCTCCACCACTTCCTGACAGGGCGCATTCTTCACATATTTTGGGAAGTTGATGGCCCGCTTGATCATGGGGATCATGGTCACAACGCTCATCTTGTTCTGCAGGGACACATAGGGAAGCTTCAGCATTTCCCGCAATTCGTCCCCCACATCATCAAGCTTTTCCACCCCCAGCGCCATCGCCATACGCTCATAGCTGCCAAAAGCATTCATGAGCACGGGCATCTTGGAACCCTTGACATTCTCAAAGAGCAGGGCGACATTCTTGTCCCCCTCCATCTTGGATACCCGGTCGGTGATTTCCGTAATCTCCAGTTCCGGGTCAACTTCAGTCTTAATGCGTTTTAAGAGCCCCTTGGACTCCAAATCCGCCATAAACTCCCGCAAATCCTTGTAAGCCAAGCAATTACCTCCTCTTTACCAGCTTATCTGCGTAAAATATAACGAACAATAAAATAACCTACTTCATAGAGTACAATGATTGGCAAGGCAATCATGGACTGAGTGAACACATCCGGTGTCGGCGTGATGATTGCCCCCACCACGAAAGACAGGAAGATGATAATCCGCTGATACTTCTTGAGGAAAGCAGACGTAATCAACCCCAGCTTACCCATGATGGTCATGACCAAAGGCAATTCAAAGATAAAGCCAAAGGGCAGCACAAACATGATGACAAAGTCAAAGTACTTGTTTACGGATAATAATGCCTCCAGCTCCGTATTGCCGAAGCCCAAGAAAAACTTGATGCCCGCTGGCAATACCAGGAAAAAGGAAAAAGCCAGCCCACAGAAAAAAAGAACGACTGATGTCGGTACCACGATACCAAGCACCATGCGTTCCCTGGTGGTCAGGGCCGGCAGGAAAAACCGCCATACCTGCCAAAAGATAATGGGCAGTGCCAAGAGGAACCCGGCCACACAGGCCACCTTCAGATAAGTGAAGAAGGCTTCCGCAGGCTGCATATAGTAAAGCTTGCCCGCGGGCAGGGTGATGTAGTGCATGATTTCCTGAATATAGAAATAACCGACACAACTTCCCAGCGCCGTAGCCACCAGACATTTGATGAGACGGCTGCGAAGTTCGGTCAGATGGGCAATCAGGGACATGCTGCCATCATCCAGCACCACTTCGGCATCTGCCGGGGCGCCAATCTGTTTTGGCGCCTCGATTTCTTCATATTTTTGTTCTTCTGCCATCTACACCACCAGCTTACTGCTTCGTCTGCTGGTCAGCCTTAGGCAGTTCTTTCGGCTGCTCGGTCACGTTCATCATCTGCTGCTCTTCCGGCTTCTTGCTTTCCTCAACCACACCGGACTTGAACTCCTTGATACCCTTTCCCAAAGCCTTGCCAATCTCCGGCAGCTTGCTCGGTCCAAACACGATCAAAGCAACGAGCACCAGCGCACCTGCAGTATATGGACTAATCATGATAATTCCTCCTAAAACCGTTAATCTTTTTCACACCTATACATTATAGCGAAAATAGAAGAAAATCTCAATGTTGCATTGCACAAGGCGTAATAGGAAATTATTATGACACTATAAATTTAGGCTAAAGTCAAACATTTTCTCACTTATATTATAAACGCCAGCAAAACCACTGCCAACGATTAGATAATCATACATATATAGACCTCCCAGTAATAAAATCCATTCTCAATATACAAAAATTCAAATCTATGGTATGATATCCATGAAAAACAAATGTTTTTCTGAATAATATTTTTATCACCAAACTCCCTTGTCATAATATAGAAAGGACGATGCTGCTCACACCATCTATATAAACGGAACCTACAGAGGAATAGATGCATTAGGGTTGCTCATGCAAGATTTCTTCTGCGCTGATCCAGCAAAAATGCACTATTCAGAACTGACTGAACGAGCCGATTTTTTCAAGCATAAAAAAGAGGGGGGTAACACTGTGTGTAAAATAATGCAAACATTACAGGAGGAAGGGCGTGCCGAGGGGCGCGCTGAAGAGCGACTTGAAGGTCGTCTCGAAGAACGTACTTCCATGGCTATTGATATGCTTCGCGACAACAAACCTATGGATGAGATTATAAAATACTCCCGCCCTAGTCCTGAACGAATTGCAGAACTAGCCAAACAAATCAGTTAATTGTAACGGAAGTCCATCGGCATCGCACTACCCAGGGCCACTTTAGCCAACTGGGTCATACGATCTGCACAAGATTGGCTTGTGCCGCTGGTGGACCATATGCATACCTGAAAGGATACAAGGGAACTCTCCTAACAGATGGGTATGCCGGCTATGAGCAGGTTGCCTGCCCCGTGCCCATGCACTATGCTGGGCCCATGCCCGCAGGTACTTTGTGGAGGCACTGCCCCCTGACCTGAAACAGGAAGAAGCAGACACTTCCATCAGCGGCCAGGCCGTCAAGAGAATAAAAGAGCTGCTTGCCCTGGAAACCTTGGCAGACAAAACGCCCGAAGAACGGCAGCAGGAACGTCTACGGCTTGAAAAAGACAAGCTGGAGGCTTTTTTCGTATGGCTTGAAAAGGTACAGCCCGGCACGCTACCGAAATCTGCACTTGGCAAAGCCGTGAATTATGCCCTCAACCATAGGGAAGGACTCAGCATATATCTGAATGACGGCAATGCCGCCCTGTCCAACAATATCTGTGAACGTGCTATCCGAAGCTTCACCATCGGACGCAAGAACTGGCTATTTTCGGCCTCGCCGAAAGGAGCTGCGGCCAGCGCTGCCGTCTACAGCGTGGTTGAAACCTGCCAAGCCAATGGCATTGCCCCGTTCAAAAATCTGGTATATCTGTTTGAACGGATGCCCAACATGAATTTCAAAATCCACCCTGAAGAGCCGGGAGCTGCTTCCTTGGAATGAAGAATTTCAGAAAAACTGCAAATGAAAAAGCATGGCCTCAAACAAGGTCATGCTTTTTCGAGGGTGTGAATAAAAGTCTGTAAAAGGTCTTCTATGATTTCAGCATGGATGTATTTTACGGTTGTAATCTATCAGGGTACATAATGGTCAGTTCGCCCCTTACTTTGCCCCAGTTTCGGATGGGTATGGACCATTTCTTGGTAGCTTCAAACGTTGCCAAATACAACGCCTTTAGCAGGGCCTGTTGGCCGGGGAAAACACTTCTCTGGCTGTTCAGACGGCGGTATGAGGAATTTAGGCTCTCAATGGCATTGGTCGTGTAAAACGCGGTACGGACGTCTGTTGAGAACTTGAATATTGGCGTTATTACATCCCAATTGTCAAACCAACGCTTCAGTGCCGCTGGATAATGGGGCGTCCATTTTTTGTCCACTTCCTCCAGCCGCTTAACGGCGGCCTTCTCATCAGGGGCGGTATAGATGGTGCGGAGATCTTTGGCAAAATTTTTCATGTCTTTGTTGGCGACGTATTTCAGTGTATTGCGCACCATGTGGACAATGCAGCGCTGGTGCTCCGTTTTCGGAAATGCTGCAGAAATGGCCTCTTTCAGGCCGGTAAGCCGTAACCGCCCAATAATCCGGTGTATTTAAAATTTCCCTCCCAGATGAGATAATTGACTAAAAGAAGCCACACGAAAAAGCTGAAAAACGTGAAAAAGCCATTTTAGTCAAAAATTGTCTGGGAGGTTTTGGTTTTGACTCAAAATTCAATAGCTCAAGCAGCAACATTCCCTAGCATCCTGGAAACAGATCATCCTTGCCCAACAGAACAGCGGGCTTACTGCCGCAGAATATTGCCGCCAGCAAAATATCAAGTACAATGCCTTTTACTATTGGCAACGCAAAATCCGCGAAGATTTTGCGGCAGCTGCACTCCAGATCACCCCAAAGGATGAGCCTGCTCCTGAATTTGCTACGTTGGCAACTGCTACCGTTACGACTACAGTTCAGGCCTCAACGCTGCCCTCCAGGCTGAAACTTGCCTGTGGTCCTGTAAGCTTAGAAGTCAATGAGCAAACATCGAGCGAATTGCTTACCAGAACGCTAGTTTGTATCAAGGAAGTGTTTCCGGTATGCTAATCCGCAATCTTACGGCAGAGCATGTCTATCTGGCGTGCGGCCGGACAGATATGCGTAAGTCCATCGACGGTCTTGCCGCGCTGGTGCTGTCGAAATTTCAACTAGATCCGCATCAGCCGGCTTTGTTCCTTTTCTGCGGCCGCCGTAAAGACCGCATCAAGGGACTGCTATGGGATGAGACAGGATTTCTGCTTCTCTATAAGCGCTTAGAAAATGGTCAGTATCAATGGCCGGACACGCCGGAAGACCTGCTGGAAATTTCCGAGCAGCAGCTTCGCTGGCTTACCGAAGGCTTATCCATTTCGCAGCCCAAAGCCGTACAAAAAATCACTGCCTATCAGCATGTTTGGGAATCACTTTTTGCATATCTTATGATTGCAATCTTGTCAGGTGAAGAATTATAATTTATATGGCTGGTATAATGTGGGGCCGGATGACTGCGATTGTGTATCTACAGGTGAGCTTGCAAAGATTTTTACAAACGCTTGGGGCGATGGATTTAAATTTAAGGTAACGAGGGAATTGGATGCACCACATGAGGCTAATTTTCTGAAGATTGATACGTAACTAATAAAAAGCAAACTTGGTTGGAAGCCTAAAATACATATTCACGAGGCTGTGAATATGATAGCAGAATGGACACGGGCATGGCAGTTTGGAGACGCGATAGAATGTATTGAAAGGCAAGTTGGAGAATATATAGAAGTATAGGTAGTTCTGCTATGTAGATGATCTGGTAGAGAGTATGGTTCGCATGATGAACAGCCGCGATGGATTTTACTGTGTCGGTGAATCTGGGCAATCCTGACGAATGCACCATGTTGGAACTGGCGAAGAAGGTGCTGGCAATTACAGGCAGCAAGTCGAAGATAGTATATCAGTCTTTACCGCAGAATGATCCCACTCAGAGGAAGTACCTGAGTGGTTTGGCTAAGAAGGAACTTGATTGGGAGCCGAAGGTTTACTTGGCTGAGGGATTGAAGAAAACTATAGCTTATTTTGAATATATAATATGATGTTGCTGGTATTCAATATGGCTGTCATAAGGTAGACAACTATATTGATAAGCAAAAAGGTGATAAATGTTTGAAGACTTGACATTATGGAAAGGCGGGGAAACATGATAGAGGAAATTTTAGGTAAAAATGAAGAGACTTTACAAAAGTATCTAGAAGACCATAACAAAATTCTGATGGCAACATTAGGAGTTCCTGAATATGCCTATAATTTTGTAATTCCTAAGTTTAGCTTTGGTGGAAAATATCAAAGCGACTTTTTAGTGTTTACAGGACAGTCAAGTAGTTATTGGATCACATTAGTTGAATTAGAAGCAGCAACAAGAGTGATATTTACAAAAAATGGGGGTTATGCGAAATACTTAAATATAGCTATGCGCCAAGTTAAAGAATGGAAGATATGGATAAACGAAAATATGGAATGCTTTCGTAAATTGCTTTATGACTCAATACGTAAGCAGAATTGTGATTTTTATGATAAATTTGATTTCTGCAGAAGATTTATTATTAGTCAAGTTATCATTATAGGTAGAAGGAATAGTTTGAGTAAAGAGGATAGAGCTAGAATAGCGGAGGAAGAAGATAATCGAATTCAAATAATCACATATGATAGATTGGTTGAATGTGAAAAAAGAATTGAACAAATGAGGTTTCATAATTTCCCTTTTGATAGGTATCATTATGATACTTTAATAAATGATACGTCTGTTCACTTTGATTATCCTATGGATAATGTCCCTTAATTTTAATGATTATATTTGATGAAGAGGAGGTGCTATGATGGTGCGCAAGTTCGGTGCAGTAAGTATAGGTAGGTGGAACTCCTGCCACGGCAAACCCTAGCGAGGAGTCATTATCCAGCCTTGGGCGTGTTGTCGTGAGGCAACACGTTAAGCGTAGGCAGGAAAGACGTAGAGCTCTAAAGCGTAAGCCTGAATCAATTTAGCGTCGTTAATACTGACAAGACGGTGGGTGATACCCTCATCGTGGTCGCAACCAGCACAAACTATCTAGCAAATTGGGTATGGGGCATTAATTATGAAACGCTTGCAGCGGAGCATAGGAGACAGGTAAACGTAAAAGCTGTCGGAGTGGATAAAGTAACGAGAGCGGAATATGGGGAAAATCTGAACGACCTGCTACGCAGGATGAAAAGGTTTTCCTACAGGCCACAACTAGTCCGCAGGGCATATATACCAAAAGCCAACGGAGAGAAAAGACCTTTGGGGATACCGAGCTACGAAGACAAACTTGTGCAAGGGGGAATGGCGAGAATACTCAATGAAGTATATGAGCCGAGATTTATTGATTGTTCCTATGGTTTCAGGTCAAATAAAAGCGCCCATGATGTCATTAAGCAGGTTGACAATTTGATAATGTTCAAGAAGGTAAATTACATACTGGACTGTGACATTAAAGGATTCTTTGACACAGTAGAGCATAAATGGCTCATGAAATTTCTGGAACATGACATCGCAGACAAGATTTTTCTGAGGTATATCGTAAGATTTTTGAAAGCGGGAGTCATGGAATCAAACCATTATGAAAACACACGTGTAGGAACGCCACAGGGCGGGATAATATCGCCAGTACTGGCAAAGGTGCACCTGCATTATGTGCTGGACTTATGGTTTGAAAAGTGCAGGAAGCGACAGTTGAAGGGGGAATCATATCTTGTAAGATATGCAGATGATTTTATCATTATGACAGAATATAAGAATGAAGCCTAAGCCGTCTATGAAGCACTAAAAGTGAGAATGGCAAAATTTGGACTGGAATTAGCGGAAGACAAGACGAGAATCCTGCCGTTTGGCAGGAACAATAAAGCAAAGGCGACGTTTGATTTTCTTGGATTTCTGTATGTAAATGGGAAACGTTTACGGAAGTCTGGTCTGAGAAAATTAAGAAGCCTTATATCCATGTAAACATATGGGCACGAGGCGGAATAATCTATAACTGATATATGTTTGAAGTGAATGTGGGGAGCCGTATGCGGGAAAACTGCACATACGGTTCTTGGAGGAGTTTTCTTCGAATGTTACTTGGAGAGGAGTAAATTTAATTATGAATATTTTGTCAAGACTGAATTCTCGTGAAAAAGTAAAAACTATAAAGCCAAGAGAAATATTTATGTCATTGCCTACTAAGGCGCCTGGTTTTGGATATCCTAGAGATGTTCAAAGTGAAGTTTGGAAGAAATGGTTCGATTTAAGAAATGAAAAAAATGTAATTGTAAAAATGAATACTGGAAGTGGTAAGACAACTGTTGGATTGATAATTCTTCAAAGTTGTCTAAATGAGGGGAAGGGGCCTGCCGTATATGCAGTCCCGGATAAATTCTTGGTAAATCAAGTTTTAGAAGAAGCTAAAAAGCTTGGTGTGACTGTTACAGATGATAAAGATGACTATAATTATTTAAATTCAAAAGCTATATTGATTACGACAATTCAAACCATTGTCAATGGACATAGTGCTTTCGGTATGAGAAAAAATAATAATTATCCCATAGGAAGTCTTGTTATAGATGATGTTCATGCTGGTATAGATAAGATTGCAGGTCAATTTATGATTAAAATTAAATATGGAACTAATCAATATGACGAATTAATAAAATTGTTTGGAGCTTATTTAAAGGATTATAATCCCAAAAAATACATAGATGTGATAGAGATGAGGGATTCCAGAGAGATACTATTGGTACCTTTTTGGGAATGGCAAAAAAAGCAAGAAGATGTATATAGAATTTTGGTAAAACACAGTAACGAAGATAATCCTGATATCTTTTTTGGGTTGCCTTTAATAGAAGGAGGTTTGGATACTTGTGATTGTATAATAACACCCAGATGTATAGAGATATCTCCCAAGGGGGTAGATATAAATAAAATAGAAAGTTTTGCGGGTGCTGAGCGTAGAATATTCATGAGTGCAACTCTAGCAGATGATAGTGTGTTTGTTACTTCGCTAGGACTAGATATGGATGATATGCAAAATATTGTGACACCAGAAAATGCTAATGATATAGGTGACAGGCTTATTATTTTTCCTAAGTACATAAATAGTGATATCACAGAAAATGATATAAAAGAAAAAGTTGAAGAGATAGCAAGAAAATATAATGTTGTAGTAATTGTTCCATCGTTTAGTAGAGCTAAGTTTTGGGATCCTGACTCTAAATGTACTGTGGAAAAAGATAATATTAGTGATGTAGTAGGAAATTTGAAAAAAGGAGGTCACTTTGGAAAAGTAGTGTTTGTAAATCGATATGACGGAGTTGATTTGCCTGATGAAACCTGTAGGATGTTAGTAATTGATGGACTGCCTCCACTTAACAGTATAAAAGATCGGTATATACAAAGTGTTGCACCTAAAAGCATAATCTTGTTACGAGAACAGATTCAAAGGATAGAACAAGGGATGGGGAGAGGGATTCGATCTAATGATGATGAATGTTGCGTTGTGCTTATGGGGGATGAACTTACTGATGTGTTGGCTAGAAATAAAGGTGTTGACTTCTTTAGTTCTGCTACAAAATGTCAGTACGACTTATCAAAAGAATTATGGGATATACTTGTTGAGGACAGTGAGGGAAAACCATCTTTGGATGATATTTTTGAACTTGCTAGATACTCATTGGAAAAGAATCCTGTGTGGATATCTAAATGTAAGGAGCGATTATCTGCTATAAGGTATTCGTGCGTCGCAAACGTGGATTACAAGATTGTGGCTTTGAGAAAAGCTTTTGAGTGCTCACTTAATAGACAGTGGAAAGATGCTTCTGAATGCGTGAAAAAAATAAAAGATATAGAAACTATTTCTACAACGAAAGGTTATTTGTGTCAAGTGCAAGCCGAATATACAAATAAATATGATGCGGTAATGTCACAACAAATATTGACAGCTGGGAAAAAAATTAGTGGAGCGATTTTAAATCCTATTGGTGGAATACAATATGATAAGACAATAAACAATATATCACAAGCGCAAATGATAAAAAAATATTTAGACTCATGTAAACTGTCGCCTAATGAACTGTTAATAGAGATAGATGGAATACTTTCTAATTTATATATTGGCAGTGAATATGAAAAATTTGAGATGTCATGTAATTCTGTAGGAGAAGCATTAGGCTTTACGTGTTCTAGGCCTGATAAGTGTACAGGAGGATATGGACCAGATAACTTATGGGCTATAGATGCTGATACGTATTTTATTATAGAATGCAAATCTGAGTCGAAAGTTGATTTTATAACGAAAGATTATTGCAATCAATTATCAGGATCTGTAAATTGGTTCAGGGAGAATTACTCAAAATACAATACTGGTTGGCCAATTATCATACATCCATCCAAGATAATAGATGATGCTGCCTCACCGCATGAAAAAATGGTTGTGGTAACAGAGAATGAATTAGAAAAATTAAGGAAAAATGTACGAGATTTTTATTCTGCATTATGCCAAAGTGGCATCAGTCTGTTTCCAACGGAAATTGATAAACTATTAAAAGAATATAGATTAAGAAAAGACGATTTAATTAGAGAATATACAGTAAAGTTCCTGAAAAAGAAAAATCTTATGTAGATTTATTTACTGCAATTTTTTTCAATGACATAAAGGGAAAGTTAAAAATCAAAAAGCGAAAGAAACAAAGACGATTTTCAGTAAGCGATAAACCATCCGGTGTTATCGATAGCTGAAACGAGCCTGACCACGATATAGATGGTCAGGCTCATCTTTATTTGCAGTTCTGCTGAACTTCTTTGCTCCAGGGAAGGAAATCTTCCAGCAGTTCAGGATGTATCTTAAAATTTATATTGGGCAATTTTTCAAATAGATAGGTCAGATAAAGGAATGGCTCTAACCCGTTAGCTTTGCTCGTTTCTACAATGCTGTAAACGGCAGCGCTGGCGGTTGCCCCTTTGGGCGATGCGCTGAACAACCAGTTCTTGCGGCCAATAGTAAAGTTACGGATGGTGCGTTCGCAAATATTGTTGGATAAAGCAATATTACCGTCCTGCAGAAATACACTGAGTCCTTTTCTGTGGTTGAGCGCATAGTTTACAGCCTTGCCCAGTGCAGATTTTGGCAAAGTCTTGGGCTTGATCCTTTCCAGCCACACGAAGAAAGCCTCCAGCTTGTCTTTTTCAAGCCGCAGACGCTCTGCCTGCCGTTCTTCAGCAGACTTATGGGAAAGCTCTTTATCCAAGGCAAACAGCTCATTGATTTTCCGGATAGCCTGTCCACTTATGGATTCGCCTGCTTCTTCCTGCGAAATTCCTGCCGGAATAGCATCCACGAAGTAGCGGCGGGCATGCACCCAGCAGAGAGCATGTTCCTTGCAGGGAATCTGCTCATAACCGGCATAGCCGTCTGTCATCAGGAGGTTTTCCATGACAGACATCCGCGAACAAGAAATGCAAAACCGCATAGATTCACTGACCTTGGAGAAGGAAAACCTCCGCTATGAAATAGACTGTCTCAAGGAACAGATTGCTCAATTGAAGAAAATGGCTTTTGGCTCACGCACGGAGAAAACCAAAAAGATTCTTGGCGAGCTCGAAGAGATCAATCTTTTCGACGAAGCTGAGGTCGAGGCAAAAGGTAGTGCCCCAGAGCCGGTCATAGAAGTCCCGGCGCATCAGCGGCGCAAGAAGCAGAAAGGCCATCTGGAGCAGATTCTGAAAGATATGCCGCATGAAGAACGCGTAATCACCCTGCCGGAAGATGAGCGTATCTGCAAACGTTGCGGGACACAGCTCACATCCATGGGCCGGGAGAAAATCCGTACGGAGGTGCAGTTCATTCCTGATACAGTAAAAGTCATTGACTTCTACCGGGAATCCTTCCAATGCCTGGAATGCCGGAAAAAAGAACAAATACCAGTTTTCCATGCCCCTTTACCGTCAGGAACAGGAATGGAAATCCATTGGAATAGCCCTTTCCCGGGCCACACTGGCCAACTGGGTAATCCGGTCAGCAGAAGATTGGCTTATGCCACTGGTAGATTGCATGCATGCAGAACTCTTGAAACAGCCGGTAATCCATGCAGATGAAACGCCCGTTCAGGTACTGAATGAAAAAGGACGGAAGAATAAGACCAGGTCTTACATGTGGGTGTATACCAATGGCGAGTTCGTGCAGGACGGACGGCAGCTCCGGATTTACGAATACCATCCCGGCCGGAACGGCGGCTTTGCCGGAAAGTTCCTTGAGGGATATGAGGGTATCCTGCAGACAGACGGCTATGCCGGTTATGAGCAGATTTCCTGTAAGAAACACGCCCTCTGTTGGGTGCATGCCCGCCGCTACTTTGTAGATGCCATTCCGGCAGGAATTTCTCAGGAAGAAGCAGCCGAATCCATAAGCGGGCAGGCTATCCGGAAAATCAACGAAATATTTGCATTGGATAAGGATCTTTCCCATAAGACTGCCGAAGAACGGCAGTCCGAGCGTCTGCGGCTGGAAAAAGACAAGCTGGAGGCTTTCTTCAAGTGGCTGGAAGGAATCCAGCCCAAAACCTTGCCAAAATCTGCACTGGGCAAGGCAGTAAACTATGCCCTCAACCACAGAAAAGGACTCAGCGTATTTCTGCAGGACGGTAATATTGCTTTATCCAACAATATTTGCGAACGCGCCATCCGTAACTTTACTATTGGCCGCAAGAACTGGTTGTTCAGCGCATCGCCCAAAGGGGCAGCCGCCAGCGCTGCCGTGTATAGCATTGTAGAAACGAGCAAGGCTAACGGCCTTGAGTCATTCCGCTATCTGACCTATCTGTTTGAAAAACTGCCCAATATAAATTTTAAGATACATCCTGAACTGCTGGAAGATTTTCTTCCCTGGAGCAAAGAAGTTCAGCAGAACTGCAAATAAAGATGAGCCTGACCAAGGTATAGATGGTCAGGCTCGTTTCAGCTATTGATAACACCGGATGGTTTATCGCTTACGTTTTTCCCAGCTCGCAGGCATTGCTGAAAGCCCTGTACCTGACAACATTTGAAGCCACCAAGAAATGGTCTACGTATCAAGTCTCCTGTAAAAGGAAATCTCTGATGTTCTGGTGGATGATGCCATCTTGGCTCATGTCAAATTCGTCCATGGAAAGCACATATTTGGGGTAGTTGTCACGAATATTGCGATATACGCCAAATTCACGTTCAGCAGTTTCTGGTGTAGCCAAAAGGTAGCAGACCTGTATGTAGATTCGTTCAGATTGGCGCTGGGCGATGAAATCGATTTCTTTGTCGGCGTATTTGCCTACGGTTACTTTATAACCCCGGCGCTTTAGCTCTAAAAAGATGATATTTTCCAGGATGAGGTTAATATCCTTTAGATTACCGCCAATGACGGCTTCGCGGATGCCATGATCAGCCAGATAGTATTTTTCCTGTACGCTGAGGATTTTCTTGCCGGCAATGTCCTGCCGCTTCACGGGATAGAACAGGAAGGCCTCATTTCCAGCGTGGAGATAGTTCAAGATGGTTTCTGGTGCTACTTTGCGGCCTTCGCTTTTCAGATACTTAGAGATTGTGGTGGCAGAGAAAGTATTGCCGATATTGGCTGTAACATAGGCAAGAATACGTTCCAATAGGTCTACGTCGCGGAATTTTTTCCTGCGGATAATGTCCTTTAGTTCTATGGCATTGTATAGATCGTAAAGATACTGCTTGACAGGTTCATCTTGATACTGGAGGTTCCAAAGATAAGGCATGCCGCCATAAATCATATACTGTTGAAAGCAGGCAGCAGTGTTTAGGTTAGGTTGTTGCTCATGGATTATGTCGAAAAATTCTCGGAATGATAGCGGATACATAACAAATTCCACATAGCGTCCTGCCAGATAGGAGGCAAGTTCTCCAGACAGGAGTTTTGAGTTTGAGCCAGTTATGTATATATCGCAATCAAGATCTACCCGAAAGGAGTTGATAGCCTTTTCCCAATCTTTGACTTCCTGCACTTCATCAAAGAAGAGATAGACCTTCCCAGATATAGCTTTAGATTTTTCCATCACATCTCGATGCAGGGCTTGGGCAGTACAGAGTGGAGCTAAAGTTAAGGATTCAAAATTGTAGGTAAGTATGGCCTCGGTGGCCACACCGTTTTTTAGCAGTTCTTTTTGGATGATTTCCAACATAACCGATTTTCCGCAACGTCGGATACCAGTTATGACCTTTATTAGCTCTTTATTCATGAATGGACGTATTTTTTTCAGGTATAAGTCACGACGTATCATAAAAACACCATCCTTTTAGATATACTTTTATTATTGGTTGTTATATATGATTTTATCATTTATAACTGATAAAATCAATAAAATAAACATATTTATAAGATATAATATGAAAGATGTAATGAGTTCCCAGCTTTGTTTGGCAGGATTTTGGCGGAGAAAATAGAAGTATTTTATCAATTGAGTATTATTTTTGATACGTGGGAAGCAAGGTGGGAGCTATGGACCTATATAATGAGATTAAGCGCAGTTTGTATGCTTGGTATGATATGGCAGGATGCAGGCGTATTCTCTTTGTGGGAGAGGGACAGGCGTTTTGTTGGCCGGATGGTGTTACGGTAACCTGTGTCAGCTGGGAGCAGATAGTGAATGGGCAGTTTCAGGAGACTGGTTTTGATTTGTTGCTGGCGGATTGTGGGTTTGAGCGATTGGCTGAGCCGGGAGCGGTATTGGTGGCTTTGCCCCGTTATTTAGTACCGCAGGGACGCATGCTTCTGGCTATGAATAATCCTTTCGGGCTGCGGTATTTTTGTGGGGACAGAGACCCTTATACGGAACAGTCCTTTGCTGGGCTGGAGGGGTATCGCCTGGCCTACGGGAAGCGGGAGGATGTTTTCCGAGGGCGTATGTATGGCAGCGGTAGGATGCGGCGATGGATGCAGGCTGCTGGTTTTACGGCTATGCGGTTTTATTCGGTGTTACCGGATCTGGAGCATCCGGCGTTTTTGTTTGAGGAGGATTTCCTGCCCAATGAGGATCTGACGGGGCGAGTGTTTCCGTTCTACAATCATCCGGAGTCAGTTTTTTTGGAGGAGGAAAATCTCTATCCGATGCTTCTGGAGAATGGGATGTTTCATGCCATGGCCAATGCTTATCTGGTGGAGTGTTCGCTGGATGGCCGGTTGTCGGATGTGGAGCATGTGACTTGTTCGGCGGAGCGGGGGCCGAAATATGGTTTATATACAATAATACACGCGGAAAATTTGGTGGAGAAAAAGCCTTTGTCGGTGGCGGGAGAAGAGCGTCTGCGAGCAGTACAGGCCAATATGGAGGCGTTGTCTGCCCAAGGTATCAAGGTAGTGCCTTCGCAGTTTATGGCTGGACGTCTGGAGATGCCTTTTGTAACGGCACAGGTGGGAACTTTTTATCTGCGGGAGTTATTGAAACGGGACCAGGAGCAGTTCCTGCGGGCCATGGATCATTTTGCGGAGCTTATCTTGCGTTCTTCTGAGCATGTGCGGGAGGATGCTGGGGATGGGGAAGGTGTGCTCTTGAAAAAGGGCTATTTTGATATGGTGCCGTTGAATTCTTTTTTTGCCGATGGGGAGTTTATGTTCTTCGATCAGGAGTTTGCTATTGATAATTATCCTGCCAATGTCTTGTTGACCAGGATGGTGGGGATTACTTATGGCAGCGACAAGGAGATGCAACGGTTATTGCCGATAGAGGTAATGTACGATCGCTATGGGCTGACAAAGTATTTAGGCCGTTGGTTGAGGATGTCGGATGAGTTTCTGAATGACTTGCGCAATCTGGGCAAGCTTCATGATGTGTATGCGCCTCATCAGCGGGATTTGCGGCAGGTCTATGCCAATCGGCAGAGGATCAATTATCCCGAGGAGGAATATCAGCGGCTGTTTGTGGATATTTTTGCGGGGCTGGAGGATAAAAAACTGGTGATCTTTGGCTCGGGGCTATGGGCGCAACAGTTTATGGATGGCTTTGGCCGCGAACATCCAGTGTCAATGGTGGTAGATAATCAAAAATCACGTTGGGGGAAAGATTTGCGGGGCATTCCCATCGTCTCTCCGGACGAGTTGCGGCAGTGGGAGCCTGGCAGCTTCAAAGTGCTGATTTGCATCAAAGGCTATCAGTCAGTGGTTCGTCAGCTGCGGGAAATGGGGATTGAGGATTATGGCATTTTTGATCCTCAGCGCAGTTATCCGCGGAAACCTCGGCAGGTTGTGGTGCCGAATACCGTGGCAATATCCGGGGAGGGGAAAAAGGATTCCAAGGCTAAAAAATATCATATCGGCTATATTGCCGGGGTCTTCGATTTGTATCATATTGGTCATCTCAATATGTTCCGGCGAGCCAAGGAGCAGTGTGATTATCTGATTGTAGGCGTAGTGTCCGATGAAGGGGTGCGCAAGAACAAAGGGGTTGATCCCTTTATCCCCTTCAATGAGCGGGTGGAATTGGTGCGGGCCTGCCAATATGTGGATGAGGCTCATGAGATTCCCCTGACTTATGCAGGGACGCGGGAAGCTTGGAATCTGTACCATTTTGATGTGCAGTTTTCTGGCAGTGATTATGAAAATGATCCGTACTGGCTTAGTGAAAAGGATTTTTTGGAAAAGCATGGTTCTACGATGGTGTTTTTCCCCTATACGGAGCAGACCAGTTCGACCAAGTTGAAGGCCGTGATCAATCAGCGGCTGGCCAGGAAGGAGTAGGCGATGGAAATCTTATGTGCACCGGCGGGGCTGTCGGCGTGGGAATATCCAGGGCAGGGAGTACTGGATATCGCAGGTTCTGCTTTTGAACAGGCCATGCTGGATATCGCGCTGTTATTTCCGGTTAAGGAATTTCGGCGCAACGGGGCTGAGGAAAACTGGCTGGCAGGAAGATGGCAGGCGGCGGAGACCTTTCTTTCCAAATTTCAGCAGAAAAAGCTTGGCCTGCCTTTGGCCTATGCCCCGCATTTTGGCTATCGGGCAGCTGATTGGCCTTCGCTGGCGGTTTATCAGGATTTTGCGGAACGCAGCCTCAGGTTTTGCCAGGTAGCGGGCAGCCGGTATTTGGTTTTGCGTCCCTTTATGGCGGAAATGCCTACGGATAAGTTAATAGAGGTGAACCGCGAGTTTTATCAGGGGCTGATTCCGCTGGCCCGGGAGGCGCAGGTTGTGATTTTGTTGGAAAATCAGGCTCGGAGCATCAATGGCCATTTAGTGAGAGGGCGTTTTACGTCGGCTGAGGAGACGGTGGATTTTATTGATGGTTTGAATGCCTTTGCCGGGGAGGAGCGTTTTGGTTTTTGCCTGCATATGGGTGCCAGTGGTGCTTGCGGCCTGAATGTTTATGATTTGCTACATGCCCTGTCCGGGAGGCTGAAGGCGGTCATTCTCTGTGACAGCGATGCTACGGGAGATCGGGAGCTGCTGCCTTTTACCGGTGCCAGCAAAGGGGCCTGTGAGACGGATTGGCTGAATCTCATCCGCAGTTTGCGGGAGATTTCCTTTGATGGCTTGCTGGTGCTCGATATGCGGGATACGGCGGCGGCGTTCCCGCCGCTGCTCAGGCCTAAGCTTATGGAAATGGCACAAGCGGTTCTGCAGTACATTCTCTGGCAGATTGAGATGGAAAAAACAGTGGCCAGCTATCCTAAGCGGGTTTTATTCGGGGCAGGGCGGATGTGCCGTAATTATATGAGCAATTATGGCAAAGAATATCCGCCCTTATTCACCTGTGACAATAATTCCCGGCTTTGGGGGAGTTCTGTGGCGGGGTTGGTGGTACATGATCCAAAGGATTTGCTGTCCTTGCCGCCAGATTGCGCGATTTTCATCTGCAATATTTATTATCGGGAGATCGAGGCACAGCTGCGGGATATGGGGGTGAAGAACCCGATTGAATTTTTCAATGATGAGTGTTTGTCCTCGCTGTACGCCGGGACTTTGCTGGGAGAGGGGGCGTGAATATGCTGGAAATTGGAGTGCAGACCAAAGAGGCGGTGTCCGATGAAAATCCGCAGGCGGGGTTTGAAATGCTGCGGGAGGCAGGTTTTGCCTGTGTAGACTTCAGTCTGAATGGATATCTGCTGAATACGGATATTTACGAGAACCGGCTCAACCGTTTTTTTGATGCCAGCATAGCGGAATTGGAATCGTTCTTTGCTCCTCATAAGGCCGGGGCGCAGAAAGCGGGGATACGGATACATCAGATGCATATGCCTTATCCCATCTATGTGCCTTCCGGGACACGAGAGGTTAATGAATATCTGTGGCAGAAGATGGCACCGAAGAGCATGGAACTGTGTGCTTATCTTGGCTGCCACTATATTGTCATCCACGGGTTCAAGCTGGCCCGGGAGCTGGGGCGGGAGGATTTGGAATGGGCGCAGACGGAGAAGTTCATTCATTATCTGGCCCCTATGGCAAAGGAGATGGGCATTACCTTATGTGTGGAGAATCTCTATACCAGCCTGGGGGGACATATGGTGGAAGGGCCCTGCTGCAATGCCCGCAAGGCTGCGGAGCGGATTGAGCGGATAAATGAACAGTATGGTGCCGAGGTGCTGGGGTTCTGTTTTGATACCGGGCATGCGAACCTGGTGGGGCTGGACATGGAGGAGTTCATTACCACTTTAGGGCCGGGGCTGAAGGTCTTGCATATTCATGACAATGATGGCATAACGGATTTGCATCAGGTACCCTATACTTTTGCCCGCACGCGGGAGAATACTTCCTCTACGGACTGGGCAGGATTTCTGCGGGGCTTGCGGAATATAAAATACAGGGGCGTACTGAATTTTGAGACGGCACCGGTGCTGACGGCTTTTCCACGGGAGATGCATCTGGAGACGTTGAAATTTATTGCTCGGATAGGGGCGTATTGGTCCAAAGAAATCGTGCAATAAAAAAGCAGGAGAATCTGGTTGGCGGATTCTCCTGCTTTTTTTAACCTGCGTCAATGTCCACATTGGCACCTTGGTATTTGCTTTTATCGGATTCTTTGAGGTCTTTTTGGTAGGGATTGGTTTCGTTGACGTAGCGGATCTGGGTAGTGGTTTCACCGCCGGAGATGTAGGTGCGGCCGCATTCGGGGCAGACATCGGTCTTGAGGCGGACGTTGGCTCGCACTACTTCGCCGTTGCCGGCATCGGCCTTTTGGTAGGCGTTGGAAACGTGTTCCTGTTCGTGGCTCATGACGACGGATGCGGCATTGTTCGGGTCGATATGTCCAGCGGCTTTGAAGGAGACCATTTCATCAGAGCCGTCCTGGTATTTGCGGTTCTTGCAGGTCTGGCATTCGCCGGGACTGGATTTTTTCCCGTCTATATCATCGGTTTCGGTTTCATCGGTTGGGGCGTTTGTGTTGTAAGGGGATTGGGAATCGTTGTAATTTCCATAATTTCCGTAGCTCGTGTTGCGGTTATAGGGAGAGTTGTAGCCGCTCGTTGCGCCAATGCTCATATCCATTGTTTACACATCCTTCCGTGAATTGTACATCCATCCTATTCAGTATATCGGATAATCTGGTTGAAACTTAAATTTTTCTTTGCGGGATGGACAGGATGGGATATATTGTAGTTCATTGCCGGAATTGACCTTTATTTGGCGGGGAAGATTGCACAGCAGGAATGATTTTTTGTTGATATAGCAGGAATTTTGCAAGACATACAGAATATTTACAAGAAGGTGATTGCAGAAGGAGTGTTCGTTTTATGAATCGATTTGGAAAGGCCCTGGCCTGTGCGTTGTTGGCTTCGGCAATGGTGAGTGGTGGTTCTGTAGCCAGTGCCATGAATATTACTGGTGTGAGCCAGTCTATGACCATTGGTACAAAGACGGTTACGGCCACGGATAAAGCAGGGGAAAAGGTAAAGTTTGTGTCGGATGGCAAGGTGCTGCGCATGATGAGCACGGATGGAACACAGGATTATCTGTCCTTCAACAGTTTTGATGGGATCTATACTGGCGTGGATTTTAGTGTGCGGGCTGTGGAGACAGCAGAGCCGGAAATGCGCCTGTATGAGATTGAGGCTACCCGCGAGGGCAAGAGCTGTGGCTACTGGCTGGTGGGCAAGCATAGCAGCGGTGTGTGGACGACCTATGTGTCCTGGAACAGTTTTGCCAATCTCGGTTTCCGTACAGACAGGTGGCATCAGATCAAGTCGACGATCGAGAATAAGCAGATTGTGATAACCAGCTATAATGGCCGCGGGAATATGGACTGGCGGGCACAGGTTTTTTGGAATGACAAGGATGGCTGGTTTGGTTTGAAAAGATTTTAAAAAAGGTGTTGACAGGATTAGCGCTATCGCCTATAATATATGATGTCAGTCACGCAGAGACGTGATGATGCTGATTTAGCTCAGTTGGTAGAGCAGCTCATTCGTAATGAGCAGGTCGTAGGTTCGAATCCTATAATCAGCTCCATATATTGCTGATTTAGCTCAGTTGGTAGAGCAGCTCATTCGTAATGAGCAGGTCGTAGGTTCGAATCCTATAATCAGCTCCATTGAGATTCATGGCTTCGCATTGCGGAGCCTTTTTTGCTGCAAAATTTTTAGAGGATGAAAGGGTATTTATGATTAAGTTGATTTTTTCCGATATGGATGGTACTTTGTTGGACGAAAATGGGCAGCTGCCTGTAGAATTCCCGGCAATCATGGAAGAGCTGCGGACGCGGGGCGTGATGTTTGCGCCGGCCAGCGGGCGTCAGTATTACTCCTTGCTGAAGACTTTCAAGGAGTATGAAGACCAATTCGTCTTTGTCAGCGATAATGGCACGATTGTTCGTCATCAGGGAAAAGAGTTGTTTTCGGATATCATTGAGCGTCAGAAGGCGAAAGAGATTTTTAACAGTGTCAATGAGATCGATGGTATCTATAATGTGTTTTGCGGCAAGGATACGGTATATTTGCTCAAAGGTAAGAATCCGGAACCGCAAATGGAAGAATTGATGAAATATTTCCGGTCGGTGGAGGTTGTGGATAGCTTTGATGCAATCGTGGATGAGCCGATCAAGATTTCCTTCTTTACGCCAAATGCTGATGCGGCGGAGAAGATTTTTCCCTTGTTTGCGCCTTATTATGATTCCATGCAGGTCGTGCTGGCCAGCGCTTATTGGGTCGATGTGACCAATAAAGGTGCCAATAAGGGCATGGCAGTCCGGGAGTTGCAGAAGCGGTTGGGGTTGCAGCCTGAAGAATGTGCAGCTTTTGGCGATTATATGAATGATTTGGAAATGATGGGGGCCGTGCATTATAGTTACGCCATGGAGAATGCGTATCCGCCGCTGAAGGAGGCCGCACGTTTTGTAGCGCCAAGCAATGCGGAACATGGTGTCATGAAGACGATCCAATCATTTATCGATCAGGGGCTTTGCTGAGCAGGTTAGTGTTATAGGGGCTGGCCGGGGGACTGGTGTGGAGATAGCACCGGTTCTCGGGCAGTATTTTTGCTGTTTTGCACGGTCTGTGGGGGGATTAGTGGTCTGCTCTCGTTCAATATGTGTTCGAGCACAAAATTTTCTAAACCTATTGAAATGTGAGTATAGTTGTTGTATGATATGAGTGTAAGTAAAGGGAAAAAATAATAATCTGTAAAAAACTTGTGCGTGGCACAGCTTTGTGGAGGGGAATTTATGTTAGAAGAACTGAAAGAAAAAGTCTATGAAGCGAATATGCTTTTGCCGAAGCATCATCTGATTACCTTTACCTGGGGAAATGTGTCCGGGATTGACCGGGAGAAGGGGCTTTTTGTCATCAAACCGTCCGGAGTGGATTATGATGTGATGAAGCCGTCGGATATGGTAGTGGTGGATTTGGATGGCAATAAGGTGGAAGGGGATCTAAATCCTTCTTCGGATACGGAAACGCATCGGCTGCTCTATCAGAAGTTCAAGAACATTGGTGGCGTAGTGCATACGCATTCCCGTTGGGCAACAACGTTTGCACAGGCTGGCCAGGGGATACGTCCTTATGGTACAACGCAGGCGGATTATTTTTATGGGGAAATTCCTTGCACGCGGGATATGACGCCGGAAGAAATCAAGGATGCTTATGAATATAATACGGGTGTAGTGATTGTGGAGCGCTTTGAAAAGCATGGGATCAATCCGGATTATGTGCCGGCGGCTCTTGTGAAGAATCATGGCCCGTTCACTTGGGGAACAGATCCGTTCAATGCCGTACATAATGCTGTGGTGTTGGAGGAAGTGGCGATGATGGCTTTCCATACGCAGATGCTGACGGGTGACCGCGATGCGATGCCACAGGTGCTGATGGATAAGCACTTCCTGCGCAAGCATGGACCGAATGCGTATTATGGGCAGAAGAAGTGATAAAAATCACAAGCATAAATGAATAAAATAGTGTATAATACTTAATAAGAGCAAACAAATAAAACTCCGAGCAAAAATATCTAAGGCGATGCACAAAGCTATGATATTGCGCCGGGGCCCTGCGGGAAACGGCAGGACCTTCCATTTTGAAAAGGGGTATTTCGTTCTGAATGAGTATTAGGCGAAGACTATTCTTTTCGTATGGAGAGGATAGTCTTTTTTTAGTTGGGGGAGCGTATACGATGAAGGAAATGCGTACCGAAGAAGCCGTGGGGCAGATTCTCTGCCATGATCTGACGCAGATCATCAAGGGAGTGACCAAGGATGCCCGCTTCCGCAAGGGGCATGTGATACAGGAAGAGGATGTGCCGGTGCTTCTGTCCATGGGCAAGGACCATATCTTTGTCTGGGAAAATGATGATACCGTGCTCCATGAGAATGATGCGGCAGAAATCCTGCGGCAGCTTTGCCAGAATGAATACATGACGGCTTCGGCGCCAAAGGAGGGCAAGATTGAACTGACCGCCACGGTGGACGGCGTTTTTCAGGTGGACGAGTCAAGATTTGATGCCGTCAATGAGCTCGATGATGTGACAATCGCTACCCTGCCCCAGAACATGCCGGTCAAGGCCGGGCAGAAACTGGCGGGCATGCGGGTGATTCCACTGGTCATCAAGAAGGATAAGATGGAGCAGGTCAAAAAGGTGGCCGGAGGTACGCCCCTGCTGCGCCTGAGACCTTATCAGCAGAATCTCAAGGTCGGTGTGGTCACTACAGGCACGGAGGTTTTCCTGGGACGCATCGAGGATACCTTTACGCCGGTGATTGCGGGAAAGCTCAAGGCTTTTGGGCTTAAAATCGACGAGCACCGCCTGTCCGATGATGTGGCGGAGCATACGCAGAAACACATTGAAGAACTGATTGACCTGGGGATGGATATGGTCATCTGCACTGGCGGCATGAGCGTGGACCCCGATGACAGGACGCCCGCGGCCATCCGCGATGCGGGGGCGGAAATCATCACTTATGGGGCGCCGACGCTTCCGGGCGCGATGTTCCTGTTGGGCTATGTGCAGAAAGATGGCCGGGAGATTCCCGTCATGGGTCTGCCGGGCTGTGTGATGTATGCGGGCCGGACAATCTTTGATTTGATTCTGCCGCGGGTGATTACGGGTGAGAGACTGACGCGCAAGGAAATCCGCAATTTCGGTATCGGCGGCCTCTGCATGAACTGCAAGGTCTGCCATTATCCCGTCTGCGGGTTCCAGCATTGAGTGAGGGAGTGAGAATCATGCAGGACTTATCGTTGGAAAAAGCCGTAGAGCTGCTGAAAGAACATTGCCATAGGGTAACGGCGGTGGAGGAAGTGCCCCTGCTTTCCGCCTTGGGGAAGATTCTGGCCGAGGACTATGTGGCCGCTTTTGACAATCCGCCCTTTGACCGCTCCCCGCTGGATGGCTATACCTTTGCCGCAGAGCGTACGCAAGGCCATGATGCGGCAAATCCCGCAATGTTCCAGATAATTGGCGAGGAATGTGCGGGGGATTTCTTTGACCAGCCTGTGCCGGAAGGCTCTGCCCTGCGCATCATGACCGGCGGAGCTATCCCGAAGGGCTGCAACTGCGTGGTGCGGCAGGAAGATGTCAAGGCCGAGGGGGACACGCTGACGGTGCCCTTCAGCATCGCACCGTACACGAATTATTGCTATGCCGGGGAAGATATCAAGCAGGGCACGAAGCTGGCGAAGAAGGGCACGAAGCTGACGGCGGCCCATATTGGCGTATTGGCAAGCATGGGCTTTGCAACGGTAAAAGTTTTGTGCAATGTGCGGGTCGCTATTGCGAGCACCGGGGATGAACTGTTGCAGCCTGGCCAGCCGCTGGCGCCCGGAAAGATCTATAACAGCAATCTCTATCTGCTGGCCAGCCGCTTGCAGGAATTGGGCTTCAAGCCGGAAATCGTGGGCATCCTGCCTGATGAGGTGGATGAGGCGGCCAAGATCATTGCTGGCTACAAGGACAGGGTGGATGTATTCCTGACGACCGGCGGCGTGTCCGTAGGCAAGAAGGACATCATGCACGGCGTGGTGGAACAGGTGGGGAATCGCCTGTTCTGGCGGGTATCCATGAAACCCGGCGGTCCGGCGCTGGCGTATACCATGGGTGAGACTTTGGGCATCGCTTTGTCGGGTAATCCCTTTGCGGCCTATGCGACCTTCGAGCTGATTGCAGTGCCGGTGCTGGCCCATATCAGCGGCAATGAGAAAATCTTGCCGGAACGCATGCAGGCCGTGCTGACGGATGCCTTTCCCAAGGAAAGCCGCGGGCGGCGCTTTATTCGCGCTTATCATGAAAATGGCAAGGTGCGCTTGCCCGAGCAGCATGCTTCGGGAAGTCTCTTTTCCGTGGTGGGCTGCAATGCCTTTGTGGATATTCCCGCAGGCACGGGGAAACTGGCCAAGGAGACGGAAGTGGACATTGTCCGCTTATATCGCGTGAAATGAAGGATTGGATTTTATGCTGGACCAATACGAACGGAAAATCGAATATGTGCGCATTTCCCTGACCGACCGCTGCAATCTGCGCTGCCGCTATTGCATGCCGGAGGAAGGCGTGACCAAGCTGTGCCATGCAGATATCCTGAACTTTGCTGAAATCCTGCGTGTGGTGCGGGGACTGGCGGCTTTGGGCGTGAAAAAAGTGCGCCTGACCGGTGGGGAGCCATTGGTCAGGCGGGGCATCACGGATTTGATTCGCCAAATCCGGCAGGTGCCCGGTATCGAGCAGGTGGTGCTGACCACTAATGGCGTACTGCTGCCGGAAATGGGGGCTGACTTGTTGCAAGCCGGGCTGACAGGCCTGAATATCAGCCTTGATACGTTAAGACCGGAGACCTTTGCCCAGATTACCCGCCGTCCGCTGTTCGAGCGGGTGCAGGCCGGGCTGGAACAGATGTTGTCTCTGGGCATGACGGATATCAAGTTCAACTGCGTGCCCATCTATGAGGTCAATGATGAGGAAATCCCCGCATTGGCCGCACTGGCGAAGGATTATTCAGTCAAGGTGCGCTTTATCGAGCTGATGCCGATTGGCTGTGCTTATGAAGTAGGCTATGAAGGTGTGCCCATGGACGAAGTACGGGCGCGGCTGACCAAAGCCTATGGATCACTGCATCCTGTAGGGCGGAAGATAGACCGGCTGCAGGGGCCTGCCGAGTATTATAAAGTCCCTGGTTTCAAGGGGCAGGTGGGCTTTATCGATGCCATGGAACATAAGTTCTGTGCAACCTGCAACCGGGTGCGGCTCACGGCGGAAGGCTTTTTGAAGCTTTGCCTGAACCAGAAGACGGGGCTGGATTTGCGGGCGCTTCTGAGGAATGGCATCAGCGATGAGAATTTGAAATTGGCTCTGCGGCAGGCGATCTACCGCAAGCCCGCAGAGCACTTATTTACGGATCGAGAGAATACTGCGCGGGACAGCCGCGCCATGTATCAGGTGGGAGGCTAAGTTTTGATGGGCAAGATTCATGCACTGTGTACCAGCGAGAAGAAGGGCACGCTCAAGACGCAGGTGGATAAAGTTGTTTTTGAAACGGAATGGGGCATCAAGGGTGATGCCCATGCGGGCAAGTGGCACCGGCAGGTCAGTTTCCTGGGCTTGCAGGAAATCGAGGATTTCCGCAAGCTCGGTGTCAAGGTGGAGTTCGGTGCTTTCGGGGAAAATATCGTAGCTGAGGGCTTCCGCTTCAAGGAACTGCCTGTGGGCACGCGGCTGAAAGCCGGCGAGGCTTATTTTGAGATTACCCAGATTGGCAAGGAATGCCATAAGGGCTGTGCTATCCGCGAACAGGTCGGCGATTGCATCATGCCTCGGGAAGGCATCTTTGGCCGGGTCCTCCACGGCGGCGAGGTCAAAGTGGGGGATGAACTGGAAATCCTGCAGCCCGGGGAGAAACTGCCTTTGGAAGCGGCTGTCATCACGGCCAGCGACAAGGGCAGCTGCGGGGAACGCGTGGATGAGAGCGGTGCGAAGGTGGCCGAAATGCTCACGGCTGCGGGCTATACGGTGGTGGAAAAGACCATTCTTCCTGATGAGCAGCCCCTGCTGGAAGCGAAGATGCAGGAACTGACGGCCAAAGGCATTGCCCTGATTGCCACCACTGGCGGTACGGGTTTTTCGCCTCGGGACATTACGCCGGAGGCGACACTGGCTGTCTGCGAAAGATTGGCGCCGGGGATTCCCGAAGCCATGCGGGCCTTGTCGCTCAAAATAACGGATAGAGCTATGCTCAGCCGTGCCCAGGCCGGCATCTGCCGCCGCAGCCTGATCGTGAACCTGCCTGGCAGCAAAAAAGCCGTGGAGGAATGCCTGGGATTCATCCTGCCGCCGCTCAAGCACGGTATCGACATCCTGCGCGGTGAAGATAGCGAATGCGCAAGGCATGAACATAAATAAAGATTGTGTGTATTGGGGAAGGTGGAATATTCCCTGACCGTAAAACCCGTTGGTGAAAAGTGCCAGCGGGTTTTTATAAATTACAGTTTGTAGTTTAGTTCGTGCTGAAGGTATCCCGTTCATACGCAGCAGGGGTTCACGGGGGAGTGCTTTTTCTGTTTCCGCTAAACGACCCTCCCTGTAAGGTTAGAGTTGTTTAGCTGGATTGCGCCGGGCAGGCCAGCGGCGCGTCTTTCAGCGTGCTCTTTAGCTGCTGCCTACGTCGGGCCGGTCTTCGCTGTGCTCAGACGGTCGCTCCCACAGAAAAAGCACTCCCCCGTTCGCCCCCTGTCACGATTTTGGCAATTGACACGAACTCGGTTCTCCTGTAACAAGAACATCGATGTGCTTGCACCTTACAG